>DASRFA010000055.1:0-33487 GCA_035651755.1 Binatia bacterium | reverse complement strand
TGAGCGGTCGCGACCGGTCCACAGGCGCGAAGGACCGCGCCCAGGTCGCCCGCGGATTGACAGCGCACGGCCGTCGCCCGTACGACTGGACGCCGTGCACTTCGAGCAGGTCCGGTCCGGCGGCTGCCTCTCGTACGTCATCGGCTGCGAGCGGAGCTGCGCCGGCGCGATCGTCGACCCCGCGCTCGACCAGCTCGACCGCTATCTCGCGCTCGCGCGCGAGAAGGGCGTCCGCATCCGCTACGTGATCGAGACGCACACCCACGCCGACCACTTCTCGGCGGCGCGCGAGCTCGCGCACGAGCTGCGCGCGCACATCGTCATGCATCGCGCCGCGGCGGCGCCGTTCGCCGACTTCCGCGTCGACGACGGCGAGAGCCTCGCGATCGGCGACCTCCGGGTCGGCGTGCTGCACACGCCCGGCCACACCGAGGACTCGATGTGCCTCGTCCTCCCGGATCGCGTCCTGACCGGCGACACGCTGCTCATCGGCGCGACCGGCCGGACCGACCTGCCGACGGGCGACCCGGAGGCGCTGCACGAGAGCCTCTTCGGGAAGCTCCTCCTCCTCGACGACGGGCTCGTCGTCTTCCCGGCGCACGACTACAAGCAGCGCTCGTCGACGACGATCGGCGCCGAGAAGGCGTCGAACCCGCGCCTCGCGAAGAGCGAGCGCGACGCGTTCGTCGCCCTCATGCGCGGGCTCGACATCGCGATGCCGGAGCACCTGACGGAAGCGCTTCGCACCAACCGCACCGGCGGCAAGACCGTCCAGCAGCTCATCGCGGAGGCCGCGCGCGAGGTGCCGTTCATGGGGATGGACGAGGTGCGCCGCCGCATCGAGCGCGGCGACCCGGACGTCGTCGTGCTCGACGTCCGCGAGCGCGACGCGTTCGAGCGCGCCCACCTTCCGGGCGCGCTCCACCTGCCGCGCGGGCAGATCGAGCTGCGCGTGGACTCGGTGCTGCCCGATCCGACGGTGCGCATCGTCGTCTACTGCGAGCTCGGCAAGGTCTCGACGCTCGCCGCCGCGACGCTGCGCTCGATGGGCTACACGCGCACGGTCGCGCTCGACGGCGGCATGAAGGCGTGGGTCGAGGCCGCGTACCCCTCGGCGAGTGGCCCGGCGGCGCCGGCCGCAGCGCGGCCCCGGGCGTGAATCACGCCGCGCGCACGGCCTTCACGTACTGGACCGGGATGTAGGACGAGCGCGCGGGGTCGCGAAACGTCTCGACGGTCGCGACCTCGAAGCCCGAGCGCGCGAGGAGCTCCCGCAGACGCTCCTCGTCCAGCACGCCGCTCAGCCCGCGCGGCGGTGGGCCCGTCCGGTAGCCGATGATGCCGCGGTAGGTGATCCGGGCGAAGCACCGAACGCGATCGAAGCCGCGGAGAGCGAGGAAGTCGAGGTTCGCGAGGATCAGCGTCCCACCCGGCTTCAGGATGCGGCGCATCTCGGCGAGCGCCCGGGCCGCGTCGGTGAAGTGGATCACGAGCGCCATGAACGCGGTGTCGAACGAGCCGTCCGGCAGCGACGTCTTCTCGCAGTCCTCGACCTGGAAGCGCACGCGGTCCGACGCGACGCGCTCGCGCGCGAGATCCACCATTCCGGGCGACGAATCGGTCGCGAGCACGCGATCGGCGTGTGCAGCGAGAACGGGCGTGTAGAAGCCGCTCCCGCAGCCGAGCTCGACGACGTCGCCGAGCCAGCCTTCCTTCGCCAGGCGCTCGCGCACGAGCCCACGGGTCGCCGGGCCGATCTGCAGGTCGGCGACGTCGTCGTACCGGCGCGCGACGCGCGACCAGTAATCGTTCGCTTGCTCGTCCATCGCGATCACCCCATGCTGCCCGGTCGGATCGGACGACGGAAGGCGGCGACGACATGGAACGGACGAGGATTCCCCTCCCGCTCGCGGGCGGCTGCCAGTGCGGCGCGGTGCGCTACGAGATCGCGGAAGCGCCCATCACGCTCTACGCGTGCCACTGCACGGAATGCCAGCGTCAATCGTCGTCGGCTTTCGGGATGTCGATGCCGGTCCCGCGGAGCGGGTTCGCGGTCACGCGCGGCGAGCCCGCGCTCTGGCAGCGCGCGGGCGACAGTGGACGCGTCGTCCGGTGCGCGTTCTGCCCGACCTGCGGCACGCGCCTCTTCCACATGCCGGAGCGGAACCCCGCGATCGTGAACGTCAAGCCCGGGACGCTCGACGACACGCGCTGGCTCGAGCCCGTCGGACACCTCTGGACGCGGAGCCGCCAGCGCTGGATCTCGGTCCCGGCGGGCGCCGTGGTGTTCGAGGGCCAGCCGCCCGACTTCAGCCCGCTGTACCAGGCCTGGACGGCGCGTTTCGAGTGACCGCGGCGCGGCGCGAGTCGGAGGCGAGCAGCGCGCCCATGTCGCGGATGTCGGCGATCTTCCGCTCCAGCGGCGACCAGTCGTTGCGCTCGGCGATGGCGGCCCAGATGTGCTCGATTTCGTCGATCAGCAGGGTGCACGGCCGCCGGCCCTGGAAGTACGGCGACGCGAGTCGCTCGACGGCCGCGGGGTCGGGCTCGTACGCTTCGAGCGCCGCGCGGAGCGGCGCGAACGCCGGCGCGGCGTACTTCTCGGCCTCCGGGCTCGCCGCGGCGCGCGCGGCGCTCGCGGCGCCGCCGTACCAGTCGAAGAAGAGCTGGTCGTAGCCGACCCGGCTCTCCTCGAGGAACGCGCGCAGGAGCGACATGAGCTCGGCGTCGCGCTCGTCGCCGTGCGGCACGAGGCCGAGGCGTCCGAGCGTGCACTCGCGCCAGCGCGCGTGGAAGTCGGGGCCGAAGTCGGCGAGCGCGCGCAGCAGCACCTCGAGCGGTGCCAGCTCCCCGAGCGCCTCGGCGAGGCGCTGCAGGTTCCAGAGGACGCTCTGCGGCTGGCGCCCGTACGCGTACAGCCCGCCGTGGTCGAAGTACGCCGCGGTGAACGCGAGGTCGAAGGTCGGCAGGAAGCGATACGGGCCGTAGTCGAAGCTCTCGCCGGTCACGTTCATGTTGTCGGTGTTGAGGACGCCGTGCACGAAGCCCGCCGCCATCCAGCTCGCGCAGAGCTCCGCGCTCCGCTCCGAGACCGCGCGCAGGAAGCGCTCCACCGTGCCGCCCGCCGCGTCGCCGCCGCGCTCCGCGGCGAGCTCCGGGAAATGCCACTCGACGGTCGCGTCGAAGAGGCGGCGCAGCTTCTCGGTCTCGCCGAGCACGGCCAGGCGCTGGTAGCTCCCGAAGCGGACGTGCGAGTGCGAGAGACGAACGAGCACGGAAGAGCGCGTCGGCGACGGCTCGTCGCCGCGATGGAGCTGCTCGCCGGTCTCGAAGAGGCTGAACGTCTTCGACGTGTAGACGCCGAGCGCCTCCAGCATCTCGGTCGCGAGGATCTCTCGAACGCCGCCCTTCAGCGTCAGGCGACCGTCGCCGTCGCGCGACCACGGCGTCCGCCCGCTGCCCTTCGTCCCGAGGTCGAGCAGGCGGCCGTCGAGGGGATCGAGGAGCTGAGCGAACAGGAAGCCGCGCCCGTCGCCGAGCGCCGGGTTGTACGTCCGGAACTGGTGCCCGTGGTAGCGGAGCGCGAGCGGCTCGCGCAGGTTGTCGGGCAGCGGCTCGAAGAGCGCGAAGTGGCGCTCCCACTCTTCGTCGTCGAGCGTTCCGAGGCCGACCCGCTCCGCCCAGCGCTGGTTCCGGAAGCGGAGCCCGCGTTCCGGAAAGCGCGCCGGCTCGACGGCGTCCTGGAAGCCCGGGCCGAGCTCGAGCCAGCGCGGCACCGGCCGGTAGCTCGCGGAGACGGGCATGGGCTCGCGCCCGCTCGGCTCAGGACTCGAACGCGACCGGGCGCCCGAGCTTGCGCGACACTTCGCCGGCGACCCGGCCGTACAGCTCGTGCCCGTCCTTGTCGTCGAACCAGCCGCGGCGCTCGGGGTCCCAGGCGAAGTGCCACGCGCTCACGCCGGCGGCGAACCACATCTGGTGGTTTCCGGACTGGCGGTTCAGCACGAAGCGTTGGCGGTCGGGGAACTCGATCGACACCATGCCGTCGGTCGTCGAGTAGTCGACCTCGTCGGGATCGAACTCCTCGAGCCAGCGCGTGACGCGCCCGAGGCACTCGTCGGCGAGGTGCATGTACTCCGGGGTCGTCATGCGGCCCACCGTACCACACCCGTCGCGATCACGAGCGCGCACCCACGCGCTCGCGGCGCGCCGCCGGGTCCGCCTCCGGCTCGCCGAAGGAGCGCTCGTACTCGCGCAGCACCGCGTCGAAGCGGCCGTGGAGGCGGATCGCGCCGCCGTCGATCCACATCGCCTCGTCGCAGTACGCGCGCAGGAACGAGGCGTCGTGCGACGTCATGAGGACCGTGCGCGGCGAATCGACGAGCGCCCGGAAGAAGCGGTCGGCCTCGCGCAGGAAGCCGGCGTCGACGTTCCCGATCACCTCGTCGAGGATCACGAACTCGGCTTCGGCTTCCGCGAACACCGCGAGCGCGAGGCGCTGCACCTGGCCGGTCGAGAGGTCCTTGACGGGCACGTGGGCGAGCGGCGCCAGGTCGGCGCGCGCCAGGATGTCGCGGCGGCGCTCCCGGAGCCGGTGGCGCCGGATCCCGTGGACCGTCCCGAACAGGAGGACGTTCTCCGACACCGAGAGCTCGCTCGCGAAGCCGACGCCGCAGCTGAAGAGCGGCCGCGGCCGGTCGGCGACCTCGAGCCGGCCGGCCGTCGGCGCGTAGATACCCGAGAGGAGCCGCAGCAACGTCGTCTTCCCCGACCCGTTCCGCCCGACGAGCGCGACCTTCGCGCCGCGCGCGATCTCGAACGAGACGTCCTTCAGCACCCAGAGCTCCCGCCGGAGCGACTCGCCGCGCAGGAGCGCGCGGAGCGCGCGCAGCGCCGTCCGCTCCGCCCGCAGCACGTGGAAGCGCTTCGCGAGGTGCTCCGCGCGCGCGGCCGGAGATGCGGCAGCTGCCCGGTCCGACGGTCGGACGCCCGCTCCGTCGCCCGGCCTCACGCCCGCTCCACGGCCGCGTTCTCGAGCACGAGGAACACCCCGTACCCGACGGCGAGCGCTCCGGTCCCGAGCAGCAGCGCGTACCCGTAGAGGAGCGGCGACACCGGCTGGTCCATGAGCGCGGCCCGGATGCCGACCAGGAACGGCGTCAGCGGGTTCGCCCAGCACACGAGCGCGCGCGTCAAGAGCGGAAGGTCGGACAGCCCGTAGAACACGGGCGTCACGAACAGGAGGAGACGCGAGACCAGCGACCAGATGTGCTCGACGTCGCGCGCAAAGCAGTGCACGAGCCCGAGGAGCAGCCCGATCCCCGCGGTGAGGGCCACGTATGCGACCAGCAGCGGAAGCGCGGTCAGCACCGCCCCGAGCGAGAAGAGCCCGTACCAGGCGCTGAACGCGGCGGCGATCGCCATCTCCATCAGGAGCTTCTGCGTGTGGACCGCGAGCTGCGCCGCGACGACCGCCTCGCGCGGGACCGTCGAGTCGAGGATGAGCTGGCGATTCGCGAAGAGCACCGTGATTCCGAAGCGGGTCGCGGTCACGAAGTAGTTCACGAGCGAGATGCCGACGAGCAGGTAGAGCGGGTACGCCGGCACGCCCGCCGCGAAGCGGTGGCGGAAGACGAGATAGAGCGCGACCAGCATGATGAAGGGCGCGAGCAGGCTCCAGAGCGCGCCCAGGAACGAGTTGTGGTCCGCGGTGCGGATCCCCGCGCGGACGAGCTCGACCAGGAGGTCGCGGTTCTCGGGCGTCGCGAGGCGTCGCAGGCGGGCGACGGGCCGGCGGAAGCGCAGGCTGGCCTCGGCCGGGCTCACGGCCGGCGGCTGCCCACCGCGCGCGATCGCCATCGGGAGCCCGAGCGGTGGCGAGAGGAGGCCGGCATGGCGCAATCTGTCTCGGATCCGCGATGGCTGTCCAGCCCGCGTCCGGACGCCTTGACTCGAGCGGCGCCATCCTCGCATCGTCGCGACCCATGGGCCCGCCCGAGCGCGCTTCGCGCGTCAGCGCCGAGGCCCACCACACCGGGACGTTCGTCGGGCGGGAGAGCGAGCTGGCCGCGCTCGCGGCCGCCGTCGCGGAAGCTCACGCGGGGCGCGGCCGCCTGATCCTCCTCGTCGGAGCGCCCGGCATCGGAAAGACCCGCGTGCTCGAGGAGCTGGTCGCGCGGGCGAAGCTTCCCGCCGAGCGCGTCCTCTGGGGTCGATGCACCGACGACGCCGGCGCGCCCGCCTACTGGCCGTGGGTTCAGGTGCTCCGCGCATGGGTCGCCGCCCGCGATGCCGGCGCGCTGCGCGCGGAGCTCGGCGACGTCGCCGGCGAGCTCGCGCGGCTCGTCCCGAGCATCCGCGACCAGGCGGCGGAGGGCGCGCGCGCGGCGAACCTCGACCCCGAGCAGGCGCGCTTTCGGCTCTTCGACGCGGTCGCCGTGCTGCTGCGGCGCGCGGCGGCGGGCGCTCCGCTCGTCGTCGCGCTCGACGATCTCCAGTCCGCCGACGACGGATCGCTTCGGCTGCTCGGGTTCCTCGCGCGCGAGGTGCGCGCGTCGCGCGTGCTGATCGTCGCCGCGTGCCGCGAGGCGGCGGCGCGCGAGCGCACCCAGCTCCTCGAGCTCGCCCACGCGGCGCAGCGCCTTCCGCTGCGCGGCCTCGATGCGGACGACGTCGAGCGCCTCCTCCGAGCGCGGGCGACGGCCGCGCTCCCGCCGGGCTTCGCCGAGCGCGTCCACCGCGCGACCGACGGCAACCCGTTCTTCGCGGAGGAGATGCTGCGCGCGTACGAGGGCGCGCGCGCGAGCGCCGATCGCGAGCGCGCATCCGAGGTCGCGCTGCCCGACGAGATGCGCGGCGTGGTGGAGCGCCACCTGACGCCGCTGTCCGCCGAGCAGCGCGATCTCCTCGCGCTCGCCGCGACGATCGGACGGGAGTTCGACCTCGCGACCCTCGAAGTCGCAGCCGACCTGCCCCCCGACCGCGTGCTCGACGACGTGGATGCCGTCGCGCGTGCGGGCCTCGTCGAGGAGGCGCCCGGCCGCCTCGGCCGCCTCAGGTTCCGACACGGACTCCTCCGCGAGGCGCTCGAGGAAGGGCTCGCGCCCGCGGAGCGCGCCGCGCTCCACCTGCGCGTCGCGCGCGCGCTCCAGTCGCTGCACGGCGCGAGCGACGAGCCGCCGTACGAGGAGCTCGCCGTCCACTTCCACGCGGCGGCACCGCTCGGGACCGCGGACGCCGCGGTCCACTATTCCGTGCGAGCGGCGCGGCGCGCGCTCTCGCGGCTGGCCTACGAGGACGCGGTCAAGCACTACGAGCGCGCGCGCGCCGCGTGCGCGCTCCGGCCGGCGGACGCCGCGGGCGACGTCCGGATCCTGATCGGGCTCGCGGAAGCCGTCTGGCAGACCGGCGACCAGGCGCGCGCGCGGACGCTCTACGAGCGCGCGGCGCGCGGCGCACGCGAGATCGGCGACGCGCACCTGTTCGGCCTGGCCGCGCTCGGCTTCAGCCGCGCGACGCCCGACGACGGCGCCGTGCATCCCGACGTCGTCGCACTGCTCGAGGAGGCGCTCGAGCGGTTGCCCGCGGGCGACGGCCTGCTGCGGGCGTTCGCCGTCACGCGCCTCGTGGTCGCGCTCTACTTCACGCAGGACCGCGAGCGCCTCGAGTCGCTCAGCGTCGAGGGGGTCGCGATGGCGCGCCGGATCGGCGTCCCGCGCGCCGTGATCGGCGCTCTGATCTCGCGGCACTTCGTCCTGCTCGGGCCCGACCGCACGCCCGCGGAGCGCCTGCCCGTCGTGGACGAGGCGCTCCGCCTGGCGCGCGAGTCGAACGACGTCGAGCTCGCCCAGCCGGCGCAAGCGTGGCGCATCGTCGCGCTCCTCGAGATGGGCGACGCGCCCGCCGCGCGCCACGAGCTCGCCACCTATCGCCGTCGCTGGGAGGAGAGCCGGCTTCCGATCGCGATGTGGCACGCGCGCGTGCTGGCCGCGACCGGCGCCCTGCTCGACGGTCGCCTCGCGGAGGCGGAGCGCCTCGCGAGGGAAGCGCTGGCGCAGCGCCCGCTCGGCCTCACGTCGCAGCCGTCGCAGTTCTACGCGCTCCTCGTGTTCGACGTCCTGCGCGAGTGGGGCCGGCTCGCGGAGCTCGAGCCCGCACTGCGCGCGATCGCGGACGAGTACCCGGCGGTTCCGGGGTGGCGCTGCTTCCTCGCGGCGCTCCTCCTCGACACCGGCCGCGCGAGCGAGGCGCGCGCCGCGCTCGCGCCTCTCGCGGCCACGCGCTTCGCGGGCATCCCGCGCGACGGGAGCTTCCTGCTGTCGGTCTCCTGTCTCGCCGAAGCCGTGAGCGAGCTCGGCGAGCCGGAATGGGCGCGCGACGCCTACGCGCTGCTCGAGCCGGTCGCCGATCGCCACGTGGTGGCCGTCTACGGCGCGACCTGCCGCGGCGCGGCCGCGCGCGAGCTCGGGCTCCTCGCCGCAAGCCTGGGGCGGCTCGACGACGCGGCGCTGCACCTCGAGGACGCGCTCGCGCGGAACGTCCGCACGGGCGCACGCGCCTGGGCGGCGCGGACGCGCGCGGACCTGGCGGGCGTGCTCCTCGCGCGCGGCGGCGCGCCCGACCTCGCGCGCGCGCGCCAGCTCGCGGCCGAGGCGCGCCGGGCCGCGCGTGAGCTCGCGATGCCGCGCCTCTCCGCCGCGGCCGGGGTGCTCGCCGAAGAGCTCGCCGCCGCAGCGGCTCGCGCGGAAGCGCCGCGGCCATCGTCGCGCACCGCCGCGCGCGGCGGACCGACCGCCGCCGGCGACCCGGCCGCGGTCGCCGTTTTGCGGCGCGACGGCGCGTCGTGGACCGTCGGGTGGCTCGGCGAGCCGTTTCGCCTGGCCGACATGAAAGGGCTCGCCCACCTCGCGCGGCTCGTCGCGGAGCCGGGACGCGAGTTCGCCGCGCTCGAGCTCGTCGAGGCGGAGCCCGGCGGCGGCGACCCGGGCGCCGCCGCGGAGCGCGCGCGCGTCAACGCGACGCGCGCGATCTCGGCCGCCGTCAAGCGGATCGCGAAGTTGTCGCCCGGCCTCGGCCGCCACCTCTCGAGGGCGGTTCGGACCGGCCTCGCGTGCTCGTATCGGCCGGACCCCGACCGCCCGGTCGCGTGGCGATTGTGATCGGTCCGCCGGCGGCGTTTGACGGGGCTCGGCGGTCGGCCTAACCCGGTCCCGGGGGAAGCGTCGGCGCCGCTCGCGGAGGCGCGGCGGACGCGCGAGGCAGGCGACGGGTTCGCGGGCTCACATCGAGACGGTGGCACACGGCCGCGGGCCGCGGTTCGTCGGGCGTGCCCCCGAGCTGAGCGCGCTCGCCGCGCTCTTCGCCGACGCGGACTCCGGGCGCGGACAGCTCGTCGCGCTCGTCGGCGAGGCCGGGATCGGGAAGACGCGCACGGTCGAGGAGCTGATCGCGCGCGCGGACGTCCCGGCGGAGCGCGTGCTCTGGGGGCGATGCCCGGAGAGCGAGGGCGCGCCGGCGTACTGGCCGTGGCTGCAGGCGCTCCGCGGCTACGTCGAGACCGCCGATCCCGCGGAGCTCCGCGGCGAGGTCGCGGACCTCGGGCCGGAGCTCGCCCGTCTCGTGCCCGGCCTGCGAGCGCTCGCGCCCGAGCGCAGCGAGCCGCCCGCGGTCGACCCCGCGCAGTCGCGCTTCCAGCTCTTCGACGCGGTCGCGAGCTTCCTCGGGCGCGTCGCGCGCCGCGCGCCGGTGGTCCTCGTCATCGACGACCTGCACTGGGCGGATCCGGACTCGCTTCTGCTCCTCGAGTTCGTCGCGCGCGAGATCCGCGGCTCGCGGGTGCTCGCGATCGCGACCTATCGCGAGGCCGAGATGCGGCAGAAGCCCGGGCTCCTCGGGCGCATCGCGCAGGTGAGCCGCCGCATCAGGCTGCACGGCCTCGCGCGCGACGACGTGGCGCGCTTCCTGCGGGGGAGCGCGCTCGCCTCGCCGCCGCCGCTCGTCGACGAGCTGGTCCGGACGACCGACGGGAACCCGTTCTTCCTCGCCGAGGTCGTGCGCGTGCTCGAAGCGGAAGGGCGCGTCGACGCGAGCGCCCTCGCCGGCGCGCCGCTCCGGCTTCCCGACGAGGTCCGCGCGCTCATCCGACGCCGCATCGAGCCACTGGGCGAGGCCGAGCGCCGCCTGCTCGTGGCGGGCGCGGTGATGGGTCGCGAGTTCGACCTCGGGGTGCTGCAGATCGTCTTCGACCTCTCGCCCGACGAGGCGCTCGGGCGCCTCAGCGCGGCGAGCGCGAGCGGGCTCGTCGACGAGGTCCCGGGGGTCGTCGGGCGCTTCCGCTTCGGCCACGCGTTGATCCGCGAGACGCTCTACGGCGATCTCTCGGCGAGCGAGCGCGCGCGCTTCCATCGCGACGTCGGCCGCGCGCTCGAGGCGCGCGACGGCGCGAGCGCCGAGCCGCCGCTCTCGGAGCTCGCGCACCACTTCCTGCTCGCGGCGCCGCTCGGCGAGGCCGCGCGCGCGGCCGAGTACGCGACCCGCGCCGCGGCCCGCGCGCTCGCGCTCCTCGCCTACGAGGACGCGGTCGCCCACTACGCGCGCGCGATCGACGCGGTGGAGCTGCGCGGCGGCGATCCCGCGCGCACCCTCGAGCTGCGCCTCGCGCTCGGCGACGCGCGCTGGCGTGCGGGCGACTTCGCCGGCGCGCGCGCCGCGTTCGAAACGGCCGCGCGCATGGCGCGCGCCGCCGGCGACGCGGTCGCGTTCGGTCGCGCGGCCGTCGGCTACAGCCATGCGACACCGGAGGTCGGCGCGGTGCACGTCCGGCTCGTCGAGCTCCTCGAGGAGGCGCTCGCGACGCTCGGCCCCGAGGACACCGCGCTCCGCGCCTCCCTGCTCGGGCGGCTCGCGGCGGCGCTCTACTTCTCGCACGGCGACGAGGAGCGCCGGCGCGCCCTCAGCGAGCAGGCGGTCGCGATGGCGCGTCGCGTGGGCGACCTCCCGGCGCTCGCGCGAGCGCTCCTCGTGCAGCACTTCGTCCTGTGGGGCCCGCCGGGCGGGCTCGCGGCGCGCCTCGCGATCGCGGACGAGATGCTCGCGATCGCCGAGCGCGTCGGGGACCGCGCGCTCGCGCTCGAAGGTCACGCCTGGCGCATCCTGAACCGGCTCGAGCAGGGAGACCTCGCAGGCTTCGAGCTCGAGCTCGACCAGTACGCGCGTCTCTGCGAGCAGAGCCGCCTCCCGGTCCGGCGCTGGCACCTCGGGGTGGTGCGAGCGGCGCGCGCGCTCCTCGCCGGCCGCTACCCGGAAGCGCTCGCGCTCGCCGCCGAAGCGTACGCGGTGCTTCCGCCGGCGATCGAATCGCTGCACGGGCAGTTCTTCGCTTCGCAGCTCTTCTTTCCGCTCGGCGAAGCGGGGCGCCTGCTCGAGCTCGAGCCGCTGTACGCGCTCTACGCGGAGAAGCTCCCGGGCGTGAAGATGTGGCGCTGTGCGCTGGCGCTCCTCCACCTCCACACCGGTCGGACCGCGCTCGCGCGCTCCGCGCTCGACGAGCTCGCCGCAGACGGCTTCGCGAGCCTTCCGCGCGACGGGAACTTCGCGATCGCGATCGCGGAGCTCGCGGAGATCGCGTTCGCGACCGGGGCCACCGCGCACGCGAGCGCGCTGTATGCGCTCTTCGAGCCGTACGCCGACACCTGCCTCGTGATCGGCCTCTCCGCGGGGTCGTTCGGGTCCGCGCGGCGGTGGCTCGCGCTCCTCGCCGCGCTCGCCGGACGCTCCGACGAGGCGGCCGTCCACTTCGAGCGCGCGCTCGCGATGAACCGGCGCCTCGACGCGCGCCCCTGGCTCGCCGCGACCCAGCTCGACTACGCGCGCTTTCTCCTCGCGCGCGCCGGCTCGGGCGACGCCGAGCGCGCGGCCGCGCTCCTCGCCGAGGCCGAGCAATCCGCGCGCGACCTCGACCTCGGGCGCCTGGTCGGCGCGATCGCCGCGGTGCGGGACGCGGGCCGGGACGCCGGGCCGCCGTCCGGGACGGCGGCGGCGGCCTCGCGAGCCGCGTCGCCCGCGCCCGCGGCGAGCGCATCCGGCTCCGCCGGCGCCGGTCCGACCGTCGCGCGCCTCCGGCGCGCCGGCGACTGGTGGGCGATCGAGACCACCCGGGAAGGCGGTCCGCTCCGCGTCCGCGACACGAAGGGCGTCGCGTATCTCGCGAAGCTCATCGCGCACCCCGGCCACGAGTTCCACTCGCTCGACCTCGCCGGCGGCGAGGCTGCCGAGGCCGCGGGCGGAGACGCCGGCGAGATGCTCGACTCGCAGGCGCGCGCCGCCTATCGCCGGCGGCTCGCAGAGCTCGAGGCCGATCTCGCGGAGGCGGTCGAGTTCAACGACGCCGGGAGGATCGATCGGCTGCAGGAGGAGCGCGAGGTGCTCGCCCAGGAGCTGTCGCGCGCAGTCGGCCTCGGCGGCCGCGATCGCAAGGCGGCATCCGCGGCGGAGCGCGCGCGCGTCAACGTCACGCGGGCGATCGCGAAGGCGGTCGCCGAGGTCACGCGGCGCGACGCCGCGCTCGGGCGAAGCCTCGCGAGCGCGGTCCACACGGGGCTCTTCTGCCGCTACGAGCCCGACCCCGACGCGGCGGTGCGCTGGGAAGCCTGATTCGACGGCCGCGCCGTTTCCGCTAGGCTCTCGGCCTCACGCGCGAGGAGAGGAAGGAGACGATGCCAGAGCGCCGCTACGTGAAGCCGGGAGCCGCCGACCGGGTGTTCAACGGCGCCGTCGCGCTCCTCACGCGGCTCGGCGTGAGCGTCTTCGGGTCTCGCATCCTGGCGGTCCGCGGCCGGAAGTCGGGCGAGTGGCGGACCGTGCCCGTGAACCTGCTCGAGCACGGCGGGGCGCGCTACCTCGTCGCGCCGCGCGGCGAGACGCAGTGGGTGCGGAACCTCCGGGCGAGCGGCGAGGGCGAGCTCCGGGTCGGCGGCCGGCGCGAGCGCTTTCGCGCGCTCGAGATCGCGGACGCAGACAAGCCGCCGGTGCTGCGGTCGTATCTCGAGCGCTGGGCGTTCGAGGTGAAGGTCTTCTTCGAGGGCGTCGGCGCGACGGCGCCCGAGTCGGAGCTGCGCAGGATCGCTCACGACTATCCCGTGTTCAGGATCGAGAGCGCGTCGTGAGCGACGCCGCCGGTCCTCGCGGCCGGAAGAGCGCGCGCGCCGCCGCCGGCGCCACCGAGAGTGCCGCCGCCCGCGAGGCGCGTGCGCGCCACACGCCGATCGCGTCGCCGCTCGACCCGCGCGCCTGCCTCGCGGCGGCGTGCGTCGGCCTCGCATCGGGCCTCATGGCCGTCGCGTTCCGCACCTCGCTCCGCTTCGCCGAGGGCTCGCACGAGCGGGTCGCCGCGCTCCTGGACGGGTACGGCGCGCCCGGCTGGATCGCGCTCGTGGGCCTGGCCGCGGCGATGGGCGCGCTCGCGAGGCTTCTGGTCGCCCGCGTCGCGCCGGAGACCGCCGGAAGCGGCATCCCGGGCGTCGAAGCCCGCCTCGGGGTCGACGAGCCGATGCGCTGGCGCCGGATCCTGCCCGTCAAGTTCTTCGGCGGCCTCGCAGCGCTGGTGACCGGCATGTCGCTCGGCCGCGAAGGCCCGACCGTGCAGATGGGAGCCGCGATCGGAGAGGGCGTCGGTGAGATCGGCGTCAAGCGGACGAGCGTGCCGTCGAAGCTTCTCCGGAAGGCGCTCGTCGCCGCCGGCGCCGGCGCGGGATTGACGGGCGCCTTCGACGCGCCGATCGCGGGGTTCCTGTTCGTGATCGAGGAGCTGCGCTGGGAGATCAGCCCGCTCACCTACACCACGGCGCTGGTCGCGACCCTGTGCGCGCAGATCGTCATCGAGGCGTTGATCGGCCCCGATCCGCTCTTCGGCCGCCACGACTCCCCGACGCTTCCTGCGAGCGGGTTCCTCGCCGCCGCCGTGTGCGGCCTGGTCTGCGGGGTCGCCGGCGTGGTCTACAACCGGTGCGTCCTCACCGCCCTCGACGTCTACGACCGCTGGCGCTCGGTCCCCGTTTGGGCGCACGGCGCCATCGCCGCGGCGCTGGCGATCGTCGTCGGGTACTGGCTTCCGGGCGCGACGTTCGGCGGGGATCCGATCGCGGGTGCGCTCTCGCGGGGCGCGATCGACGACATCGTCCGCGCGCAGACGATCGGCTCGCCGTACGGCCATCTGCCGCCGCTCGCCCCGGCGTACGTCCTCGCGCTTCTCGTCGTCGGCAAGTTGTTCCTGACCTCGGCGAGCTACGGCTGCGGCGTCGTCGGCGGGCTCTTCGCCCCGCAGCTCGTGATCGGAGCGACGCTCGGGGCGCTGGTCGCGCTGGCGGCGGGCGTCTGGATGCCGGGCGTCCCGCTCGCCGCCCCGCTCGCCGGCGCCGGGGCCGTAGCGGTCTTCACGGCCAGCGTGCGCGTTCCGGCGACCGGGCTGGTCCTGATCGTGGAGATGACCGGCGCGGCGAACCAGGCGTTTCCCTGGGCCGTCGCCGCGATCGTCGCGTTCCTGGTCGCGACCGGGCTCCGCAACCAGCCGATCTACGAGGCGCTCCTCGACCGCGCGGCTGCGGGGGAGCCGGCGCCGCCGCTCCTCCCCGAGCCGGCGCCCGAAGCATCGCGCTGATCGGCACGCCGGAGCGCTCAGCGCGCGCGCGACTCCTCCCGGAGGCGCTCCAGCCAGGGGCCGAGGTCGTCCGGCCACGCGCTCTCGAAGCGGAGCGGCTCGCCGGTCGCCGGGTGCGCGAACGCGAGCAGCGCGGCGTGCAGCGCGAGGCGCGGCGGGTCGAAGCTCGTCCGCGCGCCGTGCTGGCGGTCGCCGAGGACGGGGTGGCCGACGCGCGCGAGGTGGATCCGGATCTGGTGCGTGCGGCCGGTCTCGAGACGGGCGCGGACGAGCGTCGCCCCGTCGCCGAGCGCCTCGGCGACCGCGACCCGCGTGAGCGCGCGCCGCCCGCCGATCGGGTCGTCGATCGCGAGCTCCGCCGCCTCGAGCCGGCCGCGCACGACCGCGAGGTACTCGCGCTCGACGTCGTGCCGGCGGAACGTCTCGGAGAGCGCGCGGTTCGCGCGGTCGCTGCGCGCGAAGACGAGGAGCCCGCTCGTCGGGAGGTCGAGGCGGTGCACGACGTGCACGCGCCCGCCCAACAGGTCGCGCGCCAGCGCGTCCGCGACGCTGCCGCGATCGCCCTCGGGCGTCGGCGCGGTCGGCATTCCGGCCGGCTTCTCGACGACGGCGACGTCCTCGTCGGCGTACGCCGGATCTCCGCCGTGGCCGCCGACGCGCGCGACGCCGCTCCGCCGCGCGCGCGCTCGAGCGCGCCCCCGATCCACGCCTCCAGGACCTGTCCGACGCGCGCGCGCCGGCTCGCGATCTTGACCCGCCGGCGGCCGACGAAGACGCCGCCGAGCGCGAGCAGGAGGCGGGCGTCGGCGCGCGAGAGCTCGGGGATGCGGCGCGCGAGGAGCTGATCGAGGCGGAGCGCGTCGTCGCCGGGCTCGACCGCGAAGCGGAACCGGCGCGCCCGCGGCGCGCTCACCCGCCCGGAACCGTCACGGTCTCGGTGTCGCGCCCGGAGCGCAGGATGCGCCCCGGCAGGTCGCCCGTGGCGCGGCCGTCGCAGACGATGTCGCGCCCGTTCACCAGGACGCGCGCGACGCCGAACGCCTCGGCGTAGAGCCGATCGGTGCCGCCCGGCAGGTCGTTCGCGGTCCGCACCATGCCGGACGCGATCGTGCCCGGGTCGAAGAGGACGAGGTCGGCCGCGTAGCCGGGTGCGATGCGGCCGCGGTCGCGAAGCCCGAAGAGCGCGGCCGGTGCGCCGGTCATGCGGTGCACGGCCTCCTCGAGCGGGAGGAGCCCGCGCTCGCGCACGACCTCGCCCAGGAACGCGGTCGGGTAGCTCGACCCGCACATGCGGTCGAGATGCGCGCCCGCGTCCGAGCCGCCGATCAGCGCCCGCTCGTCGCGCCAGACCTCGAGGCGGAGCTTCCAGCTGTCGACGTCGTCGTCGGTCGGAAGCGGCCAGAGGGCGGTGCGGAGCTCGTCGGCGACGACGATGTCGAGCAGCGTGTCGAACGGGCTCTTCCCGATCTCGGCCGCGATGTCGGCGACCTTGCGGCCGGCGAACGCCTCGTTCTCGGGGGCGTGGGTCTCGCCCACCTGGAAGCGCTCGCCCTTCGAGAGGGCGCCGAACACCCCGGCCTCGGGGCGTCGCCCGCCCTCGCGCATGCGCTCGCGCACCTTCGGGTCCTTGAGGGCCGCGATCCGCTCGGGAACCGGCAGCGACAGGATCGGGCCCCACTCGGGGATCGAGTTCAGCGCGCAGTAGTCGAGGAAGCTCATCTTCAGGCCGACGAGCGTCGGCATCGTGAGCGCGACGATCTTCGCGCCCGCGGCCTTCGCCTTCGTCCCGGCGGAAAGCTGGTGCTCGTGACGCGCGCGGTTCACCGCGCTCACCTGCATGACGTTCCAGTTGAGCGGCCGGTTCGCGGCGAGCGACATCGCGATCATGAGGCCGATCTCGCCGTCCTTGAACTGGTTCAGGCAGCCGTCGATGATGAACTCGAGCGTCGTGCCGGGGTGGTCGCGCACCGCGGACGCGAGCGCGAGCGTCTCGTCGCGGGCGGCGAAGCGCGACGGCACCGGGCTGTCGTCGCCGTCGACGTGGGTGAACGCCTGCGACGACGAGAAGCCGAGCCCGCCCGCCGCGAGGCATTGCTTCAGCAGCTTCACCATTTCGAGCGTCTGCTCGAGCGTCGCCTTGTTGCCGACGGCGGCTTCGCCCATGACCGTGCGACGGAGCGCGCAGTGGCCGACCAGGAATCCGGCGTTGACGCCGATCCGCCCGTCGAGCCGATCGAGGAACTGTCCGAACGTCGACCAGTTCCACTCGATGCCGTTCTCGAGCGCCGCGAGCGGCATGCCCTCGACCTTCGACATCATGCGGCGGATGTAGTCGGCGTCGTTCTTCCCGAGCGGGGCGAGCGTGAAGCCGCAGTTGCCGCCGATCACGGTGGTCACGCCGTGGAGGTTCGACGGGCTCGCGGTCGGGTCCCAGAAGAGCTGTGCGTCGTAGTGCGTGTGCGGGTCGATGAAGCCGGGCGCGACCGTGAGCCCGTCGGCGTCGATCGCGCGAGCAGCGGGCTCGCTCACCTCGCCGATCGCGACGAGGCGGCCGTCCTTGATTCCGAGGTCCGCGCGGTATCCGGGCGCCCCGGTGCCGTCGACGACCGTGCCGTTCCGGATCAGGGTGTCGAGCATGGCGCCACCCTGGCAACCGGCGGTGCCGGACTCAAGCGCCGTTCGGAAACCCGAGCCGGACGGCGGCCTGCGGAGGCCCGGAGTGGGGGCGCGCTACGGCGCGCAGACGAGCGTGACGTGGTCGCGGTCGACGATGGGCGCGCCCGGGCCTGCCGGCGCGCGGGCGTCGAGACGGACATCGAGCCTTCCGGGTCGGCCGTGGCGCGCGAGCGGCACGCGCAGCGTGAAGGGCGCGCTGCAGAGGTTCGTCCGGGAGGGAGCGACCGGCGTGCCGAGGGCGATCTCGCCGGTCGCCGGGTCGCGTAGCGCGCGAAGTGCTCCGGCCACCGCGCTCGCGTTGGCGGGATCGCGCAACGCGATCGGCGACCGCACGCGCACCGGATCGGCGACGCCGCGCGGCGCGCAGCCGGGGAGCCGCGGGTCGGTCGCGTTCAGGCAGACGACGGTGCGGAAGCCGCACGCCGCGGGGTCGGGTTCGACGTCGCAGTCCGGATCGCCGTTCCTGCAGGTTTGGAGCGAGCTCGGACGGCCGCGGCGGTCGGTCGCCGGCGCGTTGCCCGGGTTCACGACCGCGAGCTCGACGAGGCACGCGCGCTGATCGCTCCTCGCCGTACCCACGCCGTTCCCGGGGATGAGGTCGTAGCTGCAGTCGGCGCGGCACGCTTCGCCTGGCGCGGCATTGCCGTCGTCGCACTGCTCGCCGGGCGTGAGGACGCCGTTGCCGCACGCAGTGGGCGTGCACGTCGCGTCGCAGCCGTCGCCATTGGTCAGGTTGCCGTCGTCGCAAGATTCCGCTCCGCACACGAAGCCGTCGCCGCACTGCTCGATCGCCGGTCCCGCGACGCACGCGCCGGCGACGCAGGAGTCAGGCCCGGTGCACGCGTCGCCGTCCGCGCAGGCCGCGCCGTCGGGGGCGACCTCGTCGGCGGGGCAGCCCGCCGACACGCCGTCGCAGGATTCCGCGACGTCGCACGCGCCGGCCGCGGCACGGCATTCGGCGCCGCTCGGCGCGCGGAGGTCCGACGGGCACGCCGCATTGCTTCCGTCGCAGGCTTCGGCGGGATCGCACGCGCCCGCGCTCGCGCGGCACACCGTCCCGGGAGCCTCGAGCCGACAGCTCGCGGAGCAGCAGCCGCCGTCGACCGGCGCGCCCGGGTCGCACTCCTCGCCGGGCTCGACGCAGCCGTTCCCGCAGACCGGCGCGGGCGGGTGCCAGAGCGCGATGCCCGCCGCGCCGCGGAGGCCGCTCGCGACGACGTCCTCGACCCCGGTGCCGTCGAGGTTCGCGCGCCGGACGCTCGCTGCGTAGTAGTTCGCCCAGTACATCTTGCCCGCGGCGAGGTCGAGAGCGAGGCCGTCGGGGCCGGCGGAATCGTGAACGAGCAGCTCGCTGTCGCTGCCGTCGAGGTTGGCGCGGCTGATGCGACCGATCGCGGCGTCGGTCCAGTAGATCTTGCCCCCTCCCGGGTCGAGCGCGATCGCGTCGCCGATCGTCTGACCGCCGAGGATCGTCTCGACCCCGGTACCGTCGAGGTTCGCCCGCTGGACGCGGTGGTAGCCGGCGTCGCCGAAGTAGAGCTTCCCGGACGCGACGTCGAGCGCGATCGAGCCTGGCAGGTTGATGTCCGTCGAGATGATCGCCTCGACGGCGGCACCCCCTGTGGTCGCTCGCTGCACGAGCGGATTCGAGTAGGCGACCCAGTAGAGGAGGCCCGACGTCTCGTCGACCGCGATCCCCGAAGGCGTGTTGGGCTCCTCGAAGGGATACGTGAAGACGGTCTCGACGCTCGTCCCGTCGAGATTCGAGCGCAGAATGCTCTGAGAGCCGGGGTCCGTGAAGTAGAGCTTCCGGTCGCCGGCATCGATCGCGACGCCCACCGGGTTCACCAGCCCGGGAACGATCTCCAGGACGCCGGTGCCGTCGAGCCCCGCGCGCACGATGCCGCCGTGCGCTCCGTCGCCGTCCGCGACGTAGAGCTGCGGCGTGGCCGGTGCTCCGATCGCGCCGTCGCAGCTCGCGCGCGCCGACGTCGCGGCGACCGCGAAGGTCGCCACCGTGATCAGCAATGCGCCGGTCGATCTCGCGTACCGTCGAAGCCGCGACGAGGTCGTCTGCATCGCTCCATCGTCGGCCGAGCGCGGCGAGATCGTTAGCTGTCGACCTCCTTGACTCGCCGGGATGGCGGGTCGCATCGTGAGAGATGGAATACGCTCATCTCGGTCGGACCGGGCTCAGCGTGAGCCGGCTCTGCCTCGGCACGATGAACTTCGGCCCGCTTGCGAGCGAGGCCGAGAGCCACGCGATCCTCGATCGCGCGCTCGACGCCGGGATCAACTTCATCGACACGGCGAACGTCTACGGCTGGCGCACCGGCGAGGGCGTCACCGAGCAGATCCTCGGGCGCTGGCTCGCGCAGGGCGGGAACCGCGAGCGCGTCGTGGTCGCGACGAAGGTCTACGGGCGGATGGGCTCGGGCCCGAACGACCAGCACCTCTCTGCCTACCACATCCGCGCCGCGTGCGAGGGCAGCCTGCGTCGGCTCAAGACCGATCGCATCGACCTCTACCAGATGCACCACGTCGACCGGGATACGCCGTGGGACGAGATCTGGGAGGCGATGGAGCTGCTCGTCCGTCAAGGCAAGGTGATCTACGTCGGCAGCAGCAACTTCGCGGGCTGGCACATCGCGCGCGCGAACGGCGTCGCCGAGCGGCGCGGCTTCCTCGGCCTCGTGAGCGAGCAGAGCCTCTACAACTTGACGGAGCGGACGGTCGAGCTCGAGGTCCTGCCGGCGTGCCGCACGCTCGGCGTCGGCGTGATTCCCTGGAGCCCGCTCGCGGGCGGGCTGCTCGGGGGCGCGCTCGCGAAGGCGGCGGGCGGCCGGCGCGCGAGCGACCGCATTCAATCGGCGATCGAGCGCCACCGCGCCCGGCTCGAGAAGTACGAGGCGCTCTGCCGCGAGCTCGGCGCGAGCCCGGCCGACGTCGCGGTCGCGTGGCTGCTGCGCAATCCGGCGGTGACGGCGCCGATCATCGGACCGCGAACGAAGGAGCAGCTCGACGGGAACCTGCGCGCGCTCGAGCTCGAGCTGACGGCGGAGACGCTGAAGAAGCTCGACCGCATCTGGCCCGGACCGGGCGGCGAAGCGCCCGAGGCGTACGCCTGGTAGGGCTCGGCGCGGGCGCCTGACGCGCAACCCGTGGTCGCTCCCGTGCGACCGCGATCGCCAGGCCCGCCACGAGCAGCAATCCGATGAGGCCGGCGGCGACGAGCGGAGCCGAGAACGCGAGCGGAGTCGACCACCCCGGAATCGGAGCGAGCGCCACGAGATCGAATCCAGCGGGCATCGTTTGTGCCCTCCCTTCACTGTCTCGTCGTTCGCAGTCGGGCGAGATCGACACGGTGCCCCGGCGTCCGGCGAAAAAAGAAGTCGTCGACGCGGAACAGCGCTCGCCAGCTCGGCGACGAACGGGACGCGCGGTTGAGTCAGGCGACTGTCTGCAGGATGCTGCCGGGGGTAGACGAGGAGGGCGTGCGATGGCGAGCGACCAGGCGCGGTTGGCGGAGTGGCCGGAGTGGAAGGCGCTCCAGGATCACTACCAGAAGGTCCGCGACCTCCACCTGCGCGACCTCTTCGCGGACGACCCGAAGCGCGGCGAGCGCCTCGGGCTCGAGGCGTGCGACCTCTTCTTCGACTACTCGAAGAACCGCATCACCGACGAGACGATCCGCCTCCTCCTCGCGCTCGCCGAGCGCGCCAGGCTCCGGGACGGCATCGCCGCGATGTTCCGCGGCGAGAAGATCAACGTGACGGAGGGCCGCGCCGTCCTTCACGTCGCGCTGCGCGCGCCGCGCGACGCGGTGATCGAGGTCGACGGGGAGAACGTCGTGCCCGAGGTGCACGCCGTGCTCGACAAGATGGCGGCGTTCTCCGCGCGCGTCCGGAGCGGCGAGTGGAAGGGCTTCACCGGAAAGCGCATCCGGAACGTCGTCAACATCGGGATCGGCGGCTCCGACCTCGGTCCGGCGATGGCGTACAAGGCGCTCCGCCAGTTCAGCGATCGCTCGCTCCGCTTCGAGTTCGTGTCGAACGTGGACGCGACCGACTTCGTCGAGGCGACGCGCGACATGGAGCCGGAGGAGACGCTCTTCATCGTCGCCTCGAAGACGTTCACGACCCTCGAGACCATGAACAACGCGCGCACCGCGCGCGAGTGGTCGCTCGCGAAGCTGAAGGACGAGAAGGCGGTCCGGAACCACTTCGTCGCCGTCTCGACGAACGCCGCCGAGGTCGAGAAATTCGGCATCGACACCGCGAACATGTTCGAGTTCTGGGACTGGGTCGGCGGTCGCTACAGCTACGACTCCGCGATCGGCCTCTCGCTCATGATCGCGATCGGCGCCGAGGCTTTCCGCGACATGCTCGCCGGCTTCCACGCGATGGACGAGCACTTCCGGACGGCGCCCGCGGATCGCAACATGCCGGTCCTGCTCGGCCTGATCGGCCTCTGGTACGACGACTTCTTCGGCGCCGAGACGGTCGCGATCCTTCCCTACAGCCAGTACCTCGAGCGGCTCTCCGCGTACTTCGAGCAGCTCGACATGGAGAGCGACGGCAAGTCGACGACCCGCGACGGCCGTCCGATCACCGACTACCAGACCGGCCCGATCGTCTGGGGCACGCCCGGCACGAACGGCCAGCACGCCTACTACCAGCTCATCCACCAGGGCACGAAGCTGATCCCCGCCGACTTCATCGGCTTCTGCAAGCCGAACAACGACGTCGGCATCCACCACGATCTCCTGATGGCGAACTACTTCGCGCAGACCGAGGCGCTCGCGTTCGGGAAGACCGAAGGGCAGGTGCGCGCCGAGGGCGTCGCCGAGCACCAGGTGCCGCACCGGACGTTCCGCGGGAACCATCCGACGAACACGATCCTCGCGAACGGGAAGCTCACGCCGAACGTGCTCGGGCAGCTCGTCGCGCTCTACGAGCACAAGGTCTTCACGCAGGGCTGGATCTGGAACATCAACTCCTTCGACCAGTGGGGCGTCGAGCTCGGCAAGGTGCTCGCGAACCGGATCGTCCCGCAGCTCCAGGCGAAGGAGGAGCCGACGCTCGAGCACGACAGCTCGACGAACGCGCTCATCCGAAGGTACCGCCGCCTGCGACGCTAGCCTGGCCGCCCGTCGCGGCGGCCGGACGCGATCGCGCGGCAGCGAAGCGCGGGTACGGACCCCACGCTCCCGGTGTCGCCGGCTATCGCTCGCGCTTCAGCACGGCGACGGCCGAGCTGTTGTGCGCCGCGCGGGTCAGGCCGCGGCGCCCGGGCCGCGCCAGGGACCGGCGGCGGTCGCCTGCCAGGCCTCGAGCGCCTCGATGCGCGCGTACCACGCGGCGAGCGCCGGGAAGGCGGTCGACGGAAACCCGGCCGCGCGCGCGTACGTCATCATGCCGGCGACCGACAAGTCGGCGAGCGTGAGGTCCCGGCCGCTCCCGGCGACGTACTGCCGCCCGTCCAGGTGTCCTTCGAGGAAGCCCGCGACGCGCCGGAAGCGAGCGTCCGCCCAGTCGACGTCGACGGGCGGCAGCGCCGCCATCTGCGGCACGACGAGCCGCCCGACGAACCCGGCCAGGATCTGCGCGAGCGCCGGCTGCCACTCGGACGCCTCCCAGAAGAGCCAGCGCGCGATGTCCGCGCGCTCGGCCGGGTCTCGCGACCACAGGCGGAAGCCGGCGTGGCGCTCGCTCAGGTACATCAGGATCGCGTTCGACTCCCAGAGGACGAGATCGCCGTCGACGAGCGCGGGGATCTTCCCGAGCGGGTGGAGCGCGAGGTATTCCGGCGACCGCCCCTCGCCGCGGTAGACGTCGACGATGCGGACGTCGACGGCGAGCCCGAGGTGCCGCCCCGCCGCCAGCACCTTCCGCCCGTTCGCGGAGAGCGGCGTCGCGTAGAGGGTCGCCATCCGGGCGGAATTCAGAATGCGCGCATGATGCCGGCGCCGACGGCGGCCAGCACGAGCGCAGGCGGGATCGCCCCGATCGCGGTGCACCAGAGGATGCGCCAGAACGGCACGCCGGCGACCCCCGCCGCGACGTTCAGGAACGCGCTCGAGATCGGCACCCAGCGCCCGACGATGAGGACCGCAGGGTGGCCGATCGGGAAGCGCGAGAGGCGACCGGGCAGGCGCGCGAGCGCGCGCTCCACGTCGAAGTCGCGCGCCGCGCGGCGGCCGATCACGTACTGCAGCGACCCCGCGCCGAGCCACGCGAGCCAGGTGATCGAAGCGCCCCGCCAGAGGCCGTACATCGAGCCGTTCGCGACCGGCCAGGGCACGAGGTCGCTCAGCGGGCTCACGTAGACGACGACCTGCGCCGGGATCCAGAGCGCCGCCGCGAGCATCGCATGGGGGCCCGCGAGCGCGGCCGGACCGCCGCCGAAGAAGAGCCACGCGCCCGCGCCGAGAGTGACGAGGACCGCGCTCCACACGAGCGATCGCGAGCGCAGGATGCCGTCCACGCGGTGACGATACCCGGACCCGCGTCCCACCGCGAATGGGTGGCGAGCGCCCTACCCGGCACCGTATACTCCGCCGGCCGCTCAGTCCGCGGCCGACCGCCCATCACCGGAGGGAAGCATGCAGGCGACCAACGCTCAGCCGTCGATCGAACCCAAGCCGAACGGCGCACCGGCCCACCGCCCGCCGACGGAAGAAGAGTCCCGACGCGTCGCCGAGGAGTCGCGGGAGCAGGAGTGGGCGGGACGGACGTTCCTGCGGGAGCTCTTCCTCGGGAACTTCCTCGTCGAGCACGTGCACCCGTTCCCGACGACGCGCGAGCGGCGCCCGGAGTTCGAGCGCTTCTACGAGGAGCTCGGGCGGTTCCTGCGCGAGAAGGTCGACCCGGTCGTCATCGACGAGACCGGCGAGTACCCGGAGGAAGTCGTCGACGGGCTCCGCCGCCTCGGCACGTTCGGCATGAAGATCCCGCGCGAGTACGGCGGGCTCGGCCTCTCCGTGACCGAGTACGCGACCGTCATGCAGATGGTCGGCAGCCACGACTCGAACGTGGCCGCGCTGCTCTCGGCGCACCAGTCGATCGGCGTGCCGCAGCCGCTCAAGCTCTTCGGCACCGAGGAGCAGAAGAAGAAGTACCTCCCGCGCTGCGCCGCGGGCGCGATCTCGGCGTTCGCGCTCACCGAGCCGCACGTCGGCTCCGATCCGGCGAGCCTCTCCACCACCGCCGAGCGCCGCGGCGACTTCTGGGTGCTGAACGGCGAGAAGCTCTGGTGCACGAACGGGACGCTCGCGGAGCTGCTCGTCGTCATGGCGCGCGACCCCGCGACCAAGAAGATCAGCTGCTTCATCGTCGAGACCGGCTGGCCGGGCGTCAAGGTCGAGCACCGCTGCCGCTTCATGGGGCTCAAGGCGCTCGGGAACGGCGTCATCAGCTTCCGCGACGTCCAGGTCCCGCGCGAGAACCTCGTCGGCGAGGAGGGGAAGGGCCTCAAGATCGCGCTCATCACGCTCAACACCGGACGCTTGACGCTTCCGGCGACGACCGCCGGTGTCGCCAAGCGCTGCGTCGAGATCTGCCGCGGCTGGTCGAACGCCCGCACGCAGTGGGGCGTGCCGATCTGGAAGCACGAGGCGATCGCGCACAAGCTCGCCGACATGGCGGCGACGACGTTCGCGATGGACTCGGTCTCGAAGCTCGCCGCGGCGATGGCGGATCGCGGCGGCTACGACATCCGCCTCGAGGCCGCCGCGGCCAAGGAGTGGAACACCGTCCGGGCTTGGGAGATCCTCGACGAGACGCTCCAGATCCGCGGCGGGCGCGGCTACGAGCGCGAGCGCTCGCTCGAGGAGCGCGGCGAGACGCCGATTCCGGTCGAGCGCCTGATGCGCGACAACCGCATCAACCTCATCTTCGAGGGCTCGAGCGAGATCATGCATCTCTTCATGGCGCGCGAGGCCGTCGACAAGCACCTCGAGGTCGCCGGTGCCATGATCGACCCGAAGAAGGGCGCGGCGGACAAGCTGAAGGGAATGCCCGGGATCCTCAAGTACTACGCGTCCTGGTACCCGAAGCTCTGGGGACGCGGCGTCACGTCGCGCACGGCGTACGGCGACTGGGGCCGCCTCGCGACGCACCTCCGCTTCATCGAGCGCAGCGCGCGGAAGCTCGCGCGCTCGAGCTTCCACGGCATGGCGGTGTACCAGGCGAAGATGGAGCGGAAGCAGGGCTTCCTCTTCCGCTGCGTCGACGTCGTGATGGAGCTCTTCGCGATGTCGGCCGCCTGCTCGCACGCGCGCCGCATGCTCGACGACCGCGACCCGGACGGGGAGCGCGCGGTCGAGCTCGCCGACCTCTTCTGCCGCGGCGCGCGCCGGCGCGTGGATCGCCTCTTCGAGGACCTGTGGCGGAACGACGACGCGGCGAAGAACGCCGTCGCCGCGCGCCTCATGAAGGGCGACCACGGCTGGCTCGAGCGCGGCATCCTCGACGAGGGATTCACGCCCGAGTCGTTCCAGACGCGCGCGATGACGGACCTCGCGCACGGCGCGATGTCGGCAGTCGCGAGCGCCGGCCGCGCCTCGGCGTAGTTGTCGAACGAGGGAAACGCTTCCCTCGCCCCGTTCGGCAAAGCCGAACGGGGCCCCACTCCCTGCGGATCGCTTCGCTCGCGGGTACGTCAACCCGGGCAAGTGGCGGGTTTTGGCACGTACGCCATGAAGGCGCGGTCGTCCTCGAGCTGGAGGCAGAACGAGCCCGCCGCGTAGTCGAAGTTCAGGTCGTCGTCCCAGATCTCCCAGTCGTGGTCCGCGGAGAACGTCGCGAAGAGCCAGCGGTGCCGCGACTGCCAGAACGGGTGGCCGCTGTCCGGCCCCGGGATGCCGCGGAACTCGATCAGCACGAGGACGGGGTTGTCCTCGGTGCCGACCGAAGCGCCGGCCGGGAAGTCGAGCGCGTTCCAGGACCGGCCCTCGTTGCCGGGCGTGTCGTCGAGCGCGGCGAGCGTCCAGTAGACGAACGCGGTCGAGAAGTCGGTGTTGAAGCGCGCGCGCTGGGTGAAGCGCAGCACGCCGAGCTCGGGGCCGGCGCGCAGCGTGCCGGCGAGGCTCGCTTCGCCGGCGACCGTCCCGAAGCCCTCGAGGACGCCGCCGTCGATCAGGTAGCCGCCATACTGGACCTCGACGTCGCCGATCGTCCCGCCCGCGAGCGTCAGCGTCGAGTCCTGCGAGACGAAGATCGGCCCGTCGACCTTCGCCGTCGCGCCCTGCACGACGAGGTGTCCGTTCGCGTTCACGGCGACCTCGCCGGTGCCGAGCCCCGTCGACGGGCCCGTTCGATTCGACACGATGACCGTCCCGGAGCTCACGACGGTCGAGCCCGAGTACGCGTTGTTCCCGAGCAGATGTAGGGTCCCGGGTCCGAAGAGCGTGAGCCCGCCCGTTCCCGCGATGTCGGAGAAGATCCAGCCGTCGGCGCGGCTCGTGTAGACGACCCCTTCGGAGGCGCCGAGCTCGATCCGGTCGAGCGCAAGCACCGTCCCGTTCAGGATGATTCCCGCCTCGTGCTCGGGAAGAGCGTCGCCGACGCGCAGGGTCGTGGGCGGTATCGGGCCCGGGCGCCGCGACGGGAGCTTCGTTCGCAGGAGGTGCGGGCCGCCCTGCAGGGCGAAGACGGTCGCGGTCTCGCCCGAGCGGACGATCTGGTCGTTGTCGAGCGCGTAGACCGTCATGTCGTCCGCCGACGTGATCACTTGGTCGCGCGACGAGACGGTCTCCGCCGCCTCGAAGCCGTGCGGGCCGAAGGTGAGAAAGGAGCCGCTGCGGAGCGCGTCGTCGCTCTGCGCGACGATCGAGGGGTGGACGATCCCGTTCGTCACCTCGGGGAGGTTGCCGCCGTTGCCGCTCACGAGAAGGCGGGTGGTATCGCCGAGCTCGCGGAGCGGCGCGTGCGGCTGGATCGCGAGCGACCCGCCGGCGAGCCGGACGAGGTTCGTCGTCACGCCGTCGACGTTCCCGCCGACGATCGTCTCGAAGAACGTATGGTCGCCGCGATCGAGCTCGAGGCGCGCGCCGTGGCCGAACTGGAAAGTGCTGTTCGGACCGGTTGCGACCAGAAGCAGGACGGGCGGTCCCGCGGGGCTTCCCGGACGCAGCGCGAGGCCGCCGCTGTCGAAGAGCGACATCCGGCCGGTGCCGAACGGCGTGCCGCTCGATCGCGTGGTGGCGATCAGGCCCTCGCGCACCTCGTTGTCGCCGGTGGTGGTGTTGTCGTTCGTCAAGATCAGGTCCGCGGGACCGTACTTCTGGAGCCCACCGGGACCCGTGAGCGGCGCCAGCACCTCGAGCGGCGCGGTGTAGTTGTTCACGTAGCGGAGGCCCGCGAGCGAGAACGGCTGCGGAGTCCAGCCGGCGGCGGGGCGCGCGTCCTCGTCGATCGTGAACGAGTAGCCGGTCTCGAGGACGGCCAGGACGCCGGCGTCGGGATTGGCGAGCGGGACGTCGGTCTGGATGTACGTGCCGAAGGGCAGCGGCGGCAGCGTACCGGCGGTGAACGGGATCGTCGGGATGGCCTGCGGGTTCTGGCTCGGCAGGTTCGGCACGGCGAAGAACGCGGCGGGATACGGGTTGTTGATCGTGAGCGTGCCCGCCTCGGGATCGGTCGCGAGGAGCGTCAGCCAGTGCTGGCCGGTCCGGTCCCACACGCCCGGCTCGTTCGCGTCGGGCACGTACCAGCCGACCGCGAAGTTCACGAAGCTCTGGTTCTGGTTGTGCTCCTCGAGCCAGGCGACGCTCGGGCCGATCTGGCGCTCCCAGTGATACTGGTTCTCGCCGACGCCCTTGAGCCCGAGGTACGTCGTCACCGCGTAGCGGTACCAGTCCTCGTCGACGAGGCTTCCGCCCGTCGGCGCCTCGGCCATGCCGGTGAAGATCCGGATGAGCTGGAGGCCGTCCTCCCGGGTCGGCTTCGCCGGGGCGAGCTGCGTGAAGCCGTTCTCCCCGAGCCAGAGCAGCGACATCGCGATCGCCGTCTCGCCGCAGCTGATCTCGCCGTTCAGCGGCAGGCGGTCGCCGAAGCGGCCGAAGTTCGTCTGCACGAGCGACGGCGTCGTGGTGACCTTGTCGGTCCAGGTCGCCGCCGCGGTTCGCGACGCGGCGCCCGCGAGCGCCGCCGCACAGCACGCAACGGCTGCGATGGTCGTCCGAAATCCCCGCATGAGCCCTCTCCCCGTGCGCGCTGCCGTGACGTGCTCGACGGTCGCAGCGGCGCGGCCCGCGAAGTGTATCGGCGAGACGGGCGCGAGACGAGAGCGGAGCGACGGCTCCGCGCGGACTCCCGATCGAGCGCTATCGCGCCGGTCCCGGACCGATCGTCTCGGCGAGCACCGCGGCGAGGTCGCGCACGGCGCGGCCGCCGTCGCCGGCGAACGACGACCCATGCATGATCGCGAGCGTCCGCGGCTCGAGCGCCGCGATGCGCCGCATCGTCGCGTCGGTCGACGCGGTGTACGGGACGTCGCCGCGGAGCGGGCTCGACATGCCCGCGACGATGGCGTCGCGCGCGGGCCCGACGACGTCGCTCTCGATGCGAGGCTCGGGATCGCCGGGCTGGAAGAAGAGGTCGGAGCAGAGGAGCGTCCGGTCGACTTCCTCGAAGAAGAGCCCGGCGTCCCAGCCGTGCGGCAGGTGCGGCGTCGCGAGGAAGCGGAGTCGTCGGCGCCCGATCGGGAGCACCTCGTCGTCCTCGAGCGCCCTCGCCTCGCGATCCGCGAAGTCGTCGAGCATGACGACCTTGCCGACGAAGCTCGTGACCGCCTGCGCGCCCGGCGCGACGGCGAGCCAGCGATTCAGCGCGCCGCACTCGTCGGGCTCGAAGTGGCTGAAGCCGATCCACCGCAGCGACGCGGGATCGATCACGCGCGCAACCGCCTCCAGCGTCTGGTCGAACGTCTGGCGGAAGCCGGTGTGCATGAGGAACGGCTCGTCGTCCCGGATGACGAACTGGTTGAACTGGATGCCGTACGCGGGGTGGAAGGCGGAGATCCGGAAGACGTCCGGAGCGATCTCGCTGACATTTGCGCTCATCGTGCTCCTCTCACAGCTCGGGCGGCGCGCTGCGGCGCGCCCCGTCGATCGGGCTCATGAGCCCGACGTGGTTGGCGTCCGGGTCCTCGATGACAGCGTAGCGCGCGCCCCAGAACGCGTCGTACGGCGGCTGGCGGCCCGGGTAGCCGGCGGCGGTCATGTCCGCGTAGGTCGCGTCGACGGCCTCGCGCGACGGGACCCGGAAGCCGATGACGACGCTGCTCCCGCCCGGAGGCCGGTCCGGCCACCCGGCGTCGTACGCCTTCGCGAGCGCCGGGCTGTCGAAGTGGAGGCCGAAGCCGTTCGGGAAGTCGACGTCGACGTGGTGCGCCCCGCTCTCGGTTCGCCAGATCGCCGAGTCCGGGATGGCGACGCCGAGGCGACGGTAGAACGCGACGGTCGCGTCGACGTCGCGCGCGACGAGGTCGAGAAGGTTCAGCACGGGCGCCGTCGTCGTCATCGCTTCTTCCCTCGGATCCGAGAGGCACTCGACGCGCAACGAAGCGGGTGTCAGCATGCGACCTCTCGATTCGCGTCTCGTACGCCTGTCGCGCGCCCTGTGCGCGCCGGAGTCAACATGTCGGAACCGCTCACGCCTGCCAAGATCATCGAGCTCGGTCGCGGGTTCATGGGATCGAAGGCCCTCCTCGCCGCCGGCAAGCTCCGCCTCTTCGACGCTCTCCGAGACGGGCCGCTCACCGCGGCGGAGATCCGGAAGCGCCTCGAGCTCCACCCGCGCGCCGTCCCCGACTTCGTCGACGCGCTGGTCGCGCTCGGCATGCTGGCCCGCGAGGGCGACGGCCCGAACGCGCGCTACGCGAACACGCCCGAGGGTGCTCGTTTCCTCGTCACGACGAGCGAGCACTACGTCGGCGGCGCCCTCGACATGTTCAACGATCGCCTCTTCCGGTTCTGGGCGGACCTCGACGAGGCTCTCAAGACGGGCGCGCCGCAGAACGAGATCAAGCGGACCGGCGCGCCGATGTTCGAGGAGCTCTACCGCGATCCCGAGCGCCTCGCGCAGTTCATGGCGGCGATGAGCGGCATCTCGCGCCCGAACTTCCAGGCGCTCGCCGAGAAGTTCGACTTCTCGCGGTACCAGACGCTCTGCGACGTCGGCGGCGCCGCCGCCGACCTGTCGTGCGCGGTCGCCTCCCGCCACCCGCACCTCCGCTGTACCTCCTTCGACCTCCCGGTCGTCGAGCCGATCGCGCGCGCGGCGATCGCGCGGCGAAGGCTCTCGGACCGGGTGACGACGGCGGCGGGCGACTTCTTCAAGGACCCGATCCCGAAGGCAGACGTCGTGACGATGGGGATGATCCTCCACGACTGGAACCTCGAGAAGAAGAAGCACCTGATTCGCGCCGTCCACGCCGCCCTTCCTGCGGGCGGGGTCTTCATCGCGGTCGAGAACCTGATCGACGACGCGCGTCGCGAGAACGCATTCGGCCTTCTGATGTCGCTCAACATGCTGATCGAGTTCGGCGACGCGTTCGACTACACGGGAGCTGACTTCCGCGCGTGGTGTACCGAGGCCGGCTTCAGCCGCTGCGAGGTACTGCCGCTCGCCGGGCCCGCGAGCGCGGCGATCGCGTACAAGTAGCAGGGCGGTCTACGGGCAGGGCACCGTCGTCTTGGGCCCGCCCTTCAACGCGATCATGTTCATCGCGGCGAACGCCGCTTGCGTCGGCCGCGCTCGCGTGCCCATTCTCTTGTTGAACGGACGAGTTCGATCGATGAACTCGCTAGGAGGCACCGTGGAAACGACCCGGTCGACCGGCGCGCGCGGCGAAGAGTGGCTCCAGACGGCGTGCATCCTGTGCAGCGTCAACTGCGGCGTCGAGGTCCAGACACAAGGACGCCACCTCACGCGCGTCCGCGGTGATCGGGCGCACCCGGGATCCAAGGGCTACGCCTGCGAGAAGGCGCAGCGCCTCGACTACTACCAGTCGAGCCGCGACCGCCTGCGGAATCCGCTTCGCCGGAAGCCCGACGGCAATTTCGAGCCGATCGACTGGGACACCGCGATCCGCGAGGTCGCGGAGAAGCTCGCCGCGGTCCGGGACGCGCACGGCGGCGAGACGATCCTCTACTACGGCGGCGGCGGACAGGGGAACCACCTGGGCGGCGCCTACTCGTCCGCGACCCGGAAGGCGCTCGGCTCGATCTACACGTCGAACGCGCTCGCGCAGGAGAAGACGGGCGAGTTCTGGGTCGACGGCCAGCTCTTCGGGCGCCCGCGCTGCCACACGACCGGCGACTTCGAGCGCGCGGAGGTCGCCGTCTTCGTCGGCAAGAACCCGTGGCAGTCGCACGGATTCCCCCGTGCGCGCGCGGTCCTGCGGGAGATCTCGGCCGATCCCGAGCGCTGCCTGATCGTCATCGACCCGCGCAAGACGGAGACCGCCGAGATGGCGGACCACCACCTGCGCGTGCGACCCGGGACGGACGCCTTCTGCCTGAGCGCGCTGCTCGCGATGCTCGTCGAGGAAGACCTCGTCGACCGCGACTTCCTCCGCGACCGGACGGCGAACGGAGATGCGCTCTTCGACGCGATCCGCCAGGTGCCGATCGCGGAGTTTTGCGCGCGCGCGGGCATCCACGAAAACCAGCTGCGCGCGGTCGCACGCCGGATCGCGCGCGCGGAGAGCGTCTCGATCTTCGAGGATCTCGGCATCCAGCAGGCGCCGCACTCGACGCTCAACTCCTACCTCGAGAAGCTCGCGTACGTCCTCACCGGGAACTTCGCGAAGCCGGGGGCGATGAACATCCACACCCGCATGGCCGGCCTCGGCGGCGGCAAGGAGGCCGGGCGGACGAGCCCGGTCGGCGGCCACCGCATCATCACCGGCCTCATCCCGTGCAACGCGATTCCCGACGAGATCCTGACCGATCATCCGAAGCGCTTCCGCGCCGCGATCGTCGAGTCGACGAACCCGCTTCACTCGCTCGCGGACAGCGCGCGCATGCGGGAGGCGTTCGACGCGCTCGAGCTCGTCGTGGTGATCGACGTCGCGCTCACGGAGACCGGTCGGCACGCCGACTACGTGCTGCCCGCGTCGTCGCAGTTCGAGAAGTGGGAGGCGACGTTCTTCACGCTCGAATTCCCCGAAAACGTGTTCCACCTGCGCGCGCCGCTTTTCGAGCCGCTCGAGGGAACGCTTCCCGAGCCGGAGATCCACCGCCGCCTCGTACGCGCGCTCGGCGCGCTTCGCGACGAAGATGTCGCTCCGCTCCGCGCCGCCGCGGCCGCCGACCGGGAATCGTTCGCGGGCGCATTCCTGCAGACGATGGCGGAGCGCGCGGACCTCGCGGCCCTGACGCCCGTCGTGCTCTACGAGACGCTCGGTCCCACGCTCGGCCCCGGTCGCGAGGCGACGGCGCTCCTGTGGGGAGCAGCCCACACCTGCGCGATGGCGTATCCCGAGTCGGTGCGGCGCGCGGGATTCGAAGGCGACGGGCCCGCGCTCGGCGAGGCCCTCTTCGAGGCGATCCTCGAGCGTCGCTCGGGCGTGACGTTCACGGTCGACGAGTACGAGGAGACCTGGAAGCGCCTCTGCACGCCGGACGGGAAGATCAACCTCTCGGTTCCCGAGCTCCTCGCCGAGCTCGCGACCCTGCGCGACGAGAAGCCGTCCGCCGATTCCGAATTCCCGTTCGTCCTCACCGCCGGCGAGCGGCGGACGTCGACCGCGAACACGATCTTCCGCGATCCCGCCTGGCGGAAGAAGGACGCGGCCGGTGCGCTCCGCATCAGCCCGCACGACGCCGGCCGCCTCGGCATCGGCGACGGCGGCCGCGTACGCGTGACGACGCGCCGGGGAAGCGCGGTCGCGACCGTCGAGGTCAACGACTGCATGCAGGCCGGACACGTGAGCCTGCCGAACGGCCTCGGCCTCTTCTTCCCCGACGAGGCCGGCCGCCCGATCGTCTACGGCGTCCCGCCGAACGAGCTCACGTCGTCCGCCGATCGCGACCCGATCGCCGGCACGCCGTGGCACAAGCACGTGCGGGCGCGCGTCGAGCCGGTCCGCTGACGATCGTCGGGAATCACGACCCAGGAACATGACGCAAGATGCGAGCGAAGCGAGCCC
>DASRFA010000054.1:0-92379 GCA_035651755.1 Binatia bacterium | reverse complement strand
GGTCGGGGTCGGCGTCGGGGTCGGGGTCGGGGCCGGCGTCGGCGTGGGCGTCACGCTGGGCGCGGGACCGGGCGGCGGCGGGATCACGATCGCGCGCTCGGACGCGCCGTAGTGGACGCCGAGGTCCACGGTCCCCGCGTCGGGCGTCCCGTTCGTCGCCGTGCTGCCCGTCGCACCGAGGGCGGCCGCGGCTTCCGAACCGGCATCGACGGCCTCGCTCTGCGGCGCCTGTCCCGCGGCGAGCTGCGAAAGGCGGAAGTCGTCGTCCGCGAACGCGAGGCCGCCGCGGAAGCCGTCGTTCCCTCCCGGGTTCACGAAGCGCGGGTTCAGCGTGACGTTCGACTCGCACGCGACGCACGAGTCGAGGATGTAGGTCTCGGGATCGATCTCGTCGCCGACGTTGTAGAACCCGTTGTGGAGGAGCGTCGCGCCCGCCGTGTCGATCCGGAGCCCGAAGCCCGGGCTGATCGCGAGCAGGTTGTCGCGCACGGTGCCGATCGCGTTCGCGAGGCGGAGCGCGCCCGTCGTGTTGAAGGCGCTCGTGTTTCGCTCGACGACGTTTCCGGTGGAGACCGGCACGGTCTCGCCGCCGACCGGCGAGTTGTCGAGGCTGATGCCCCACTCGCCGCTGTCGTAGACGAGGTTGTTCCGGACGGTCGCGTTGGTGACCTTTCGCAGCAGCATGCCCGACTTGACGGACGACACCGCGAACGAGTCCTCGATCACGATGTCGTCGAGCGACGCGGCGCGGATGCCGATCGCGCCCGAGTTGAGCGCGACGCAGTTCCGGATGGTCGTGTGGCTCGCGCCCGCGATGACGGAGATGCCGTGGTTGGACGCGCCCTGGACGCGGAAGCCGTCGACGGTCACGCCGGTCGTCTCGATCGAGATGCCGTTCGCGGAGCCCGGCCCCGCGGGCGGCGCGATGATCGCCGTGCCGGGCGTCTCGGCGAGGAGCGTCAGGCTCGCGAGCTGGACCTGCGCGGTCTCCGCGTACGTCCCGGGCAGGACCACGATCGTGTCGCCGGCCGCGGCCTGTTGCAGGGCGCGGCTGATCGTGCGCCAGGGCGTCGCGCGGTGGCGCGCGGTCGCCTTGGTGTTGGCGTCGTCGCCGCTCGTCGCGCTCACGTAGTACGTGAACTGGACGTTCGTCGGCGGCGAGGCGGTCGGCGGCGGAGCTCCGGCGGCCGACGCGCCGTAGTGGAAGCCGACGTCGGCGATCCCGGCGTCCGCGACGCCGTCGGTGCGCGTCGACCCGCCGATGTCGAGCGACGCGGCCGGTCCGGATCCGGCGTCGACCATCGGGCTCGCCGGCGTCTGGCCGGCGAGCTGGCGGAGGTGGAAGTCGTCGTCGCGCCACCCGGCGCCGCCGAGCACGCCGTCGTTGCCGAGCGGCTTCACGTAGCGCGGGTTCGCGCCGAGCGACGCCCACACGAAGATCGTGTCGGCGAACGAGCTCTCCGAGTCGCGATCGCGGCCGTTCGCCGAGAAGTTGTTGTGGTGCGCGAAGAGGTCCGGGCCGGCCAGCTTGAGCGCGAGGTCGACCTGCTCGGTGAGCTCGTTGTCGCGGATCTCGCCGCTCGCGTTCAGCATCCGGACGCCGTTGCCGTTCGCGTGGACGGTGTTGAACGCGACGACGTTCCCCGTCGACGGCGGCGGTGGCCCGTCGCCCGAGTTGTCGAAGGAGATCGCCCACTCGGCGTTCGCGTAGACGAGGTTGTTCCGCACGTAGGCGTTGCGCGTCCGCCGGAGCAGGATCGCGTCGGTGCCGGCGCCGGTCACGATCGAGGAGTCGATCACGGCGCCGTTCGTCTGCAGGATCTGGATGCCGATCGTCGCCGGCGAGACGATCGCGACGTTCCGGATCCCGATGTTCTTCGCGAACGCGCCCTTGATGCCCTGCGCCCCGCCCTGGACGACGAGGTTCTCGACGCGTGCGTTCTCGAACATCTCGATGTTGACGCCGACCTGGTTCGCCGGCGGCTGGAGGACGACGTCGCCGAGCGACCCGGCGCCGCGCAGCGTGATCGAGTGGCGGTTGAAGTCCGCCGGCTCGGGATACGTGCCGGGGAGGAGGGTCACCACGTCGCCCGCGGAGGCGGCGATCATGGCGTGCGCGATCGTGCGCCACGGAGTGGACGGCGACTGCGCCTGGAGCGGGGTGCGCGTGTCGTCGCCGATGACGGGCTCGACGTAGACCGTCGCGCCGCTGCCCGGCCCGGGCGTCGGGGTCGGGGTCGGGGTCGGCGTCGGCGGCGGGGTCGGGGTGGGGGTCGGCGTCGGCGTCGGCGTCGGGGTCGGGCTGGGAGTCGGCGTCGGCGTCGGGGTCGGCGTCGGGACCGGCGTCGGCGTGACGACGGGCGGCGGCGTGCCGAGCATGCTCGCGTCGCGATGGAAGCCGATGTCGGCCACGCCGTCGTCGGCCGCGCCGTCGGTCCGCGTCGAGCCCGAGATGTCGACGTCGCTCACCAGGCCGGAGGCCGCGTTCACCGCCGGGCTCTGCGAGCCCTGACCGGCCAGCGTCTGGCTGAGCGAGAAATCGCCGCCCGCCGGATTCACGAGGAGCGGGTCGGTCGAGAGGTTCGACCAGAGGACGACGCCGTCGCCGAAATCGAACGGCGTGGTGCTTCCGAAGACGTCGTTGTGGTGCACGGTCGTGCCCGCGGTCTCGGTCCGGATGCCGGTCGCGTTCCCGTTGACGACCGCGTTGTCGCGCACGTCGCCGACCGCGTTCGAGAGCCGGATGCCGCCCGACACGGCGAGCCGGCCGCCGCCGTAGACGGTATTGAAGGCGACGACGTGGCCCGACGTCGTCGGCGCGTTGGTGCTGTCGACGTGGATGCCGAAGTCGCCGCTGTCGACGACCAGCGAGTTCCGCACCCACGATCGGTCGGAGCGCTTGAGCACGATGCCCTGCTGGTCCGGGTGCCGCACCATGCAGCTCTCGACCCGCAGGCGGTCGGTGTCGGCCGCGCGGATGCCGTTCTTCGCGATCGTCGCACCCTGCGGCTCGACGACGAGGCCGCGCAGGCGCACCCGCGACAGCACGTCGCCCGTGTTCTTGGCGGCGACGATCACGCCCTCGTTCGTCGCCTGGATGCGGAAGCCCTGCAGCAGCACGTCGCTCGCGCGAACCCGGACGCCGAAGGCCGACGCCGCCGGGGGCAGGATGGTCGTCCCGAGCGGCTCGTCGGCGACGAGCGAGATGCCGGCGACGTCGATCGTGACCGCCGCCGAGCAGGTGCCCGTCTGGACGACGATCGTGTCGCCGGCGACCGCGAGCGACAGCGCCTTCGCGATCGTGAGCAGCGGGCGGAACGGGACCTGCGCCTCCGCGCGCGTGAGGGAGTCGTTGCCGCTCGCGCAGTTGACGTAGAGCATCGTCGCCGGCGGCACCGGCGTCGGAGTCGGGCCGCCCGGCGGGCCGCCCGAGCCGGCCGCCATGTCGTGCCAGCCCATGTCCGCGACGCCGGCGTCCGCGACGCCGTCCGTGCGGGTCGAGCCGCCGATGTCGACGCTCGCGACCGGGCCGCTGCCGGTGTCGACCGCCGGGCTCTGCGCCGCTTGGCCGGCCGCCGTCTGCTGGAGCGCGAAATCGCCGTTCGGCGCGTCGACGAAGAGCGGATCGACGGCCTTGTTGCTCGGCGCGATCGCGAACCCGCTCGGGGGATCGTAATTGGCCGTCGCGTTCTGGAACGCGTCGTTGTGGTGGAGGAACGTCGCCGGGCTCGACTGGTCGAACTTGATGCCGGTGCCGGCCGGCGTGCCGCCGGTCCGGTTGTTCGCGACCGCGACGTTGTCGCGGATCTCGCCGGCGCTGTTCACGAAGCGAAGCCCACCAGCCGCGTCCGTGCAGGGCGTCGGGTCGGTCGGGTTCGGGCACTTGCCGTTCCCTTGCACCGTGTTGAACGCAGCTACGTTACCCGCCGAGACCGGCAACGTCTGACCCGCAGGCGGCGAGTTGTCGAAGCTGATGCCCCAGTCGCCGTTGGCGAAGACCAGGTTGTTTCGAACGTAGCCGTTCACGACGCGGCGGAGGACGATTCCCTGGGTGGTCGCGCCCGTCACCACCGAGTTCTCGATCGTGACGCCGTCTCCATCCGTCACGCGGATGCCGTCGAGCCGGATCGTGCCCGCGGGCGGCGGTCGCACGACGAGGTTGCGGAGCACCACGCGGTGGATGAGCTCCCCCGCAGCGCCCGACTTTTGCGCGAGGACGCCGCGCACGTCGGACTCGACGACGAAGCCGTCGACCGTCGCGTCGTCGTTCTGGACGTTGAAGCCGGGATCGACGCCCGACGCGGCCGGCCGGACCGTCACCGCGCCGGCCGTGTCCGCCCGCACCGTCACGCCGGCATGGTTCACCTCGACGTTCTCGGTGCAGAGCCCGTCCTTCACGACCACGATGTCGCCGAAGCCGACCGCGTCGACCGCGTGCTGGATCGTCCGCCACGGCGTGCTCGCGCTCTGCGCTTGCGCCGGGGTGCGCGCGTCGTCGCCGGAGGCGCAGTCGACGTAGTGCACGGAGCCGCCGCCCGGCGGCGACGTCGGCGAGGGCGTCGGAGTGGGGGTGGGGGTCGGCGTGGGGGTCGGCGTCGGAGCGACCGGCGGCGGCGCGCCCACGGTCGCGGTCGCGCCCTGGTGCGCTCCGAGGTCGGCGGGATCCTGCGTGCCGCCGACGCCGCCGTCCGCGGCGCCGTTCGTCGCCGTCGTTCCCGAGATGTCGATCGTTGCCGGCGTGCCGGAGCCGGCGTCGATCGCCGGGCTGTTCGGGTTCTCGCCGAGCGACGAATGCCGGAGCCGGAAGTCGCCGGCCGCGGCGTTCACGAACGACGGATCGGCGACCGCGTTCGACCACGCCGCGATGCCGCCCTCGATGTCGATCGCCGTCCCGCCGAACGTCAAGTTGTGGTGGATCGTCGACCCGGCGGCGTCGGCGCGGAGCGCGACGCCGCTCGCGATCGCGACCACGTTGTCGCGGATCTCGCCGATCGCGTTGTTGAAGCGGAGGCCTCCGACGGTCGCGCTCGTCGTGTTGAACGCGATCACGTTGCCGGTCGTCGGCGGGCCGCCGCCGTTCCCGGAGAAGTCGATCTGGATCGCGAAGTCGCCGCTCTGCTTCACGACGTTGTTCCGGACGTAGGCGTTCCCCACCCGGTTCAGGTGGATGCCGCGGCTTCCGGTCGGGCCGACGACGTTCGAGTCGATGAGCGCGCCGGTCGTGTCGCTCACGCGGATGCCGTTCGACGACGGTCCCGAGATCGTGCAACGCCGGACGACGGTGCCGTTCGCGTTCGCCGCGCGCACGCCGTGCAGGCCGCCCTGGAACGTGAGGTCCTGCACGATCACATTCGGATGATTGACGGATAGCCCCGGCTGCCCGGTGACCGCGACCACCGTGACCGCGCCTGTGCCGCCGATCGTGATGCCGCCCGCGTTCGTCACCGCCGGGATGGTCTCGTTGTACGTGCCGGGGTGCAGGAGCACCGTGTCGCCCGAGCGCGCGCCGTCGGCGCGGAGGGCGCGCTCGAGCGTCTTCCACGGCGTCGACGGGTCGAGCGCGTCGTAGACCGAGCGCGTGTCGTCGCCGCTCGCGGGGTCGAGGTGGATCGTGCGCGCCACGCCGGTTCCGGGCGGGTCGACGATCGCGGGCTTGCCGCTCGACGCGGAGGCGCCTTCGTGGAAGCCGATGTCCGCCGTGCCCTGATCGGCGGCGAAGTCGCTGCGCGTCGAGCCGGAGATGTCCGCGGCGGCGGGCGTGCCCGACGCGTGATCGACCGCCGGGCTCGGGCCGCCCTCGCCAGCGAGCTGCGCGAGGGCGAAGTCGTCGGCGTTCGGATCGAGGAGCAGCGGGTCGGCCGTGAGATTGGCCCAGGCCGCGGGCTCCTGGCCCGCCGCCGTCCCGAACGCCGCCGTGTTCCCGAACACGTCGTTGTGGTGCACCGTGCTCGGCGCGGTGTCGGTCTTGATGCCGGTGCCGGTGTTGCTCGCGACGACGTTGTCGCGGATCTCGCCCGTGGCGTTCTGGAACCGGATGCCGCCCGCCGTCCCCGACGTCAGGCCGTTTCCGTAGACGGTGTTGAAGGCAACGACGTGGCCGTCGATCGCCGGCGGCGCCGGCGGGTCGCCGTTGTCGATGTGGATGCCCCACTCGCCGCTGCCGCGGACGAGGTTGTTCCGGACGTAGGAGCCCGCCGAGCCCTTGACGGTGATGCCCTCGACCGGGGCGCCGCTCACGCGGTTCGAGTCGATGACGACGTCGTTGCTGTCGCTGGTCAGGATGCCGTTCGAGCTCTGGCCGGAGAACGTGCAGCCGCGCACCGACAGGCGGTCGGCGTGGTCGGCGCGGACGCCGTGCGTCCCGCCGACGATCGTGAAGCCCTCGATCGCCGTGTCGGCGAAGTCGGTCGCGACCGCGGGCGACGCGGGCGGCGCGTTCAGCGTCGCCTGGCCGGACGCCTGGAGCGCGATCCCCGGACCGGGGAGCTGGACGCTCTCCGCATAGGTCCCGGCCGCGACGACGACGGTGTCGCCCGCCTGGGCGCCGTCCAGCGCGGCGAGCGCGCGTCCGATCGTCTTCCACGGCGTCGACGAGTCGAGCGCGTCGAGCGACGTGCGCGTGTCGTCGCCGCTCGCGCCGTCGACGTGGAAGACGCTCGGGCCGCCGGTCGACGGCGGCTCCGACATCGCCGGCGCGGTCGTCGACGGGGCGGCATTCGCGTGGTGGCCGAGGTCGGCGGTTCCCGCGTCCGCTCCGCCGTCGCTGCGCGTCGAGCCCGAGATGTCGCGCGCGCCGGGCGAGCCGGATGCGCGATCGATGGCCGGGCTGTCGGCGCCCTCGAGGTCGGCGCTCCGGAGCGCATAGTTGCCGTTTCCGGCGTCGACGAAGAGCGGGTCGACGAAAAGGTTCGCCCACATCGTGGGCGCGCCTGCGAAGACGTCGATGGGCGTCGCGCTGCCGAAGACGTCGTTGTGGTGGATGAGCGTCGGGTCGGTGTCGACGCGGATGCCGCGATTCACGTTGCCGGCGAGCACGTTGTCGCGGATCTCGCCGGAGGCGTTGTTGAACGCGATGCCGCCCTGGGTCGTGCCGCAATCGACGACGGTGTTGAAGGAGACGACGTTGTCGGTCGAGGCGGCCGGCGGAGGGATGCCGGTATCGACCTGGATTCCCCAATCGGCGGCGCCCGTCACGAGATTGTTGCGCACGTAGGCGAGCGTCGAGTTCTGGACGTAGATGCCGCGCCCGCCCGCGTCGGCGATCTCGTTCGAGTCGACGACCGCGCCCGTGGTCCCGGTCACCCAGATGCCGTTGCCGGTCGGCGACTCGATGCGGCAGCGCCGCACCACGAGGCCGTCCGCGGCGGTCGCGCGCACGCCGTGCAGCGCGCCCGTGAAGCGGAACCCGTCGACCAGCACGTTCGGCTGGCTCACGACCAGGCCGACGGTCGGCGTCGGGTTCGCGGGCGGCGCGATGACGGCATCGCCGTCGGCGCGCAGCGTGATGCCGGCGACGGTCGTCTCGAGCGAGCTCTCGGGGTACGTGCCGGCGGCGACGACGATGGTCTCGCCGGAGACGACGGATGCGAGAGCCTTCCCGATCGTCCGCCACGGCGTCGCGGGGCTCTGCGCGGCGACCTTGCTGCGCGAGTCGCTCCCGGTGGGCCCGACGTAGTACGTCGCGGGCCCGGTGGTGATCGGAGGCGGCACGCCCGTCGACGCCGGGGCATTCGAATGGAAGCCCATGTCGGCGGTGCTCGAGTCGGAGACGCCGTCGCTCCGCGTTGAGCCGCCGATGTCGCGCGACGCGACGGTGCCCGAGCCGGCGTTCCGCGCCGGGCTGTCCGCGGATTGTCCCGCGGCGATCTGGCCGATCGCGAAGCGGTCGTCGGCGTAGCCGGAGACGCCGCCGAGCACGCCGTCCGCGCCGTCGGGATCGACGAAGAGCGGGTCGGCCTCGATCATGCCGGTGCCGACGACGTAGCTGTCCGGGCTCAATGCCGCCGCGCTGCCGGAGATCAGATTGTGGTGCACGGACGCGCCGGGCGTGTCGATCCGGAGGCCGACGTTCGCGTTGTCCGCGATGACGTTGTCGCGGACCTCGCCGATCGCGTTCCTGAGGCGAACGCCGCCCTGGCCGGCGCCGCCGCCGTTCAGTGCGACCGTGTTGAAGGCGACGACGTTCCCCGTCGAAAGCGCCGGCTGGCCCCCGCCTGCAACGGTGTTGTCGACGTCGATGCCCCACTCGCCGTTGTCGTAGACCAGGTTGTTTCGCAGGTACGCGGAGCTCGAGTCGTGGTCGACGTGGATGCCGCGCGACCCCGCCGAGACCGCCGTCGAGTTCTCGATCGTCAGGCCGGTCGTGGCGATGAAAGCGAAGCCGGTCGTCGACTGGCCCACCGCCGTGCACCCCCGCACCACGATGCCGTCCGCGTTCTCGGCGCGGATCCCCTGCGAGCTGCCGCGGAACACGAGGCCCTCGACGACGACGTCGTGCGCGGTCACGGCGAGGCCCACACCGGTCGCCGGCGCGACCACGATCGTCCCGGCCGGACCGTCCGCGCGGATCCGGACGTCGGCGAACTTGGCCTCGAGGTTCTCCGGGTACGTCCCGGGCTTGATGCGGATCGTGTGGCCGCTCGTCACCGTGTGCAGCGCGCGGCCGATCGTCTTCCACGGCGTGGCGGGCGATTGCGCCTGCACGGTGGAGTACGCGTCGCTCCCGATCGCGGCGTCCACATAGAAGTCGAGGGCGAATGCGCTGGTCGAAGAGGCGAGGAGGGGGAGGAGGAAGGCGGCGAGGAAGCTCGCGGCGCGGCGGCGCCGGATGAATTCGTGAGACCTTGGAATCAAGAGAATTTCCTGGAAGCGGGGTTGCCGCTTCCCAGGGTCGCTGGCGGGTTCGCAGCGCCCCTCGCGGCGCCGCGTGCGCAACCCATGTCGCGCGTCGCTGAGCCGCTACGGGTCCGGACCGGATTCGCTTCGCTGCTCAGGGCAGGACCGGAAACCCGGTCCTGCCCCGCCAGCGTCGTTTGGAGCTCGAGCTGATCGGCCGTCCGCCCACCGTTCGACCGATCCAGCCGATGTCGTGCGACGTACCCCGAAGCTCGCACGCACCGGTGCTCGTGAGTCCACGTGCAGGCACCTCCAGATCCCGTCTCCACGCCGCTACCGGACGGCGCGCTCGCGAAAGCCTCGCGGCTCTCCAGCGAGTAAAGACTCGCACCCGGATCGGGAGGCCCTGATCCGATGTGGCGGGGCGTCAGCCCGGGCGAGTGGGTGGCTCGTTGGGCGGCGACCGCAACGAGTCCAGCGTCGCAACGGACGCGAGACGGCGGCTCGCCGGGTCCTGGAGAAGCGTCCATCCCGGAAGCGTCACGTACGGCGTGAACGTCTTTCCGGTCGTGATCGAGTCGACGAACGGGGCGGTCTGGCTCACCTGGCAATCGGGTGCCGTGGCGAACGTCGCCGCCTTCGAGCTCCGCGCCTTCGCGGCCGAGCTCGAGACGTGCTCGGGCATCGGCTGGACGAACGCCAGGCACACCATCGCCATGATCGTGGCGACCGTGGCCCAGGCCCTGACGAAGGAGCGGCTCATCCGGAAGGCGGAAGCTGCAAGCGCGGAGCCAGATTGGCCGACGGCCCAGGGGGCCTTTTTCCTTGCCGAAGCATGCAGAACCGCACGATCAGGCACTCGCGCCGCTTTGCCATACCGGCTTGCCACCGATCGCGTTTCATTGGAAGCCACCTCTAGAGCCGGCGGGTGTTGCAGACCCCATGTCGTGCTCCCATCCGGCCGCCGGCCGTCGCCGGACCGGCCGGGGAGCCACGCCGGCGAGAGGATTCATTCCATGCGGAAGTTACTGACAGCCATTTCTTTGGGCATGGTCGTGGTCGCCGGGACCCGAACCGCGATGGCGGGCCTGGGGCCCAGCATCGCCGGCCCGAACTCCGACTTCCCGGACGTGGACCTCGTCATGCCCTTCGACGCGGCGGGCCCGCGCACCACGTTCTTCGCCGTGAGCAACATCGGCCCGAACACGTTCGATGCGACGTGGTTCTTCTACGATGAAAGCGGCGAGCTCATCACGCAGGCGACGCGCACGATCCTGAGCAACGGCGGAACCGACATCGTCGACGCGACGCGCGTCGGCGACCGCTCGCCGTCGGGCGATGGCGGCTTCGTGGAAGGTCCGACGATCAGCCTTGCCGGTCGCCGCGGCTTCGTCGTCGTCGCCGGGAGGCACGATCCCGAGCGGACCCGCGATCTCTTCGGCAACTTCACGATCGCCAACACCGAGACGAACGCGGCGTTCGGCTCGTCCGCGGCGGGCATGGGTCTCATCGGCGGGCTATCGGTGGGCTCGGGCATCAGCGGCACCACGTTCAACCCTTCTCAGCTGCAGGACAACGAGCTCATCATCCTCGGCTTGAACATCGCCCTCAAGAGCGGCGGAGCCGTGACGTCGTTGACGGATGGTCTCGCGCCGACCGCCGGGACGTCGACATTCGTCGTCTCGCTGGAGCTCCATGGGAACTCCGGCGACGGCCTCATCGCCTCGGGCAGCGTCTCGCTCACGGGCACGGCGCTCTTCACGTCGTTGCAGGACTTCTTCCCGGGGACGAATCTCAACGGCTCGGCGACGATCGCCGCGTTCGGCGACGAAGGGGCCGACTACACCGGCGGTCCGTCCGACCCGGACGAGGACACGACCGTCGCCATCATCGGGTGGTACGGACAGACGCTCGGCGCATTCGGAGCAGGCCAGAACCTCCGCACGTTGGAATGAAGCCGTGAGCGAGACCTCGCGAGGCGCGTCGTCCGCGCCGCGTCGCCCGGGAACGGGCACGCGGCGCGCGGCGCGCCCGCGCGTCGCTCTCACGCCGATGTGGCCGGTCGCGGGCGGCGATCCCGCGATCATCGATCGGAGCGGCGAGGACCATCTGCTGTCGCCGTGGCGCGACGGCTGGCGTTGCCTCGTCGTGCTCGACGACCGGGTCCGGATGCGCGGGCGCGCGGGGCGCGATTTGACGCAGGCGCTCGAGCGCTTCGTCGATCCGCTGGCCGCGAGCCGGGCGCGCGCCGGGGCCGGGACGACCACGGTGCTCGACGCGCTCGCCGTCGCACCGGGCGCGGGCGGCGACGGCGCCGACGGTGCGGCCGATCTCGCGGCGTGCGAGGCGCTCGACGTCGTCGACGTGCTCGTGCGCGACGGACGCGACGTGACCGCGCTCGCGCTCTCCGAGCGACAGCGCGAGCTGCGCGAGCTCCGGCTTCGCGAGCGGGACGGCGTGCGCGTGCTGCCGGCGTGGCGCGGGTCGGCGTCCGCGGCGTGGGAGCAGTCGGTTCAGGGCGGGCGCGCGGCATACTCGGGAATCCTCGCCCGGCGCGCGCGCTCGCCCTACCGGCCGGGCGTGCGTTCCGACGACTGGGTGGCGTTCGTCGAGCGACCGCTCGAGGAGCTGCTCCTCTGCGGGATCACGCGCTCCGGCGCGCTGGTGCTCGCGATGCCGACGTCGCACGGCCTCGCCTTCGCCGGGCTCGCGTGGCCGACGCGCGACTGGAGCGTCCTCGCGGCGCGCTGCCGCGAGGGCGCGCCGGCGTTCGAGCCGCCCGCGATCTGGCCGTCGCTCGGGCCGATCGCGTGGGCGAAGCCGGAGCTCTGGGTCGCGGTCGCACGCGACGTGCGGCCGAGCTCGGGCCGCGGCGGGCCGCGCTGGCGCTTCGTGCGCGTGCAGGAGGACCTCGCGCCGTGACGCCGTCGATCGCGCTCACGGTCGCCGGCTCCGACCCGAGCGGAGGCGCCGGCATCCAGGCCGACCTGAAGACGTTCGCGGCATTCGAGGTCTACGGCGCCGCCGTGATCACGTGCGCGACCGCGCAGAACACCACCGGCGTCCGCGCGGTGCACGAGCTTCCGGCGGTCTTCGTCGCGGCCGAGCTCGACGCCGTGCTCGACGACCTGGCCGTCGGCGCCGCGAAGAGCGGCATGCTCGGGAGCGCGGCGATCGTCGAGGTCGTCGCCGAGCGCTTCGCGCGCGCCGGGGCGCCCCCGCTCGTCGTCGATCCGGTCATGGTCGCGACCAGCGGCGATCGCCTGATCCACGACGACGCGGTTGCCGTCGTGCGCGCGCGGCTCCTCCCGTGCGCGCGCCTGGTGACGCCGAACCTCGCCGAGGCCGCCGTACTCTCCGGGCGCCCGGTCGCGTCGGACGCGGAGCGCCGCGACGCGGCTCGCGCGATCCGCGATCTCGGCGCCGGCGCGGTGCTGGTGAAGGGCGGACACGCGAGCGGGCCGGCGACCGACCTGCTGCTCGACGCGGACGGCTTCGAGGAGATCGCGGGCGAGCGTCTGGACGTCGGGCCGCTGCACGGGGCGGGCTGCACGCTGTCCGCGGCGATCGCGGCCGGCATCGCGTGCGGGCGCGATCTGCGCGCGGCAGTGCGCGACGCGAAGCGCTTCGTGGGCGAGGCGATCCGGCGCGCGCCCGCGGTCGGCCGGGGAGCGCGCCCGCTCGACCACCGCGCGCGGCGCTGAGCCGCGTCGGATCTTCGTCGGGCGCCGTCGCAAGCGGCGTCCCGAGTGGCTAGGATGGCCGCATGGCCGACAACCGTAGCCAGGCGGTCGTCAAGCTCGGGCTCGTGCAGATGCGCTGCGAGGAGGAGCCGTCGCGGAACCTCGCGAAGGCGCTCTCCGCGATCGACGAGGCGGCGGGCGCAGGAGCTCGGATCGTGTGCCTGCCGGAGCTCTTCCGGTCGCGCTACTTCTGCCAGGCGGAGGAGCACGAGCGCTTCGACCTCGCGGAGCCGATTCCGGGACCGTCGAGCGACGCGCTGTGCGCGGCCGCGAAGAAGCGCGGCGTGGTGGTCGTCGGATCGCTCTTCGAGCGCCGGACGGCGGGCATCTACCACAACACGGCGTGCGTCGTGGACGCCGACGGCACGCTGCTCGGGCTCTACCGGAAGATGCACATCCCGGACGACCCGCTCTACTACGAGAAGTTCTACTTCACGCCCGGCGACCTCGGGTTCCGGTCATTCCGGACGCGCTACGCGCAGGTCGGGGTGCTCGTCTGCTGGGACCAGTGGTTCCCGGAGGCGGCGCGCTTGACGGCGCTGACCGGCGCGGAGGTGCTCTTCTACCCGACCGCGATCGGCTGGCACGAGTCGGAGAAGGCGCAGTACGGGAAGGGACAGCACGACGCGTGGGAGCTCGTGCAGAGAAGCCACGCGGTCGCGAACGGCGTTTACGTGGCGGCGCCGAACCGGGTCGGCGTGGAGGGCACCGTCCAGTTCTGGGGCGCGTCGTTCGTCGCGGACCCGTTCGGTGCGCTGGTCGCGCGCGCCGATCACGAGGCGGAGACGATCCTCTACGCCGACTGCGACCTCGCGCGTATCGAGGAGGTGCGGCGGCACTGGCCGTTCCTCCGCGATCGCCGCATCGACGCCTACGGAGGCCTGCTCGGACGTGCGCTCGACGAGCCCGCCCGCTGAGCGCGCATGGCCTCGTCGGGCCCGTCGGGCGTGACCACGCCGCGGGAGCTCGGCTACCGCTGGCCCGCCGAGTGGGAGCCGCACGCGGCGACGTGGCTCGCGTGGCCCCACAAGGAAGCCTCGTGGCCCGGGAAGTTCGAGCCCGTGCCGGCGATCTTCGTCGAGATGGTGCGCGCGCTCGTGCCGGGCGAGCGAGTCGAGATCCTGGTGCTGTCCGAGGAGCACCGCGCGCCGGTCGCGCGCCTGCTGCGCGCGGGCGGCGTGGACCTCGCGCGCGTCGGCCTCCACGTCCTTCCGACCGACGACGCGTGGATCCGCGATCACGGGCCGATCTTCCTGCGTCGCGATCGTCGGGCGGACGGCGAGGGCCTCGACGTCGCGGTGACCGACTGGGGCTACAACGCGTGGGGCGGCAAATACCCGCCATGGGAGCAGGATGACCGCGTCCCGACCGAGCTCGCGAGCCGCTTCGGCTGGCGCGTGTTCGAGCCGGGGATGATCCTGGAGGGCGGATCGGTCGACGGCGACGGCGAGGGGACGGTGCTGACGACCGAGTCGTGCCTGCTGAATCCGAATCGCAATCCGTCCCTCGGGCGGGACGCGATCGAGCAGCGGCTTCGCGACTTTCTCTGCGCGGAGAAGGTGCTGTGGCTCGGCGACGGCATCGCCGGCGACGATACCGACGGCCACGTCGACGACCTGGCGCGCTTCGTCGCGCCCGGCGTGGTCGTGACGGTGGTCGAGGAAGACCCGGCCGACGAGAACTACCGTGCGCTGCAGGACAACCTCGCGCGCCTGCGCGCGATGGTGGACGCCCGCGGCCGGCGCGTGACGGTGCGCACGCTCCCCATGCCGCGAGCGCTGTACGAGCAGGGTCAGAGGCTGCCCGCGAGCTACGCGAACTTCTACGTCGCGAACTCGGCGGTGCTCGTGCCCGCGTTCGACGACCCGAACGACGAAAAGGCGCTGGCGGCGTTGTCGAGCGCCTTTCCGGGCCGTCGCGTCATCGGAATCCGCGCGACGGACCTCGTGTGGGGGCTGGGCGCGTTCCACTGCTTGACGCAGCAGCAGCCGGCGTAGGGCGCCTCGGCGAGATCGATCCTTGGATCCATCCCGGATCGATCCAAGGGTCCCGGTCGAGAGCGATCCTTCGGTGCACACCGCGGCACGCGGAAACTAGATCCTTTTTTAGCCGCGACGGAGCATCGACGACGGCGAGCGCGATGTGGGACAAGCCTGGCGCTCGAAGAGTCGAGGACTGCCTTGCTTCGGATCAATGTCTTGGTGGCGGCGACATCGCCCGACGTGAAAGCGGAGGTCATCTCCGAGGTCGTCGGGGCGCGGCCCGACATGAACCTCGTCAAGAGAGGCGTCGTTCCGGTCACGGAGGCGAACGCGTTTCTCGAGTCGATCCCTTCTTCGCCTCAGTGCGCGTTCGTCCTGGTAGGCCCGCCTTGGGAAACCGATCAGCTCGCAGAACGATGGCTCGTGCAGCGCGCGGACCTCGTGGTCCTCCGCGTCGACGTCGTCGATGACATCGTCCGCATCACGCTCCGGGATCCGAGCCTGGATTCCCTCTTGAGCGCGCTGCGCGACCTCGTCGAGCGCGTGAGCCGGCGCCCCCAAGAGCGCGTTGCGCACATCCAGCTGCGCTCCGCGGACACGCTCGACGGGGCAGCGGTCGTGCGCGAGCCGGCTTCCTCGGAGCGGTTACTGCTGCAAGCCGCGAAGGAGTGGGTCCACGAGGTGCTGCGAGACGCGATCTCGCGCATCCCCGACGACAACGGCGACGTCCACGGGCTGTCGCTCACCCGCGCAACTCTCCTGCAGTCGCTCGACACGTCCTCCGACCGCTCGCTTGCGAGCCTGCCCGCACGGCTTGTGAAGGCGGACGAGACTCTGAGCCGCGCGCTGGCCGAAGCCGACGTCAGCACGGAGCCGCTGGCTGCCGCCAGCCGCGCGTTCGGCCTCGGCTCCCTCGACTTTCGAATCCTGGTTTTGGCGCTCGCGCCGGAGCTGGATCACCGGTTTCAGCGCTGCATCGGCGTCCTCTTGGACGACATGAGTCGCCGCGTCGGGACGGTCGGCCTCTCCTGCGCGCTGCTCGGCGACACGGCGCGCGTCCGAGCCGACCTGAACCGCGGTCGAGCGCTCGAATACTGGCTCGTCTTCGACGGCTGCGCCGACCGCCTGCCCGCGGCCGACGAGTCGCTCAGACTGGATCCGTTCCTCGCGCAGTGGCTGCTCGGCGATCGCGATGCGCTCGCCGCGGATCCGCAGGTGCGGCGCGCCGTGCGCGTCGTTCCCTGGGCGGGCGCGGTCCTCGTTCGGCGCCCCGAGGATCGCGCGGCTGCCTCGCAGCTCCTGCGATCGCTCCGCGCCGGTGACGCGTGCTGGCTCGTGCTCGGCGGCGACGACCCGGCGAGCTGGCGCGCCGTGCTCGAGGTCGGTGCCGAGGACGAGCGGACGGAGCCGATCCGCGTCGATGCAGCGCGTCTCGCGACGGTCGACGCGCTCGAGATCGAAGAGTGCGCCCGTCGGCTCGGTCGGATGTCGCGACTGACCGGCGCCCCGGTCATCGTCGACGTGACGAAGGTGGAGGGTGCCGACGAGGAGGACGGCTGGATGCGCCTCTTCCTCGCGACGCTCGGCCGGACGGCGCAGCGGGCGGCGCTCATCTGCTGCAACGCGGCGCGAGTCGTACCTCTACTCGGGTCCGCGCCCTACGAGCTGGTGGACGAGCCCGCTCTGTCGATCGCCGGACGGATCGCCGCGGTGCGGGCGGCCGCCGCAGGTGCCGATGCGTACGTCTCCGAGGAGGCGGCCGACGCGATCTCTCGCCAGCATCCCCTTCGCGTGGACGGGCTCGAGCACGCGATGCGCCTCGCGCGCCACCGACCTCTCGCCGACGAGACGTCCGACCGCCACGCGTCGCGCTTCACCATGGCGTGCAAGGAGGTCGCCGCCAGGGGCGTCTCACCGCTCGCCGAGATCGTGGAGCCGGCCTTCGAGCTCGACGACGTAGTCTTGCCGCCGGACCGGATGCAGCAGCTCGTCGAGATCGTCGACCATGTCCGACTCGCGTCGCGCGTCCTCGACGAATGGAAATTCCGCGAGCAGCTTCCGTACGGTCGCGGCGTCACGGCTCTCTTCTATGGACCGAGCGGCGTCGGCAAGACCATGGCCGCGCTCGGGATCGCGCGTCGGCTCCGCAATCACGTTCTCCGCCTCGATCTGTCGCGCATCGAAAGCAAGTACATCGGCGACACCCCGAAGAACATCGACCGCGCATTCCGCGACGCCGAAGAATCGGGCGCCGCGATCCTCATCGACGAAGCGGAGGCCCTGCTCGGCAAGCGCAGCGAGGTGAAGGACGCCCACGACCGCTACGCGAACATCGAGGTCGCGTACCTGTTGCAGCGCATGGAGGCGTACTCGGGCCTCGCCATCCTGACGACCAACTTTCGTCAGAACATCGACCCCGCTTTCCTGCGCCGCCTGCGCTTCATCATCGACTTTCCGAGGCCCGACGTCGAGGCGCGCGAGAAGATCTGGCGTCAGTGCCTGCCGCCCGAATCGCACGCGCTCGACGACGCCGCCTTCCGTCACGTCGCCCGCAGGATCGATCTGACGGGCGGACACATCCGCCAGATCACTCTGCGCGCCGCGTTCGTCGCGGCTGCCGCGGGCACGCGGATCGGCATCGAGCACGTCGCGTACGCCGCACGAGCCGAGCTCGCGAAGCTCGGCATGCCGCCGGTCGAGCTCGAGCTGGTGGACCGACGGAGAGCGGCATGAGCGCCGACGCGATCCTGAAGGTCACCCGCGCGCTGAAGGATCGCCTCGACGCGGCGCTCGCCGGCAACTTCGGTAAGGTCTTCGTGGGGCCGCTCGACGACGCCGACGCGAGCGGCGCTCCGCTGATCCTGTTCCTCTACCGGATCGTTCCGAACTCGAGCCTGCGCAACCGCGAGCATCGCGTGGCGACGGGCAAGCCCCAGCCGCCGGTGCAGGTGTTTCAGAACTCGCTGCCGCTCGACCTGTACTTTCTGGTCACCGTCGGGACGACGCCGGAATCGAGCGAGGAGACGCTCCTGCATGCGCTCGGTCTCGCGATGCAGGCGATGCAGCTCGACCCGGAGCTGCACCTGCCCGTGACGAGCCAGGAGACCGTGCACGTTTCGCTCGAGCCGCTCACCACGGACGAATCGAGCCGGATCTGGGCGCTCTTTCCGACCGCGAACTACCGGACGTCCATTGCCTACCTGGCGACGCCGGTGTGGATCGATCCACCGAAGCCGGAGGCGCAGGGGCCGCGGGTCGTTCAGGATCGCCTGCTCGCCGGCGCGGTCGCGAGCGAGGTCGGGGCATGACGCGACCCTCGGCCGCGGTGGGCGTACCGGAGCCGGCGTACGTCCGGAACGTGATCTTCGCCCTCGAGCTCGTGGATGCGATCACGCTCGCGCGTGTCCATCGCGGTCTCGAGGTGACGGCGGAGGGTCTCGACGGACTTCCGATCGTGAACGCGAGCGGGCTCTTCGTGTGGCTGGAGGAGGAAGACGCGCTCGAGCGCCTCGAGCGGATCACGGTCGACCCCGGGCTGCTTCCGTACCGCAGGCTCGAGATCGCTCGCGACGACCTGGAGCTGCCGCTCACGACGCGCGTCCTCCTTCCCGACGTCGCGTATCCCTTCGGGACGGGCGTCACCGGGCTCCGCGGCGCGTTGATCGAGGAGCGAGGGGCGCCGAGCGTCCCGATCGTCGGCGCCGAAGTCTGGCTGCAGTGGCTCGATGACGGCGACGTCTGGCGCGACGCGCCGACCCGATCGTCGACGGATGCGCACGGCGACTTCGCCGCGATCCTGCAGTTCAGCTCCGATCCGAAGCACGATGCGAGTGGCGCGCTCGTCGCGCGCCTGCGCGCGCGACGCTCGCCCACGAGGGAGCGCCACTCAGACCCCATCCCGCTGTTGCAAGGTCGCGTCGCCGATCCGGCGACCTTTGCGGCGAAGCCGGACGCGCTCGTCTTCGCCTGGGACGAAATGGACTCGTGAGTCCGCGAACAGGAGACCGCGCCATGACGGAACACACGAACACGCAGTCCGGACAGGACTGCAAGCCGCAAGCGAATCCCGCGCCGCAGCCGCACGGGCCGGGAGACTGCAAGGATCTGACGGAGCCGACGCCGCCCGAGCTGACGACCGACAAATGCCCGCCGCCCGATTCGTGCTGCAACTGTCCGCCGCCCCCCACGACGACGCCCGACTGCCTCGAGAAGCTGATCACGAGCCAGGCCGAGCTCGAGGCGAAGGGCGAGAAGGCGAAGGAGTTCAGGAAGGACCTCGAGGACTTCCTCGCGAAGGCGAAGAAGGCGGCCGACGACTACACGCGGAAATGGTACGACGACGAAGTCGACAAGTGGGAGAAGCTCGATCGCGACATCTCCGAGCTGCTCCGTACCGTCGTCTGTACCGTCCCATGCTGGCGCTGCATCATCGAGTGCTACGTCTGCCCGTTGATCAACGACGTGATCTACGCCGAGCGTCGCCTCTACGACGACGGCGAGTTCTACGACACCGTGCACGATCTGTACGACCTTCGGTACTGGTACGGACGGCAGCGCGACGCGAAGCAGCGACAAGCCGACCGCATCGCCAAGGTGCTCGCCGCGTGGGAGAAGCCCGCACAGACGATCGACAAGGCGATCGCCGACAACAGGACGCTCTACGAGAGCGCGAAGAAGAGCCTCGGCACCGACCCTTCGAAGACCGTCTACGACGTCTTCTTCAAGCTGATCCCGATGCATCTGGCGATCGCGCCGCCCGCCTCGCGATCGACCACCGTCATCGACAAGAAGTACACGGAGTTCTGCCCTTGCGACGAGGGTGAGCCCGACGACTGCTGCGGGCCGGACGTCGGCGAGCCGAGCGTGCGGCAGCGCCTGGTCGGTCCGCAGCCCTTCCTCGTCGATCCGAACGACTACTTCGCCCTGATCTGCTGTCTCGTGGAGAAGCGCTACCGGCCGGTGAAGGACGCCCTCGCCGACGCGACCGCTCGGTATCAGAGCGTGGACGACGAGATCACTCGCAACCTCAACCTCATCAAGGACCGCCTGGACCCGAAGTCGTTCGAGAAGGCGGCGAAGGGCGCCATCCCCAGCGTGGTCGACTGTTGCGGGGACGTGCTTCGCAAGACCGAATCGAAGCCGACCCAGCAGGCCGACTGAGCACGGAGCATTGCCATGCCTGAATACCTGCATCCGGGAGTCTACATCGAGGAGATCGAGCGCGGACCGCGCCCGATCGAAGGCGTGCCGACGAGCACGGCGGCGTTTCTCGGCGAGGCCGAGCGCGGCTCGATCCGCCCGCGCCTCGTCACCAGCTACAAGGACTATCAACGCTGGTTCGGCAACGTCTTCGGGCCCGACAAGTACCTGCCCTACGCGGTCAACGGGTTCTTCGAGAACGGCGGCGGCCGCGTGTTCATCTGCCGCATCGTCGGCAACGGCTCGGCGGTCGCGCAGGCCGCCTTCGGCGACTTCATCCTGCGCGCGGCCGGTCACGGGAGCTGGGGAACCCGCGTTCTCGTGAAGATCGAAGACAGCACCACGCGCGACAAGGACGACAACCCCGTCGGCTTCAGGCTCCGCCTCGCGTACTGGGTCGCGGGACAGGAGCCGTTCGACCCGTTCACCACGGAGGGGAGGAACCGCCTGCCGCGCCCTCAGCTCATCGAGGAGTTCGACGACCTGGTCGTCGACGAGACGTCTCCCGACTTCTACGGCAAGCGCGTCCCCTTCATCGACCTCGACAAGGGCGAGGTCAACCAGGGACCGGAGACTTCCGCGCTGGGCGTCCTGGTTCGCAATCCCGGAGTCGCCCCCGGCACGCGTCCCGCCAACGGGCTCCAGGTGCTGTCCGGCGGCGCGGACGACACGACGCCTCTCGGGGTGGACGACTTCAGGGGGGTTCCCGCCGATGCGCGCCTCGAGCGGCAGGGCCTCGCCGCGCTCGAGATGGATCCCTACCGCGACGTCGCGCTCGTCTACGCGCCCGCGGTCTCCGACGACATCGTCGTCCAGATCGTCAACCACTGCGAGAGCATGCGTTTTCGGTTCGCGGTCATCGACGCGCCGAAGGGGCAGAGCAACCCCTCCGATCTCGATCCGCGGACGAAGCTTCCGACGGACAGCTCCTACGGAGCCTTCTACTACCCGTGGGTCGTCACGTCGGACCCCGTCACCGGAGCCCGCAAGCTCATTCCACCCGGGGGCTCGGTCCTCGGCGTGTACGCGCGGACGGATGCGGATCGCGGAGTGTTCAAGGCGCCGGCGAACGAGGTGCTCCGGGGCGCGCTCGACCTCGAGTACGACGTCAACGACCGCATGCAGGACGACCTCAATCCGAAAGGGGTGAACGTCGTCCGGAACTTCCCCGGACGCGGCATCCGCGTCTGGGGCGCCCGCACCATCACCTCCAACGCGCTCTGGAAATACGTGAGCGTCCGTCGGCTCTTCATCTTCCTCGAGCGGTCCATCTACGAGGGCACGCAGTGGGTCGTGTTCGAGCCGAACGACGATCGACTCTGGGCCCGCGTGGTCGACACGATCCGCTTGTTCCTGCGCGCGCAATGGCGCCTCGGGGCGCTCTTCGGACGTACCGAGCAGGAGGCATTCTTCATCACCTGCGACCGCACCACGATGTCGCAAGACGACATCCTGAACGGTCGGCTCATCTGCGAGATCGGCATCGCGCCCGTGCGGCCGGCGGAATTCGTCGTCTTCCGCATCTTCCAGAACACGGCCGAAGCGCAACGGTAGGAGCACGCCATGGCACGCAACGATCCGCTCCGGAACTTCCGCTACCGCCTCGAGATCGACAACATCTCGCAGGCCGGCTTCAGCGAGGTGATGATCGCCGAGACGACGATCGACGCCGTCGACTATCGCGAAGGGACCGATCCGCCCCACGTCCGGAAGCTCTCCGGCCTCACCAAGTACGGCAACATCACCTTGAAATGGGGGCTCACGATCGGCGGCAGCGCGCTCGACCTCTTCAAGTGGCATTCGGACGTGTCCGCCGGCCAGATCAAGGACCGACGCAAGAAGGTCGTGATCGTGGTCCAGGACGAGGCCGGGACCGACTCGGCGCGTTTCGTCGTGAGCGACGCCTGGCCCGTCAAGTATGATCCCAGCGACCTCAATGCCAAGGGCAACGAAGTGCTCATCGAGCTGCTCGAGCTCGCGAACGAAGGCATCGAGCGAGTGGCGTAGGAGGAGACCGTCATGGGCACCGCGACCCACCTCGGGTTCCAGACCGAAGTCGAGTTCGAGCTTCCCAAGGGATACGTCGACGACACGGGGACGCTGCATCGGCGAGGCACCATGCGCCTCGCGACCGCCGCGGACGAGATCCTCCCTCTGCGCGACCCCCGGGTGCAGCAGAACGAAGCCTACCTGGCGGTGATCGTCCTCGCGCGCGTCATCACGAAGCTCGGCTCGCTTCCGGACATCCACACCGGAGTCGTCGAAGGCCTTTACGCGTCCGACCTCGCGTACCTCCAGCGGCTCTACGAGAAGCTGAATGCGGTGGAGGAGCTCGACGACGAGCCGATCTCGGAAAAAAAAAGCCAGCTTGGGCGAGCCCCGCTGCGCAGGATGGCGGCGCTGGGGGAAGGATGAGCGCCTACCCCGTGAAGTGGCTGTACGAGGAGATGGCGTTCATCGCTCACCACTTCCACTGGTCGTGCGACGAGCTCATGCGACTCGAGCATCGCGAGCGCCGGCGCTGGTGCCGCGAGATCTCGACCATCAATCGAACGCTCGACGGCGCGTCCCCGAACCCGTTCGACGTCTGAGGTGATTCGCGGTGGAGCGTCAGGATCCTCTGCGCGGCTTTCGCTTTCTCGTGGAGATCGACGGGATCGCGAGCGGCGGCTTCGTGCGCGTCAAGGGGCTGTCGCGAGAGGTGCGGCACGAATCCTACCGCGAGGGCGGGGTGAACGAGTACGAGCACAAGCTGGTGAGCCACGTCTCGTATTCCGTGGTGGTGTTGGAACGCGGGCTCGCCCTCGACGATCTGTGGAAATGGGCGCTCGCCGCGGCCGACGGCGACGTCGCACGGAAGACGGTCTGGGTGCGCCTGCAGGACGAGGCCGGCGACAAGGCCTGGGCGTGGCAGATCGAGCACGCCTATCCCGTGAAGTGGACGGCGTCCGACCTGGACGCCCAGTCCGCTCAGGTCGTGATGGAGAGCCTCGAGCTCGCCCATCACGGGTTGCGGAAGGGGACGTGAGCGCCGAGCGTGCCATGCGGGTCGTTCCCGCGCTGGCGCTCGCGGCGCGGGTCGCGGCGGCGCGTCTCGCGTCTCGGCGAGACGACCCGCGACGCCACCGGCCGCGGCTTCCGGTCCCGCTGCGATGGCGCCGGATCCGCACCCGTCGCGCGACGACGGCGACGCGCGCCGCGGCGAGGCCGCTCGCGCTTTTCCTGTCGCGGTTTCATCTTCACTTCGACGTCCGCCAAGCGGCGCGCCCGACCGGCTCGCCTGCGGGCCGACCGGCCGCGGCGGGATGCCGTCACGCGACGCGGACCCACGGGGCGCCGAGCGGGTCGATCGCCGCATCGGCGATGCCCGGGCAGCCGGAGTCGAATCATCGCCCGATCGCGGGCGCGATGAGGGGCCGCCGGTCACCGCTCGACGCGGTCGGGAACGCACTTCGGGCCGACGCATCGGCTCGCGTCGTCGTCGCACGCGTCGAGACCTTCGCGACCGAGCGCCGGGAACGGCGCCTCACGATGGCGATCGAGCGAACCCGCGTCCTCGGCGAGGTCCCGCGATCGCGGCGGCGCGTTCGCGCATCGGCAGCCGCCGGCGCCCTGCATCCGCTCGCCCGCACCGGCGGCACGCCGCGCGCCGCCGGCGACGGCGGCCTTCCCGATTCGAGCACGGGGCGGCGCCATCGCGGCACGAGCGGCCACGCCGCGGAGCGACGCGCGCTGTCGCCGGGTGTCCCGCGCGGGCTCGATCCCCGGAGCCTCGCGCTCCGCCAGGTGCCGGTCTCGAGGCGGATTCGGCGGCAGGCGTCGGCGTCGCCGGTGGTCGCGACCCCCGCTCCTCGCGCGCACCTCGGGCAGTCGTTCCGCGGGGGCGAGGTCGATCGCCGACCGCTCGCGCCGGTGCGCCACCGGCGCGCCCGCCAGGAGCCGACGGCGCCGAGCGTGCGTCTGGATCGCCCGGTCGACCTCGTATGGCGGACGGTGCGATCGACTCCGGGCGCGCCAGGAGAGAGTCCGCATGCGCGGGCCCAAACGTCCGCGATGCCACCGCTTCCGTCGACGGCTTCGCTGCCGGCGCGAGCGGCCGAGGACGTACGCGACGAGCGCACCCGTCGCGCCGCCGCGGCGCCGCTTGACGCCGCCGTGCTCGACCGGCTGGCCGACGACGTGATCCGCCGCGTCGAGCGTCGCGCGCGCATCGAGCGCGAGCGGCGCGGGGTGTGAGGCGGCCGTGCGCAGAGATCAGCTGAAGAAGGCCACGATCACCGCTCTGACGGGCGGAGCGGCGAAGGTGATCCCGGTCCTTTTCAATCCCACCGAGTACAACTTCGAGCGCTCCAACACCTTCAAGGCGACGCCCGTGCCGGGCCTCGGTACGCCGCTGCTGCAGTTCGTGAACGGCGAATCCGACCACCTGAGCATGGACCTCTTCCTCGACGACTACACGGACCCCAACGGCCCGACTTCCCGCGAGCGCGCAGAGACCGCTCCCGTCATGGATCGGATCCGGGACATCAGCGCGCTCCTGGAGATCGATCGCGACCTGCACGCGCCGCCGCCTGTCCGCTTCAATTGGGGCCCGCTGGAGTTCACCGCGGTCATCGAAAAGCTCGGCCGCAAGGTGACGCTCTTCCATCCCGACGGAACGCCGGCGCGGGCGACGCTGTCCGTGAGCTTCCGCGAATACCGCACGCTGCGCCGACAGCTCGAGGATCCGAGGCGCGAGTCGGCCGACAAGACCAAACGCCGCGTCGTGATCGGGCGCGACGCGCTCTGGCTCATGGCGGCACGCGAGTACGACGAGCCGCGAGAGTGGATTCGCATCGCCGAGGCGAACGACCTGGACGACCCGCGCGAAATCGAGCCCGGGGACTGGCTGCTGGTGCCCCCGATGGAGCATCCGGATGGAACTCGTCGATCTCTCTAGCAAGTACGGCGAGTTCTACGCGCCCGCCTTCTCCATTCGCCTGGGGAAGTCCGAGCAGTCGGATCTCGTGCGCGATCTTCGGCTCGCCGTGAGCCAGCTGGAGATCAGCCTGTCGCTCGGCATGACGTCGCACTTCTCGTTCACCGTGACCGACTGCTTCAACTTCGAGCATCACGCGTTCGAGAACGACCGCGGTCAGGACGCGATCGAGATGCTCGATTTCGGGACGAAGCTCGAGCTCCACATGGGTTACGGCGACGCGAAATCGATCCCGTGGATCATGAGCGGCGTCGTGACGACGATCACGACGAGCTTCCCGGAAACCGGTTCGCCGGAGCTGGTGATCTCGGGTCAGGACCACGCATTCCTGCTCACACTCGGCAGGAACGCGAGGACTTGGTCGAAGGCGCGCGACAGCGACGCAGTCGTGAACGTCGCCGCAGACAACAACCTGGACACGCAGGTCGAGACCACGAAGGAGCAGCACGCGCAGATCGAGCAGAACAACGAAAGCGACTGGGCCTTCCTGAAGAAGCTGGCGGACAGAAATCACTACGAGCTCTACGTCGGCGAGCGGGGCGTGCTCCATTTCGAGCGGCCCAAGGACACGACGAGCGAGATCCTGCGGCTCAAGTGGGGCGAGGGCCTCCTGAGCTTCAAGCCCGAGGCGAACCTCGCGGGGCAAATCACACGCGTCGAGGTCTACGGGTGGGACCGAAATCGCAAGGAGCCGATCGTCGGCGTCGCGCAGGCCGGTGAAGAGTCCGGGTTGAAGGGACAAAGCGGCGGGCAGCGCCTGAAGAAGTTCGTGCGCGATTCGAAGAAGCAACCGACGCTGCGCCTGCGCCAGCCGGTCTTCACGCAGTCCGAAGCGGATCAGCGCGCGAAGGCTGCGCTGAACGAGCGCGCGAAGAAGTTCCTGACCGGAGACGGGGAGACGATCGGTCTTCCGGACCTACGGCCGGATCGCAAGGTCTTCCTCGACGGCCTCGGGCAGCCGTTCTCGAAGAAGTACTACCTGCAGGAAGTGACCCACAAGCTCGACAGCAGCGGGTATCGGACGCGCTTCAAGGTCAAGGAAACCGGCCTATGAATCTTCCCGAAGGGCATCGCGAAACCTCGCTCGAAGAAGGCGGCGTCGTGAGGGGCGTCGCGACGGCCAAGGTCACGCAGAACAAGGACGACGAGGGGCAGTGCCGGGTGAAGGTGCGATATCCGTGGCACGAGAACCCGCGCGACAGCTACTGGGCGCGCCTCGCGATGCCGATGGCCGGCGACGGTCGCGGTCTCGTCATGATCCCCGAGGTCGGCGACGAGGTCGTGGTGGCATTCGAGCGCGAGGACATCCGCTTTCCGGTCGTCCTGGGCGCGCTGTACGGCAAGGACAAGCCGCCAGTCGCGAACGACGACGGCAAGAACGACAAGCGGATCCTGAAGTCGCGCAAGAGGCATTATCTCGTCTTCGACGACGGATCGCGCGGCGCCGTGACCCTGGCGCACGAGAAGGGCCGTCAAATCACGTTCGACGACGACGGCATCGTCGTGAAGGACGAGAACGGCAACCAGATCAAGATCGAGAGCACCAGCGGCGCGATGACGATCGAGGCCAAGGGCCAGCTCAATATCAAAGGCACGACCGTCACGATTGAGTCGTCGAGCACCATGGAAATCAAGGCGAGCGCGACGCTGACCGTGCGCGGCGCGCTCGTGAACATCAACTAGCCATCATGGGACAGCCCGCCGCCCGCATCGGAGACCCCACGAGCCACGGCACGCCGCTGTCGCCGGGACCCGGCTGTCCGACGGTGATCATCGCAGGACAGCCCGCGTGGCGATGCGCCGCGGACTCGCACGCATGCCCGCTTTCCGACGGTCCCAAGCCGCACGTCGGCGGCGTGGTCGCCGTCGGGAGCATGACCGTGATGATCGGCGGGCTCCCGGCTGCACGGCAGGGCGACATGGTCGTCGAGGCGGGTGCGCCGAACGCGATCATCCTCGGGGCGCCGACGGTGATGATCGGATGACGCCCGATGCACCGAGCCCGGAGCGCAAGGAGTTCCTCGGCCGCGGCTGGGCGATGCCGGTCCACGTGGATCCCCGCACCGGCCACGTCGCCTATTCGGAATACGAGCAGGACATTCGCGAGAGCATCCTCATCATCCTCGAGACTGCGCCCGGCGAGCGAGTCATGCGACCGAACTTCGGTTGCGGCATCCACGAGATGGTCTTCACCGCGCTCGACAGCACGACGCTGAGGCGCATTCGCTCCGAGGTCGAGGAAGCGCTGCAACGCTACGAGGCCCGCATCGAGGTGGTCGGCGTCAACGTGGACGATGCGGCGAGCGCCGAAGGCAAGCTGCTCATCGAGCTCGAATACCGCGTGCGGCGCACGAACCAGGTCGGCAACCTCGTGTTCCCGTTCTACTTCCGCGAGGGAGGCCGGCCGTGAAGGCGCTCGTGATGCCTCGCCTCGATCGCCGGCGGGCGGCCGAGTTCGAGCGCGAGCTGCTCGAACGCGCACGCGTCTGGGCGCCCTCGTGGGGAGCCGAGGACGAGGGCGACTTCGGGCGCGCGTTGCTCGCGGTCGCGGCGCGCTTCAGCGCCGAGGTCGCCGAACGCTTCGATCGATCCGGCGACAAGATGCGGCGCGGGTTCCTCGATTGGCTGGGCCTGCAACGCCAGGCGGCGCACCCGGCCCGCCTGCCCGTCGTCCTCAAGATGGCTGCGCAGGCCGAGCCGGTGCTCGCAGAGGCCCCGGTGCGCCTGCAGGCGAGCGCCGACGGCGCGACGGTGGTGTTCGAGACCGAGTCGGACGTCGGGCTCGTGCCGGGCCGCCTCGCGATGGTGGTGGCGACGGACGCCGACGAGGACGCGATCTACGTGCAGCCGCCCGGCCTGACCGAGATCGAGCCCCCGGAGGCGGCGCCCGAGCAGTGGCGGCTCAAGTCCTTCGCCGCGCCGGGGTCGGCCGTGCTGCAGGTCGATCCGGCCACCGGCCTGGTGCCTGAGATGCTCGTGGAGGTCGCGAGCGCCGAATACCGCGTCGTCGCGGTGAACAACGACCTCGTCACGGTCGATCCGCCGGTGCCGCCCGGCTCGGGCTTCGCCACGGACACGGTCCTTCGCAAGGTATCGGTGTTCGAGCCGTTCGACCCGGGCGCGCTCGATCGGCAGTTCCACGCGCTCTATCTCGGTCATCCGGATCTGCTGAACATCGAAGCCGCCGCGACCATCGAGGTCGTCGGCGCCCAGGCGCTCGCGGAAGCGGACTGGCACTACTGGGGGAAAAAGGACGGCGAGGACGAAGTCGGCTGGAGGAAACTCGTCGCCAAGCTTTCACCGAGCGGCGTCGCGTTGAGCAAGGGCCACGGGGCGATCGAACAGCTCGCCGTCCAGCCCGGGAAGAACGCGCGTTGGATCCGCGCATCGTCGACGCAGGTGAAGGAGGCGGTCGCGACGCTCGCCGTGGAGAGCCTGGCGCTGCTCGTGAACTCCGGCGTCTCCTCTTCGTCCGCCGCCGCCGGAGCCGGTCGGAACGAGCTCAAAGCCGAGGCGTTGGCGAATACCACGCCGCTCGTCTTGACGGCGGCCTTCTATCCGCTCGGACGCGCCCCGAAGCAGTTCGATACCTTCTACCTCGAGTGCGACGAGGCCTTCTCGAAGCGCGGTGCCCTGGTACGGCTCTCCTTCGAGCTCGCGGATCCGTCCTTCTGGTCGCTCGCCGTGGTGGGTGGGGGTGCGTTCGCGAATTCGGTGATCGCAGGCGTGGGTCAGGACGGCGCGCTTCACTTGTACGAGGTCGACGCGAGCAGCGGCGCGATCAGCCCTCTCCCGGACCGCGAGCTGCTGCAGCCTCCGCGACCGGATGCGAAAGGCGCGACGCCCGGAGGGCCGCCGGTCGCCCTCGAGCAGAAACCCCGCTGGCGGCCCCCCGTCTGGTCGAAGGGCGACGACTTCATGGTCGGCGTGTCCGCCGGCTCGACCATCTGGGTCTGGAGCGAGATCTACGGCGATCCGAAGCGGAGCGGGTGGACCTCCTTTGGACAACTGCCGAGCTCGAATGCAGCTCCGCATCTCGTGGACGGTCTCGTTCACCTGAATGGGACGGTGCCCCTGCTCGTCGCGCTGGAGGGCGGAGAGCTCTTCTTCCGCTCGCTCGCGGACGACGCGCCCTGGGCGCCGGTCGCGCCCGACGACACCGGGACTCCAGTGGTGCTCGAGGCGATCGCTCCGATCCTCGTCGTCAGCAGCGGACAACTCGATACGTCCGCCGCCGAGGGACTCGTGGCCGTGGCGTCCGACGGGAAGCTCTACACCGTATCGACCGCCGGGATCACGCTCGGTTCGGACGGCAAGACGTTGTCGTTCCCAACGATCGAACCGCACGTCGGCTCATGTGATCTGCTGTCCAACACGACCACCTTCGCGTTCGACGTCCGCCCCGTGGCGCTGATGGAAGGAGGGACGCTCACCGTCATCGCGGCATCCGACGCCGGCGATGCTCTCGAGCGAGTTCGTCGGCCCGGAAAGACCGGAACGGGAACGGTCAAATCCACGGGGCTGAGAGCCGCTTCCGATCGAGTGATCGGCAACTCGTTGGGCGCCGCGTTGAACGGCGGCGAGCTCGCAGCGATCGCGACCGTCCGCCGGAACGGTCAGGCGTACGTGGCCATGTGGACGCCCGAGCTCTCGGGTCTGGCAGGGGAACTCTTCACGTCCGACGTGTCGGTGGGTGGCGCGCGCGCGGGCGGTGCTCCGACGCTCGTGGCGGATCATCTGATCGTACCGGGCGAGCGCGCGGAGGTCTTCGTCGCGCCATTCGATCTGCAGCAGCGGCTCGAGCTGACGGGCGCGCTCGGGGCCGGCGTCGTTCTTCCCGCCTCGGCGACCCCGCTCGCGGCGAATGATACGGTCACGCGCGGCCAGGCGAAATCCTCCTCGACGCTCGTCGTCGCGGGGCCGGGAGCCTCGAGCGCAAGCGAAGCCTTCTATCCGTTGAATGCGACGTTCCCGACGACGGCCGTGGGGCTCGACGTCGTCGTCTTTCGGACGTCGGTCGCCGGGACGAAGGGCACGGCCACCGGCTCCAAGACGATGAAGCTGGCCAAGGACGACCGGGGTGCCGCCGAGCAATCCACCATCTTCATCGAAATGGGCGGCGTGGGTGCGGAGTATCTGGTGACCAACGTCGACGCGACGAATCCGGAGTGGGAGGTCACCCTGGACACCGCGCTGCCGAGCTCCTCGGGCGACACGGCATACTGGTTGCCGGAGTACCCCCGCGGCCGCGTCGCCCCGTCTCTGACCCTCGATCCGACGGCGAGCAACCAGCAGTGTGACGCCGACCTCGTGTCGCGCGCCGGTCTCGCCTTTCCGAACGCAAAGCCGCCCCACCAGGCGGCGGAAACGTTCAAGCGAGACTCGGACAACGACGCGATCCTGATCGTGCTCGGGTCCGAATGGGAGACGGAGCCCAGCGGCACCACCTTCATCCTCGACGCGACAGTCGGAGCCTGGGGAAGCCAGCTGGGCGGAACCGCCTCGAATCCGGAGCTGTCGTGGGAATACTGGAACGGCGCCTGGTCGAAGCTCCTCCTCACGCGAGAGGAAACCGGGAACCTGAAGAATACGGGTTCCGTCGAATTCCGGGTCCCGGACGACATCGCGGCGACCGACTGGGCGGGCAAGGTGCACTTCTGGATCCGTGCCCGGCTGATCGGAGGCGACTACGGAACCGAAACGGTCACCGTCGTCACCGAGGATCTCGGCGGCGGGAAGACCAAGCAGACGATCGATCGCTCGACGGAAGGCATCAAGCCACCCTCGGTCGTGAACCTCGGCATCTCGTACTCGATGTCCGAGGAAGTGAAGCCGACGTACGTCGTGACCGAGGACAGCGGCTGCTCGCGCGACCAGAGCGACGCGAACGCGACCGACGGCGCGCTCGTCGAGGCGTTCGTTCCGCTGTCCGTGTCGCTCGGCCGCCTTTTCTCGGGCGCCGAGACGACGACGCAGGCCGCGGATTGCCCGCCGGAATGCGGCTGCGCCGTGCGGCCGGCGGAGGGAGCGAGCGGCGGCTCGTCGTCGCCGGCCGTGAGCCGGGCGGCTCCGGTGACTCCGCAGACCGGGCGATCGATCCTCCTCGGCTTCGACGCGCCGCTTTCCGGCGACACCTTCAAGGTCCTGCTCCTCGTCGATCGCGAGCGGGATCTCGACGCCTTCGCGCCGCTCGCCGTTCATGCGCTCGTGGGACAGCGCTTCGTTCCGCTCGTCCACCAGGACGAGACGCGCGCGCTCGGCGAGAGCGGCGTCTTGACGCTGTCGTTCCCGGAGCCGCCGACGCCGGCGACGCTGTTCGGCGATCAGCCGCTCCGCTGGATCCGCCTCGCGCCTTCCGCGGGAGCCGCCGGCACGTGGAGTCCGAGCCTCCGCGGCGCATACATGAACGCCGTCTGGGCGAGGGCGACCGAGACGCTGACGCGCGAGCTCCTCGGGTCTTCCGAAGGCGAGCCCAACTTGACGGTGGCGGTCGCGCGACCGCCCGTGCTCCACGGCTCGCTCGAGCTCCGCATCCGCGAGCCCCTGAGCGACGAGGAGCGCGAAGCTCTGCGCAGAGAGAACCCCGATCGCGTCTGGGCCGATGCGAACCTCGGCGGCGACTGGGTGCTCTGGGACCAGGTTGCCGACCCCGGCGACGAGGATCCGAAGCGCCGCGTGTACGCTCTCGACGAGGCGTCGGGAGAGATTCGCTTCGGCGACGGCCGGCACGGTCGGATCCCGCCCGTCGGCCGCGATTCGATCGTGGCGTTCCGCTACCAGCGGACGGAGCCGCCGGCGCCGGGTCAGACCGACGCTCCCGCCAATGCGGTCGCGGCGCGATCGCAGCTCAACCTGGTCACGCCCGTCGCCGGCGTGGAGGCCGGGTTCTCCGCGGACCACGCGGCCGGAGGCGCGCCCCCCGAGTCGGACGAACGGGTGCTGCGTTTCGCGACCGCGAAGCTTCGCCATCGCGGGCGCGCCGTCACGGTGCGGGATCTCGAGGACATCGCGCTCGAGAGCTCGCCGGACGTCGCGCAGGCGCGGGCGATCGTGCGCGGGCGAAAGACGCGGCTCGTGGTCGCGATGCGCGGCGACGACCCGATCCCGCGCGCCGCGCAGCGCCGGGAGCTGAAGCGGCTCCTCCTCGCGGCGACGCCGCCATCGGTCGATCGCGACTCGTTCGACGTCGTGGCGCCGAAGCTCCGCCAGCTCCGGGTCGCGCTCGGCCTGCAGGTCGCGGACCTCGATCACGCGGGAGCGGTCGCGCAGGCGGTCAAGCGCCGGCTCGCGGATCTCCTCGACCAGGGAACGGGCGGCGTCTCGGGAGAGGGATGGCCTCTCGGAGAAGGCCCACGGCCGGACCAGATCGCCTTCGCGCTCCTCGACGTTCCGCACCTGCTTCGGCTCGCGAGCGTCACGCTGGCGGAGTTGAAAGGCGACCGGTCGGCACCGTGGCCGGATCGGTTGGCTCCGGACGAGCTCGTCCGTCTCGCGCCCGACGGCCTCCGCTTCCAGTTCGACGTGATCGAGAGGACGGCATGACGCCTCTCGCTCCCAAGCTGTTCGACCGTCGCTACGACGACTTCCGGCGGCTCGGGCTGTCGCTCCTTCCCGCGCTCGCGCCGGGGTGGACCGACTACAACGCGCACGACCCCGGCATCACGTTGGTGGAGCTGCTCGCGTGGGTGGCGGAAGCGCAGCTCTATTCGGTCGGCCGCATGCGGCGCGACGAGCGCGTCTCGTACGCGGCCTTGCTCGGCGTGGCGCCCGGCGGAAGGCGGCCGGCACACGGGCTCATCTGGGCCGATCGCAGCGATCCCGCGTCCCCGGCCGCGACGTTCGCCGGCACCCGCGTGATCGACGTCGACGCGGCGGTGCGGCTCGAGCGCCACGACGAGCCCGTGTTTCATCCGGAGCGGAAGACGCTCTGGGTCCCGGGCAGGATCGTTCGGCTCTCGTCGCGACGGGCCGATGGAACGGTCGTCGATCTGACGGCGACGAACGCTCGGGGCGCGCCGTTCTTGCCGTTCGGCGACTCGGCGGGGCCGCGCGACGTGCTCTCGCTCGAGTTCGAAACGGGCGGGGACGACGGCCTGTTTCCCGCGCTGCGCGCGGAAGCGAATGGCGCGACCTGGGCGATCGGCGTGCGAGCGACCGCGCCCGCCCCGGCCGACGACGCCGACGCAGCGTCGCCTCCCCACGACGTCGCCGTCGCGTTGGTCGCGGGTTCCGCTCGCTTCCCGCTGCGCGTCGTCGCCGATTCGACGGCGGGCCTGCTGCGCACGGGACGTCTCGTCCTCGACGTCTCGCGCGTCGGCGGATCGCCGAAGCGGTTCCGCATCGAGCTCCGCGTGCCGCGCGGTTTCGCGTGCCCGCCCCAATGGTCGAGGATCGAGCCGAGCGTCCTCGAGATCACCGAGAGGCAAACGGTCGACCGCGAGCTTCACTTCGCGAACGACGAACCGAACGTCGAGGTCGACCTCGGTCGCGCCGGGCTTTCCTTCGAACCGCGGTCCGAGCCCTTGCAATGCGTGGAGGTGCGGACCGAGACCGACATCCTCGAATGGTCGCGTTGCGACCGGCTGGAAGATCGCGGCCCCGACGATCGCGTCTACGAGCTCGACCCGGTGCGTGGCCGCCTCGCCTTCGGCAACGGCGTGAACGGTCGGAAGCCGGGCGCGGGCGCGGAGATCTACGTGACCTACGCGGTGTGCAGCGGCGAGGAGGGCAACGTCTCGCGCGGGCACCGATGGACGGTCGTCGGCTTCCCCGGAGCGTTCGGCGTCAACCCGGAGCCGATCGCAGGAGGCGCGGAACGACCGGCCTGGAGCGACCTGCGCCGCGAGACGCGGCGCCGCTTCGCGGGCGACCATCCGCTCGTGAGCCGCGAGGACCTCGTCGACGCCGCGTTGCGTCTGCCGTTGCTCGACGTGGCGCGTGCGTGGGTCGTGCCCGCTTCCGATGCGCCGCGGACGGGAACCGTCACCTTGATCGCGCTGCGCGTGAGGCGAGGCCCGGAGCCTTCCGAGCCGCCCGAAACCGCGCGCTGGCTCGACGCCGTCCGCCGCCGGCTCGCCCCGCGCATGCCGCTCGGGACGCGCCTCGTCGTGGCGAGACCGCGCTACGTCGACGTCGCGGTGCGCGCGGACGTCGAGGTCGAGCCCGGACGGAATCCCGACACCGTCGCGGACGCGGTCGAGAGCACGCTGCGCCAGCGATTCGCTCCGGCGGGAGGTGCGGGCTTTCCCGCGCGGCAGCCGGGCGTGCCGGTCGGCCGCAGCGAAGTCGCCGCCTGGATCCTCGGCGTCGAAGGCGTCGCGCGCCTCGTCGCGCTCGATCTCCTGCAGGGTGCGGCCGCGACGCCCGAGATCCGCGTGCCGCACGGCGGGCTGCCGCGTCTCTCCGAAACGTCGACCATCCGGGTCTCGCGCCCGGGAACCGAAGGCAACTCGTGAGCATGCGACCCCCGCCCGGCTACCATTTCGCGTCGCGGCCGCAGTGGGCGGCGTGCCTCGTCGTGGGAGCGGACTTCGCCGGCGAGGGCGACGCTGCTTCCGTCGCCCCGTTCGCGACCTTCGAGCCGCCGTCCGAGCGCCCGTCGTTTCCCGGTGAGGCCTACGCGCCGGCATGGACGTACGCGGGCGAGGTGCTCTGGCGCGACGGCGCAGGGGAACTCCATCGCTGGTCCGAGGGAGACCCGAAGCCGCGCGTGACCGCGGCTCCACGAGCGATCGCGAGCGCGTCGCGCATCGTCGCGAGCCGCGATTCTCTCTGGGTCGTCGGCGACGGCAAGTCGCTCGAGTGCTTCGACCTCGAAACCCTGTCCCGGCGCTTTCGCGTCGAGCTCGGCGATCCCGTCATCGACATCGCCGGCGACGGACGAGGCGGCGTCCGCGCGCTGACCGCGCACGGTGAATCGGTGCGGGTGGTCGCCGCCGACGGCGCCGGGACGCTCGGCGCGAGCGTTTCGCTGGAAGGTGTCGCGGACGCCAAGGCATTCACCTATCTCCGCAGCAGCGGTCGGCTGGTCGTGCTGTCGGGCGACGGCCGCCGCATCGCCACGTTCGCTCCGGGAAGCGGCTCCGCGGACGTGCGCGCCCTGTCGGCTGCGTTCGGGCCGTGCTTCGTCGGCTCGCTCATCGCGAGCGACACGCGCGGCCGTGTGTTCATCGCCGGCGCCGATCGGATGGACCGGCCGAAGGAACACGTCGTCGTGCTCGACGGCTTCGCCGTCAAGCTCGACGACGTGCCGCTGGGCGAGCCGGCGACCGGGATCGCGGCGAGCCGCGATCGGCTCCTCGTCACGGACGCGCGCGGCCTACGGCTCCTCCGCGCCGCCGACTCCGTACCCGATTCGGCCGGCGACGTCTCGACCCTGGTCGTCACGCCGATGCTCGTCGCGCCCGAGGCGACGAATGGTCGTCGTTGGCTGCGCATCGAAGCTTCCGGAACCCTGCCACCCGGCGCGTCGCTCGAGATCGCCTACGCCGCCACGAGCGACCCGGACGTGCGCGACGATCTCCGACGGCTCGCGGCAGACCGCTCGATCCCGGAGCCGAGACGCGCGCAGCTCCTTCGCAGCAAGGACGATCTCTGGAGCACCCCGATCGCGCTGCACGGGAGGGAGCTGCTCGAGAACGAAGACGAAACCACGGTCGCCGTGCCGCTGCACGACGTGCACGAGACGTATCTCTGGGTCGCCGTCTCGCTGACGGGAGGCGCCGGCGCGAAGCTGCCCGCGCTGACGCGGCTCTCGGTGCTCTACCCCGGAAGCACCCTGATGGAGAATCTGCCCGCCATCTACCAGCGCGACGAGGCCCAGCCGGGAAGCTTCATCCGAACGCTCGTCGGCGTGCTCGAGACCACGACGCAGGGCCTCGACCGGCGAATCGGTCAGATGGGCCGCTACATCCATCCAGATCGCGCCTCCGAGGATTGGCTCGACTCTCTGGCGCGCTGGCTCGGGTTGCCGTGGGACGACGCGCTCGACGAGCGGCAGAAGCGCTGCATCGTCAAGAATGCCTCTCGGATCGCACGCGGACGCGGGACGCGGGCCGGTCTCGAGGCGCTGCTCGAATGCCTCGTCGGCGGCAAGCCCCAGCGCTTCCGCGTCGTCGACGGAACCGTGGACCATGGCCTCGCCCGGATCGGAGGAGAGGCATGCGACGGCGCGGCGCTGCCCGCGATCCTCGCCGGACTCCCAGCCACCGCCACACAGCTCGACGTCCAGGCCACTCTCGGTGCGATGCGGCTCCCGTGCGCGAACGACGCACAGGACGACGCGACGTCGCGCTTCCTCGGGAGCATTCGCGTCGACGTCGCCGCGAGCGCGCGCGAGCTTCGGCAGTGGCAGCCGTGGCTGGAGCGCCTCGTGACCGAGATGATTCCCGCCGGCACGCGCGCGCGCGTCCGATGGACGACCGCGGACGCACTCCGCGGCAACCGGCTCGACGACTCCACGTCGCTCGCGGCCGACCACCGGCTCGAGCTCGATACCGACCCGCTGACGGGAATCGCACGGCTCCCGCACGTGGGCTCCGGCCTGCCCGCCTCGAGCGACCGCGAAGGGCCGATTCTCGAGTGAGGAGACGAACATGTCCGGATCCGCTGGCCACAAAGAATGGACGTCTCGCTCGGCGCGCGGCGATTGCTGCGTCGAAAGCGAGTGCCTCACGGGGCTGCGCAACAACTACTTCGTCGGCAAGCGGCTAACGCCCGACGCGTTCCTCGTCGAGCAAGCCTACCTGAACGAACGTCGGCGGCTCTTGAATCGCGCGATCCACGGATACGGCGTGGTCTACGGGTTTGCCGTCGAGCCCGCGTCGGGAGGGATCCGGATCGGCTCCGGGCTCGCGTTGGACGCCGTCGGGCGCGAGGTCTACTGGGGCGAACAGGCCGACGTCGAGCTCGGCGACGTCATCGCCCTGGACGACAAGCGGGCAGTGATTCCCGCGGGCGACACGCCGCCCTTCGCGCGCACCGGCTGCTGGCTGTTGAGCGTCCACTACGCCGAGCAGCGCGTCGGTCCGGTCAGCGTGCAAGACCCATGCAGCTGCGAGCGGACGCAGTGGGATCGGATCTGTGAGACCGCGCGCTTCTCGCTGCGCTACGTGGACTGCGCGAAGTGCTGCCAGGAGCCCGAGTGCGAGCTCTGCTGCGACTGCGGCGCGGGCCCGTGCAGCGACGAGAGGCGCAACCCCGACCGGCGACGTCGAGAAGCGCGCGACGAGCGTTCGCGGGAGGTCGACGCGGACGGGTGCGAAGAGAAGTCCGACAACCCCGTGTTGCGCGGCGGCTACCAGTGCCTGTGCGACCATCTCGCGCACCTCGCCGTGGGCGTCGAGTGCAAGGACCTCACCGAGATCGCCGAGCCTTGTGGGCGCGTGCTCGTCGATCTCCACAACGGGGTGCCGATCGCGTGCGTGCGCGTGACTCGGGACGACTGCGGGCCCTGGAGGTTCGACGAGTGGATCGAGGCCTGCGGCCCGCGCCGTCTGGTCAAGCGCAACGACGTGCTCTTCGATCTCATCCGGGGCTGCGATCTCACGCGCATCGTCGACACCGGGTGGAAGGGCTTTCACCGGCGAGAAACGCCGGTCGCGTGGCACGACTTCGAGCAGTCGTGGGGAACCTACTCCGGAGCGGGCAACGATCAACTGACCAACTACTGGCTCGAGTTCTCCCGCCCGGTGCGCAAGAGTACGGTCCGCGCGGATTGCTTCGCCATCACGGTCGTCGAGGGGGAAGAGGAGGGTGGGTGGGGCAACGTCCTGCGCGTTCCGATCACGGGCGTGCAGACGGAGGATTCACCGAACGGTCCGCCCGACCACGTGACCCGAGCCGCGATCGTCGTCGACGCGGATTGGGTCAAGGACGCCATCCTCAGCTCGAAGAACCGCTTCAACTATCAGGAGGCGCTCGTCGAGATCGAGGTGCGTGGCGACTACATCATCGACTGCAACGGCCAGACCGTCGACGCCGACCCCGTCGGGCTCCTGCCCGTTCCCACCGGCAACGGCGCACCCGGCGGCCGCTACCTCTCGTCGTTCCGCGTCGCCCCGCGGATCGGGCGCAAGTCCTAGCCGGCGGACCCGAGACGCGCATCCAAGGAGCCGCCTCATGAAGAACAAAAACCCCGTCGTCGCTCGAGACTCGTTTCCGTCGGACTTGAAGGTCCCGCTGTTCGCGGCGGGACAGATGCTCCGCCACGACGACCTCGCGGCACTCGCGGACTACACGCGAGACGTCACCCGGGTCGTCCTGCGCTCGCTCTTCGGATGCGGGGTCGTGTGCGGGCTCTGCGTGCACGTCGAGGTGAAGTGCGGCAAGCTCACGGTGACGGTCGAGCCGGGCGTCGCCCTCGATTGCCAGGGCGACGTGATCCACGTCGCGAAGACGGCGACGGTCTCCGTCGACCCGGACTGCGAGGCGTACCCGCTTCCCGACTGCCTGTTCGTCCTCCTCCGCGGGTACCGCAAGTCTTGCGCACCGCGTCCCGTCGCGTGCTCGACGGACGAGGACGAGGTCGCGTCCACCTGTACCCGGGAGCAGTACTGGTACGAGATCCAGGTGCGGCGCGAGCTCCCGGAGTGCGTCTGTAGCTGCCTCGCGCCGAAGTCGGACCAGACCTCCGCGGGCGACGCGACCTCGACGCGCGCGGAGCCCGCAAGCGACGCGACGAAAAAGAGCTCGAAGTGCGGGGATCCCTGGGCCGGTTGCTACGGAGACCACGAACTCGGGAAGTGCACCTGCGGATGTCCGAGCTGCACGAGCTGCACGTGCGAATGGATCCTGCTCGCCGGGCTCTACCAAACCTCCGAGAAGGACCGGCCGTGGCGAACGAAGCACCGGGTGCGGCGCTTCGTCCGCCCGCGGCTCCTCGACGATCGCGGTTGCGACGACGACGAGAAGGATACGAAGGGGGACGATCACCCGTCTGGAAACGAGCCTCCCGCGCAACCCGAGACGGTGGCGACCTCTCGGGCGACGGCATCGCGGCCGCGGCGCCGGCGATCGACGACCACTGCGCCGACCAGGCCCGCGCCGGAGCCGTCGGGGCCGACGGGATGACGCCGGCGGCGCGCTTCGAGAGCCGAGGTTCTCGCACATGATCTCGCGATTGCCGGGACGTCGCTGACCGTGGAGCGCTCCGTCTCGCGAGAGACGTCGCCGCCGGTCCGGCGTCGGGTGGCGCGGACGACCGCGACGACCGGACCCGCCGCCGCGGCGCAGCCGCACGCGGCCGTCCGGCTGCAGCGCCGCTTGGGGAATCGCGGCGTGGCCTCGTTGGTCGGCCAGAAGGGGCCGTCGGTCCCGGCCGTCCAGCGCAAGTGCGCGTGCGCGAGCGGCTGCGCGAAGTGCGCGCCGAAGCCGGCGCCGTCGCGCCCAGTTCACGCGGACTCGCCGACGCGCCTCGTGCAAGCGCGCGCCAAGCTTCCGGGCAGCGAGCTCTCAATGGAAGTCCAGGGGCAGCGGGTCGTCCCGACGGGAAGCGCCGGCTCGCCGCTCCAAGGCCAGAGCCGCTCGTTCATGGAGGAGCGCTTCGGAGCCGACTTCCGCGACGTCCGCGTCCACACGGGTCCCAGCGCCGCGCGCGCCGCCGACGCCCTGGCCGCCGACGCATTCACCACCGGCCGCGACATCTACTTCGCCCGCGGCCGCTTCGAGCCGCATACCGTCGCAGGCCAGAAGCTCCTCGCGCACGAGCTGACCCACGTGCTGCAGCAGCGAGCGGGCACGGCGACCGGTACGTCGACGCGCACGACCGTCGGAGCTGCTGGCGATCGCTTCGAGGTCGAGGCCGAGCGAAATTCCGAGCGGATCGTTCAGGGCCGCGTGCCGACCGTGGCGCATTCCGGCGCGACGCCACGCGTGCAGCACAAGAAGGCGGCCTGCCCTGGGACCGTCACCGCTTTGAAAGGGGTGAAGGTCCTCGTCGACCTTCCCGCGACACCCGAATTTCAGCTCACCATTCCGAAGGAAAAAGGCGACGTGAGCAAGTTCTACGCGTCGAAAGCGGCTCAGGGGAAGCTGCGGGCGATCTCCGACGAAGAAGCGCGACAACAGCGTCCGGGGACGACGACGCTCCAGAACATCTGGAAACGAAAGACCACCGAATCGACGTTCGACTTTGCCAAAGCGCCCAAAGGGGAGACGTGCGAGATCGACCACATCGTCGAGCTCCAACTTTCCGGCACCAACGTCCCGGAGAATTTGCAGCTCCTCGAGCCATCGAACAACGGGACGGCAGGATCGCGCTTCCGCGGGATCATCGGGACCCTGAAGCGCGACGTCAAGGCGGCCTGCAATCTGACTCAGGACATCGAGGACATCGATCTCATCATACGAAAGACGCACCTCGAGTCCGGGATGCCGGTGGACAAATGCCGCGAGGCCGAAGCGAAGGTGGGCATCGCCGGCTCACCGGTCGACGCGTTCGACGTGACGGTCGGTAAGGATTCATACGAGATCGATCTGGTGCTCGCCGAGACCGCGAGCGGCGGCGGACGCACGACGGCGATGAGACGCCAGCTCGGCAAGAGGGGTCACCAGCTCATCACCGGCATGACGCTGGATCAGCTGACCGTGTATCCGGGCAGCAAGGGTATCGCCGCGAAGGACGGAACCCTGACGGCCGAGATCGACGCGATGGCGCTCTTGCCGCTCGCGGCGCCGAAGGGTCGCAAGCTGACGTTGGCGGTCGTCAAGGACAGCAAGAACCTCGTTCAATTCGCGCCGAAGCCGTCGCCTTTGCAGGCCGCTTTTCCATTTCTCAGCGAGACGACCTTCAAGCTCGAATTCCAAGGTGGCAAGCTGATCGGACACGCCGAGCTGATCCCGACGCTGCCGCTCCTACGGCACACGGTGATCGTCCTCGACATCCGCAACGGCGCCCTCACCGGAGGCGTGACGGTCCCCCCGGAATCGCTGAAGAAGGCGCTGCCGATCCCCGGGCTCGCCGTCACCGAGTCCAGCATCGTCGTCCGCTTGGAGAACCAGAAGCTGTCCGCGCACGGCACTTTCGGCTTCAAGGTCGGTACCTTCGCCACGGCGACTCTTCGCGCCGACGCGGACAAAGACGGATTCAACGCCGTCGGCACCGTCGACTTCGCCGTCCCCGGTCTCACGAAGACCAAGGGAAAGATCTCCTACGCGAAGCGCCAGTTGGCGGGCGAAGTCCACATCGAAAAGAACGATTTCAACTTCCCGGGCAAGTCCGCCATCAAGTCGGCCGGGCTCGTCGTGCACTTTTCCGACCGTGGGATCGACGGGGCGGGAGAAGTGGTCCTCGGGATTCCCGGCATCAAGAAGGGAACCCTGGCCTTCGGCATCGACAAATCCGGGAACTATGCCGTCACCGGTATCGCCGCGCTCAGCATTCCCGGGTTGAAGTCCGCGGAAATCGGGTTGGCCTACCGAAATGGCGACCTCGAGGGGAGCGGAGACGTCGGCTTGGACGTCCCGGGCCTCCAGGGAGCCGCGGCGGCGTTCCACGTCCGGTACGCGAAGGGAGCGCTCACCGGCGCCGGCGACCTGAGCTACAAGAAGGGCAAGCTCTCCGGAACCGTGCACGCCGCGCTCGACGCGACGCACAAGCTGAGCGGCCGCGGCGAGCTCGCGTATGAGATCATCCCCGGCCTCGTCGCCGCCGTGGGGATGGAGCTTCGCGAAGACGGAACCGCGAAGATCAGCGGCGAGCTGCGAATCCCCGAGCAGCTCAATCTGTTCCCGCAAAAGGCCGTCGAGAAGACGATCTTCAGCGTCGGGACGCAGATCCCCATCTTCGCGATTCCGGTCGGGCCGCGAAGCGTCGGGCTGGTCGCCGAGATCGGAGCGGACCTGACGGCGCGCGCAGCCATCGGTCCCGGACAGATCCGACATCTCAAGGTGAAGGCCGCGTTCGACCCCTCGCACGAGGAATCGAAATTCGAATTCGCGGGCGGCGGAGAGCTGTTCGTGCCGGCTCTCGCGGACCTGGCACTCGGGGTCCACGGCGGGATCGGCTTGAGCGTCGGGGTCGCGTCCGCGACGGGCGGCATCGAATTGCGCGGAGCGCTCGGGCTGCAGGGCGCGTTGTCCGCACAGGTGCAGATCAAGTATCAAAACAACCAGTTCGGCGTCGAGGCCGTCGCGGATCTGAGCGCGCAGCCGGTGCTCAAGTTCGGGATCAACGCCTACGTCAAGGTCGACGTCGTCCTGATCGGCGACGTCTACCGCAAGGACTGGAACCTCGCCGCGAAGGAATGGGGCAGCGGCCTGAAGATCGGTCTGCGGTTCCCGGTGCGCTACGTCTTCGGGAAACCGTTCGAGCTCTCCCTGAACCAGGTCGAGTTCATCGTGCCGCAGATCGACTACAAACGGGCCGTGAAGGAATTGCTGCCGAAATAGCTTGGAGGCCTCTCATGACGGCGAATGGCGATCACGAGCCGGCACGGATCGAGGAGTCGTCGCTCCATAACAACCGCGGCGTCGCCCGACACATGGCTGGAGAGATCGACGATGCTCGTCGGGAGTATCTCGCGGCGCTGTCGCTCGATCCTTCCAATGCGACGGCTCTGAACAACCTCGGCTTCGCGACCGCAGCCGAAGGCCGTCATCGGGAGGCGATCGAGCTCTACCGGCGCGCGATCGAGCTCCAACCGTCGTGCGCCCTCGCGCGCAACAATCTCGGGAACGCGCTCCTGGCTCTCGGGCGGATCGAAGAGTCCATCGACGCCTATCGGACGGCGCTCGCGCTGGACCCGGCGCACGAAGTGGCATGGCTGAACCTCGCGCAGGCGCTCTGCGCGCAGGGGGACCCGGTGGCGGCGCGACGACCATACGAGCGCTACTTGGATCTCCGACCGGGCCACATCCCGGCGTTGGTCGGTCTGAGCGCGGTGCTCGTCGCGCTCGGCGATCTCGACGGCGCGGAGAAGAACCTGAGCCTCGTTCTCTCTCTCGACCGGCGTCAGCCCGAGGCCTGGACCCGTCTCGGTCTCGTACGCCTCGCCCGCGGCGAGCTGGAGGCGGCAGTCGACTGCTGTCGCCGCGCGCTCGACCTGGAACCGAGTCTCGCTGTCGCGCGCTACAACCTCGCCATCGCGCGCCTCGCGATGGGGGACGTGGGCGTCGCCGAAGAGGAGCTTCGCCGTGTCCTCGAGGCGTGTCCGGATTTTCTGGAAGCCGCGGGCAATCTCGCGGTCGTGGAGATGGCGCTCGGGAAATGGGAAGAGGCGGTGGCCCTGCTTCGACCCCTTTTGACCGAGGGCGCGGGCAATCCGACGCTCCACTTCAATCTCGGCCTTTCGCTCAAGGAGCTCGGCAGGATCGACGAGGCCCGGCTGGAGCTGGAGAAAGCGATTGAGCGCTGGCAGCCGGAGTCCGAGTGGACGGCCCGGGCGCACGCCGTCCTCGATTCGCTGGCGGGTCCTTGAGGACGCCGAGTCCGAGGCGGCCTAGGAGGTCGCGCGTGATCGGGCAGTGGCGCGTCGCGCCGGCGCGTGCGCGATCCACGGCGCGTCTCGGACCCGACGCATCGCCTGGGTCCGGCGCGGAAGGTTCATCTTCTCGAGGATGTGATGGACGTGGTGCTTCACCGTCGCCACGCTGAGGAAGAGTTCGCCGGCGATCTCCTTGTTCGTGAGCCCTTGGCCGAGCAGGTGCAGCACCTGGCTTTCCCGGTGGGTCAGCATCGATTCGGCATCGCGATCGGTGGGCGAGGTGCCCCGCTCGAACAGCGCCCGAAGAAGGCCGCCCGAGATCTCGGGCGGGCAGGCGAGATGGCCGCGGGCGACCTCGGAGAGCGCGTCGCACAAAGCATCGATCGATGCATTGCGCGCCACGTAGCCGGAGAAGCCGGCGCGCCCGCATTGGATGACCTCCTGGCGCTGCTCGTGAAGGCCCAGCGCGACGAGCGCCACGTCCCGCCATTCGGCGGCGATCGAGCGGATGTCGTAGTAGTCGATGCCTTGGGTGACGTCGACCAGCACCACGTCACGCTCCGTCGTGGCGAGCGCGTGCCTCAGGCCGGCGAGGTCGTTGACGACCGCGGAGACCGTCATGCCCGGCCGCCTGCTGAAACAGGCGGCGAGGCCGTCGGCGAGCAACCGGACCGGCGTGAGGACGATCACGTTCATGCAAAGGCGGCGCGGAGTCGACGGAGGGGGGAAGCCATCAAGTATGGCCGTCGATCGTCTGCCCGATCGGTCGCGGCGCCGATGCGCATCTCCCCGTCTCCCCGACGTCGGGCGCCCCGCGGGGAAGCGCTGAGGAGAACGCCGTACTGTCAACACTGAAATGAATTGACGTGCGGCAGCTCGAGCTTCCCTCTGCGCTGCCGTGTTCGGACGCTGGCGCGTACGCAAGTTGGGTGCCAGCACTGCAGGCGGAACGTCCTGCATCTATCGCCGCGGCGCGTGCATTGCTCGGGGGAGAGCGGTCCGGCTGTTCGGTGGAGAGGACTCTTGTCCTCTCCAAGCGACAAGATGTCGAGCTCCACGGCGCGACAGGCGTGCCGTCGCCGACGCCGGCGCTAGAGCTTCTCCTGCTCGGCGAACCTTCCCTCGTACCTCGCTCGACCCTCGCAGCGCTGCAGGACGATCTGGCAGATTCGGGTCCCCGCGTGGATCGCCAGGGGGCGGTTCGAGACGTTGCTGATCTCGAGGACCTGGCGGTTTCGGATGCCGGGGTTCACGAAGCCGGCGGTCACGTGGATCATGAGGCCGAGGCGGGCGAAGCGCGACCTCCCCTCGAGCCACCCGGCGATGTCGTCCGGGAGGGTCACCTGCTCGCGGGTGATGCCGTGGATCGTCTCGCCGGGAGAAAGGACGTACGGGTCGCGCAGGGGCTGAACGCGGCTCACGGTGCGATAGTCCGCGTCGTCGTTCACGTCGATGACGGGCGGGCCGCCGTCGATCACGCGGATCTCGTCGGCGAGATGCAGGTCCACCGAGGCCGGGCCGACCTGGTCGGGGGCGAAGGGATCGATGACGACGCGCCCGGCGGCGATCTCCGCCAGGATGGCGTCGCGCGTCAGGATCATGCGGACGCACCGTAACAGGTCCCCAGGCGCCCGGAAAACGACCGTTGGGGTCGCCGGCGCGGCGGCCCGGTGGTGACACACGCGCGGAAGGCGGCGATGATGCGGCCGAGGGGAGCGGTCGCCGAGGGGGTCGGCGCGGAGCCGTCGCGGACGGGCATCCGGCGTCGCATGCAAAGCGTACCGCTTGACAGAGAGGGCGCGCCTGAACCAAGGCCCTCGCGGGAGGCTACCTCATGAAGACGATGAAGCGGCTCGGGCTCGGTTCCTTCGTTTGGATGGCGGTCATCGCGCTCGCGGCGGCGACGATCGCGCTCACGCACGCGTGCGGTAGCGACGACGACAACAAGTTCGTCGCGAACATGACTGGTGGAGAGGAGGTCCCGCCGGTCGACGCGACCGGCACGGGGTTCGCACAGTTCAAGTTCCGGAACAACGACACGGAGATCGACTACGAGATCTCGCAGAGCGGTCTCGTCGCCGTGCTCTTCGCGCACATCCACGTCGGCGATCCGGGCGTCAACGGGCCGATCATCTTCAACCTCGCGCTCGCGCCGTTCACCGATTTGAGCGGCACCCTGACGTCCGCCGACCTCTTACCGGCGCCGGCAATGGGCATCTCGAACTTCTCGGATGCCGTCAACGCCATCAAGGCCGGCAACACCTACGCGAACATCCACACCGCCGCGCACCCCGGCGGCGAGGTGCGCGGGCAGATCCACAAGAAGTGACCGCGTCGCCGCGCGATCGGCGCCCGCCGCGAGCGGTGGCGCGCCGATGCGCGGGGCGCGACCGGCGCGACGACGCCGACGAGCTCAGCCCTTGGCGCGCGCGACGAAGCGCGCGTCGCGCGTGTCGACCTGCACGAGCTCGCCCGGCTCGAGATACGACGGCACCTGGATCTCGAGCCCGGTCTCGAGGCGCGCCGGCTTCCTCTGGTCCTGCGCGGTCGCGCCGCGGATCGCGGGCGCAGTGTCGGCCACGCGCAGGACGACGGTCGTCGGAAGGTCGATCGAGATCACCCGGTCGTTGAAGACGACCGAGCGGATGTTCTGCATGCCTTCCTTGAGATAGCCGGCCGCGTCGCCGAGCTCGTCGGCCGAGAGCGCGAACTGGTCGTAGCTCTCGCTGTCCATGAAGTGCCACCCGTCGGCGTCCTGGTAGAGGAACTGGACGGCGCGGAGCTCCATGTTGGGCTCCTCGAGCTTGTCGCCGCCGCGGAAGGTCTTGTCGAGCACCTGGCCGGTGCGGAGGTTCCGCACCTTGACCTTCGTGAGCGAGCTCGCGCCGCGCGCGGACGGGCTCTGGACGTGCAGATCGAGGATGAGGAACGGGTCGCGGTCGATCAGGATCCGCTGCCCGCGCTTCAGCTCTCCGACGCCGATCATCGCCCGCTCCCGAGCCTCACCAGCCCGCGAGGTCGGCGGCGCGGGCGCGATGGTAGGCCGCGTCGCCGAAGGCGCCGCGGTCGTAGATCGCGCGCCGGAACCAGAGGTGGAGGTCGTACTCCCAGGTGAAGCCGATGCCGCCGTGGAGCTCGGTCGTGTCGCGGGCGACCCGGTCGAAGAGGTCGGTCAGGTGCGGCTTCACGAGCGCGGCGTGCCGCTCGGACTGGTCGCGGATGCGGTCGAAGGCGTGCGCCGAGTACCACCAGAGGGAGAGCGACGGCTCGAGGTCGCAGGCGAGGTTCGCGAGCTGGTGCTTGACGGCCTGGAAGGCGCCGATGATCTGACCGAACTGCTCGCGCTCCTTCGCGTAGCCGGCCGCCATGTCGATCATCCGCCGGCAGCCGCCGTACGCGTCCGCCGCCAGCAGGATGCAGGCCGCGTCGCGGGTGCGCTTCGCCGCGGCGAGCCCGCCGGGAAGCTTCTCCGCGCGCGCACCCTCGAGCTTCACGAGCGAGAGCCGGCGCGTCATGTCGACGCCCCCGAGATCCCTCGCGGCGATCGCGCCACCGGCCTTGTCGACGAGGAAGAGGCCCGGACCGCTCGCGTCGCGCGCGGCCACGAGGAGCACGTCCGCGAGCGCGCCGTACGGGACGAGGTGCTTCACGCCCGTGAGCTTGCCGCCTTCGGCGTTCGCGCGGACGGCCTCGGGCGACCACTCGCCGTCGGCCTCGCCGAGCGCGAACGTGCCGATCGCGCTCCCGTCGGCGAGCTTCGGAAGCCAGGCGCGCTTCTGCGCGTCGCTCCCGCCCTCGGCGATCGCGACCGCCGCGAGCGCGGAGCCGAGGAACGGGCCGGGCGTCGCGTTGTAGCCGAGCTCCTCGGCGGCGAGCGCGAGATCGAGCAGCTCGAGGCCGGCGCCGCCGTGCTCGGCGGGGATGGCGAGACCGAGGGTGCCGAGCTCGACCAGGCCCGACCAGAGCTCCGGGTCGTGGCCGCCGTCGCTCTCCATCACCCGGCGGACGCGCGTCGTCGGGCACTGCTCGTCGAGGAAGCGGCGGATGGTCTCCTTGAGGAGGATCTGGTCCTGCGAGAGTCCGAAGTCCATGCGATCGCTCCCGCCTCACTTCTTCGCCGACGCGGCGGCGTCGCGCGGCAGGCCGAGCCCGCGCTCGGCGATGATGTTGCGCTGGATGTTCGCGGTGCCGCCGGCGATCAGCACGCCGAGCGACCACATGTACGCCGAGACGAGCATCCCCATGCCGGGGGCCTCGCTCTCGCCGGGCGCGAGCACGCCGCGATCGCCGAGGACGTCCATCGCGAGCTTCGCGATCTCGTAGCCGAGCACCGTCGAGTAGAGCTTCATGACGAGCGCCGCCATGCCGGGCTCCTCGCCGCGCGCGCTCATCGTGAGCTGACGGTAGCCGTGGTACTCGCTCGCGAGAAGCTTCGCCTCGAGCTGCACCAGGCGGTCGCGGATGACCGGGTCTTTGATCGCCGGCGTGCCGCGGACGTTCGTGAACTGCGCGAGCATCGCCGCGCCGTCGAAGACGCGCCGGCTCATGCTCGCCGACCCGATGAGCGCGCGCTCGTGCTTCAGCGTCGAGCGCGAGACGATCCAGCCCTGACCGCGCTTGCCGACGATGTTCGAGTAGGGGACGCGCACGTTCTCGAGGAACACCTCGTTGAAGTCGGCGGTGCCGGTCATCTGGCGGAGCGGACGCACGGTGATGCCCGGCGTCTTCATGTCGATCAGGATGTAGCTGATGCCCTCGTGCTTGGGCGCGTCGGGCTCGGTCCGGACGAGGCAGAACATCCAGTCGGCGCCGACGGCGTCCGACGTCCAGATCTTCTGTCCGTTGATCACCCAGAAGTCGCCGTCGCGAACGCCCTTGGTGCGCAGCGAGGCGAGGTCGGATCCGGAGCCGGGCTCCGAGTAGCCCTGGCACCAGCGGATCTGGCCGAGGATCGTGCCGCGGATGAACCTCTCCTTCTGCTCCTCGGTGCCGTGCTCGATGAGGGTCGGAACGAGCATGCTCGGCCCCTGGCCGATCATCTCGTGCGGCGCCTTCGCCTTCCGGAACTCGTCGGCGACGATCGTCTGCGCCAGCGGATCGGGTGAGAGCTCGCTCCCGCCCCAGCGCTTCGGCACGTGGCGGTAGAGGTAGCCGCGTCCGATCGCCTTTTCGCGGAACTCGGTCGCGCGGCGATCGGTGCGGACCGGGCCGGCGAGCGCGTTGCGATCGTCGGTCGGCGGCTCCTGCGCGGCGTCCGCGGCCGACCAGTTCTCGGCCAGGAACGCGCGCACCTCGGACCGGAATTTCTCGTATTCGGCGCTGAAGCTGAGATCCATGCTTGCGGCTCCCGGGAAGGTTGGCGAGGAACGGTTTCGCCGCGCCGATTACGCGCAGGCGAGTCGCGGGCCCTGCGTCTGTAGCAACTCCGCCACCCGCAGAAAAGTTCACCGGTGAGCGCCGCGAAGCGAGAAGCAACCGGGATTGCCCGGCCGGCGACCGTATGGCGCAATCGCGACGGCGATGCCGGCGGACCGGAGACTTCTCGTGATCTTCGCGCGCGACCCCGTGCCGGGTGCGGTCAAGACCAGGCTCGCGCGCGCGATCGGGCCGGAGGCCGCCGCCGAGCTCTACGCGGCCTTCGTCGAGGATCTGGCGGCGCGGCTCGCGGGGGCGACGGACGACGTGCGCTGGGAGATCGCCCCGCCGGAAGGCGGCTTCGCCGAGCGCTTCGGGATCGCGCGCGAAGCGTGCCGACCGCAGCAGGGCGCCGACCTGGGCGACCGCATGCGGTCGGCCTTCGAGCGCGCGCGCCGGGAAGGCTACGGCGCGTGCGCGATCGTCGGCTCCGACATGCCGCAGCTGGCGCCCGCAACCGTCGCCGATGCGTTCGCGAGGCTCGCGCACGCCGACCTCGTCCTCGGCCCTGCCGACGACGGCGGCTACTATCTGATCGCGATGAGGGAGCCGCACGAGGTCTTCAGCGGCATCCCGTGGAGCACTCCCGAAGTGCTCGCCCGGACGCTCCGCCGCGCGCGCGAGCTCGGCCTCGCGGTGGCGCTCCTCGCACGCGACTTCGACGTCGATGACGAAAGCGACGTCGCGCGTCTCCGCGGCCTGCTCGCCGCGCGCCCCGACCTCGCCGCCGCCCTGCCCGCGACGTCGCGGGCCCTCAGAACTCGATGACCGCGTCGGGCTTGTCGGCGACGTGGACCGTGTCGATGAACCGGATCCGCCGGTGCTGGAGGGACATCAGGACGGAGCTGGTCCGGATGCCGTGCCCGAAGAAGCGGACGCCGCGCATGAGCGGGCCGTCGGTCACGCCGGAGGCGGCGAAGAGGATCTCCTTCCCGGGCGCGAGGTCGCGCTCGGTGTAGATGCGCTTGGGATCGGTGATCCCCATGGCGCGCATGCGCTCCTCCTGTCCGTCCTTGGTCGGGACGAGCCGGCCCTGCATGCCGCCGTTCAGGCAGCGGAGCGCCGCCGCGGTGAGAACGCCCTCGGGCGCGCCGCCGATCCCCATGACGGCGTGGACGTTCGTGCCGCGGACGGCGGCCGAGATGCCGGCGGAGAGGTCGCCGTCGCTGATGAGGCGGATGCGCGCGCCGGCGGTCCGGATGTCGTCGATCAGCTTCTCGTGGCGAGGGCGGTCGAGGACGATGACGACCAGGTCCTTGACGGCCCGGTCGAGGCGCTTCGCGACCGCGCTCAGGTTCTCGGACACGGTCGCGTCGAGGTGCACGGCGCCGCGCGCCGCGGGTCCGACGACGATCTTGTCCATGTAGCAATCGGGCGCCTTCAGGAGCCCGCCGCGGCTCGACGCGGCGAGGACCGCGATCGCGCCCGGAGCGCCGGTTGCACACAGGTTCGTGCCCTCGAGCGGATCGACGGCGATGTCGACCTCGGGATCGTCTGATTGCGCGCGGCCGACGTGCTCGCCGATGAAGAGCATCGGCGCCTCGTCGCGCTCGCCCTCGCCGATCACGACCTCGCCCCGCATCGGGAGCGTGTCCATCTCCTTCCGCATCGCCTCGACGGCGACGTGGTCGGAGTGCCGGCGGTCGCCCCGGCCCATCGTCCGCGCCGAATCGATCGCCGCGGCCTCCGTGACCCGCAGGAACTCCTTGGAAAGGGCGTCCTCGATCATCCTCGAATCCCTCGCTTTCTCGTGCCGGGCAGCCGAAATTTCCCGCCTGCCGGGGCGGAGAGCCTAGCAGGTTGCACCATGCAGCCGACAGCTACAATCGGTCGCCCATGGCGAGAGCTTCACGTCTGCGTCGGTTTCGGTTCCGCGGTCTCCGGATCGTCCTCGACCCGACCCCCGGGCCGATCACCGCGGTCGCGCTCAGCGTGAACGCCGGCGCGCGCTACGACGGGCGGCTTCCCGGCCTCGCCCACATGGCGGAGCACATGCTGTTCCAGGGAACCGCCAAGCTCGACCAGCTCGCCCTGAACCGGCGCGCCGCCGAGGTCGGCGGCAACCACAACGCGTCCACCGGCTACGAGTCGATCGCTCTCACGATCGAGATCTTCAATGACGACTTCGACGACGCGCTCGAGCTCATCGCCGATCAGTTCTACCGCTCGCGCGTCGACCCCAAGCGCTTCCGGAAGGAGCGCCGCATCGTCGAGGACGAGATCCGCGGCTACCGCGACGATCCGGTCGACTACGTGAACGAGCGCGGCTGGGGCGCGTTCTTCGGAGAGCCGATCGGCCACCCGATCTGCGGCACGATCGGCTCGCTGCGCGCGATGGAGCCGTCCGACGTCGTCGCCTTCCTGCGTCGCGGGTTCGTGAACGCGAACGCCGCGCTCGCGATCGTCGGGGGCGTGTCCGAGGCCAAGGTGCGGCGCGCGCTCGCACGGCACGTGGCGACCGACCGCGTCGGACGGCCGCTCGCCGGGGCGGGTGCACGGCGCGGGAAGACCGGGACCCTGCCCGTGCGCGGGGGCCCGCACGGCCAGGCGTACGTCGCGCGCTACCTCGAGGTCGATCCCGCGCCCGCGAGCCTCCTCGCGCTCGCGGTCGCCCTCGATCTCGTCGGCGCCGACCCCGACAGCATGCTGTTCCAGGCGATCCGCGAGCAGCACGGGCTCGGCTACGACGTCGCCGCCGACCTCGAGTGGGGAAGCCGTTGGGGCACCGCGATCCTGTCGGCGAGCGCCCACCCCGGCCAGGCGCGCCGCCTCCGCCGCGTGATCGACGGCGTCGTCGAGCGCGCGGCGCGCGAAGGCTTCGCTCCCGCCGACATCGAGCGGGCGCGGAAGAAGCGGCGCTACCGCTACGCCTCGCTCGCCGAGCGGCGGCTCGATCGCGCGCTGGCGCACGCCGACTCGGCGCTCTCGGGCTTCCCGTGGATCGACGACGCGGAGCGCATCGTCAGTGGGCTCGATCCGCGCGCGATCCACGCCGCGTGGCGGCGAGCGGCCGCCGGCCGGACGCTGACCGCCGTCCTCGACGGCCGCTGACCCGCACGACGGCGATGCGAGCGGGGCGCCCTCCACGCACCGGGTCGGACCGCCTTGCGACTCCATGTGCGCGCGGGCCGCCGTCGTGTTTTACTCCATCAAAGAAACGCGCGCGCTGGGCGTCCGAAAATCGACCCGTGCCCGCCTCACAGGGAGGTCGGACCGGGGAATCGACGCGGCGCGCTGACCGGGGGAAACTTGGAAGAACGTCTTCAGGTCGCGGTCTTCATCGACTTCGACAACATCGAGATCGGCGTCAAGACGACGCTCAACACGGAACTGGACCTCTCGCTGGTGCTGGAAGCTCTCAAGGAGCGCGGCGAGGTGGTCTCGAAGAGCGCCTACGGCGACTGGGCGCGCGCCGGCATGCACAGCCGCACGCTCACCGAGCACGCCGTGCACATGGTGCAGCGGAACGTGACGCCGCGCGGCGACAAGAACGGGGCCGACATCAACCTCGTCGTCGACGCGCTCGAGATGGCGTTCACGCGCCCGCACATCAGCGTGTTCGCGATCGTGGGCGGCGACTCGGACTTCATCGCTCTCGTCGAGAAGCTGAAGCAGTTCGGGAAGCGCGTGCTCGTCGTCGGCGGGCGCTCGTTCACGAGCGGCGTGCTGCAGCGGAACTGCCACGAGTTCATCTCGTACGAGAACCTGCTGTCGGCGAGCCGCAGCGGGCGGGGGTCGCCGTCGCAGAGCCGCGGCGGGCAGAGCGGTCGCCTGCCGATGTCGCAAGGGCTCGAAAAGGTGCAGCGCGCGCTCAAGATCCTCGCCGACCGCGGCGTCGAGCCGCAGCTCGGCCCGCTCAAGTCGACGCTCCTCCAGCTCGACTCGACCTTCAGCGAGCGCGACTACGGAGCTTCGTCGTTCCGCGAGTTCATCCAGCGCCTGGACGATCACGGCTTCCTCCACCTGCGCCGGATCGACCAGGGCTATCTCGTCGAGACGAACGGCGACGGCGCTCGGCCGTCCGGCCGCTCGCGGCATGCGCGCTCGGCCCCGCAGCCCGCCGCCGAGGCGCCGCCGCCGCCGGAGCCCGCCGCGAGCGCGGAAGACGGGGAGCCGGCCGCCGCGGACGGGAACGGATCCGCCGAGGCGATCCCGTCCGCCGGGTCCACGGCATCGGTCGCCCCCGCCGCATCGCCTGCGGCGCCCGCGCCCGCGGGCACGCGCCGGCCCGAGGACGCGATCGGCCTCCTGCGAGCCGTCGTCGACAAGGTGTCCGAGTCGCGCGCCGGGAAGCCGATGTACGTGCGCCACCTCGCGCAGGGGCTCCGCGCCGCCGACCCCACCTTCGACGAGACGACCTACGGCTTCCGTACGCTGACCGAGCTCGTCCACCTCGGCCAGCGCGAGGGCATCCTCCGCATGCAGCGCGACCGCCAGGGTGCCTGGCGGATCACGTCCGCTTCGCCGGCGGCCGGCGGCGGTGCGCCGTCTTCGACCGCGATGGAGCCGGACGTCGCGAGCGCGCAGGAAGGCGATCGCGGCGCGGCGCAGGACGTCGGACCGGATGGCGGCGAGCGGTTCGCCGAGGCGACCGCCGCGTCGGCCGACCCGGCCGCGATCGTCGCCGAGGGCGCGAACGGCGGAGAGCCGGCTGCGAGCGACGGCGACGGCGCATCGGCGGAAGGCGACGAGGCTGCCGGTGGACGGCGGACGAGCCGCCGCCGGAAGGCGGCGGTGACGGCCGCCACGGCCCGAAAGCCGCGCACCCCGAAGGCCGCAAAGCCGGCGGCGCGCGCGCCGCGCTCGCGCGGCGGGGGCGGGAGCCGCAAAAAGACGACCGTCGAGAGCTAAGGTAGCAACGCCCGACTGCGACGCCGTTCGCTCTTGCTGTGCGAGCGAAGCGAGCCCGCGGGGAGTGGGGCCCCGGCGGGCTTTGCCCGACGGGGCGAGGGGAGCGATCCCCTCGTGCGACAACTTGGGGCCCCGGTGGGCTTTGCCCGACGGGGCGAGGGGAGCGATCCCCTCGTGCGATGGCCAGACTCACCCGCTGAAGCGCAGCAGCTCCTCGAGGTCGCTCGCGTCGAGGTCGGCGAAGGCGCCCGAGCTCTCCTCGATGACGGCGCTCGCGAGCGCGCGCTTTCGCTCCTTCATGCGGAGGATCGCCTCCTCGATCGTTCCGACGGCGACGATGCGGTAGACCGATACCGTTCGCTGCTGGCCGATCCGGTGCGCGCGGTCGGTCGCCTGGTCCTCCACCGCCGGGTTCCACCACGGGTCGAGGTGGATGACGACGTCGGCGGCGGCGAGGTTGATGCCGGTCCCGCCGGCGCGAAGGCTCAGCAGGAACACGGGCTGCGCGCCCTGCACGAACCCGTCGATGACGCCCTGGCGATCGCGCGTGCGCCCGTCGAGGTACGAGTACGGGACGCCGCGCTCGTCGAGGTCGCGGCGAACGAGCGAGAGCAGCTCGACGAACTGGCTGAAGACGAGGGCGCGCCGTCCGCCCGCGATGACTTCCGAGACGAGCTCGCGCAGCGCGAGGAGCTTCGCCGAGTCCTCGGGCTTGTGGCGCGGGTCGACGAGGCGAGGATCGCACGCCATCTGCCGGAGCCGGAGGAGGGCGGTCAGGACGAGCATGCGGTTCCGCTCGATGCCGCCGCTCGCGAGCTTCGGCGCGAGGTCCGAGCGGATCGCGGCGGCGAGCGCCGCGTACGCGCGTCGCTGCGCGACCGTGAGCTCGACGGCCACGTCGGTCTCGATCTTCGGCGGGAGGTCGCGCTGGACGTCGGCCTTCGTGCGGCGGAGGACGAACGGGCGGATGCGCGCGCGCAGCGACGCCGCCTCGTCGAGGACCGGGCCGGCCGGCGCGAGCGCGCCGTCGTCGCGTGCCTCGGGGACGAGCGCGTCCGGCGGGCCGCCGTTCGCGTCGCGCTCGCCCGCGGCCGGGTCGTCGTCCACGAGCGCTTCCGCGACCGGGCGCTCGTAGCGCTGTGCGAAGCTCCGCCACGTCCCGAGCATCCCGGGATTGCAGAAGTCGAGGATCGACCACAGCTCGAGGAGGCGGTTCTCGACCGGCGTTCCGGTGAGGGCGAGGCGCGCCTCGGCGCGCAGCGACTTCGCGGCCGCGGTGGTGGCCGCGGCGTGGTTCTTGATGTGCTGTGCCTCGTCGAGGATCACGTAGCGGAAGCCGATGTCCCGCAGGCGCGACACGTCGCGCCGGAGGAGCGCGTACGTCGTCACGACGACGTCGCAATCCGGCACGTCCTCGTAGCGCTCGTGCCGGCCGATGCCGTGCAGGAGGAGCGGTCGCAGGTCGGGCACGAAGCGCTCGGCCTCGCGGATCCAGTTGAGCGCGACCGACGTCGGCGCGACGACGAGCGACGGCGCGCGCCCGTCGCGCGCGGCGCGCCACGCGAGCAGCGCCAGGGCCTGGACCGTCTTCCCGAGACCCATGTCGTCGGCGAGGATGCCGCCGACGCCGAGGTCGGCGAGGATCTGCAGCCACGCGACCCCGGTCCTCTGGTAGGCGCGCAGGTCGGCGCGCAGGCCGGCGATCTCGCCCGGGTCGGCGGCCGCGAGGTTGCGAAGGCGCTCCGACCACGAGGTCACGCGCGCGTCGAGGTCGGCGCGATCGGCGAGCTCGCGCCACGCGGCGATCTCGCCGATCGCGGAGCGCGGCAGCTCGGCGGTCGGCGAGCGGCGGAGCACGTCGCGCGTCGCGCTCGCGAGCGACGCGACGCGCTCCGAGAGCTCGGCGACGCTGCCGTCGGTCAGCTTCACCCAGCGTCGCTTCGCCGCGAGCGCCTGGCGAATCTCGTCGACGTCGGCGTCGACGCCCTCGGTCGCGTAGCGGAGCGCCACGTCGATCAGGCCCGTCCGGCCGGTGCGCGCGGCGAGCGATGCGTGGATCGGCCCGCGCACGATGATCTGGCGGAGGCCGGGCGGCACGACGACCTCGTCGATCCCCTCTCCGGTGCCCGCGACCGCGACGAGCCTCGGGAGGTCCCGGGTCCAGAAGTGGACCGCCGCGTCGCCCTCGGCGGCCCAGTGGTCGGGCGCGCCCGCGTCGCTCGCGGAGGCCGCCGCGCGCCTCCGTCCGGCGGGCGCGGCGAGCGCGAGCGTCGTCGCCGCGACCAGTTCGAGCGCCCCGCGCTCGACGTCGGCGTTGCGCGCGGGGTCGTCGGGGTGGGCGCGCGTCTCGGGCGTGAGCGCGATCGCGGTGTTGCCGTAGCGCGCCTCGAGCGTCGCGCGCGCCGAGAACGGCGAGCCCGTCAAGCGCAGCACGACGCGCGGGACCGGCAACGCCGGCAGCCCGAGCTCTTCCCGGCGCGGGAGCTGCACGCCCTCGCCGCGGAACTGCTCGCGGAGGAGCGGTGGGAGGCGCCCGACGTCGGGCGACGAGACGAGGATCGTCGGCTGCGCCTCGAGGCGGGCGAGCGCGATCGGACCGACGTCGTGCGCCACCCGCGCGAACGCGTGCGCCGGCCGGAGATACGCCCACGCGCGCGCTCCGCCGAAGAGCACGGCGTCCCCGAACGCGACCGCGCCCGGCAGCTCGGGCTCTGCCTCCGCGGGCGTCGTGCGCGGACGGCGGCGCGCCGCGACCCAGGTCGCCTCGAGGACGCGCACCGGATCCAGCGCGTGCGGGTCGGCGGCCGCGTCGGCTCGCGCGTCGAGCGCCGCGGGATCGACTCCGACGAGGCGAAGGAAGTCGTCCCAGGCGATCGCGCCGCGCTCGCCGCGGTAGCGCCGCCAAGCGGCGGCGAGCCGCTGGCGGTCCTCCTCGACGTCGCCCGCGCGCGCGACGACGACGGGATGGCGCCCGACCTCGCCGTCGACCGGGCTCCGCAGCCGGAGCGCCGGCCGGACCTCGGCGTCGAGCACGTGGATCGGGTACCCGGTTCCCTCCTCGCGCAGCTCGAGCTGCGCGTCGGCGGCGCGCTCGAGGAAGAGGGACGCCTTGTCGCCGCGCGCCGCGAAGGTCTTCGCGCCGGCGGCGGCGCGCGCGAGCGGCTCGAAGAGGCGCCATTCGGCGGCCGGCAGCCGACGCGACTCGAGATCGTCCGGGCCGAACGGGCGGCGCTCCGCCTTCGGCTGCACCCGGACGACGAGCCGCGCGGCGGCGTCGAGCTGGTCGGGGTCGGGCCCCTCCACGGCGAGGTGGAAGACCGCGTCGCCGAGCGGGCGGATGTCGCCGCGGCGGCGCCATCCCTGGAAGCTCGCGTCGAGCAGGGTCGCGCCGCGCCGGCGGCGGATGCCCTCTCCGTCGATCCCGTGCTCGCGGACGAGCGCGAGCGCGCGAGCCCGATCGGGGACGGAGGACGTCGGCGGCGGCGCTCCGCTCGCGTTGCCGTCGCCGCCGGCCGGACGCGCTTCCGCGAGCACCTCCTCGCGCAGCGGCCGCGAGTCGCCGAGCGCGCGCACGAGCGCGGCGACGTGCGGGCAGGGCGGAGAGGTCGCGAAGGCGGCGCAGTCGCAGTGGCAGGCGAGGTCGCCCGACGGCGCGAGGCCGGCGCTCGCCTCGTGCTCCTGCGCGCCCTCGCGGACGCGCGCGCGCACGAGCTGGCTCGCGAGCGGACGCGGTCGGCCTTCGACGCGGACGTCCCGTTCCGCGCCGTCGGTGCGAGAGTCGCCGCCCAGCACCCGCTCCGCCGCCGCACGGTCGAATCCGGGGAGCCACGTCTCGAGCCGGGCGAGCGGCGGATGCGTACGCTCGGAAGACATCGAAACGTTCAGGCTAGCCACGCGCCGGACCTCAAGCAAAAGGCGGGTCGCGCACGGCGCATTGCAAGTGCTCTCACTGTTGCTTTCGTCCGGCCGGAACGCGATAGGTCGAGGGCCGGGCGCCGCGCGGCCGCCCCCGGAGGAAGCGATGCGAGAAATCCGGTTTGACGACGTCGACGCGCTGCGCGCGCTGATCTCCGACCAGTACGGCGACTGGGGACCCGACATGCAGGTCACCCAGGAGATGATCAATCAGTTCGCCGAGCTGACGGGCGACCATCAGTGGATCCACGTCGACGTCGAGCGCTGCAAGCGCGAGAGCCCGTTCGGCGGGCCGATCGCGCACGGCTTCCTCACGTTGAGCCTGATCCCGCGCATCCGGAGCCGCGTCGGCTTCGCGATCGTGGGGCACGGCAATGCCGTCAATTACGGAGCCGACAAGCTGCGCTTCCTCGCTCCCGTGCCATCCGGCGCCCGCATCCGCGCGCGTTCCCGGCTGGTGTCCGTCGAGGCCAAGCCGAAGGGCACGATGGTGAAGCAGGAGATCCAGGTCGGGATCGTCGGCCAGGAGACGCCGGCGCTGCTCTACGAGATGATCGTCCTCTACAACCCGCCGCGGAAGTGACGAGGCGGCCATGGACGACGCCCGGGCCGCCGAGTCCGAGATCCGCTTCGCGCCACAGGACCTCTTCGACTTCCCGGATCCGTATCCGCTGTTCGCGGCCCTCCGGCAGTCGAGCCCGGTGCACCGGGTGGTGCAGTTCCACCGGGAGTCGTACCTGGTCACCCGCTACGACGACGTCGCCGCCATCCTGCGCGACAACGAGACCTTCTCGTCGCGCGCGAACGCCGAGCTCGCGCAGGTCATGGGCCGCACCATCATCGAGATGGATGCGAAGGAGCACCAGAAGCACCGCTCGATCGTCCAGTACGCGTTCCACTTCAAGTCGATCGCGCCGCTCGAGTCGTGGATGCGCCAGACCTGTGACCAGCTCATCGACCGCTTCGCGAGCGCCGGTACGGCCGACCTCGTCCAGCAGTTCACCGAGCCGTTTCCGATCCGCGTGATCGCGCGGATCGCCGGCGTGCCGATCGACGACTTCGACCTCTTCAAGCGCTACGCGCTCGACATCATCGGCTTCTCCAAGGACCGCGATCGCGGCCTTGCGGCGTCGCTCGCGATCCGCGACTTCCTGCTGCCGCTCATCGCCGAGCGCCGTGCGCACCCGCAGGACGACGTGCTCTCGCGGCTCTGCACCGGCGAGGTCGACGGCCAACGCCTGAACGACGAGGAGATCGTGAGCTTCATGCGGCTCCTTCTGCCGGCAGGCGCCGAGACGACGTTCCGGCTGATCGGGTCCACGCTCTTCGCTCTCCTGCACGACCCCGGGGCGCTCGCCGAAGTCGTCGCCGATCGATCGCTCCTGCACGCGGCGCTCGAGGAGACGCTGCGCTGGGAGACGCCGGTCCTCTTCGTCGGCCGCGAGACCACGCGGCCGGTCACGGTGGCCGGGGTCGAGATCCCGGCCGGCAAGGCCGTGACCCCGGTGATCGGCTCGGCGAACCGCGACGAGACGCATTTCCCCGACCCCGACCGCTGGGATCTGCACCGTGGCGCCGACGACCACCTCTCGTTCGGCGGCGGGCGGCATTTCTGCCTCGGCTACCACCTCGCGAAGCTGGAGGCGCGGATCGCGCTCGAGGCGCTCTTCGATCGCGTGACGGACCTCCGCCCGGATCCCGAGCGCCCGTCGCAGATCCGCGGGCTCGCGTTCCGATCGCCGACGAGCCTTCACGCCTCGTTCTCGGCCCGGTGACGTCGCGCTTTCGCCCGGTGCGCCGGGCCTCGGCGCGTGCGCGGATGCGCGCGCTCTGGGGCGGGGCCCGGTCGCGTGGCGCGCCCGGCGCGTTCTCGTTAGGATCGCGCCGGGAGGAACACGGAGGCCCTATGAGACGGTATCGCTTCGAGATGGTCGGCCTGCTCGCGCTCGCCGTCCTGGTCGCCGCATCGGCCGCGTTCGCCGACCCCATCACGCGGGTCGATGCGAAGCGCGTCTGCATGGTGAACGATACCGCCTTCGAGCGCGATCAGATCGCCGTGCAGGTCGACGGCAAGACGTACTTCGGCTGCTGTGAGATGTGCAAGGGCCGCCTCCAGCAGGACGCCGCCGCGCGCACCGCGACCGACCCCATCTCGGGCAAGCCCGTCGACAAGGCGACCGCCGTCATCGGAGCGAAGCCCGACGGGAAGGTCCTCTACTTCGAGAGCGAGAAGACCTTCCAGCAGTTCTCCAAGCGGACGTGAGCGACGCTGGAGGACGGTTCCACTTCTACGACTTCACCGTGCTCGTCCGCGACCTGGACCCGCAGGCGCACATGGCGAACCACGTCTACGTCGCCTACCTGTCCGAGGCGCGCGCGCGGTTCCTCTCCGGCTTCGAGGGCGAAGCCGGGACGCTGCGTCCGTCGGTCGTCGCCGAAGTGGGCTGCACGTATCTGAGCCCGCTGGTCCTGCACGACCCGTTTCGCGTCGGCGTCCGCGTCGCGCGGGTCGGCCGGACCAGCGTCGGCTTCGAGTACGAGATCCGGACGGCGGAACGCCTGGCCGCGCGCGCCCGCAGCGTCGAGGTGCTGGTCGACGCGGATACGCGTCGCCCGCGCGAGGTGCCGGACGATCTGCGGCGGCGGCTCGTCGCATCGTCGGCTCGAGGAGCTTCGGCGCGATGAATCCGAACCGCCCCCGCAAAGAGGAAGAGGGCAACGATCTTCTGAAGGAGAACCTCTTGAAGGACGAGGATCTCTTGAAGGGCGAGAACCCTCTCGGCAGCGACGAAGAGGACGAGTGGGAGGCCGCGACGCGCGACGTCCGCCCGCTCGCCGACCGCGACGACGCGACCGCGGTGCGCGTCAGCGACGTTCCGGAGATCGGTCTCGCCGATCGCCTCAAGGTGCGCCGCGAGCAGGCGGCCGCGCCCGGCGAAGGATCGCCGTTCGCGCTCGATCGCCGCACGTCGGAGCGCCTGAAGCGCGGGCAGATCGCGATCGAGAGCCAGCTCGACCTGCACGGCCTCACGCAGGAGGAAGCGCTGGAGGCGCTCGACGGGTTCCTGTGGCAGGCGTGGGAGGCCGGTCAGCGCTGCGTGCTGGTGATCACCGGCAAGGGCACCGCCCGCGAGGGCGGCGGCGTCCTCCGGACGCTGATCCCGAACTGGCTCGCCGAGGGCAGCCATCGCAACCGGGTGCTCGCGGTCGAGACGGCACACCAGCGCCACGGCGGGCACGGCGCGCTCTACGTCCTCCTCCGCCGACAGCGCGACTACTGAGCGCGATCGTCGCGCGCGTCGTCGCGCAGGACGACTTCGAGGATCGACGCCTCGCCCGGGACGCCGATCCGAAGCGGGAAGCCGTAGAAGCCGGTGCCGCGGTGCACGTACAGGCGGCTCCGCCCGTGGCCGAAGAGCCCGTGGTCCGGGAAGCCGCTGCGCTTGAGCACGGTCCAGTCGACGCCAAGGCTGACGAGCCCCACCTGGCCGCCGTGCGTGTGGCCGGAGAGCGTGAGGTCGACCTCGTCCTTCGGAACGTGGCGGAAGGCGCTCGGGTCGTGCAGCAGCAGGATGCGCGCGTGCCCCGGACGGCGCGGGAAGCGTGCGAAGAGGCGCTCGAGCTGGCGCCGGCGCCCGCGGCCGACGTAGTCCGCGCCCAGGATCTGCACCGGCCCGGCGGGCGTCTCGACGATCGCCTCGTCGTCGACGAGGAGTGCGACGTCGTTCGCGGCGAGCGCCGCCCGCACCTCGGCCGGCGACTCGTGGTCGTGGTTGCCGAAGATCGCGAACGAGCGGCCGCGCGCGCGCCGGAGCGGCGAGAGCGCGATCGCGAGAGCGCCCGGAGTGCCGGCGCCCTCCATGGTGAGGAAGTCGCCCGTCAGCAGCACGAGATCGGGGTCGTGATCGAGGAGCGAGTCGATGCGGCGGTGCAGCCGGTCGATCGGCTGCCACGGCCCGAGGTGCGGGTCCGCGATCTGTACGATCCGGAGCGTCGTCCCGGCCGGGCGCCCGGCCGGGCGCGCGCGCTTCGAGCGCTCGACCGGCAGGCGGGCGAGCGTCTCGGGCTCCGGGCCGTCGAGCGGAAGCCGGACGATCTCCTCGACGGTGCGGAGCGACGTGACGAGCGAGAGCCCGACGATCGCGAACGGCACGAGGTCGAGCCACGCGAGCGCCGCGCTCACGCCCTCGTGGCCGGACAGGACGAGCGCGGCGCGCACCGGAAGGAGCGCAAGCATCCACACCGCCGACAGCGCTCCGGCCGCGACCGCCGCCATCCCGGGAATGCTGACCAGCGCACGGAACGCGGCCGGCCGCAGGCGCGCCCGGACGAGCCCTGCGAGGTGCGCTCCGGCGGCGGCGATCACGTACGCGAAGAGCGCATCGATCCACGCCCGCGACGCGGGCGGGATCAGCTCGCGGAGCCGGTGATCGGCGACGACGAGACCCGGGATCGAGAACGCGAGGATCACGAACCCGAAGCGCGCGTACGACCGGCCTCGCACGAAGCGCGCGTAGAGCGGAACGGCGGTGAGCGTCGCCGCGCCGAGGGCCGGAACGAACCAGAACGACGCCACGCCCGGCCTCACTCCGCGCGCAGCGCGTCCGGGTTCTCGACGTCGAGCGAGGTGCAGTCCGCCGGTGCGCTGACCGGGTTGCAGCGGGCGGGCGTCCCGCCCGGAATGGCGACGAAGTAGCCGGTCCCGAAACGCGGGTCGGGCTCGGGGTAGTCGGTGCTGACGAACTGCGCGCCGCTCGCGAGCGCAGCTTCGCGCTGGCTGACGTCGCCGCTCCGCGCCTGGACGGTGTCGCCGTCGGCGCGCGTCCGGACGATGTAGCCGGCGGCGACGACCTGGTGGATGAGCTCCCCGTCGTCGATCGGGTCGTTCAGCTTCACGAACGCCGCCTCGGGGGAGCCGGGGCGCGCGCTCACGAACAGCACCCTTCCGGCGAGCGAGGGATGCCCCGCGAGGTAGCTGGTCTTCTTGTCGTCCTCGTTGTCGAGCGTGAAGAGGATGCGGCCGCGCGTCTCGCCGAGCGTCGGCCAGCCGTCGGTCGTGATGGCCTCCTCGAGGGTCGCGTGGGTGCCGCGCACGTCGTCGGGCGTGATGAGCTTGTCGGGAGGCAGGGTCGCGCGGATCTCGCGATCGATCTCGTCGAGCTGCGCGGCGTCGAAACGGATCGGGACGACGAAGCCCAGGTCGAGCGGGTCGGGGATCTCGTCGTCCTTCGCCTCGACCTCGACCATGATCGGGACGTGGCCGGGATGACCGTCGGACCAGTCGCGCAGCTCCTCGAGGCACGCGACGAAGGTGAGGCAGCGCGTCCGGTAGTCGATGTCCTGCACGTGCAGCACCTTGAGCCCGGGCTGCTCGAGCTCGGGAAGGCGCGGCTCGGGCTGCCCGACCAGGCGCGCACCCGCCGGGTCGGCGTACCGGCCGCCCTCCGGGTCCGCGAACACGTCGATCTCGATCTGCCGCACGCCGAGCTGCTCGAACTGCTCGACGAGCGGGCGGTGCGTGTATTCGAGCGTCGCCGCGAGCCCGGCGTCGAAGGCCTGCAGCGCCGCGAACACGGCCGGCTTCCCCTGCACGTGGTAGCTGTTGTGCGTCCCCAGCACCTGCACGTGGTTCAGCCGCAGCACGCCGTCGCGCGGATGCGCGGACGACCCGCCGCCGGCATCGGAGCAAGCGGCGGCGGCGACCGCGGCGAGCCCGAGAAGGCAATGCAAACCGCGGAGCGCGCGAGCCGAGCGAACGGACGGCTTTCGGCCAGGGCAGGGCATGAGAGCCGCGTTATACCGCGTGCGCCGCACGACCGCACCGGGCTTTCCGGCGCGAACGCGCCGCGCCGAGTTGCCGTGAGCGCCGATCCATCTTAAGCGAACCCGCCGAGCCGGCGATCCAATCCACGGCCGCACGAGCCCGCCCCCCGTCGCCCGTCGGCCGCATCGGCGATCCGGAACACCCACGACGATGACCCCCCTCGAGCGATACGCCCGCTTCCTCGTCCGTCACGCCGTGGCCGTGCTGCTGATCGTCGGCGCCGTGACGGCGCTCCTCGTGCTCGGCATCGGCCGCCTGCGCGCGGAGTTCGACGTCGAGGCGAGCCTGCCGCAGGACCACCCGTTCGTCGCGATCGACCGGGCGATCCGGCGCGAGTTCGGCGGCCGGAACACCGTGATCATCGCGATCGAGCCGAAGACCGGCGACGTCTGGCGGCCGGACGTCCTCAGCGTCGTCCACGACCTCACCCTCGACGCGCTCCGGCTGAAGAACGTGATCGCGCAGAACGTGGTCAGCCTCGCGGCGCCGTCCGTCCGCTTCGTCGAGGACAAGGGCGATCGCATCGACGCGGACTACCTGATGAAGGACGTCCCGCAGTCGCCGGAGGAGATCGCGCGGCTGCGCGCGCGCGTCGCGGCCGATCCCCAGCTCTCGGGACTCCTCGTCACCCCCGACGACCGAGCCGCTCTGCTCCTCGTCGACTTCTGGGAAGGCGACCCGGCGATCGACATCGCCCACCGCGTCATCGGCATGACGGAGCCGTACCGCGATCGCGGCGTCGACTTCTTCTTCGCCGGCGAGCCGACCCTGGCGCTGACCGACATCGAGCAGTCGCGCGACATCGCCTTTCGCATTCCGATGGCGTTCGGCGTGATCGCGCTCATGCTCCTCGTGTCGTTCCGCAACCTGCAGGGGATGCTCATCCCGATGCTGACCGCCGCCCTCAGCACCGTCTGGGGGCTGGGCCTGATGGGGTACACGGGCCAGGTCATCGACTCCTGGAACGTCGCCGTGCCGATCCTCCTGATCGCGATCGCCGCCGGCCACTCGGCGCAGATGCTGAAGCGCTACACCGAGGAGGTGGAGCGTCTCGGCGACAACCGCGAGGCGGTGGTCGTGTCGACGGCGATCATGGGTCCCGTGATGATCGCCGCGGGAGGCGTCGCGACCCTGGGCTTCGCTTCGCTCGCGCTCACCGGGATCCGCGCGATCGAGGCATTCGGGCTCGCGTGCGCGTACGGCATCGGGAGCGCAGTGGTGCTGGAGATGACGTTCATCCCGGCGCTCCGGACGCTCCTGCCCGCACCGCGCATCCGGCCGCGCGGGGAAGGTCTCACCGGTCGCTTCCTCGCCGTGCTCGAGCGCGCGATCCTGGAGCGCGGCGGGCGGCGCGTGATCGTCGCGTCGGTGGTCGTGCTCGCGCTCGCGGTGATCGGGGCGCTCCGCATCCGGACGTACGGGTCGACGCGCGAGTACATGGCGCGCGACAGCCTCCCGCGCCTCCACCTCGAGGAGATCCAGCGCCACTTCCCCGGGACGTACACGATGACCGTCCTCTACGAGGGGCCGGCCGGCGCCGCGAAGACGCTCCCGTTCCTCCGGCACATGGACGGACTGCGCGCCGAGATCGAGCGCGATCCGCTGGTCGTGAAGACCGGCTCGCTGGTCGACCTCGTCAAGATGCTGCACAAGACCTTCAACGCCGACGCGCCGGATCCCTACCGGCTGCCGGACGACCAGGAGCTCGTGGCGCAGCTCATGTTTCTCGGGGCGTCGCCGGCCTTCGAGCGCTTCACCGACCGCTCGCAGTCGAAGGGCCTGCTGGTCGCGTACCTGCGCGACGACGACTCGGCGCTCGTCGGCCCGCTCGTGCGCGGCGCGCAGGCGTGGGTCGACGCGCACCCCGCGCCCGACGGCGTCCGCGTCCTGATCGCCGGCGGCGCCGGCCCGACGGTGCTCGCGGTGAACGAGCACACGACGCGCAGCAAGGTCCTCAACATGCTGCTCGTGCTCGCGACGATCTACGCCGTGTCGTCGCTGGTGCTGCGTTCGCCGCTCGGCGGCCTGTACGTGATCACGCCGATCGTCGCGACCATCGCGGTCCTCTTCGGCCTCCTCGGGTGGACCGGACTCCGGCTCGACATGGGCTCGGCGACCAACATCGCGATGGCCGCGGGCGTCGGCGCCGACTACGCGATCTACTTCCTCTACCGGCTGCGCGAGGAGCGCCGTCGGCGCGCGAGCGACGCGGAGGCGCTCGGCATCGCGCTCCGGACGTCGGGGCGCGCGGTGATCTTCGTCGCGGCCAGCATCGCGGCCGGGTTCGGCGTCATGGGGCTCTCGAAGTTCTTCGGCCTCCGGATGTTCGGAACCCTCATGCCGACCGCGATGGCGCTCTCGTGCCTGGCCTCGCTCTCGCTGATGCCGGTCCTGGTCCTGCGGACGCGGCCGCGCTTCGTGTTCGAGGGCGCGGACGTCGAGGTCAGCCCGGCCGTACGCTCGCCTGCGACGCGAACTGCACCGGAAGCGTGACGGTGAACGTCGAGCCGAGTCCGGGCTGGCTTCGGACGGCGATCGTTCCGCCGAGGCGCTCCGCGAGGCGGCGCGCGATGTGGAGCCCGAGGCCGACGCCGCCGAGCGCGCGGCCCGACGCCGCGTCCACCTGGCGGAACATCTCGAAGATCGCCGCCTGATCTTCCGGCGCGATCCCGATCCCGTCGTCGCTCACCTCGATCGTGAGCGTTCCGGCCTCGCCGCTCGCGACCACCTCCACCCGTCCGTTCGGCGCGAACTTGGCGGCGTTGCCGACGAGATTCTTCAGGATCGTCTTGAGCTTCGCGCGGTCGGTGCGCGTCTCGAAGAGCGACGAGCCGGCGCGGCGCCACGAGATCGCGACGCCGTTCGCCTGCGCGGCGGGCGCGAGCTCGTCGGCGACGTCTGCGAAGAGCTCGCGCAGATCGACCCATGCGAGCTCGACCGTGTCCCGTCCCGACTCGAGGCGCCCGAGGTCGAGCGTCGAGCTGATGAGCTCGAGCAGCGTCTCGGCGTTCCGCTGGATCCGGTGCAGCAGGTCGCGCTGCTCGGCCGTCAAGCTCCCCGTGTCGGGGTCCTCGAGCATCTCGGCATAGCCGGTGATGACGTTGAGCGGCGTCCGGAGCTCGTGCGACATCGTGGACACGAACTCGGACTTGAGCCGGTTCGCGGCCTGGAGGTCCTCGACCAGGCGCTCGTTCTCGAGCGCGATCGCGGTCGCGTTCGCGATGCCGAGGGCGAGCCGGTGCTGCCGCGCGGTGAACGGCCCGCGCCGTGCCGTGTAACCCGAGACGAGGACGCCGACGAGCTGGCCGCCGCGCCAGATCGGCGCGTAGAGCGCGGACGCGACGTCCCACCGCCGGCTGAGCTCCGGCGGCACGAAGGGCGTGGTGTCGGCGTCGCTCAGCTCGACGAGCTCGCCGCGCCGGAACTCGTCGAAGAGCGGAAGCGCCCCGCGCGGGAACTCGAGGCTCGCGAGCTCCGCGACGACCTCCGCGCGCGAGCCCACGTTCGAGCAGAAGCGAAAGGCGCTGCGCTGCTCGTCGAAGACGAACGTGGTGCTCCAGTCGCAGCCGAGGAGATCGACCGCGAGCCGGTTCACGCGACCGAAGAGGTCCTGCCGTCCCATGCCGGAGCTGAGCGTCTCGCCGACGTGCGCGAGCGCCGACGCGATCTGGGCCTCTCCTTGCTGCACGGCCGAGGCGTGCGCGAGCTCGGCGGTCCGGACGAAGGCTTCGTAGCGGTGGCGATCGAGGAAGAAGGCGCCCCAGATCGACGTCGTGGCGCCGGTCAGGACGGCGATCCAGGGATACGGGCTCCCGAGGTCCTGGCTCCAGAGCCGCGCCGCCGCGAAGCCGACGAATGCGGCCAGGCAGACGACCGCCTGTGCGCGCCAGCCCCACGGCAGCAGGACCGCGACGCCCGTCAGTAGGCACACGTCGGCGATCGCGAGCGTCTCCGGCGGCATCCGGACGATCGCGTTGTAGGCGCTCAGGAGAAAGGCGAGGGCGCACGCCATGCCGGCGGCGACGTCGACCACGCGATCGCGCAAGCGCCCGAGGTTCGCGGCGACGAGCGTCGCGAGGCACGCCGCGGTCTCGAGCACGTACACGACGACGACCGCGCGCTGGCGATCGGGGTGCCAGACGTACTCGGTGTAGACCGTGAGCCCGACGAAGCCGAGGAACAGGCAGACGGTCAAGTTGAGCCGGCGACGGACGAGGCGCGCGGTCTCCTGGACGTAGCCGGCGCGGACCGCGTGCTCGTCGCCGGGGGCCGCGTCGCCCGGCATGGCTTCGCCGGCGATCACCTGCGCGTTCCCGGACCCGTTCGCTTCCCCTGCCACCGCCACCGGTCCTCTCCGGGTATTCGGTCGCGGTCCGAACCGGCTTGATTTCCCGCATGGCGGGTGGGTTCGGCGAGCGACGGCCGTCGCAGGGTGCACAGCGCCCGCTCGGTGCGGCGGCGGTCGGCGACGCGACGCGGACGTCGCGCCTCAATACATCCCGAGCGCGAGGGCGGCCGCGATCGTCTGGCCGAGCTCCTCGCAGGCGGCGAGGTCCGCGTCCGAGAGCTCGCCGCGCACGACCAGCGGGTCCGCCACCGCCTTCAGCGGGTAGCCGCGCGCGATGCGCTCGATGCTCGTGACCGCGCCCGTTCCGTCGTTCCCGGCCTTCACGAAGATCGCGTACGGAAGGCCGACGACCTTCCCCTGCGCCGGATAGAACGTGCGATCGAAGAAGTCCTTCAACGCGCCCGACATGTAGCCGAAGTTCTCGGGCGTGCCGAGGAGAAGCGCCTCCGCCCACAGCAGGTCGTCGAGGCCCGCGTCCTTCGCGAGGACCGCTCTGACCGCGACTCCTTCCTCGCGCCGCGCGCCGCGGACGACGGCCTCGGTCATGCGCTCCACGTTCCCGCCCTGCGAGTGGTAGACGACGAGCAGGCGGCGCTCGGACATGAGCCGTGATCCGGGCCGCGGATGCGGCCGCCCGAATGGTGGATCGATCCGCCTCGCTCCGCAAGTCGGTCGGGCTCGCCGCGGACGGAGCGCCGGGCTCGACTTCGAGGACGCGATCGCGAGGAGCGTTCTACTCGATCTTGCCGCGCCAGGCGCCGGTCTCGTTGCCGCGCGACTCGATGAAGCCCTTGAAGCGCTCCAGGTCTCCCTGGATGCGCGACGACACGATGCCGACCATGTCGCCGACGTTCTCGACCAGGCCCTCGGGCTCGTACTCGAGCTGAAGCATGACGCGCGTCTGCGAGGGCGCGAGGCGGTGGAAGGTCACGACGCCCGCATTCGTCGGTCCGTCGATGTTGCGCCAGGCGATGCGCTTGTCGGGGATCTGCTCGGTGATGCGAGCGTCCCACTCCTTCTCCTTGCCGCCGACGTTCGCCTTCCAGTGGAGGCGCTCGTCGTCGAGCTGATGCACCTCCATCACCCCCTCCATGAACTCGGGAAAGGTCTCGAACTGCGTCCACTGGTTGTACGCGGTCTCGACCGGCACCTGGACATCGATGTGCTTCTCCAACGTCGACACGGGACTTCCTTTCTTCTTCGGTTGATGTTCGATGATTCGGGACGGCGGCGGGGCGCCGGCCCGGTGGACGGAGCGCGGGTGGACGGATCAACGGCTCCGGCGGGCGGGTGAAGCGTCAGAGGTCCACCCACGGCGGGAGCGGCGGCGGCGGAATCGGCACTTCGGCCGGGACGAGCCGCGCGCGCCGCCAGCGGCGCACGAGAAGAGCCACCCAGAGGATCAACATTTCGCCTCCTGCTGCGATTCTCGGCTCCTCGCCGGCGCGAGCCGCGTGCGATTCGCGGGCCGGTGGAGCGACAGTCACGGACGCGCTGGGCGCGAGGCCGGCTCGTGCGAGAACGAGCTCGGCGCATCGAGATTGGCGCCGTCGTCGACGCCCACCCCGAGGCGATCGACGAGCTCGCCGCCGAGCCAGCCGGTCACCAGCGCGAGCGCGATGCCGAGGAACGCGAGGACGAGGCTCGTCGTGGGCGGCATCTCGGGAACGTTTCTGCGCAGGAACCACGCGGTCGCGAAGAGCAGGAGCACGACGACGTTTCCGACGCCGTGGTACGTGCCGATCCGCTTCGCGCGCGTGCGGGACGGGATCGCGAGCCAGTCGATCGCGCCCGGGACGGCGGCGATCAACGCGCCCACGATGCCCGCGCCCATCATGTAGAACGCGACCAGCGACCACACGCGACTGCCCGACGCGAGGGCGATGAGGTCGAACAGAAACGCGGTGGGAAGAAGGCCGAGGGGAAACGTGATGAGCATCGGGTGGAGCGGATGCCCGGCCACCTTTGCGCGGCTTTCCATCGTGCGACTCCCGTTCGGTAGAGGAGCGGCCCGCAGTTCGGGCACGCCGCCTTGCGGACGGATGGAACGTGGGCCGCAACCCCCGTGCCACGACGTCCCGCCCGCTGGCGCTGCCAGGCGACTTCGCGCGCGATCGCGGCCGTCCGGTGCGTCGTCGCGGTCGCGTCGAGCGCGGCTCACGGCCGCGCTCGTTTTTTCGGACCGGTGCCGGCTTGGGCCACCGGCCGTGTCGCGCCGTGTCGAGAAGTCGCCCTCGGGACATCGCGGCACGCCGAGTCTCGTCGCCGCACGAGTTACATCCGGTGAACTCGCTACAAGGCACTCTTTTCAGCGTCGGCCGTCGCGCGACGCCGAGATCCCGGATCGCCGGGCGTTGCCATGCGCGGCGGCGGGTCCGCGAAATGCGCGCGGCGCGCGAGACGGGCGGCCGGAGGCATGCTTCCTGCTTTTCTGGCGCGACGGGAGGAAACACCCATGAATCTGGTTCTCTTGATCATCCTGCTCGCTCTTCTCGTCGGCGCTCTCCCCGCGTGGCCGTACAGCGCGGGATGGGGCTACTACCCGAGCGGCGCCGTCGGAATGGTGCTCTTGATCGTGGTCATCCTCGCCCTCTTCCGCTGAAGCGATGCGGGGTGGTGACGCGGGCTCGTTCGACGGCGCGCCCGCGCGCGTGGCGACCGGTCGCCGTGCGCGCGAGCGCCGAGCCGCGCGCGGCCGCCGGTGGCGATGGCTCCGCTGGGTCGCGCTCGCGGTCGGCGTGCTCGTGCTCGCGCTGGCGGTCGGGGTCGCGTTCATCGACGAGCCGCTCCGCAAGCGCACCGAAGCCAAGATCAACGCATCGCTGAAGGGCTACCACGCGTCGATCGGTGAGCTCGATCTCCAGCCCTTCGGCTTCGCGCTCGTCCTGAAGAACGTGACGCTGGTGAAGGACTCGGCGCCGAAGCCGCCGGTCCTCCACATCACGCGCTGGAAGACGAGCGTCCACTGGCGAGCGCTCCTCTCGGGAGCGCTCGTCGCCGACGCGCGCTTCGAGGAGCCGCGCGTCTTCGTCACGCTGACCCAGGCGCAGGCGGAGGCACGCGAGAAGGTCCCGCCGTCCGAGCGCGGCTGGCAGCGCGCCGTCGAGGCCGTCTACCCGCTCAAGATCAACGAGCTCCGGATCGTCCGGGGCGAGATCACCTATCGCGACGAGGGGAAGATGCCGCCGGTCGAGATGCGCGACGTCGACCTCTACGCGACGAACATCCGGAACGTGCGCTCGCGCCCCGACGAGTACCCCTCGCCGGTCCACCTCGAGGCGACGCTCTTCCGAACCGGCAAGCTCACCTTGGACGGCGACGCCGACTTCCTCGCCGAGCCGAATGCGACGCTGCGCGCCGACGTCGACCTCGCCGACGTCCCGCTCGCGCCCGTCGAGCCGATCGCGCATCACTGGGGCGTCGAGCTCGACGGCGGCAAGCTGAAGGCGGACGCGAAGGTCGAGTACGGGAGCCGCCGCAAGCAGGTGGTCGTGTCGCAAGCGACGATCGACGGCGCGAAGGTCGACTACGTCAAGCGCTCCGAGGCGGACGAGAAGCGGCTCGACAAGGCGAAGCGCGCGACCACGGACGCGGAGGCGGCGCCGGCCGTCGAGGTGGACGTCGAGAAGCTCACGATCGCGAACGGGACCCTGGGCTTCGAGAGCCGTACGGGGGATCGTCCCTACCGCCTCTATCTGTCGGACCTGCAGGCCAACCTGCGCGACTTCAGCAACCGGAAGTCCGAGCGGAACGGCAACGCGCAGGTCCGCGGCAAGTTCATGGACAGCGGCAACGCGGCGCTCGATGCGTCGTTCGGATCGGGGAAGAAGAAGCCCGAGTTCAAGATGGACGTGCGGATCGAGGACGTCGACCTCACGAAGCTGAACGACGTCCTGCTCGCGACCGGCGGGTTCGACGTGAATACGGGGCGGTTCTCCCTCTACTCGGAGATTTCCGTCCACGACGGCTGGGTCGACGGCTACGTCAAGCCGATGTTCGCGGACCTGGACGTCTACGACAGCCGGAAGGACGCGGACAAGGACATCTTCCACAAGGCGTGGGAGGCGATCGTCGGCGCGGCCGGAACCGTGCTCGAGAACCGGCCGCGCGACGAGGTCGCGACCGTCGCCGATCTCTCGGGGCCGGTCGAGAACCCGAACTCGAGCGCGCTGCAGATCCTCGTGCGGCTCCTGCAGAACGCGTTCTTCAAGGCGATCCTGCCGGGTCTGGAGCGCGGCGAAAAGGAGAAAGGCTGACCGCGCGGCGCGCGGCTGAGCGCCTTCAGCGTCCGGCGGCTGCGTGTGCCGCGCGCGCTTCGGGAAGCCGGCCCAGGACCGCATTGCAGAACGCGTCGAGATCGGCCGGCTTGCGCGACGTGATGAGGGTCCCGTCGACGACCACCTGGTGGTCCTGCCACGTCGCGCCGGCGTTCTCGACGTCCTTTCGCACCGAGGGCCACGACGTCATCTTCTTTCCGCGCACGACCTCGGCCTCGATCAGGAGCTGCGGGCCGTGGCAGATCGCCGCGACGGGCTTTCCGCTCTCGAAGAACTCGCGCACGAAGCGGACCACGCTCTCGTCCGTCCGGAGGTGGTCCGGCGAGTAGCCGCCCGGGATGACGAGCGCGTCGAACTCCGACGGCTGGAGATCGCGCGCGGCGCGCTCGACGGTCGCGCTCGCCTGGCCGTTCTTCCCGACCACGACCTCGCCCGCCTTCGGCCCGAAGACGACCACGTCGTGGCCCGCGTTCCGAAACCGATCCAGAGGGACGGTGAGCTCCGAATCCTCCACCCCGCTCGCTACCGGCATCGCGATCCTCGCCATGGATGCACCTCCTTGCCCTCCCTGGTCACAGCAAAGGGCGCACCAGCGGCGGATCGATCCGGGACCGCGACGCGGCGCACTTCAGCGACCCGGCACCGGCGACGGGTCGCCATGCGCAGGGGAAGTTTCGACACCGCCGTCTCTTCGCTTGCAAGAATCGCCGGCGCAGCCGGCCTGCGCCCGCGCCCGCGTCGGGTGACCGCGCATCCGCGTTCGACGTGCCGGCTGGGCAGGCATGGCCCTCTTCCTCGCCGGGCTTCCCCGGCGTCTCGACCGCGCTGATGCGCCGTCGCTGATCGATCGGTACTCGCCCGCCATCGCGTTCTGCGCCGCGTCGGCGATCAGGACGACGACCAGGAGATCGGCGAAGCCGACCGCGCCGGAGTGCCGCCGCAGCACGACGCGAAGGATCGCGAAGAGCCCGAGGTAGGTGAGGCTGCCGCGCACCACGATCTCGAGCGGCGACTTCTCGAGCCCGAAGAGCGCGCTCCAGTCGGGCGCGCTCATGGCGGGGAGGAAGCCCGTGCCTTGCCTCCAGCTTGCGAGGCGGTGGCGCGAGGGTCAATGCCGCCGCCCGTGGGGCTCGCCGCGCGCCGCGCGCGGCGGCGCGATTTCCACCCGCCGCGGCGCGCACTACGATGAACTGCGCGGCGCTCCTCGCCGCGCGAGCGAAGAACGTGTCGTCGCCGCGAACCTCCCGGTCGATCGCCGACGCGCGCGACGAGCCTCGGCGCGAGCCGATCGGCTCCCCCGGCGAGCGCCTGCGCGACCGCCTCGCCGCGCGCACCGCGCGCGGCGACCTCGCCGCGTGGGACGGCCCGGACGTGCTGCGCTGCACGGCGTGCGCGCACCGCTGTGGTCTCCGCGACGGGCAGGCGGGAGCGTGCGGCGTCCGCGCGCGCGCCGGGCGCGACCTGCGCGTGCCCTTCGGCTACGTCGCGCGCCGGCACGTGCGCGCGATCGAGACGAATACCGTCTTCCACGTGCGGCCGGGCGCGCGCGCTCTCACCTTCGGCATGTTCGGCTGCGATCTCCGCTGCCCCTACTGCCACAACTGGCGCGTCTCGCAGGCGCTCCGCGAAGGGCTCGACGACGAGCGTCCGATCGACGCGACGCCGGCATCGCTGGTCGACGAGGCGGTCGCGGCCGGCGCCGCGGCGCTCTGCGCCGCGTACAACGAGCCGATGATCGCGGCGGAGTGGAACCGCGCCGTGTTCGCAGAGGCGAAGCGGCGCGGCCTCGCGACCGTCCTCGTGTCCGACGGCAACACGACGGGCGAGGCGCTCGCCTACATGCGGTCCACTGCCGACGTCTACCGCGTCGACCTGAAGGGGTTCGCGGACGATCAGCTCCGCGAGCTCGGCGGCCGGCTGCGGCCGGTCCTCGACGGCATCGCGGAGGCGAAGCGGCTCGGCTTCTGGGTCGAGGTCGTGACGCTCGTCGTCCCGGGCCTGAACGACGACCTCGCCGGCCTCCGCGCGCTCGCGGCGCGGCTCGCGGAAATCGACCGCGACATCCCCTGGCACGTGAACGGCTTCGTCCCGCGGCACCGCTGGCGCGATCGAGCCCGGCCGGACGCGGCGTTCCTGGTCGCGGCGGCGGGCGCCGGCTACGCGCGCGGCCTCCGCTTCGTCTACGCCGGCAACTCGCTCTCTTCTCCGGTGGACGAGCTCGCGCATACCCGCTGTCCGGGCTGCCACGCGGTCGTCGTCCGGCGCCGTGACTTCGCCGCCGAGATGGTGGCGGTTCGCGAGGGGCGCTGCCCGCGCTGCGAGCGCCCGCTGCCCGGGCTCTGGTAGTCTCCGGGGCGCGATGGGGCGGGACCGGGCGGACGAGCAAAAGGCGTCGTCGCCGAAGCGGCGGTCGCGCGCGCCGGCCGAGCCGGCCGCACCGGCGGCGCCGAAGCCGACGCGCACGTTCCACCCCGCGCGCACCGCCCGCGCGCCGCGCTCGGGCGGCGCCCCACGCCATTCCGGGAGCGGCGCGAGCGCCGCGCTCGCGAGCGCGGTCGCCGATCGCATCCCGCGCAACGTCGACGCCGCGACCGTCCGGGTCGGCGACCGCGAGGTCGCCCTCACGAACCTCCGCAAGGTCTTCTTCCCGCGCCGCGGGACCAACAAGGGCGACCTGCTGCGGTACTACGCCGAGATCGCCCCCGTCCTCCTGCCGCACGTCCGCGATCGCGCGATGGTGCTCCGCCGCTATCCCGACGGCGCGGAGGGCAAGTCGTTCTTCATGAAGCGCGCGCCGTCGCCGCGTCCCGAGTGGATCGAGCTCTGCTCGATCGAGCACGCGTCGGGCAACGTGATCGACTTCCCGATGGTGCAGGACCTGCTGTCGCTCCTCTGGGCGGTGAACCTCGGCTGCATCGACCTGAACCAGTGGTACGCGCGCTGCGACGACGTCGACCGGCCCGACTACCTGCACTTCGACCTCGATCCGGGACCGCGCGCGTCGTTCGCGATGGTGCGCGAGACGGCGCTCGTCGTCCACGCGGCCCTCGACGACCTCGGGCTCCCGAACCTCGCGAAGACCAGCGGCTCGCGCGGCATCCACGTCTACGTGCCGATCGTGCGCGGGCCGAACCAGAAGAGCGTGTGGACGTTCGCCCGCGACTTCGCGCTCGCGATCGAGGCCGCGCGCCCGGACCTCGTGACGTCGGAGTACCGCGTCGCCGACCGTCCGGTCGATCGCGTCCTCGTCGACTACAACCAGAACGCGTGGGGGCGGACGCTCGCCTCGATCTACTCGGTCCGGCCGCGCCCGGAGGCGAGCGTGTCGACGCCGGTCACGTGGGACGAGGTGAGCGGCGGCGTCGAGACCGCGGACTTCACCATCGACAACGTTCCCGCGCGCGTCCGCGAGCTCGGCGACCTGTGGCAGCCGCTTCTGTCGTCGCGCGGGCGCGCCCGGCTGCGCGGCTCTCCGTGAGCGTATCGCCGCAGCCAACGTTGCGGCGCGCCGCGGCTGCGCGCGCTTCGCGACCGGGCGCCGGCGCGCTCAGCGGTCGGCGTCCGCAAGAAGATGGCGCGCTTTCTCGGCGTCGGCCGTCTCGCCCTTCGCCTCCGCGGCGGCGAGGGCGAGCTCCGCCTCGTGTCGCGCCTCGTCGCGCCGGCCGTGCTTGGCGAGGTTCTCCGCCAGCCGGAGGCGCGCGCCGACATACTGCGGGTCGATGTCGAGCGCGCGCCGGAGGAGCCGCTCGCCCGCCTCGTCGTCGCCGCCGAGGAACCCGGGCACGGACATGAGGAACGCTCCCTTGCCGACGAGCGCGTCGGGGAAGTCGGGCGCGAGCTCGAGCGTGCGGTCGATCTCGCGCCGGATCGGACGCAGGCGGAAGAGGTTCATGGGGTTCGATCCCGACCGCCGGGCTTGCTCGCCGAGCGCGCAGAAGCGCGCGAAGTGCGCGAGCGCGTCGGCATCGTCCGCCTCCGTCGCCTCCTCGGCGCGCTCGAGCGCCTGCGCGAGGAGCGCGTCGCGTTCGCCCGGGCCGGCGTCCTGCGCGCGGTGGCAGAGCGCGAGCGCGTCCCGCGAAGCGGGCGTCCCCGGCGGGTCGGCGGCCTGCGGCGCGCGCGCGACCCCGAGCAGCCACGCGAGCGCCGAGATGATTGCCGCCGCGGCGCGCACCGTGCACGCACGGGGTCGGAGCACGCGCGGTGGAGCGGTCATGGCGAATCAGCTCGCCGCCCGCGCCGTCGCCCGCGCCGCGGCCTTCCGGCGCCGCCGCGCCGCGAGCAGGAGCTCGAGCAGGGCGCGCTCATCGCCGCTCAGGCCGCGCGCCACCAGGGCCGGGCTCGCGCCGTCCTCCCCGGCGAGGCGCCGCCCCTCGTGGAAGGCCTCGATCACGCCGGGATGGACATAGCACGCCCGGCACACCGTCGGCGTGTTCCCGAGCTGGCGCGCGACGGTCGCGATCGCCTCGGCGACCGCCTTCTTCGCGCGCGCCTGCGAGAGGTCGCCGTCCGCGTCGCGGAGCGCGACCGCGGCGAGCAAGGTTCCCGCCCACGTCCGGAAGTCCTTCGCGGTGAAGTCCTCGCCGCTCGCCTCGCGGAGATACGCGTTCACGTCGGACGAATCGATGCTGCGGACGGCCCCGTCGTCGTCCACGTACTGGAAGAGCTCCTGCCCCGGCAGGTCCTGGCAGCGCCGGACGATCGCGGCGATGCGCCGGTCGCTCACCGCGACCTCGTGCTCCTTGCCGCTCTTGCCCCGGAAGCGAAGCCGGACGGTCGTCGTAGAGACGCGCGCGTGCCGATTCCGGAGCGTCGTCAGGCCGAACGAGCCGTTGGTGCGCGCGTACTCGTCGTTGCCGATGCGCGCGAACGTCGTCTCGAGGAGGCGCACGATGGTCGCGAGCACGCGCTCGCGCGAGAGGCCGCGCCGCGCGAGGTCGCGCGCGACCCGCCGCCGGATGCGCGGAAGGCGGGACGCGAAGAGCGCGAGGCGCTCGTACTTGTTCGCGTCGCGCAGCGCGCGCCACCCGGGATGGTAGCGGTACTGCTTCCGGCCGCGCGCGTCGCGGCCGACCGCCTGGATGTGGCCGTCGGCGCGCGGGCAGATCCAGACGTCGCGCCACGCGGGCGGGATCACGAGCGAGCGGATCCGCCGCAGGACCGCGGCGTCGCCGATGCGCCTTCCGTCCGGACCGACGTAGACGAAGCCGTGACCGGCGCGCTTCCTCCGGATGCCGGGCGTCGCGTCGGACACGTAGCGGAGGCCGGCCGCGGCGGCGCTCTCCACGGGATCGGCGATCGGACGAGGGAGGTCTTCCGCGACGGCGGCGAGCGCGGTCGCTTCGCGGACGTCCGCGGTCGCGGCGCGCGTCGCCGGCGAGCCAGAGCGGGCGCCCGAGCGCGCGCCGCGTCGGCCATGCAGGCGCGGCGTCGCCGCGGCCGGCGCGGGGCGTGCATGTCGCATGGTGCGCCGTCGCCAGGGCAAGCGATGTGCCACGGAGGGATTTGCGAGAATGCGGGGTTCGCGCGCGACGGCGTTTGTACGGGTTGCAGATCGGCGCCGGCACATTCGGGTTGCGCGGCTCGCCGGGCGCATCGCCGGAGTCCGGAGATGCGCTTGCTCGCGAGCCTGCGCCTGGTGGATCAAGTGCGAATGAGGCGAGACCCCCGTTCCGCCCGCGATGCCCTCGTCCTCGCCGCCTGGCTCTCCGCCGCCGTCGCGGGGATCGGGTGCGCGGATTCGCCGGTCGCGACCCAGACCGTCTCCCTCGAGGCGATGCAGGCCGACGCCGAGGCCGCGACGCCCGCCATGGCGGCCCTCCTCTCCGAGGTGATCGGGTTCGCGTCGGTCGAGGTGGAAGGTCCCGCGCTTCTGCCGGAGACGGATCAGCTCGTGGAGCACGTGCTGCAGAAGGGCAGGGAGATCGGCTTCACGGCGCGGCGCGCCGCCGGCGGGCTCGTCGGCGTCCTCGAGTACGGCCGGGGCGACGAGACCGTCGGCGTGCTCATCCACCTCGACGTCGTTCCGCCGGGGGACCTCGCGGAGTGGACCCACCCGCCGTTCTCGGGCGCGATCGCGGACGGCCGGGTGTTCGGGCGCGGCGCGCAAGACGACAAGGGCGCGCTCGTCGGCGTCCTCTACGGGGCGAAGATCCTGATCGACGAGGGAATGACCTTCACGCGCCGGCTTCGGATCGTCCTCGGGACGAAGGAGGAGACGTCCTTCGAGGACGTCCGAACCTACTTCGCGGAGGAGGCGCCGCCCGATTTCGGGATCGCCCCCGACGGTCCCTTCGTCGTCCGCGGCGAGTCCGGCTATGCGGACGTCGGCTACGCGTTCCCCGGCCTCGCACCGTCCGACGGTGCGCGCGACCGCGCGATCTGGTGGCAAGGCGGAACCGTCGTCAACTCCGTACCCGACTCGTCGTTCCTCGTGCTGCGGACGTCCGACCCGGTCGCGACGCGCGCCGAGCTCGGCGCCATCATCGCGCAGGTGAAGGTCGAGTTCGCGCGCGGGGACAAGATCCCCGACCTGAGCGTCGCCGACTACGCCGAATTCGTCCGCGAGCGCGGCCTGACGGGCGTGCCGGAGGGCGACCTCGTCCTCTCGTCGCGCGGCCAGATCGCCCACAGCAGCACGCCGGGCGCCGGACGAAACGCGATCGTCGAGATCGCACTCGTCGCCGCGCGCATGGGGCAGCTCGCGGACAACGCGATCGCGCGCGCCGCTCGTTTCGTCGACGAGAAGATCGGCCTCTCGACGGACGGGTCGGGCTTCGAGCTCGGCCGCGACAAGCCGATCCCGGCCGCGGCCGACACGACCGCGAGCCTCGACCTCGTGTCGACCGACGCGGCCGCCGATCGCGTCGATCTCGTGATCAACTTCCGGGTCGGGGTCGCGAACACCACGGCGGAGGTCCTCGACAAGTCGGGCGCGACCGCGGCGGCGTACGGTGCGAGCGCGACCCGCGCGGTCGGGACGACGTTCGACGCCTACTACTACGCCGACGACGACCCGCTGCTCGGCGTCGTGATCGACAGCTATCGCGCGGTGCGCGGGAAGCCGCCGGTGCTCCTCGCGCTCGGCGCCACGACGTATGCCAAGGCGGCGCCGAACCTCGTGAGCTACGGGCCGGTGGAGCTCGCGGAGGACGGGCTCTACTTCCACGCTGCGGACGAGCAGTTCCCGATCGCGTCCCTCACGCGGAACGCGGTGCTCTACGCGCACGTGCTCCAGCAGCTCATCCAGGCGCCGGTGTCGCCGGTCCGGGAGCGCTGAGCCCGGTCGGCGAGCGTCACGGAGGACGCGACACGTATGCACGATTCGGGGAAGGAGCCGCGCCGTGTGCGCGGCGCCGCGCGCGCGGCGGCGGCATGCGCGGTCGCGGCCATGCTGCTCGGGCCCGCGGTCGCGGGCGCCGAGCCCGTCCGGATGCGCTATCCCGAGGGGCCGACGCACGGCTTCCTCGTCCTCTCCGACGTCGCGACCGACAAGCCGATCGCGCGCGGAGAGCTGATCCAGTGGATCGAGCGCGGCGCGATCGTGAGCCGGCTCGTCTTCTACTTCGACGACGGCTCGCTCTACGACGAGACCGTCCGCTTCTCGCAACGCCCGGTGTTCAAGGTCCTCTCGTACCACCTGATCCAGAAGGGCCCCTCGTTCAGCGAGCCGTGCGACAACGAGTTCGACTCCTCCGGTCGGTACCGCGCGCGCCTGCGCTCGAGCCCGGACGGCGAAGAGCAGACGGACTCGGGCGTGACCGAGATCCCCGCCGACGTGAGCAACGGGATGATGTCGACCCTGCTGAAAAACCTGCCGCGGGGCGCGAGCGCGACGGTGCACATCATGACGTTCCGTCCGAAGCCGATGGTGCTCGACCTGGAGCTGACGCCCGAGGGGACGGATCGCTACTGGGTCGGCAAGACGGCGCAGCTCGCGACCCGGTTCCTCGTGAAGCCGAAGGTCGGCGGTGTGAAGGGCGTCTTCGCGACGATCGCCGGGAAGCAACCCCCCGAGGTGCGCATGTGGATCGGCCAGGGACGCGCGCCGAGCCTGGTGCGCTTCGAGGGGCCGATCTATTACGAGGGTCCGCCCTGGCGCGTCGAGCTGAGCGCGCCGCGCTGGAAGGAGTGACTTCGCCCTGAGATCCGAGCCCTCGCAGCCCGCGCCGCGCCCGAAACCGCGCCGTTTCGCGCCCTCCGCCGCCGTGCTCGCCGCCGCCCTCGCGGCCTGGGCGTGCTCGGACGCGCCCGGAGGCGCGCCGCGGGCGTCGCACGACCCGCCGCGGAATCCCTTTCTCGCCGACAGCAGCTACGCGATCGGCCACGTCGAGTCCGCGCAGCAGGACAGCTCGCCGATCGCCGGTCCGACGGGTCCGACGGCGGTGCTCGGTCCCGCCGACCTCCGCTATCGCGCGCTCGGCCCCGGCCACTTCGGCGCCGGGATCTCGCCGCCGTATCCCGACGGACGGCGCGTCGTCTGGAGCAACGGGCGCGAGAACATCGTGAAGCTCGACCACGAGACCTTCGACGTGCTGGCGGTCTTCCCGATCCCGGGCGTCGCGCCCACGCCGGTCGCGGACATGGACGCCGCGATCGCGGAGCTCGACACGCTCGAAGGCCAGGCCCGCCAGCAGCTCGCGATCCAGCTCGCGGCGCGCTACCTCGCCGGCCTCGCCGGCGTCTACTACGTGCTCGACGCCGACAACCACCTCTACGTGGGTGGCGCGGAAGAGATCGTCGAGTACGGCGACGCCGATCCGGCCGACCCGGCGTCGCCGATCGTCGAGCTCGCGCGCTGGGAGCGGCCGCCCGAGATCACCGGCGAGTTCGTCGGCGTGAACATGACCTTCGACGGGCGCCTCGTGCTCGTGACGGAGAACGGCTGGCTGCTCGCGGTCGAGCGCGACTTCTCCGCATTCGAGGCGCTGCTCCTGCCGTTCGCGAGCGAGGAGAACGCCGAGGGGTACAGCGCGCGCAAGCGCGCCGAGACCGGCCGCGGCGGAAACGGCTGGGTGCGGAACAGCATGGCGGTCGGATCCGACGGCGGCATCTACGTCGCGTCGTGGCAGCATCTCCACAAGGTCGTGTGGGACGGCCGGCGGCTCTCGAGCGATCCCGGCGACGGCGCGTGGAGCGAGCCGTTCCTGAACGGCGGCGGCAACGGCACCGGTGCGACGCCCGACATCGTCGGGTTCGACGACGAGGACCACTTCGTCGTCCTGACCGATGGCGAAGCCCTCATGAACGTCGTCTACTTCTGGCGCGACGAGATCCCGGCCGACTGGCAGCCGCTGCCGGGCGCGCCGTCGCGCCGGATCGCGGGTCAGCTCCCCGCGAACATGGGCGACCCGACGCGGACGGCGATCCAGACCGAGCAGTCGGTCGTGACGAGCGGCTACGGCGCGCTCGTCGTGAACAACGAGCCGGCGTCGATCCCGCCCGGCTTTCCCGATGCGGCCGTACGGCTACTCGTGAGCTACCTCGGAAACGATCCCGCATTCACGCCGCACGGCGTGCAGAAGTTCGAGTGGGACCCGCGGGCGCGGGCGCTGCGCGAAGCGTGGGTGAACCGCGACGTCGCGTCGCCGAACACGGTGCCGCTCGTGAGCCGGGCGTCGAACCTCGTGTACACGGGCGGCGCTCGCGACGGCCAGTGGACGCTCGAGGCGCTCGACTGGGAGACCGGCCGCTCGGCCTTCCACTGGGTGCTCGGCTCGAGCCGCTACAACGGGTTCTTCTCGGGCGTCGTGCTCGACGAGAACGGCCGGCTCGTCCTCGGCGCCCCGTTCGGGAAGTTCCGCATCGACTGAGCGGGCGACCGAGGCGATCCGTCGTCGGCCTAGACCGCTTCGGCTTCCAGCTCTGCGAGGCCGTCGGCGCCTTCGCCGACGAGCAGTGCGGCGTCCCCGTGCGGGAGCTGCTCGACGTCGCGCAGGCGGCGCTCGATGGCGCGCGAGCGGCGCGCGGTCTCGTCCATCGTCTTGGAGGCCTGCTCGAGCTTCTTCTTGACGCCGTCGAGCGTCTCGCCGAATTTGCCGAACTCGGTCTTCACGGCGCCGAGGAGCTTCCAGACCTCGCTCGACCGCTCCTGGATCGCGAGCGTGCGGAAGCCCATCTGGAGGCTGTTCAGGAGAGCGACGAACGTCGACGGCCCGGCGACGACGATGCGCTGGTCGCGCTGCAGCGCCTCGACGAGCCCGGCGCGCCGGACGACCTCGGCGTAGAGGCCCTCGACCGGCAGGAACATGATCGCGAAATCGGTCGTGCGCGGGGGGTTCACGTAGCGCGTCGCGATGTCCTTCGCGCACGACTGCACGCGACGCTCGAGCGCGCGGCCGGCGGCCTCGACCGCGTCGCGATCGCCGGCGTCGGACGCGTCGAGCAGGCGCTGGTAGTCCTCGACCGGGAACTTCGAGTCGATCGGCAGCCAGAGGTGCTCGCGCGTCCCGTTCGAGCGGCCGGGAAGGCGGATGGCGAACTCGACCGACTCGCCGCCGAGCTCGCTCGTGCGGACGTTGCGATCGAACTGCTCGGGGCTCAGCACCTGCTCGAGGATCGCCTCGAGCTGGACCTCGCCCCAGCCGCCGCGCGTCTTGACGTTCGTCAGGACCTTCTTCAGGTCGCCGACGCCGGCGGCGAGGAGCTGCATCTCGCCGAGGCCCTTGTGGACCTGCTCGAGGCGCTCGGACACCTGCTGGAACGACGCCCCGAGGCGCTGCTCGAGCGTGCCGTGGAGGCGCTCGTCGACCGTCTGGCGCATGCGCTCGAGCTTCTCGCCGTTGTCGCGCTGCATCTGGGCGAGCCGCTCGTCGACCGTGAGGCGCAGGCTCTCGAGACGCGCCTCGCTGGAGCCGGTCAGCCCCTGGAGCCGCTGCTCGACGGTCGCGAGGATGGCGGCGAGCTGGCTTCCGAAGCGAGCGAGCTCGTCGCGCTGGAGGCTCGCGATCTCCGTCGTCCGCGCCTGGAAGGACTCGCTCGCGTGGGCGAGCGCGCGCGCGAGCTCGTCGCGCCCGTCGCGCGCGGCGGCGCTCGACTCGGCGCGGTTCCGTGCGATCTCGTCGCGCACGACCGCCTCGACCCGCTCGTGCTGGCGCGCGAAGGAATCGAGGCGGTCGAGGACGGGCTGCTCGGAGCTCCGGCCCACCCGCATCGCGACGGCGATCAAAAGCACCACGGCCACCGCGGAAAGGCCGGCCACGGCGTACAGAAGAGCTTCGATCGACATCACCACCTCCCGCCCGCCAGCGGCGGCGTGCGACGCCACCGCTACCACCGCTCCCGGTCAACCGTTGTCCGAGCTGCCTCTCGGCGCCGCGCCGCAAGCTCGGACGGGCGCGACCGTATCGCGAAGCGCGGCGATGGCTCAAGCAGCCGTCCCCGCGCTTCGCGCCTCGCCGGTCGGCTCACGCCGGCGCCCGCAGGCGCCGGACGTGAGCGGCCCGTCGGATCAGCTTCCCGGAGCCGGATCCTTCACGGCCGGCAGGCACAGCTCGGAGACTCCGGTCGCGTCGAGGACGTGCGCGCCGAAGTTCGTCCCGTTCGTCGCGACCGTGGTCCGATCGAACCGCGGCGTCTTCTTCGGGAGCTTCGCCTGGTAGCAGACGAGGTGGGCCGTGTGCGTCTCGGCGCCCGGCGTCTCGCCGTTCTTGTCGACCGGCAGGCAGAGCTTCGTCACCTTCTTGAGGTCGAAGGCTTGCCCCGCCGCGTAGAGCTCGTCGCTCACGGTGGGTGAGGGCGGGGCGCTGAAGCGCGGCTCGTCCTTCGCGAGCTTCGCGCGGTAGCACTTGAACCGGTCGACTCCCTCGCTGCTCGCGAGCGGGGCCGGCGGCTGGTCGCCGATCGCCTTCGCGACCGTGTCGAGGAGGCCGTCGGGTGCAATCAGCGTCAGCGTCCGGCTGCCGAAGCGATCCACGACGACGTGATCGCTCTTGACGAACTTCGGCGCGCCCTTCTGGGCCCGGATCTGGTACGCCTCCTGGTGGACCGCCGGGTGCTGCGCCGGCTCGGCCGGAAGCGAACCGCTGCCGTCCGGGTCGATGCCCGCCGGGTTGCAGATCGACTTGATCTTCTTGACGTCGAACGCCTGCGGTCCGCCGAGCTGGTCCTTCAGCGACTTGCTGGTCGCCACGAACTTCGGCTGGCCCTTCGCGAGCACCGCCTTGAAGCAGAGGTACGGGTCGGGCTCGGGGCTGCCGGTCGGCGCCGCGGTGGGCGTCGGCGTAGGCGTCGGCGTGGGCGTCGGGGTCGCGGTCGCGACCGGGGTCGGCGTCGGGGTCGGCGGCGGAGCGCCGGTCACGTGCACGTCCTCGTCGTCCGTCCCGGAGAGCGTGCCGTTCGAGACGGTCAGCGTCACGATGTACTCGCCGCCGAAGTCGTAGGTGTGGGTCGCGATCGCGGTTCCGTCGCCGAGCGGCTGGCTCGGCGTCGAGCTGCCGTCGCCCCAGTCGATCGTGTAGCTCAGCGCGAGGCCGTTCGGGTCGTGGCCTTCGACCGTCGCGGTCACGTCGAGCGGCGCTGCGCCGGAATCGGGATCGAGGCCGAGGTCGGCGGTCGGGTTCTCGTTGCTCACCAGCGAGCCGGCCGCGATGAAGACAGCGGAGTCGAAGATGTGGTCCGAGGCATCCGCGATCGCGAGCTTCATGTGGTTGGTCGCGCCCGGTGTGACGGCGGACTGGCACGTGATGACCCGCGTGATGCCGTCGAGCTCCAGGTCGATCGCCGACGGCCCGCCCGCGTTGAAGTCGTTTGCGCGGAAGAGGTCTGCGCGCATCGGCGGCGGCGGCGGGACCTGGGTCGGGTTGGAGTTGTTGATGTTGTTCACCGCGACCGGAACGAACGGAGCGTTCGGGTCGCCGGCCACCTGCCGCACCTCCGCGCAGTTCACGCCGTTGATGAAGAACGCGAACACGTCGTTGAAAGGCGTGTTGACGTATTCGGAGTATTCGTCGGACGCGAACGCGTACTGGAACGCGACCTGGTTCGCCGTCGGTTCGAAATCGAACTCCAGGATCGCGGCGTCGAACGTCGGGTTTCCGGAGAGCGTGTCGAGGTCCGCATCGCCGGGGTTCATCCAGGCGGTGGAGAAGTCGTCCGCGGTGTTGGGTCCGACGACGTCGTGCGCGTTGCCGGAGGACAAGATCACGCCGGTGCTCACGCCGACGACCGCGGGGTTTGCGAACGAGAACGTCCCGCGCGCGTCGGGAGCGCCGGTGTACTGCACGTTGCTGATCGCGACGCCCGGACCGACCAGCGCTTGCGCGATGTCGGCGTCGGTGGGCGTCGTGTCGACGGTCTCGTTCGGATTGCTGCCCGCCGCCCCTCCGGGCGGCGACTGGGCGAGAAGGCCGGCCAGCGTGATCGCGAGACCGGCGGCGAAGACCTTGGCTGCGCGTCCCATGAAGCCCCCTTCGTTCGCGAGCGCGACGTGCGCTTCGCATCCGATGGGGAGTGCAAGGCGGGTGCCGCCGAGCGCCGACGGTGCGGCTCGCTGCACCCTGGGTTTGTCCGCGTCGGCGGGAACGCGAGTCGCACGCCGCGGAACGCCGTCGGGGCTCTCTTCCGAAGCTCGGGAAATGCGCGATTTGCGTGCGAGCTCCTCGAGAGCGCGCGGCGTGGGTCAAATACCCCACCTGCCGCGATCCGAGCTTATGCTTTACTTCAGCGGTACTTCCGCAGCTCGAGGCGGGCCACCATCGCCCGGTGCACCTCGTCCGGGCCGTCCGCGATGCGGAGCGCGCGCGCGAGTCCGAGCAGCCGCGTGAGCTCGGCGTCCGCGACGCCTTCTCCGCCGTGGATCTGGATGGCGGCGTCCGCGACCATCTGAAGGACGTTCGGCGCGACGACCTTGATCGCCGCAACGTCGGTCAGCGCGCCGAAGACCCCGTGGCGATCGAGCGCCCACGCCGCGTGCAGCGTCAGGAGCCGCGCCTGGTCGATCGCCATCCGGCAGTTCGCGATCACGTCGCGGTTGCCGCCGAGGTCGGCGAGGCGCTTCCCGAACGCGACGCGGCCGATCGCGCGCTCGCACAGGCGTTGCAGCGCGCGCTCCGCGGCCCCGATCGCGCGCATGCAGTGGTGGATCCGCCCGGGACCGAGCCGCCCCTGCGCGATCTCGAAGCCGCGCCCGGGACCGGCGATGAAATTCGAGCGCGGGACGCGCACGTCGTCGAATACGATCTCGGCGTGCCCGTGCGGCTCGTCGAGGTGCCCGAGCACGGGCAGCATGCGGATCATCTTGACGCCGGGCGCGTCGATCGGGACGAGCACCATCGAGTGGCGCTGGTGGCGCTCGGCGTTCGGATCGGTCACGCCCATGAAGATCAGGAACGCGCAGCGCGGATCGCCGGCGCCGCTCGTCCACCACTTCTGCCCGTTCAGGACGATCTCGTCGCCGTCGATCTCGCAGGTCGCCTTCATGTTGGTCGCGTCGCTCGACGCGACCGCGGGCTCGGTCATCGCGAACGCCGAACGGATCTTTCCGTCGAGGAGCGGGGCGAGCCAGCGCTCCTTCTGCTCCGCGCTGCCGTAGCGCACGAGGACCTCGGCGTTGCCGGTGTCGGGCGCGTTGCAGTTGAAGACCTCGGGCGCGAGGAAGCTGCGGCCCATGATCTCGGCGAGCGGCGCGTAGTCGCGGTTGTCGAGCCCGGCCCCGTGCTCGCTCTCGGGCAGGAAGAGATTCCAGAGGCCCGCCGCCTTCGCCTCGGTCTTCAGCTGCTCGACGATCGTCGGGATCCGCCACTGCCGCCAGTCGTTCGTGTGGACGAGCTGCTCGACGTACGTGGGCTCGCTCGGCAGGACGCGCTCGCGCACGAAGCGCTCGACGTGCGTCGCGTATTCACGCGCACGCTCGGAATGCTCGAAATCCATCGCGTCTGCTCCTGACTACGGTCCCGGCCGCGCTCGAGGTGTACCCCGGCGCCTGTCGAAGCGACAAGCGGCGCCGCCCGGCTGCGCCGCCATCCGCGGCTTGCGGCGAAGGCCGCGCGCGGGCGATGACGTGACGGCATGAGGGAAGACGACGGCGGCGAGGTCGTGGAGCGGCCGCGCGGCGCGGTCGGCCGGCGCGCGTTCCTGCGCGGCGCCGCGCTGCTCGCGGCCGGAGTTGCGGCGCCGGGATGGCTCGTCGGGTGCGGCGACGCGGCGGGCGAGAAGGCCGTTCCGCTCCTCGTCGACCCGAGCCGACCGTGGTGGCTGCAGAACGGCTTCGACCCGGTCGCAGGCGAGCTCCACGCGTTCGACCTCGCGGTGCGGGGCGCGATCCCGCCCGAGCTCGACGGCCTCTACGTGCGGAACGGCTCGAACGCGCAGCGCGCCGACAACCCGCACTGGTTCCTCGGCGACGGGATGCTCCACGGCGTTCGCCTGCGCGGCGGGCGCGCCCTCTGGTACCGCAACCGCTACGTCCGGACGCCGCTGTACGAGCAGGGCATCTCGTCGATCGACGCCGGCCCGCCGGTCGCCGGCAACAACCAGAGCAACGTGAGCCCGATCTTCCACGCGGGCCGCCTCCTCACGTCGGGCGAGGTCGGCTTCCCGTACGAGATCGACCCGGACGACCTGTCGACGGTCGGCGTCCACTCGTTCGACGGGGGCCTGAACACCTCGTTCACGGCGCACGCCAAGATCGACCCGGCGACCGGCTGGATGCACTTCTTCGGCTACTGGTTCGTCGAGCCGTACTTGACGTATCACGTCGCCGATGAGCGCGGGCGGCTGGTGACGAGCGACGAGATCGCCGTCGGGCGATCCACGATGATGCACTCGTTCGCGATCACCGAGCGCGACGTCGTGTTCTGGGAGATGCCGGTCGTGTTCGACGCGCGCGGATTCCAGGTGCAGGGCTTCCCGTTCGCGTGGGACGCGAGCTACGGCGCGCGCATCGGCGTCATGCCGCTCGGCGGGCCGGCGAGCGCGATCCGGTGGGTGGAGGTCGAGCCGGCGTACGTCTTCCACGAGCTGAACGCGTTTCGCGACGGCGACGACGTCGTGATCGACGTCTGCCGCTACGACCGCATGATGGACGGCGAGCGCTTCGGCAGCATTCCGCCCCGCCTCCACCGCTGGCGCGTCGGGACCGCGGGCCCGTCGCTCACCTTCCAGGACGAGGTCGTCGAGCGCTCGATCCAGCTCGAGTTCCCGATGCACGACCGGCGCTTCTCGGGCCGGCGCCATCGCCACGGCTGGTTCGTCCAGCCGCGCGAGCATCCCGCGACGATCGACCTCGGCGGCGTCGTGCACCTGGACTACGCGACCGGCGCCATGGAGCGGTGGGACCCCGGGCCGAACCGGCATGCGGGAGAGGCGTTCTTCGTCGCCGGCGGGCACGGCGAGGGAGAGGGCTGGCTCCTCTCCTTCGTCTACGACCACGCGCGCCGGGAGAGCGATCTCGTCGTCCTCGAGGCGCTCGACGTCGGCGCGGGGCCGGTCGCCGAGGTCCGGATGCCGCGGCGGGTGCCTTTCGGGTTCCACGGCGCGTGGGTTGCCGCCTGAGCGCGCCGGCGAACGACAGATCGGATTTTGCCGGGCCTGCCATTGTCGGCGTACGCCCGTGCGACGTAAGCAGGGCCGGTGCGAGGGCCACCGCGCAATGCGTCATCGGGACGAGCGTCGCTCGTCCGGGCGTGCGCGAGCGCGATCGTTGACCCATCGATCGCGGCCGTTGTAGTCGTGCGCGCACTTTCCGAGCTCACGTCGTGACGGCGGGCGTCGCGAATTGTCGCTTGCGATGAGGCGTGCGCCGGGGCGAATGTCGGGTCGCGACCCGATCGCACGCCGTGACGACAGACGAACATCGCACCTCCGAACCATTGCAACCAGAACCGAGCCCGATCCGGCCGAGCCGATCCCGCTCCGAGCGATCCGGCAAAGGGGGGCAACATGATCTCCAAGACGCGTCCGATCCTGGTCCTGCTCGCACTCGGCCTCCTCTTCGAAGGCGCACGCGGCCTGCTCGAGTCGCGGTCCGCGAGCGAAGCGGCCGGCGCGGTCCTGTTCGTGAACGGAAGCGACGGGACCTGCGGCGGCAACGCGCCGTGCTTCTCGACGATCCAGGACGCCGTGGACGCGGTTCAGGCGGGTGAGATCGTCCGGATCCAGGCCGGCACGTACCAGGAGACGGTCGCGATCGTGAACAAGAACAACACCGGCGTCGCGACCGAGCTCGATCGCATCGTCATCGAAGGCGATCCGGCCGCGCAGCAGGGAACCGTCGTGATCGAAGGCCCCGGGGTCGATTGCACCGCGACCTTCGCGATCCGGTTCAAGTCGTCGCACTTCGTGACCGTCCGGAACCTCACCATCCGGAGCGCCGCGGGGAAGGCGTTCTTCATTCCGGGAGGCAACCGGACGAGCGAGGCGACCGTCATCGACCGCAACCGCATCTTCGGCAACCGCTGCGGTCCGGCGATCCTGATCAAGGACGGAAACGCGAACACCGTCATCTCGAACAACCTGATCTACGACAGCGACGCCAGCGCGATCGATCTGCAGGGCATGGGCGGGCCGCACTACGTCGTCGGCAACACGATCGACGGCAACGAGCAGAGCGGAATCATCATGTCCGGCGGGATCCACGCGAGCCTCGTCAACAACTCGGTGACGCACAACAACGCCTCCGCGAGCGGGCCGGGCCGCGGCATCCGCCGGCGCGGGAACGGCACCGAGGATCCGACCTTCGTCGTGCTGAAGAACAACCTCGTCTGCGGCAACACGGGCGGCGAGCTCGGGGGCGCGCTCCTCGATGCGGGCGACTCGGGCAACCGCACCCCGACAGGGAGCGAGGGGCTCGGCGTCATCGCGAGCCCTGGCTGCGAGGTCGAGGCGACCGTCTACCGCGACGTCGACGGGACCGACAACACCGGCGGCTCCGGCGACGACGACTACTTCTCCGCGGACGGCTCTCCGATCATCGACGGCGGCGCGAACGCGAAGCAGCTCGTCGGCGGCATCCAGGCCTACAAGAAGATCGTCGGGAAGGACTTCGCGAACAAGCCGCGCCCCAAGGACGGCGACGGGAACGGCAGCAAGAAGTTCGACATCGGTGCGTACGAGCGCCCGGCGCCGACCCCGACGCCGACCGTGACGTCGACCTCGACGCCGACGGCAACGCCGACGCCGAGCCCGACGCCCGACGTCACCCCGACGCCCGCGCCGCCGACGCCCACTCCGACGCCGGAGCCGACGCCGACCGGCACCGTCGGACCGACCGCCACGCCGACGCCCGTCATCCCGACGTTGCTCACCACCGAGAGCGTCGCTTCCGGCGGCGTGTGCGGGTCGCTCACCGTGAACGCCGTCGGCGAGGGCGTGCCGAAGCGGCGCGATCCGAGCGATCCGCTGACGGACCCGAATGACGCTTGCACCGGGGTCGGAACGCCGAAGGCGTGCTGCGAAGACGTCGACAAGGGTCACTGCGACGAGGGGACGTCGATCGTTTGCGGCAGCCTGACGTTCGGCGGCGGCGGCGGGTCCGTCGGAAACCCGGGCGCGGAGAGCGTGAACAGCGGCGGCGCGCGGACGCGCTACTCGCTCTCGTGCTCGAGCGCGGCCGACACCGCTTGCACGATCGGTGGCAACGCGGGCGACATCGGGAACGGCATCAACTGCTCCACGACCGGCTGCGGCGGCGTGACGCCGATCGACACCACGAGCCCCGTCAAGGTGTGCGCGATCAACACGCTCGGCGCGAACGCGTCCGGGACGCTCAATCTCACGTCGGGCGAGATCTCGCTTCAGACCAACACCAAGGCGACGGTCTACATCCTGACCGCAACGTCGTTCGTCGGCACGGCGTGTCCGCGCTGCCGCGTCGGCGGAAGCTCGCTCGGGACTTGCTCGATCAGCGCACAGCCGTGCGGCAGCACGGACGACTGCGACGCCGGTGGTGGGACGTGCTCCGTGAACCACCCCGAGGCGTTCGCCTCCGGCGGCCTTCCGGGACAGGGCGTCTGCGACGACGACTCGACCAATGCCGGCGCTTCGTGCTTCGTCTTCGAACCCGCGGGCCCCACGGCCGGGCTCACGACCGACTGCGTTCCCGACACCTCCGGCGGCGGTTCCGGCGTGATCTCGATCTCCACCACCCAGTCGACGGCGGGAGCGAGCGTGAGCGATCCGGCCGGTCACTTCTGTGCGGGCCAGGCCGGCAACACCGACTGCACGTTCGGCAACGCCAGCTGCACCGGTGCCGGCGCGCCGCAGGCGTGCTGCACCGGCACCGGGATGGGAAGCTGCGTCGGCCAGCCGAACATCTGCTGCACCGGCGCCGGCATGGGGAGCTGCAACAACTTCAACGGGTGCTTCGGCAGCGCGAATGCTGGCGGCGCGAAGTTCACGGACACCCCGGGAATCTGCACCGGTATTTCGGTGACCGGGTTGGCCCCGGGAGCGCTGACGGTCGGAGTCGAGTCGCCGACCACGACCTACGGCGCCGTCGCGTGCATCCCGGCGGTCGCCGCCGGCAACGTGCTGTCGGGCCTCGTCAACAACAACGCCGGCCTCCCCGGCCCGGTCGTCACCAGCTCGAAGGTGACTTTCCTGGTGGAATGAGGCATCCGCGCTCCAGCCATCGCTCGCGGTGCGGGGCGACCGAGCTTCGGCTCGCGGTCGCGCCGCCCGCGAGCTCGTGTCATCGGTGCAGCGGGCGCACGATCCGCGTGACGGCCGCGCCCGCGTGAGGCACGCGGCGATCGAAGGGCGCGCGGCGCGGCGTGCCCGCGCGCTCTCCGGACCGTTCGCGGCGATGGTCCTCGTCGCCGCGCTCGTCGCGGCGGCGGACTCCGCGACCGCGGGCGAGTGCTCGGGCGCCGCGCCCGGGAACCCGTGCATCGCGGGCGGCGGCTCGCCGGTCACCGACTGCGCGCTCGAATGGCGGATCGACCCGGTGCCGCCTTCCGGTCCGCTCGGACCGAAGAATCGCGCGGTCTGCTACGAGGGCGACCTCCGCTGCGACCTCGATCCCGACCTCGGTGACCACGCCTGTCTCGCCGGGGTCACGCTCTGCATCAACAACCGCGACGCTCGGCTCCTGTGCGAGCCTTCCACGGTCTCGGGCTGGGAGGTCCTGAAGCCCAACCCGGCCCGCGCGCGCACGGCGACGGACGTCGCGAACGCGAGCGCGCTCGAATCGGTCGCGCGCGACCAGTTCGGCGTCGTCGTCCTGCGCGGGGGCCGGGTCTTCTCGGGCGGCTCGCCGAATGCGACCGACGACGCGTGCAGCGCGCCGGTCGGTCTCGCGATTCCGCTCAAGGTCTCGCGCACCGGGAAGGTCGTACGCCAGCGCCGGACGTTCCAGGTGCAGGTGGCCACGTCGTCCGGCGTCGATCGCGACTCGCTGTCCGTCGAGTGCCGGCCGAGCACGTGCGGCAACGGCACCATCGAGAGCGATCACGAGCAGTGCGACGACGGAAACCGCGCGAACGGCGACGGCTGCGATCAAGGCTGCCAGCTCGAGGTGGCGACCCCGACGCCGACCCCGAGCCCCACGCCGACCCCAACGCCAACGCCGACCCCGACCCCGACTCCCACGCCGACGCCCGCACCAACTCCGACGCCGACACCAACTCCGACACCGACACCAACTCCGACACCGACA
>DASRFA010000053.1:0-99052 GCA_035651755.1 Binatia bacterium | reverse complement strand
GCTGCGCGCCGTCGCCGACCGGCTGCTGCGCGTCGCCTGCGCGATGCTCAGGGAACAAACCCGCTACGACCCCATGCGACGCAACGGTCCGCTTGCGGCCCATTGACAAACGGTGGGGAGTCCACTCCCTGCGGGGTCGCTACGCTCGCCGCACCGCACTCGTGCCAGGAAGTCGCGCGCAGTGCCCTGCGGACCTTCGTGTCGGGTCACGCTCCTCGTGGAGCTCCTGCGGTCGAGGTCAGTCGGCGTCCTCCTCCTCGAGGGTCACGAGCATCCGGAGCGGCCGCCAGCTCTCGTCGCGCACGACCATCGCCCAGACGCGAACCGGGATCAGCGAGGCGTCCTTCCGGAGGCAGCGCGCCTGGAAGACGATCTCGCGCACCTGGCCGCGCCGGAGGCGCTCGAGCTCGGGAAGGTTCCGTTCGACGTCCGCGACGTTCAGGAGCTGCGGCCAGCGCAGCTCGACGAGCTCGTCGTTCGTCCAGCCCGTCATCTCGCGCAGCTTCGGGTTCCCGTGGAGAAGCTGCTCGGTGTCGGGATCGACGTAGGCGCGGCCGCACGTCGCCGTGTCGAACATCGCGCGGCGCTCCGCCTCGCTGTCGCGGAGCGCGCGCTCGAGCGCGGCGATCTCGACGGCGTCGATGGAGTCCTCGGCGAGCACAGCGGACGGCTCCGACGTCGCTTCGAGCGCCTCGCTTCGCGTCAGCGCGGCCATGTCCCCACCCCTCCCTCTCTTCGGCCGAGCGGCGGCTCGGCATGAGCGGTCGCCGTGTCGGCGGAAGGGTGCCGGCGTGGGGCGGTCAAAGCAATCGAGCGCCGCAGGCCCCGGGCGGTCCCGTAGCGCGTTCGCCACGTCGCTCGGTGAGGCGTCGCGCAAACCGTTCGCCGTCCGCAACGCCCGCGCCCGCGGGCGGCCCGCGAATTGCGGGACGGAACGCGCACGCCCGCTCGACGGGCTACCGGGGTCGGCGCCGGATTAGCGCAATTCATTGATCTCGTTTCGAGATAGAGGTTGCGCTCATGCGATTGCTGCTTATCCTCACCTCGTTCCGTGCGGCGCCGATACGCCAATCGGAGAGGAGTGAGCGAAAAAGATGATCCCCAACGTGGTACCCCCCGTGAGCGGCGCCGGGTTCATTCCCGCCCACCCGCTTCCGGGCATGTTCGATACCGGCTTTGCGGTCGGCCTTCTGGTCGCGATCGTCGCGTTCGGCGCGCTGGTGCTCGCGGCCCTGACCTCGCTCCGGGCGCGCGGCAGCGATGCGACGCCCCCGCGCCGGGGCTCGGGCTCGCCGCGCCCGGCCTTCCTCCGCCTCGCCCCACAGCCGCGCGAGCGGATGGCCTGACCCCGGCCGCGCGCCTCAGGCGCCCGTGCGACCGACGAGGGGCAGCCGAACGACGATCTCGGCGCCCTTGCCGACGCCGTCGCTGAGGGCCTCGATCCGCCCGCCGTGCATCTCGACGAGGCTCTTCGCGAGCGTCAGCCCGATGCCGAGCCCGCCTCCCGTGCGATCCTCGGCCGCCTGCTGAAACGCGTCGAAGACGCGGGGAAGCATCTCGGGCGCGATGCCGATCCCCGAATCGCGCACGCGCAGGACCGCGTGATCGCCGTCGCGCACGAGCTCGACGCCCACCGACGCGCCCGCAGGCGTGAACTTCGAGGCGTTGGACAGCAGGTTCACGACGATCTGCGCGATCCGGGTCTCGTCGGCCATGACGTGCAGCTGCTCGTCGGCGATCGCGATCTCGAGCGGCTGAGCCTTCGCGTCGACCGCGGGACGGCACGTCTCGACCGCCGCCCGGACCGCGGTCCGCAGGTCGACCTCCTTGGAATCGATCCGGATCTTGCCGACGGAGATGCGGCTCACGTCGAGCAGGTCGTCGACGAGCTTCGCGACGTGGCGCGCCTGGCGATCGATGATCGCGATCTGCCGGCTCACCGGGGCCTCGCCACCGAGGACGTGCTGCGCGACCCGCGTCGACGCGAGGATCGACGAGAGCGGGCTCCGGAGCTCGTGCGAGAGGACCGCCAGGAAGCGGTCTTTGTGCGCGTTCGCCTCGTCGAGCTCGGCGTTCTTCTCCGCGAGGCGCGCGAAGGCGTCGTTGCGCTCGCCTTCGGCGTCGAGGATGAAGCGGCCGACGGAGGCCTTCAGGCTGACGTCGACGAGATCGATGAGCAGACGGCGCGCCGAGCGGAGGTCGGCGGTCGTCAGACCGGCGGCGTCGCCACACGCCTCGAGCGACTCGGTCACGATCCGCCGGAAGAGCAGCATCTCGTCGAACAGCTCCTCGACGGTGTAGCCGTGGCTCCGCCTCTGCCGTCCGTGCTCCGCCCCCTCGCGCTCGAGCTCGGGCGATTCCTGGTCGCGGAGGCAGCGCACCAGGATGCGCAGGAGCGACGGGAGGTGATCGTCGAGCTCTTCGCCCTCGAGCCCGTGGCGGCAAGCAGGCTGCGAGGGGTCGGCACGGACCTCGTCGCGCCAGCGCTGCAGCATCGAAGGCGATTCCCGCTCCAGGCAGGCCGCCAGCTTTTCGAAGGGCATCGTCCCGAATCCGTTCGCGAACCGTGGGCGAGGACCGAGCCCGCACGGGCGAGGTGCGCGGTCGCGCTCGCTCGACGGTACCAGCGGCTCCGACGGGTGAGAAGATCGCGGATGGCGCGGAGGCGAGAAGACCTCCGGGCATGCCGGAGGTCTTCCGCGAAGGATGGAGCAGAAGGGATTTGAACCCTCGACCCCCACGTTGCGAACGTGGTGCTCTCCCAGCTGAGCTACTGCCCCACGTGCTGCGGCCGCTGTCGCGCCCGCTCACGGCATTCTGGCTGGACGATTGGCGGTCCTACCAACGGCCCCGGGGACCTTCAACCCGACCCTGCGGCGTACACGCCGAGCACCGCACGGGGGCGAATTCAATCACCGTGGCGACAGGCGCTCGCGCTCCTCCTGGTCGGCTTTGCACTCGATGCAGAGGGTGGTGACCGGGCGGGCCTTCAGGCGCTCGATCCCGATCGGCTCGCCGCACTCCTCGCAGAGGCCGAACGAGCCGTCGTCGATCCGGCCCAGGGCCTCGTCGATCTTCGAGAGGAGCTTCCGCTCACGGTCGCGGATGCGGAGCACGAGGTTGCGCTCGCTTTCGAGGCTGCCGCGGTCCGTCGGATCGGGAAACCCGTCGATCTCGTCGCCCATGCCCTGGGCCGTGCGTTCGGCCTCCCCCAGCAGCTCGGTCCGTCGGAGGAGCAGGTGCTCGCGAAAGTAGCGCAGATCGTCTTGCTTCATGGATGGCCCGCCGCTCCCCCGCTGTTCGGAGAATCGCGCGATGCTACCAGCCGGCGCTGCCCCGGTAAACGGCATTCCGGTCGCGGCGGGAGCAAGCGCCGGGCCACGCGCTCACGCCGCGAACGCGGCGACGAGCCGACGAACCGCGGCCGCGGGGTCCGGCGCGCCGAGGACCGCCGCGATCGCCGCGATGCCGGCCGCGCCGGCGGAGCGCACCTCGGGCGCCCGAGCGTCGTCGATGCCGCCGATCGCGACGACCGGGATCTCGGAGGCGCGGCAGACGCCCGTGAGCGCGTCGAGCCCCTGCGGAGGCCCGTACGCCCGCTTGCTCGGCGTCTCGAACACGGGGCCGTAAACGACGAAGTCCGCTCCGGCGGCATCGGGGATCTCGGCCGCCGAGTGGAGCGAGCGCCCGACGATCGCGCCCGCCGGCAGAAGCCGGCGCGCGTCCGCGGGGGCGATCCCGGCCGCGGGCAGCTGCACACCGTCGGCACCGACGGCGCACGCGACGTCGACGCGATCGTTCACCAGCAGCTTGACGCCGGCTCGGCGGCAGAGCTCGCGCAGCCGCTCGGCGCGCTCGTAGACGAAGCCGCCGGCGAGGTCCTTGTCGCGGAGCTGCAGGGCGCCCGGCCCCCCCGCGATTGCCGCCGCGAGAGCGCGCCACTCCTCCGGCGAGAAGGCTTCGCCGGGCGCCGCCGCCGGGAACCGCGAACGGTCCGTCACCACGACGACCGGCGGGTCGAAGGGCACGCCCGTCAGTCGAGCATCCCCTCGATCGGGCTCGAAGCGGTCGCGTAGAGCTTCCGCGCGATGCGGCCCGCGAGGAACGACTTCCGCCCGGCATCGACGGCGAGCCGCATCGCCTCTCCCATGAGCACGGGATCGCGCGCGCCCGCGATCGCCGTGTTCATGAGGACGGCGTCGCAGCCGAGCTCGAGCGCGCGCGCGGCGTCCGACGCGCAGCCGACGCCCGCGTCGACGATGACGGGCACGCGGCTCTGCTCGATGATGATGCGGAGGTTGTAGGGGTTCCGGATCCCGAGGCCGGATCCGATCGGCGCGGCGAGCGGCATCACCGCGGCGCAGCCGAGGTCTTCGAGGCGGCGGCACGCGACCGGGTCGTCGGTCACGTACGGCAGCACGACGAAGCCTTCCTTCACCAGGATGCGAGAGGCCTCGAGGGTCGCCGGCACGTCGGGGAAGAGCGTCTTCTCGTCGCCGATCACCTCGACCTTGACGAGGTTCCCGACGCCCGCCTCGCGCGCGAGGCGCGCGGTCCGCACCGCGTCCTCCGCCGTGTGGCAGCCGGCGGTGTTCGGGAGGATCGTGAAGCGGTCGGGCGGGACGTGGTCGAGCAGGTTCTCCTTGCCGGCGTCGACGATGTTCACGCGCCGCACGGCGACCGTCACGATCTCCGCGCCGCTCGCGTCGATCGCGCGGCGGGTCTCCGCGAAGTCACGGTACTTGCCCGTGCCGACGATGAGGCGGGAGCGATAGCGCCGGCCGCCGAGCTCGAGAAAGTCGCCGTCGCTCATCAACCGCCTCCCACGAGCTGGACGACCTCGACGACGTCGCCGGCGCAGAGCCGGAGCGCGGCGTACTCGTCGCGCGGCACGATGTCGCGATTCACCTCGACCGCGACCCGGCGCGCGCCGAGGCCGAGCGCCGCGAGCAGCTCCGCGACCGACGCGCCGTCCGCGACCGCGCGCGCCTCGCCGTTCAACCGGATCTCCATGCGATGATTTCGGATAGTCGCCGCCCGTCACCTTTACAACCGAGGGGGCCAATGGTAGCGCCCGCTGGGTCGGCGGGACGGAAGGGCGCTCGGGCATGCAGCCACGTGGGGTTTGTCGAATCGACCTCGACGCCCTCGCGCACAACCTCCGCGAAGTCCGCCGCGTCGTGGGCTCCGCCGTCCGCGTGTGCGGCGTCGTCAAGGCAGATGCGTACGGCCACGGCGCGGTCCCGGTCGCGCGCACGCTGCTCGCGCACGGCGCGGACTCGCTCGCGGTCGCCTGCTTCGACGAGGCGCGCGACCTCCGGCGCGGCGGCATCGCGGCGCCGGTGCTGGTGCTCGGCGGCGTGCCGGCGAGCGACGCGACGGCGGCGTGCGAGCTGGGCCTGTCGGTCGTCGCCTGGGATGCGCGCTCGCTCGCGGAGCTCGCGGCGGCGCTCCCGGCCGGGCGACGGCTCCGCGTGCACCTCAAGTTCGACACCGGCATGAATCGGATCGGCGCTCCGGTCGCCGACGTCGGCGCGCTCGCGGACGCCGTCCGCGGCCTCGCGATCGACGTCGAGGGCGTGATGTCGCACCTCGCGTGCGGCGAGGTCGTGAGCGACGAGAGCGTCGCGCGCCAGCGCGCGCGCTTCGAAGAAGCCCTCGCGGCGCTCGCGCAGCAAGGACTCCGGCCGGGACTCCGCCACCTCGCGAACAGCGGCGGCCTGCTGTCCGATCCCGCGACGCACTACGACATGGTCCGGCCCGGGATCGTCCTCTACGGGGCGCTCCCGGCGCGCGAGCTCGCCTCGCGCGTGAGCGTCCGCCCGGTGATGCAGCTGGCGGCGACCGTCATCCAGGTGCGCGACGTCGCTGCCGGCGAGCGCGTCGGATACGGGCTCACGTTCGAGGCGAAGCGCCCGAGCCGGATCGCGGTGCTGGCGCTCGGCTACGCCCAGGGCGTGCCGCGCTCGCTCTCGAACCGCGGCGCGGTGGTCGTGCGGGACCGCCTCGCGCCGATCGCGGGGATCGTCTCGATGGACCATACCGCGATCGACGTGACCGACGTGCCGGAGGTCGCAACGGGCGACGAAGCGATCTTCTGGGGACGCGCCGAGGAGCCGCGGCTCGACGTCATGGACGTCGGCGAGCGCGCCGGCACGCTCGGCTACGAGCTGTTGACGCGAGTTGCTGCGAGCGTCCCGCGCGTCTATCGCGCCCGCGACGTCGCGCGGCGCGCCTCGGGACGAGCGTAGCCTTCGAATCTCAGAAGCGAGGAACGATGAGCGAGAGCGATCGCGGGCCGCGGATCCGGCGGGCATTGATGTCGGTCAGCGACAAGACGGGAGTGCTGGACCTCGCACGCGCGCTCCACGCTCTCGGCGTCGAGATCCTCTCGACCGGCGGAACGGCGAAGCTCCTGCGCGACGCGGGCATCCCGGTCCAGGAGGTCGCCGACTACACCGGCTTTCCCGAGATGCTCGACGGCCGGGTGAAGACGCTCCACCCGAAGGTGCACGGCGGCCTGCTCGGGCGGCGCGACCTGCCCGAGCACGTCGCCGCGATGGAGAAGCACGGCCTCCCGCCGATCGACCTCGTGTGCGTGAACCTCTACCCGTTCCGCGAGGTGACCGCGCGCGGCTGCTCGCTCGAGGAGGCGATCGAGAACATCGACATCGGCGGCCCGTCGATGCTGCGATCGGCCGCGAAGAACCACGCCGCCGTGACGGTCGTGGTCGATCCGGCCGACTACGAACCGATCCTCGCCGAGATGCGCGAGCACGACGGCGCGACGACGCTCGCGACGCGCGCCCGCCTCGCGAAGAAGGTCTTCCGCACGACCGCCGCCTACGACGGCATGATCGCCGACTATCTGGGCGCGCTGGAGCGGACCGACGAGGAGCCGTTCGGCGAGACGCTGCACCTGCAGCTCGTGCGCTCGGCGCACCTCCGATACGGCGAGAACCCGCACCAGCACGCGGCCGTCTACGGCGACTTCTCGCGCATCCTCGAGCAGCTCCACGGGAGGGAGCTCTCGTACAACAACCTCGTCGACATCGACTCGTCGCTGCGCCTCATGGCCGACTTCGCCGGCGACGGGCGCGCCGTCGTCGCGATCCTGAAGCACAACACGCCGTGTGGCGTCGGCGCCGGGGCCACGGTGCTGGACGCGTACCGGAAGGCGTTCGCGACCGATCCGGAATCGCCGTTCGGCGGCATCCTGATCGCGAACCGCACCTGGGACCTGCCGCTCGCGCAGGCGGTCGACGAGATCTTCAGCGAGGTGCTGATCGCGCCCGACTTCGCGCCCGACGCGCTCGCGCTCCTCCGGAAGAAGAAGAACCGCCGCCTCATGCGCTGGCACGTGGACCGGATGCCGAAGTCCGCGCTCGATCTCCGGAGCGTCGTGGGCGGCGTCCTCGTCCAGGACCAGGACACGGCGATCGAAGACCCGGCGCAGGCGAGGGTCGCGACGCGGCGGCCGCCGACCGCGGCCGAGATCGCCGCGCTGTCGTTCGGCTGGCGCGTCGTCAAGCACGTGAAGTCGAACGCGATCGTCTTCGCGGCGGAGGACCGCACGCTCGGGGTCGGCGGCGGACAGACGTCGCGCGTCGACGCGGTCCTGCTCGCGATCGAGAAGGCGGGCCGCCAGAAGATCTCGCTCGCGGGCAGCGCGCTCGCGAGCGACGCGTTCTTCCCCTTCCCCGACGGCGTCGAGCACGCGCTCGCGGCGGGCGCCACGGCGATCGTGCAACCCGGCGGAAGCGTGCGCGACGAGGACGCGGTCGCGGCCGCCGACGCGCGCGGCGCCGCCATGGTCCTGACCGGCGTCCGCCACTTCCGGCACTGATCAGGGCGAGCCGGTGAGCGACCGCCCCGCGCTCGACATCCTCCTCGTCGGCTCCGGCGGCCGCGAGCACGCGCTCGCGTGGAAGCTCCAGCAGTCGCCGCGCTGCCGCCGGCTCGTGTGCGCGCCCGGCAACGCCGGCATCGAGGCGATCGCCGAATGCGCGCCCGTCTCCGCGGAGAACGTGCCGGCGCTGGTCGCGCTCGCGGAGCGCGAGCGCGTCGAACTCGTGATCGTCGGTCCCGAGGCGCCGCTCGCGGCCGGCATCGTCGACGAGCTCGAAGCGCGTGGCATCCGGGCCTTCGGCCCGACCCGGGACGGCGCCCGGCTCGAGGGCAGCAAGGTCTTCTGCAAGGAGATCCTGCGCGAGGCCGGCGTCGCGACCGCGGACTTCGCGGTCGCGTCCGAGCCGGCCGACGCCCACCGCCACGTCGATCGCGTCGGCGCGCCGATCGTCGTGAAGGCGGACGGGCTCGCCGCCGGAAAGGGCGTGTTCGTCTGCGATTCGGCCCCCGAGGCGCATGCTGCGATCGACGAGATCATGTCGGCGCGCGCCTTCGGCGAGGCGGGAGCGCGCGTCGTGCTCGAGGCGCGGCTCCCGGGCGAGGAGGCATCCTTTCTCGCGCTCACCGACGGCGAGTGCGTCGTGCCGCTCGCGACGTCGCAGGACCACAAGCGGATCGGGGACGGCGACACCGGCCCGAACACCGGCGGCATGGGCGCCTACTCGCCCGCCCCGATCGTCACCGCGGAGCTCGAGCGCGCGATCGTGGATGAGATCCTGCGCCCGGTCGTCCGGACGCTGCGCGCGCGCGGCGTGATCTTCCGCGGCGTCCTCTACGCCGGCCTCATGATCCACGACCGCCGCGCGAGCGTCCTCGAGTTCAACGTGCGCTTCGGCGATCCCGAGTGCCAGCCGCTCATGCTGCGCTTGCAGAGCGACCTCGTCGACCTGTGCGAGGACGTCGTCGAGGGACGGCTCGCCGAGGCGCGCGTCGGATGGGATCCGCGCGCGGCGGCGTGCGTCGTGATCGCGGCCCCCGGCTATCCGGGGCACGTCGAGAAGGGCACGCCGATCACCGGCCTCGCGGAGGCGGCGCGCGAGCCCGACGCGGTGGTGTTTCACGCCGGAACGGCTCGCGACGAGAGCGGGCGGACGGTCGTCAGCGGCGGTCGCGTGCTGGGCGTGACGGCCCTCGGCGCGACCATCGCAGACGCCGTCGCGCGCGCGTACGCCGCGACCAAGCGCATCGACTTCCCCGGCATGCAGTACCGCCGCGACATCGGCCGGCGCGCGGGCGCGCGGCCCGCCGGATGACCGACCGCGAGGCCGCGATCGCGGCCGCGGTGCGCGCGCTCCAGCGCGGCGAGCTCGCGGTCTTCCCGACGGAGACGCTGTACGGGATCGGCTGCGACGCGCTCGACGGCGACGCCCTGGCCCGCCTCCTCGCCGTCAAGCAGCGACCGCAGGAGAAGGGCATCGCGGTGATCCTCGCCGACGTGGCGATGCTGGACGCGGTCGCGGCGTCGGTCTCCGAGCCTGCCCGCCGGCTCGCCGAGCGGTTCTGGCCCGGGCCGCTCACCCTGCTCTTCCCGGCGCGCGCCGGGCTGCCGGAGCCGCTCGTCGTCGCGGGCAAGGTCGCGGCGCGCGTATCGAGCGATCCGGTCGCGCGGGCGCTCGCGCGCGGCCTCGGACGTCCGATCGCGGCGCCGAGCGCGAACCCCGGCGGCGACCCGCCCGCGCGCGACGTCTCCCAGGCGCGCGCGTACTTCGGCGACGCGGTCGCGGCGTACGTCGATGCGGGCGACGTCGTCGGTCCCCCGTCGACGCTCGCGGACCCCGGCCCGCCGCTTCGCATCCTGCGCGAGGGCGCCATCGCGGGACGCGCGGTCGCCGAGGCGCTCGCAGCGGGCTGACTCGAAGACCCGGCGCGCTCCGGCTACAAGCTCCTTCCGGTCGCGGCGCCTCGCGCCGGACCGTTCGCACCCGCACGGGAGAGGAGCTTCGTTTGGCACGCATCGAGCCGTTTCGCGCCCTCCGCTACACCGCCGCGGCCGGCCCGCTCGCCGACCTGATCGCGCCGCCCTACGACGTCATCGACGAGCCCGAGCGCGCGCGTCTCGCCGCATCCTCGCCAGCGAACGCGATCCACCTCGAGCTGCCGCGCGGCGAGCGCCCGTACGAGACCGCGGCGGCATTGCTGTCGCGCTGGCAGAAGGACGGCTGGCTCGCCGTGGATCGCGAGCCTGGCGTGCTCCTCTACGCGCAGACCTTCGCGACCGAGCGCGGCAGCGCCGAGCGATGGGGCGTGCTGGTCGCGCTCCAGCTCGAGCCGCTCGACGGCGGCGTCGTGCTGCCGCACGAGCGGACGCTCGCCGCGCCCAAGGCGGATCGCCTGAGCTTGATCCGCGCCTGCCGGACGAACCTGAGCCCGATCTTCGGCATGGTGGACGTGCCGCTCGACCTCGCCGGACAGGCAGTCGCGGCCGAGCCGATCGCGAGCTTCGAGGACCGAGCGGGAATCGGCCATCGCCTGTGGCGGCTCGCCGAGCCGACCGCCGTCGCGCGGCTCCGCGATCGCATCGCCGCCGAGCAGGTCTTCATCGCCGACGGCCACCACCGCTACGAGACCGCGCTCGCCTACCGCGACGAGCGCCGCGCGGCAGACGCCGCGCCCGGCTCGAAGCCTTACGACTTCGTGCTCGCGTACCTGTGCTCGACGCGCGACCCCGGGCTCGTCGTGCTGCCGACGCATCGCCTCCTCGCCGGGGCACCGGGCGACGAGGAGATCCTCGCGCCGCTCCGCGGGAAGCTCGCGCTCGAGAGCTTCACCGACCCGGCCGCGCTCGCGCGCGCGATCGCGTCGGGGCCCTCGCCCGCCGGCCGCCCGCGCGTCGGCCTGGTTCGCCGTGGCGCCGCGGCGTCGTGGCAGATCGCGGTCGAGCCCGGCTCCGGAGGCGAGCGTGGTCTGGCGGCGCTGCCCGCTCCGCTTCGCTCGCTCGACGTGTCGTTGCTGCACGAGGTCGTGCTGCCCGGGATCGCGGCCGACCGCTTCTCGTACACGCACGACGTCCGCGAGGCCCTCGCCGCGGTCGCGAGCGGATCGGCGGAGCTGGCGGCGCTCGTTCCGCCGCCCCGCGTCGAGGACGTGCTCGCGATCTCGCGCGCGGGCCTCACGATGCCGCAGAAGTCGACGTATTTTCATCCCAAGGTCCTGACCGGCCTCGCGTTCCACCGCCTGGACGACGGCGCCGAGCGATAGCTCGTCTGCGACGGACCAGACGCGCGCCAACGTTCGCCCTCGCAAAATACGAAGTTTTTCGGCAAGACGGGGTTGGGGGCTTCCGTTCGGGATGGATCGGTACGGGAAGCCCCGGAGGGAGACGAAGGCGCGCTTGCGACGGATGGCCGCAATTCTGGTCTGCGCGCTGGTGCTCACCGGCGCGAGCGCGAGCCTCGCGGCCGCGCCGCCCGCGGACGAGACGACCGCGCGGCCCGCGATCGCGGCGACCGAGCCCGCGCACGAGATGCCTGGCGCGGCGAGCCGTGATGCCGACGCCGCGGCGACGGACATCGAGCTCGACGACGATCTCCCCGTCGAGCAGCCCGCGTTCCAGGATCCCTTCGAGCCGCTCAACCGGACGACGTTCGCGTTCAACCGCCGCGTCGACGGCTGGGTGATCTCGCCGGTGGCGCGCGCGTACGGCTGGGTCGTGCCGGGTCCCGTCAAGAGCGGCGTCCGCAACTTCTTCTCGAACCTCGAGTCGCCCGTGCGCCTCGTGAACGACCTCCTGCAGGGCGAGTGGAAGAACGCCGGCTCGACGTTCGCCCGCTTCGCGATCAACACCGTCGCCGGCGGCGTCGGCTTCGTCGACACGGCGTCGTACGTCGGGATCGCGGGGCACGACGCGGACTTCGGCCAAACGCTGGCCGCGGGCGGCGTCCGGAGCGGACCGTATCTCGTCGTCCCGATCCTCGGCCCGACCACGCTGCGGGACGGATTCGGCGCCCTCGTCGACACGGCGATGAACCCGGCGTTCTACTTGACGGAAGGCGTCTCGCCGGTCGTCTCGGCGTCGATCGGCACCGGCGCGGAGGGCCTCGCGAAGCGCGAGCAGCACGACGACGACCTGCGCCGGCTGAAGGAGAGCTCGGTCGACGAGTACGCCGCGATGCGGAGCGCGTACCTGCAGAACCGGATGGCGGCGATCGGCGAGAGCGGCGACGGACGCAGGACCGAACCGACGCCTGCAGCGACCGACGCTGCGACCGTCGCGAGCGATGCGGCGATCGCTGCGACCCGACCGACGACCGCGGCCGGCGCGCCGACGGCGACCGCGGCCGGCTCGCCGACGGCGACCGCGACCGGCTCGCCGACGGCGACCGATCCGGCTACTTGATCTTGCCCGCGGCGAGGTCCCCGATCTTGCCCTCGAGGCTCGCGACCAGCGCGGCGAACCCCTCGCGCTCGATCGTCGCGGCGAAGTCCGCGCGCCGGAGCGCGAGCTCGCTCACGGTGCCCTTCAGGTAGACGTCGACGATGCGCCACGCCCCGTCGCGCTCGCGCAGGCGGTAGTTGAGCACCGTCGCGGCCGCGCCCGGCTCGCGGAGCTTCGTCGACACCTGCACGGTCCCCTGCGCCGCCGACTCCTCGCCGAGCGTCTCGAAGGTCTGCCCGGCGTAGCCGTGAAAGCGGCCGGCGTAGTTCGCGACCATGTACTCGCGAAAGAGCGCCAGCCAGCGCTGGCGGCTCGGCTCGTCGAGGCCCTCGAACGCGCGCCCGAGCGACTTCCGCGCCATGAAGTCGAGGTCGTACGCCGCGTCGATCGCGGGCGCGAGGAGCTCGAAGCGCTCGTGATAGGTCAGATCCGCCGATCGCCGCATGACGCCGAGCATCGCCTCGTGGAGCCGATCCACGACACGCACCGGGCCGCTCACCGCGGTCTGGTCTGCGCCGGACGGCGCGGCGAGCGCGATCGCGCACGCTGCGATCGCGGCAAGTGCGGCCGACACGGCCAGCCGCGACAACGCGTCCCCCCTCGCTCCCATGCCGTCTCCGAGCCGGATCCCGGCCCGGCGTTGATACCAGAGGAGCCGATGCCGGCAACGGGTTCGTCGGGGTGAGCGGTCGCTCCGCATGCCCGACTGGCGCGATCGGCGCGACTCTTCTAGCAACGGTGTGGCGCGGTCACCGACCGCGAGCGAAGCGAGCCCGCAGGGAGCAGGCCCCGTTCGGCTTTGCCGAACGGGGCGAGGGAAGCGTTTCCCTGGCGCGACAACGGAGGATTGGTGCAAGCGGAGAACCGCGCCTCGGCGACGTGGGCCGGACCGACGACGCAGGCGGCTCCGATCGTCGTGACCGAGCACCTCTTCCGGCGGTTCGGGTCGCTCGTCGCGGTCGACGACCTCTCGCTACGGGTCGAGCGCGGGCAGATCTTCGGCTTCCTCGGGCCGAACGGCGCCGGCAAGACGACGACGATCAAGATGCTGTGCGGGCTCCTCCGCCCGAGCGAGGGGCGCGCGCACGTGGCCGGCTTCGCGGTCGAGTCGCAGCAAGCGAGCATCAAGCGCGCGACCGGCTACATGGCGCAGCAGTTCTCGCTCTACCCGGACCTGACGGTCGAGGAGAACTTCGAGTTCTTCGCCGGCGTCTACGGCATCCATGGGCGCGCGGCGGCACGCCGCATGGACGCGCTCTTCGAGCCGATCGACCTCGACGGCCTCCGCGAGGTGCAGGCGGGCCAGCTGTCGGGCGGGATGAAGCAGCGCCTGGCGCTCGCATGCGCGCTCGTGCACGAGCCGGCGCTGGTGTTCCTCGACGAGCCGACCGCCGGCCTCGATCCGAGCCAGCGCCAGCGGCTCTGGAACTTCCTCTACGATCTCTGCGATCGCGGCACGTCGCTTTTCCTCACCACGCACTACCTCGACGAGGCGGAGCGCTGCCATTCCGTCGGATTCATGCTGCGCGGCCGGCTGATCGCGCAGGGCCCGCCGCCGGTCCTCCGCTCGAAGCTCCGCGGACGCATGGCCGGAGCGCAGGTGCAGCGCCCGGTCGAGGCGATGCGCATCCTGCGCGAGCTGCCGGGGATCGACGACGTGACGATCCACGGCCACGATCTCCGCATCCTCTTCTCCGAGGCGGGCGACGGCCCGGCGCAGGCCGCGCGCCTCGAGCGCACGGCGGCCGCCGCCGGTGCGCCGCTCGAGCACGTGTACCCGCTCGAGCCGACGCTCGAGGACCTCTTCATCAGCTACGCGCGCGGCGGCGTCGCGCCGCCATGATCTGGAACGTCTACCACGTCGCGCTGAAGGAGATCCTCCACCTCGTGCGCGACCGGCGCACGCTCGCCTTCCTGATCCTCATGCCCCCGATCCTGACCGTCATCTTCGGGTACGCGATCGGCAGCCCGAAGGTGTCGGCGATCGCGACCCGCGTCCTCGACCTCGACGGCGGCCGCGTCGGCGAGGCGTACGTCGAGGCGATCCGCGACTCCGTCGCGTTCCGGCCGGACGTCCGCGAAGGCGCTCGGGAGTCGGACGTCGCGGAGGCGGAAGCGGCCCTCCAGCGCGACGAGATCAGCGCCTTCGTCGTGCTGCCGCGCGGGCTCACCCGGTCGCTCGACGCTGGCGAGAGCGGGACGGTGCGCGCGGTCGTCGATGCCTCCGACACCTTCACCGCGCCGTCGATCCTGCGCGAGCTCGGCGCCGTGACGGTGCAGCAGAACCTCTTCCTCGCGGCGGACAATCTGCGGCGCGCGGGTCGCGCGGCGAGCGTCGAGGACGGGCTCGCGCAGGCGGCCCCGATCGAGCTCGCCGCCGAGCTGCGCTTCAACCCGGAGCTCCGAAGCCAGAACTTCGTGATGCCGGGTGTGATCGGCCTCGTGCTGCAGCTCCTGACGGTCATCGTCATGTCGACGTCGATCGCGCGCGAGCGCGAGCGCGGGACGATGGAGCAGCTCCTCGTGACGCCGCTCACGCCGCCGCAGATCTTCATCGGGAAGATCCTGCCCTACTTCCTGCTCGCTCTGGTCGTCACGGCGAGCGTGCTGCTCCTCGCCTGGCTCCTGTTCGCGATCGCGCTCTCGGGGCACGTGACCGTCGTCGCGGCGCTCGTCGTCGCGTTCGTGCTGGGATCGCTCGGGGTCGGACAGCTCATCTCGGTCGTGTCGCGGAACCAGGGCCAGGCGATCCAGCTGGCGGTCTTCTTCATCCTGCCCGCGTTCGTGCTTTCGGGCGCGTTCACGCCGATCGAGACGCAGCCTCCGAACGTCCGGCCGATCGCGTACCTGTTCCCGCTCACGTACTTCTGCCGCGGCTTCCGGGCGGCGCTGCTCCGTCAGGCGTCGCTCGCCGACGTCCGGACCGACCTCCTCGTCATGGGCGCGTTCGTGCTCATCACGTTCGGCGCGTCGGTGCTCGTCTTGCGCGCCCGCCGCGACGCCGTCTGAGCGGTCCCGGCACGCGTCGCCGACGCGGCCGTTGCGCCGGAGCGGCGAGCGGCGCAAGCTTCGACGCAACCGTCGGTTACGAAGAAAGGAGTCGTGCATGTCCGCTCAGGGCTCCGGATACGCGGAGCTGATGGCGATCGCCGTCGGCTACCAGGCCTCGCGTGCCGTCATGGTCGCGGCCGAGCTCGGCATCGCCGACGTTCTCCGCGACGACACGCGCTCGGTGGCCGACATCGCGGCCGCGACCGCAACTCACCCGCCCACCCTGTATCGACTGCTCCGCGCGCTCGCGTCGATCGGAGTGCTGCACGAGGACGACGAGCGCCGCTTCTCCCTCACCGCCATGGGGCGACACCTTCGCAGCGATGCGCCGGGCTCGCCCGGCGCGCTCGCCCGCTTCTTCGGGCGCGACTACCAGTGGGCAGCGTGGGGGCACCTCCTCCACAGCGTCCGGACCGGCGAGAACGCCATGCGCGCCCTCTACGGCGTCGACGTCTGGAAGTACCGCGAAGAGCGCCCGGAGGAGAACGAGATCTTCAACGCCGCGATGGCCGCGATGTCGACCGCCGGTGCCGATCGCGAGACCGCGGCGTTCGACTTCGGACGCTCGGTCGTCGCCGACGTCGGCGGTGGGACCGGGACGCTGATCGCCACGATCCTGCGGCGGAATCCCGAGGCACGCGGCATCCTCTACGACCAGCCGCACGTCGTCGCGGGGGCCGCCGCGGTGCTGGAGCGTGCCGGCGTCGCCGATCGCGTGCGGGTCGAGGCGGGGAGCTTCTTCGAGCGAGCTCCGGAAGGAGCGGACGTCTACGTCCTCCGCCACATCCTGCACGACTGGCCCGACCAGGAGGCGGTTGCGATCCTCCGCTCCTGTCGCCGGGCCATGAAGGCGGATGCGCGGCTCCTCGTGCTCGACTGCGTCGTCGGTCCGCCCAATCAGGACCCGCCGTCGAAGTTCCTCGATCTCGTCATGCTCGTGTCCGCGGGCGGCCGCGAGCGCTCGGAGCCGGAGTGGCGCGCGCTCCTCGCCGAAGGCGGCTTCCGGTGGGAGCGCGTGAGCGCGGCGAGCCCGCGCGCCGCGGTGATCGAGGCGCGGCCCGCGTAGGGCGCACGCGGCTTGCCACGGCTGCGCAGCGGTGATTCGACCGTCGCCATGATCGATCTTCGCCGCTCCGGCCCGGTCTTCGTCCTCGCCATGGACGCCGGCGAGAACCGCTTCAACGGCGACTTCATCGCGGCGATGAACCGCGCGCTCGACGAGGTCGAGCGCGCCGGGAGCCCCGCCGCGCTCGTCACGACGGGCGCGGGCAAGTTCTACTCGAACGGCCTCGACCTCGACTGGATGATCGCGCAGGGGAGCGCGGGCGCGCGGCGCGCGCTGCACGACGCGCTCGCCGTCCTGGCGCGCGTCCTGACCTTGCCGGTCTACACGGTCGCGGCGGTGAACGGGCACGCCTTCGGCGCCGGCGCGCAGCTCGCGGTCGCGCACGACCTGCGGTTGATGCGCGCGGACCGCGGCTTCTTCTGCATGCCCGAGATCGACATGAAGGTGCAGCTCCACCCCGGCATGGTGGCGATCCTCCAGGCGCGGCTCCCGCTCGCGACCGCGCACGAGGTGATCGTCACCGGCACGCGCTACGGCGGCGAGGCCGCGCGCGCCGCCGGCATCGTCGAGCGGGCGCTCCCGGAGGCGGACCTCGTGCCGGCCGCGGTCGAGGCCGCCGCGGCGATGGCCGCCAAGGCCGATCCGGCGATGGCGAAGCTCAAGGCCTCGCTCTACCCGCAGGTCCTCGCCGCCCTGGCGTCGATGCCCGACGACGTCTTCGGCGGCTGAGCGGCCGCCACCTCGCGCCTGCCGAACCGCGGTGCGCGCGGCTCCGCCGCGCGCTCACGCGAGGTTGTGGAAGACCTTCTGGACGTCGTCGTCCTGCTCGAGCGCGTCGATCATCTTCAGCACGTCCGTCGCCTTCCCCTCGTCGAGCTGCATCGGGGTCTGCGCGACGTACTCGGACGCAGCCGAGACGGGCGCGATGTTGCGATCCTCGAGCGCCTTCTGGAGCTGGCCGAAGTCCGCGAACGCGCAGCGCAGGAGGAGCTGCGCCTCGCCCTTCTCGCCGACGCTCTCGCCCATCTCCTCGAGGCCGTGGTCGATCATCTCGAGCTCGAGCTCGTCGGCGTCGATCCCGTCGGGTGCGAGGCGGAAGACGCCCATGCGCTTGAACTGGAACGCGACGCTGCCGGTCGCGCCGAGGTTCCCGCCGCTCTTGTTGAAGTGCGAGCGGACGTTCGCGACCGTCCGGGTCGGGTTGTCGGTCGCGGCCTCGACGATCACCGCCACGCCGTGCGGTGCGTAGCCCTCGTAGACGATCTCCTCGTACGCCTTCGCGTCCTGTCCCGACGCGCGCTTGATCGCCGACTCGACCTTGTCCTTCGGCATGTTGACGGCGCGCGCGTTCTGGATCGCGCGCCGGAGGGCCGGGTTGTTGTCGGGGTTCGGCCCGCTCGCCTTCACCGCGATCGCGATCTCCTTGCCGATCCGGTGGAACGCCTTCGACATCCGGTCCCAGCGGGCAAACATCGTCGATTTGCGGGTTTCGAAGATCCGTCCCATGGGAAGCTCGTCGTCCGGCGGGCGGCCGCGCGCGGCGGGCCGCGGGTTTCGGGCAGAACTCTACGCAATGGCCGCGCGCACTTCACGCAGGCCACGCGCGCCGTTCCTTCAATACACCCCGAGGATGGGCGACGGGGGACGGCCGAGCGCGATCCGCGTCGACCGGACCGGACCGTCGCGTCGCAGCGAGTCGAGCGCGGACAGCAGCACGGCGCGCGAGCGCTCGAAGCCCGCGCCGATCGGAGCGCGCGCCTCGATGCGCGGCGGCGGCGTGACGCGCAGCGGGTCGACGTACTCCTCGCCGGCGTGGAGCGCGAAGTGGAGGTGCGGGCCGGTCGCGCAGCCGGTCGCGCCGACGTAGCCGACGATCTCGCCCTTCCGCACGACCGTCCCGGGCGTCGCCATGCGCGCGATCCGGGAGAGGTGGCCGTAGAGCGAGTCGTACGGCAGCCCGGCTGCCGCATGCTCGATCCGGACGGCGTTCCCGAGCTCGCCCTGCCAGCCCGCGATCGCGACCACGCCGTCCGCGATCGCCCGCACCGGCGTCCCGGTCGGCGCAGCGAAGTCGACGCCGTTGTGCGGGCGGCTCCGCCGCAGGATCGGGTGGAAGCGCGACTCCGAGAACTCCGACGAGACGCGCGTGAACTCGAGCGGGTAGCGGAGCTGTCCGCGCTCGAGCGAGCGGCCGTCGGCGTCGTAGTACGCCCCGGTGCCGTCCTCGTCGGCGTGATAGATCGCCGTCAGGAGACGCCCGCCGATCTCGACCTCCGCCGCGAGGATGGCGCCGGTCTGGACGATCGAGCCGTCCTCGCCGGTCGCGGTCTCGTAGACGGCGCGGAACGCGTCGCCCGGCCGGAGCGCGTCGAAGTCGACGTCCCAGCCGAAGATGTCGGTGAGCTCGCTCACGATGCGGTCCGGGACGCCGGCCTCCGCGCAGTCGGCCATCGTGCTCTCGCCGATCGTCCCGGCGACGCCGCGGATCTCGATCGCCTGCGGCGTGTGCGCGAGGCGGGCCTCGAGCCGGCCTTCCGGCCCGCCTTCGACGACGAGCACGTTGCGGTCGTCGATCGAGTACTCGACGCGGGCGAGCTCGTCGCTCGCGCGATCGAAGAAGAGCGACAGCGACCGCCTGGGGCGGATCCGCGACAAATCGAAGACCTCGCGGGCCGCCGCCTCGACCTGGGCGGCGCGCTGGCGCGAGACGTCGTTCATCCGGAGGAGGCGAGCGAAGCTGTCGCCCTTCCGGACGGTCGCGTGGCGCTCGATGTCGTCGCCGCGCCGGGTCTCGCGCCGGCTCTGGTTGCCGAACTCGAGCAGGTCGACCGGAGAGACCAGGCTCAGGCTCCGGCGACGCACGGTCCACGCCTCGTCGGCGGCGCGCTCGAGGATGCGGTCGAGGTCGCTCGTCGCGACGGCGCCGCCTCGGCTGCGCCGTTCCGCCACGGCGCGAGCCTCGCCGGTGTCCGCGCCGTCCTGCGACCGGGGCGTCCGGCCCGGCGCCTTGTCGGCCGTTCCCTTCGCGGAGGAGACGCCGGCGCCGCGTCCGTGGGCGTGCGCCGCGCGCGAGCGAGAGCTCCGCTTGGCCGCTTCGACAGGTGCGGCCAGGGCGATCAGCGCGCCGACGAGGGCGACCAGTAGCGCAGATCGAGCCCCTCGACACGCCGCTGCGGATCGTCTCCCTCGATGCAGCGGTGGGTCCTCCCCCTCGGCTAGGAGCTTCGTTCTGCCCAAGCGGCGCGCCGGGTGTCAACCCGCGCACCTCATCCACCCCGCCGAGTTCGTGCGCGAGCGGACGATCGCGATGGCCGTCCGGCACGGCCGGTTGCTAGACGGAGCTCGATGCGGGGCAGGATCGCGCTCGCCGCGCTCGCGATCGGCGCGATCGCGACCGCGGGGCTCGGGCTCTGGCTCTACTCCGGCCTCGCCCGCCGCGCGCCGGAGCTTCCGGCGCCCGCGGTGGTGGACGTCGCGCAGGGACAGCGGCTGAGCGCGATCGCCGCCGAGCTGGAGGAGGCGGGCGTCGTCCGCGACGCGCACCTCTTCGCGCTCCTCGCGCGCGCGCGCGGCCTGGATCGCCGGATCCGGACCGGAAAGTACGAGATGCCGGGCGGCCAGACGCCGAGCGAGGTGCTCGACGCGCTCGCCTTCGGGCGCCGCCGCCTCTTCATGGTGACGATCCCGGAGGGCCTCACGGTCGACGAGATCGCGCTGCTCCTCGAGTCCGCCGAGCTCGGCCCCGCATCGGGGTTCCGCGCGCTCGCGCGCGACCCCGAGTTCGTCCGATCGCTCGCCCTGCCCGGCGACCCGAGCAACCTCGAAGGCTACCTGTTTCCGGACACTTACGCGTTCCGGACGAGCGCGCCCGCGGAGGAGACGCTGGGCCGGATGGCGCGGCGTTTCGCCGAGGTCTTCGCGGGCGAGATCGCCGAGGCGGCGAGCGCCATCGGCCTCACGGCGCACCAGGCCGTGACGCTCGCGTCGCTCATCGAGAAGGAGGCAGCGGTCGAGCGCGAGCGGCCGATGATCTCGGCTGTCTTCCACAACCGCCTCCGGCTCGGCATGCCGCTCCAGTCGGACCCGACCGCCGTCTACGGAGTCGAGGGGCACGCGGGACCGGTCACGCACGCCGACCTCGAGCGCGACACCCCTCACAACACCTATCGCATCGCCGGCCTCCCGCCCGGCCCGATCGCGAGCCCGGGGCGTGCGTCGCTCGAAGCGGCGGTCCATCCGGCGCCCGGCATGCGCGCGCTCTACTTCGTCGCCCGGCGCGATCGGACCCACGAGTTCAGCGACACGCTCGCCGAGCACCAGCGCGCCGTCCAGCGCTGGCTCCGGTCGCCGGCGCCGCCCGCGGGCGGAGCGCCTCCCGGGTGAGCCGCCGCGCGCCGCCAGCGCCTTGCGACCCGCGCCGCCTTCGCTTAATCTTCGCTCGGCTGTGGGGCGAGGAGGATCGCGGATGACCACGCTGACGCGCCGGCAGAAGGAGATGCTCGACTACCTCGAGCAGCACATCGCGGAGCACGGCTACGCGCCGACGCTCGACGAGATCGGCCGCCGCTTCGGTCTCGCCTCGCTCGCGACCGTCCACAAGCACCTCACGAACCTCGAGGAGAAGGGCGTGATCCGGCGCCGCGCCGGCCACAGCCGGGCCCTCGAGGTCGTGCAGCGGAACCGGCCGAGCGATGCCGTCGATCTGCCGCTCCTCGGCGCTGCAGCCGCCGGCCGGCCCATCGAGGCGTTCTTCGACGGCGAGACCGTTTCCGTGCCCAGGACGATGGTCCGCCGCTCCGACAGCTTCGTCCTCCGCGTCCGCGGCGACTCCATGAAGGACGACGGCATCCTCGACGGCGACCTGGTCGTGGTGGAGAGCCGGCCGATCGCCGAGACCGGCGAGATCGTGGTCGCGGTGATCGACGGCGAGGCGACCGTCAAGCGCTTCCACCGCGAGCGCGGCGGTCGCATCCGCCTCCAGCCGGCGAACGACGCGTACCCGCCGATGATCGTCTCGGAGCGGGACCTCGAGGTGCGCGGCGTGGTGGTCGCGTTGCTTCGGAGCTACGCGCACCGCCGCTGAAGTCGCGCCGGCGCTAAACGACCAACCGGCGCTCCATCCACCGGACGGCGAGCGCGAACGCGACCGCCCAGTACGCCGCGAGCACGGCGAAGTGGAGCGCGAGCCAGCCGTGCAGCGGGCCGAGCGCGAGCGCGCGCGTGATCGCGACCGCGTGCGCGAGCGGCAGGCACCACGCGATCGCCCGCACGGGAGCCGGCAGGCTCGCGAGCGGAAAGAAGATCCCGGAGAAGAAGAACATCACGGAGATCCCGAGCGTGAAGTAGTACGTGAAGGAATCCCACGAGCGCGCGCGCGCGCTGACGCACATGCCGAGCGCGCCGAACGGGAAGCCGAGGAGGAAGCCCGCGAGCGGGAGCAGCGCGGCGAGCGGGCTCGCGAGGAGGCCCGCGACCAGCATGACGAGCGTGATCGCGCTCGCGGTGATCACGCACTTGCAGGCGCCCCAGAGAAGGTCGCCGGCCATGATCTCGAGGAGCGACACCGGCGTCGCGCGGATCGCATCGTAGGTCTTCTGCTCCCGCATGCGCGCGAAGGTCGAGAAGGTCGTCTCGAAGGTCGCGACGTTCATCACCGACGACGCGACGATCCCCGACGCGATGAACTGCGCGTACGGAAGACCCTCGATCGAGCCGACGTAGCGCCCGAGCCCGTAGCCGAGCCCGAGGAGCAGGAGAAGCGGCTCGCCGAGCGCGCTCACGAGGCTCGACCGGTAGAAGCGCCGCCACGAGAGGAAGTTGCGACGCATGACGCGCACGATCGACGGCAGGTGCACGCGACCGGCGGCGAGCGGCTCCGCTCCGGAGGTCGCGCGGCCGCCGCTGCCGCGCCCGCGGGTCGGGTCGACGAATGCCGGAGCCGCCATCTCTTCAGTCCCGCAGCTCGCGCTTGGTGAGGTGGAGGAACACGTCCTCGAGGTTCGCCGCGCGGTGGAGGAACGGGCGATTGCCGACGCGCTCGAGGAGCGGCGGGAGCGAGCGCGCGTCGTCGAGGAAGAGCCGGACGCCTTCCGGCGTCGTCTCGGCGCGACAGCCGAGGGCGCCGCACGCCTCGGCCAGGTCGCGCGCCGGCTCGAACACCTCGACCACCTCCTCCCCGGCGTGGCGACGGACGAGCTCGCGCGGCGAGCCCTCCGCGATGACGCGACCATCGTCGAAGATGAGCACGCGATCGCAGAGCTGCGCCGCCTCCTCCATGTAGTGCGTCGTGAGGAGCATCGTCGTGCCGGTGCGGTTCAGCTCGCGGAGCTTCTCCCACACGAGGTGGCGGGCCTGCGGGTCGAGCCCGGTGGTCGGCTCGTCGAGCACGAGGAGCTGCGGCCGGTTGATGAGCGCGCGAGCGATCGTCAAGCGCCGCTTGAGGCCGCCCGACAGCGTGTCGATGCGGTCTCCGGCGCGCTCTTCGAGCGCGAAGAGCGCGAGGAGCTCGCGGGCGCGCGGCTCGGCGACCCGGCTCGGGATGCCGTAGTAGCTCGCGTACACCAGGAGGTTGGTCAGGACGCTGAGGTCGGGATCGAGGTTGTCGTCCTGCGGGACGATGCCGAGGCGCGCCTTGATCGCACGCTCGGTGCGCCGTTCGACCGGGATCCCGAAGACCCGGATCTCCCCGTCCCCGATCGGCGACTGGCAGGTGATCATGCGGATCGTCGTCGTCTTGCCGGCGCCGTTCGGGCCCAGGATGCCGACGCACTCGCGCTCGCGCACGTCGAGGTCGATGGCGCGCACCGCGCGGCGGCCGGAGAACTCCTTGGAGAGGGCGCGCGCCGCGACGACGACGTCCGGCGCGATCGCTCGCGGCTCCGCCTCGCCGTCGGCGTCCCCGGCGGGCGCGACGTCCGGTTGCGGCTCCACCGACGGGCACGTTAGCCTCGGCGACGTGCAGCGCCAAGCCGCGCTCTACGTCCACATCCCGTACTGCCTCGCGAAGTGCCCGTACTGCGACTTCAACTCCTACGCCGCGCGCACGTGGCCGGAGGCGGAGTACGCCGCCGCGCTCGAGCGCGAGCTCGCGCATCACGCGGCCAGCGAGCCGTTCCGCGACGCCGAGATCGCGACCATCTTCTTCGGGGGCGGCACCCCGTCGCTCTTCGAGCCCAAGACGATCGCCCGCCTCCTGGACGCGGCGGCGCGCGAGCTGCGCGTCGCCGCGGACGCCGAGATCACGCTCGAGGCGAATCCCGGCACGGTCGAGGAGGGCCGCCTCCGCGGCTTCCGCGCCGCCGGCGTGAACCGCATGTCGTTCGGCGTGCAGTCGTTCCAGCCCGAGCTGCTCGAAGCGCTCGGCCGGCGCCACTCGGTCGACGACTCGCGCGCCGCGCTCGCCGCCGCGCGCCGCGCCGGCTTCGAGAACCTCTCGCTCGACCTCATCTACGCGGTCCCCGGACAAAGCCTCGCCGCATGCGAGGCGGACGTCGACGAGGCGATCGCGATCGCGCCCGATCACGTGTCCGCATACAACCTCACCTACGAGAAGGGCACCGCGATGTTCCGCGACCTCTCGGCCGGGCGCATCGCGCCCGCCGGCGAGGAGCTCGAGATCGCGATGTTCCGGACGGTCGGAGACCGCCTCGCCGCGGCCGGCTACGCGCGCTACGAGATCTCCAACTACGCCCGGCCCGGCCGTGCGGCGCGCCACAACCAGGCCTACTGGCGCGGCCTCCCCTACCTCGGCCTGGGAGCCGGAGCACACTCCTTCGCGCCCGCGGACGACGCCGGGAGCGCGCGCGCGCCGGGCGAGGCCGCCGATGGGGCGGCGTTCGGCGCGCGCTGGGAGAACCTCCGCGATCCGAACCGCTACCGCGAGGCGGTCGCCGCGCGCGGCAGCGCGATCGCGTCCCGCGAGTCCTTGACGCGCGCGCAGGCGATGGGCGAGGCCTGCTGGCTCGGCCTCCGCGAGACCCGCGGCATCGACGCGGAGGGATTCCGTCGCCGCTTCGGCGAGCCGCTCGCCGACGCGTTCCCGCACGTCGCCGAGCTGGCGCGCGAAGGGCTCGTCGAGTGGCGCGGCGAGGAGCTGGTCCTCACCGAGCGCGGCCTGCTGCTCGCAGACGGCGTGTTTGCTTCGTTCCTCTGACGGGCGGAAGCGCCGGCCGGCCCCGCGGCGCCGTCACGCCGACTCGTTGAACTTCGCCTCGATCAGCGCCTCGACGGCCTTCATCAGCTCCTCGGCGTCCGGACCGTCGGCCTCGACGTCGATCGTCGCGCCCTGGCTCGCCGCCAGCATCATGAGCCCCATGATGCTCTTCCCGTTCACCTCCTGGCCGTCCTTCGAGATGACGAGATCCGACTTGTAGTCGGCCGCGAGCTGGACGAGCTGCGCCGCCGCGCGCGCGTGCAAGCCGAGGCGGTTTCGGATGACGAAGGTTCGACGCACCAGGGCCGATCAGGAGGTCGTGCGGGTGGGCCAGAAGATGTGCTCCTGGCCGTAGCGCCGGATGAAGTCCGCGAGCGCGGCCGCGGTCATGCCGCAGCGCGACGTCGTGAGCTTGAGGAGCATCGGCATGTTGACCCCGGCGACGACCTCCACGTCCTCACGCCCGCGCGCGAGGTCGAGGCTCACGTTCGAGGCGGTATCGCCCAGCATGTCGGTCAGGACGATGACGCCGGCGCCGCGATCGACGTGCCCGACGGCCGTCGCGATGCGGTCGCGGATCGCCGCCTGGTCGTCGGCCGGCGTGCACTCCACGCCCTCCACGGCCTCGACGTTGCCGACGACGCTCACGAGCGTCTCCACCATCTCGGCCGCGAACCGGCCGTGCCCCACCACCACCACGCCGATGGGCGCCTCGGGCGTGCCCACCGGGACCCGACCTCTCTCCATCGCTCTCACCTGCTCGAAACTCTGCCAGAACGTCGTGCCGGAGCCAGACGCGCCGCGCGGCCGGCTGGCGGCGAGGCCGCGCAGGACGGCGGCCGGGCGTGCCGTGATCGCCGGCAGGTTCGACGCCAAACCGAAGCCCGCGGCGATCGGCCTAGCGGCCGACGTCGCGATGGCGGACAGTAACCTCCGCACCCCGACCGTCTAGCATTTCGCGCAGCCGCTCCACCAGTACGACCGAGCGGTGGCGCCCGCCCGTGCATCCGAGGGCCACCGTCAAATAACTCTTTCCCTCGCGCAGGTAGCTCGGCAGCGCGAACTGGAAGAACTCGTCCGCGAGGTCGAGGAACTTCCCGGTCGCGGGGTCGGCGAGGACGTAGGCCGCGACCGTCTCGTCGAGACCGCTCTGCGGTCGCAGCTCGTCGACGTAGAACGGGTTCGGCAGGAACCGGACGTCGAACACGATGTCCGCGTCCGCTGGAAGGCCGAACTTGAAGCCGAACGACACGAGCGCGACCCGCATCGCGGTGGAGCCGGTCTCTCGCCCGAAGAGCGACCGGAGCTCCTCGCGCAGCTGGTGCGACGTGAAGGCGGTCGTGTCGAGGACGCGATCGGCGTCGCCGCGGAGTCCTGCGAGCAGCTCACGCTCGCGACGGATGCCGGCGGCGATGTCGCTGCCCTCCGCCATCGGGTGCGGCCGGCGGGTCTCGCTGAAGCGCCGTACCAGCGCCTCGTCCGCGGCGTCGAGGTAGACGACGAGCACGCGGTGGCCACGCCGGCGAACCTCGTCGAGCACGCGCGGCAGCTCGTCGAGGAACCCGCGGCCGCGCGTGTCGACGCCGAGCGCGACGCGCGTGATCTCGTCGCTCGACTCGCAGAGCTCGAGGAAGCGGGGGATCAGGACGGCCGGTAGGTTGTCGATGCAGTAGTAGCCGAGGTCCTCGAGGGCGCGGATCGCGGTGCTCTTGCCCGATCCGGAGAGCCCGGTGATGACGGCGATCTGGAGCGACCCCTTCACGCCGTGCCCTTCGCGACGCCGCGCCGCAGCCCGCGCTCGAACCCGGCGACGAAGCGGCGCGCACCGTGGACGCCGCGCCGCTTCAGGAGCTCGTTCCGCGCGGCGACCTCGACGATCGTCGCGACGTCGCGGCCCGGGCGGAGCTGGACCTGGAGGAACGGCACCGCGACGCCGAGGATCGTCATCACCCGCTCGTCGATGCCGAGCCGGTCGACGCGCGCGCCGGGCATCTCGTCGACGAACTCGATCGAGAGCTCGACGGGAGCCTGGTCGACGGTCGCGAGCGCGCCGAAGAGGTCGGCGACGTTCAGCACGCCGAGTCCGCGGATCTCGATGTGGTGCTTGAGCGCGTCGGGCGACCGCCCGAGGAGCGATCCGGGCGGCGCCTCGCGCACCCGCACGACGTCGTCCGCGACCAGCCGGTGTCCGCGGCCGAGGAGCGCGAGCGCGGCCTCGCTCTTTCCGATCCCGCTCTTTCCGAGCAGCAGCACGCCGAGCCCGAACACGTCGATGAGGACGCCGTGGAGCGACGTCTCGGGCGCGAAGCGATCCTCCAGCCAGCGCGTGAGCGAGCGGATCGCGGCGGCGGTCTTCTGGTCGGTCGCGAAGAGCGGCACCCGCCGGCGGTTGCACGCGCGCCGCAGCACGTCGGGCACGGGGTTGCCGTTCGTCACCACGAAGCACGCGACCGGGGCGCGGCAGACGGCGTCCACCGCGGCCTCCGCCGACTCGCGGTCGAGGCCCTCGATGTACCCGATCTCGGCGTTTCCGAGGACCTGCACGCGACCGGGATGGAGCTGATCGAGGTAGCCGGCGAGCGCGAGCGCCGGCTTCTGGATGCGGGGAGCGTCGATCACGCGCGACAGGCCGGCCTTGCCGGCGACGAGCGACAGCTTCAGCGAGCCCTGAAGCGCCGCTACGTCGTTCACGGTCACGGCCATCGCAACGCGATCAGAACCGGGCGTCTTCGTCGACGATCGCCTGATAGAGCTGGTCGCGATCCGAGAGCGCGAGAAGTCGCGCGCGGAACTCCTTGTCCTTCAAGAGGCGCGAGATGCGGGCGAGCGCCTTCAGGTGCATCGCGGCGGCGTCGTCCGGCGCGACGAGCACGAAGAAGAGGTGGGTCGGCTGCTTGTCGACCGAGTCGAACTCCACGCCGGCCGGGCTGCGCGCGAATCCGGCGACCACGCTCCGGAGGCCCGGGAGCCGGCCGTGGGGGATCGCGATGCCCTCCCCGATCGCCGTGCTGTTCAGGCGCTCGCGCTCGCGGAGCACGCTCGCGAGGCGGGACGGGTCCGTGCCGGTCGTCGGGCCGGAGAGAAGGCCGGCGAGCTCGTTCAGGACGCCTTCCTTGGTCGTCGCCTGGAGCTCCGGGATGACGCGGTCCCGGGTGAGGATGTCGGTGATGGTCATGTCGTCGCTGGCGCGGGCCCGGAGCCCGAACGGCGGCTGCCGCCCGAGTTCCGCCGCGGCGCCTCGACGATCTTCCCTTTGAGCGTCCGGATCTGCCTTTCCAGCTTGTCGACCGCGACGTCGATCGCGGCGTACATGTCGTTGGTCTCGTCGCGCGCCGTGAGGACGTGCTGGCGTCCGTGCACGGTGATCTCGGCGAGCTGTCGATGGTGGTGCGGCGGGGCCGCGCTCAGCACGACGTGGACGTCCGTCGCTCCCGGAACCATGCCGACGATGCTCGAGAGCTTCTTCTCGGCGTGCGCTCGCAAGGCGTCGGTCGGCGCGATGTGACGGAACGTCACGGTGATCGGGACGGAATTGTTCTTCACGCCATCTGCCTCCGCTTGGACGAGGGTAGGATACCCATGATCTCGCGATACTTCGCCACCGTGCGGCGCGCGATCTCGATGTGATTCGAGGCGAGCACCTGGGCGATGTGCTGATCGCTGTACGGACGGCGCGGGTCCTCGGACTCGATGATCCCGCGGATCTGCTCCTTGACGGACTCGGCGGAAACGCCTTCGCCGTCCGAGGAGCGGATGCTGGACGTGAAGAAGTACTTGAGCTCGAGCGTGCCTTGCGGCGTGTGCACGTACTTGTTCGCGGTCGCGCGGCTGACCGTCGACTCGTGCATGCCGATGTCGTTCGCAACGTCCTTCAGGACGAGCGGCCTGAGCGCCTTCACGCCCTCGTCGAGGAAGTCGCGCTGGAAGCGGACGATGGAGGTCGTCACCTTGAACAGCGTGCTCTGGCGCTGGTGGATGCTGCGGATCAGCCACTGCGCGGCGGAGAGCTTCTCGCGGATGTAGCTCTTCGCCTCCGTCGATCCGTCCTGATCCATGAGCAAGCGCCGGTACGCGTTGCTCACGCGGAGCCGCGGCATGCCGTCGTCGTTCAGCATGACGACGTACTCACCGTCCATCTTCTCGACGAAGACGTCGGGCACGACGTAGCGGACGTCCTGCGAGGTGTAGTCGCGGCCCGGCTTGGGCTCGAGCGCCGCGATCACGTTCACCGCTTGCGAGACTTCCTCGGAGCGGAGGCGAAGCTCCTTGGCGAGCTTGTCGAAGCGCTTCGCCTCGAGGAGGTTCAGGTGATCCGCGACGATCGCGGCCGCGGGTGAATTCTCGAGGCCGAGCAGCCGGAGCTGGATCAGGAGGCACTCGCGGAGATCGCGCGCGAGGACGCCGGGCGGATCGAAATCCTGCATCTTCCGGAGCGCCCGCGCGACCTCCTCGACGTCGGCGCCGGCCTCGAAGGCCGCGTCGTCGATCGAGATCTGGAGGTAGCCGTTGTCGTCGGTGTTGCCGATCAGGACGTCGCCGATCGCGCACTCCTCGGGCGTGAAGTCTCCCATCCGGAGCTGCCACGTGAGGTGCTCGGCGAGCGTCGAGCTGCGCGTGAGCGTATTCTCGAGGCTCGGCCGGCGATCCTCGTCGAAGTCGCCGCCGCTCCCCGCCGACATCGAGCCCTGCGAGAAGTTGTTCGCGTAGTCGGAAAGGTACTCCTCCCAGTTGATGTCGCCGAGGTTCGACGTCTCGGGTGCGAGCTCGCTCGCGGTCTCCTCCGCCGCCGGCGTCGGCGCCTCGGCGCTCGTCGGGTCGACGAGCTCGGGCATGCGCTCGTCGGGAGTCGCCGAGAGGGACTCGACCTCGTGCTCCTCCTGCCCGAGCTCGAGCGACTCGAGCGTCGGGTTCTGCTCGATCTCCTCCGCGACCAGCTGCTCGAGGTCGGCCCGCGAGAGCTGGAGGATCTTGATTGCGTGCTTGAGCTGAGGCGTGATGACGAGGCTCTGCGTGAGCCTCCGCGAAAGCCCGATCTTCTGCTCGTACGCCATGAGTTTCTAAAGCCGGAACCTTTCGCCGAGATAGATCTCTCTCGCCCTCGGGCTGGCGGCGATCGTCTCCGGAGTGCCCTCCTCGAGGATGACGCCGTCGTTCAGGATGTACGCGCGATCGCAGATGCCGAGCGTCTCGCGCACGTTGTGGTCGGTGAGGAGCACGCCGATGCCGCGCTCCTTCAGCTGGACGATGATGTTCTGGATGTCGATCACCGCGATCGGATCGATGCCGGCGAACGGCTCGTCGAGCAGGATGAACGACGGCGAGATGACGAGCGCACGCGTGATCTCGAGCCGTCGCCGCTCCCCGCCCGAAAGCGAGCTCGCGTTCGACTCCGCGAGGTGCGCGATCGAGAGCTCGTCGAGGAGCGCGTCGAGGCGGTTGCGGCGGACCTCGCGCGTGAGCGGCAGCGTCTCGAGGATCGCCATGATGTTCTGCGCGACCGTGAGGCCGCGGAAGACCGACGGCTCCTGCGGCAGGTAGCTGATCCCGGCGCGCGCGCGTCGGAACATCGGGAGATCGGTCAGGTCCTGGTCGCCGAGCGTGATCGTGCCGACGTCGGGACGCGCGAGGCCGACGACGCAGTAGAACGTGGTGGTCTTGCCCGCGCCGTTCGGGCCCAGGAGGCCGACGACCTCGCCCGGATGGACGTCGATCGAGACCGACTTCAGGACCTTCCGCCTCCCGAACGACTTCTCGAGGCCGTTCGCGCGGAGCGCCGAGGCGGCGGTCGCCGGCCGCACGGCCCCCGAGCGCTCCTGAGCGCGCGCGTCGAGCGCGCCGACCGCCGCGGTCACGGGTGCCCCTCTGCGCCGGTCGCGGCCGGCTTCGCGCCGCTTGGGGCCTTGCTGCCGCCGACGGCGCCCTGCGCGGCGCCACCGGCTGCGGCGTTCGGACCGGCGGCCCGTGGCTTCCCCGCGGCCGCGCCCGCGTCGGCGACGCCGAGGCCATTCTCCGTGCTGCCCGGGTAGACCACGGCCGACACGCGCTTCTTCGGGCTCGACTCGACGACGCTTCGCCCCTCGTCGAGGTACACCAGGATGCGGTCGCCGCTCACCTCGTTCGGGCCGTCGCGCAGGACCGGGTCGCCGGTCAGCACGATCTGGCGCTTCGTCTGCGAGAAAACTGCCGTCGTGCCGGTCGCCTTGCGCGTGCCCTGGGTGATGACGACGGGGGTCCCCTGCGCGATCACCTCGCGGAGCTGCGCCTGCTTCTGGTCCTCGGCGCGGTCGAACGTGACGGTGAGCGTGTCGCTGTCGATCACGAGCTCGCCCTGCGCCGCCTTCACCTGCCCGCGATAGGTGACCTGGTTCTTCTGGTAGTCGAAGTCGAGCTGGTTCGCGGAGATCGTGATCGGCTCCTTGCTCGAACCGAAGTTGAGCTGGCCGAGGAAGCCGGCGTCGGTCGGCGGTTTGCGGGCGGCCTCGCCTTCGGCCGCGGCGGCCGCTTTGACGGGTGCGGGCGGTGCGGCCGGCGCGGTGGGCGCCGCCGCGGCGACTGGGACGGGTGCGACCAGCGCCACCAGAGCCGCCACCTCGAGGAGCCGCCTCGCGACCGCCTCAGTCGTCGGTCGCACGCGGTCCCTCTGCTGCGACGACCGCGTGGTCGAGCGGAGGCCCGGTCGCATCTGCCGCGCGCGGCAGATCGACGGCGGAGCGCGATCCTTCGCGCAGCCTGGTGGTGACGCCGTGCAGGAGCTGGAGGCGCTGGCGTCCGAGGTCGACCAGCATCCCCTGGCCGTCGAGAGCCATCTGCGAGCCCGAGACGCGCACGCGCCCGGGCGAGACGATCACGTCCTGTGCCTGGACCCAGACGGCACGATCGGTGTGCAGCACGTAGTCGGCGACTCGGACCCGGATCCCGCCGGCGAGCTCGATCTTCTCGAGGTTGTTGCCGGAGACGTAGACGCGCCCCTCTTTCCCCCTCACCTCGACGCTCTGGCCGTCCGCACCGAAGAACGACACCTTGGGACGGCTGACGACGACCTGCCCCTGGTCCTCGAAGTACTCCGCCTCGCGCGCGTTGAGCTCCCAGACGGTCCGGCCATCCTTGACCTTGACCCGCCGAAAGTGGCGAATGCGCTGCGAAACGTCGGCTCGGAGGTGGGCCGTCGCGGTCGGCGCCTCCTGGCGCTGCACCATCGTGCGCCCGAGGACGAAGCCCAGGGCGACCAGGGCCAGCGTCACGGCGCCAATCAGGGCTGCTCTGGCCCGGGTCCTCCTCAATTCACCCTCCGAGACGCAAGATTGGTACCATGCTTCCGGCTTTCAGTAAAGGTGATGAAACTATTGCGAATTCGATGACTTACCGATTCTCGACCGCATCCCGACGATACGGGACGGGCGCTCGCGCCAACGGCGGTGCCACCAGACCCACTCGTCGGGCCGGCGGCGGACCTCGGCCTCGATCGCGGCGTTGAAACGAGCCGTCGTCTCGACCAGCCAGTCGTCCCGCGCTTCGCGCGCCCCTTCCGGCGGCAATGGCGGCAGCGCGATCTCGCGCAGCGTCACCCGGTGCCGCCCGTCCGCTTCGCGATGGATGAAGGCGCCGAGCGCAGCCGCTCCGGTCCGGAGCACGAGCACCGCCGGTCCGACCGGCGTCCGCGCCGGCCGCCCGAAAAACGGCACGAAGACCGCCTGGCCGCGCGTGTCCTGGTCCATGACGGCGGCCAGGATGCGCCCGCGCCGGAGCGTCCGGAGGATCGCGCGCCACGACTCGGACCCGCGCTGGACGATCGTCTCGACGCCGACCCGCTCGCGGAGGGCGATGTTCTCCGCGTTCAGGCGCTCGCCCTTCACGGGCGTCGCGACCGCGGTCACCGGGAAGCCGACGCGCGCGACCGCCGCGGCGAGGAGCTCCCAGTTCCCGATGTGCCCGGTGATCGCGACGACGCCGCGGCCGCGCGCGAGGAGGTCCGCCATCACGTCGCCGCCCTCGATGTCCACGTGCTCCGACAGGCGCGCCGCGATGTCGTCGAGCAGCAGCACCTCGACTCCCGAGCGCGCGACGCCGCGGAACATGTCGCGGACGATGCGCCGGCGTTCCGCCGCCGGCAGCTCCGGCAGGGCGAGCTCGAGGTGCTCGAGCGAGAGCCGGCGCGGACCGATCAGGACGAGGTCGAGGAGCCGCCCGATCGCGTCGGCGATCCGGAGCGAACGGGCGACGCCGAGCGCACGCAGCATCCGGCGCGCACCGTGGATCGCCGCCACGAAGGCGCGGTCCCGGAACCGGTGCGCGCGCTCGCGCGCGCCAGAGCCGGGCTCGGTTTCGCGCTCCGGGCGCTCTTCGCGCTCGTCCTGGTCCGCGGCGGCGGAGCCGCGCGACGCGGCCGGTTCGGCGGGCGCGCGCTCGCCGCGGCTTGCGCTCGTCGGGGGCGGATGGAGGCCGCCGCCGCTCACACGACGCCGGCGCGCAGCAGGTCGTGGAGGTGCAGCACGCCCGCCGGACGGCCGTCGTCGTCGACGATGAAGAGCGACGTGATCGAGTGCTGCTCCATCTGGGCGAGCGCGCGCTCCGCGAGCGCGCTCCCCGGGACGGTCTTCGGCCTCGCCGTCATGACGTCGCCGGCTCGGTAGCCGCGCAGGTCCCCGTGGCGCTCGATGCCGCGGCGCAGGTCGCCGTCGGTCAGGATGCCGGCGAGACGCCGGTCGCCGTCGACGACGCCGGTCAGGCCGAGCCGCTTCCGGGACATCTCCTGCAGCGCTTCGGGCATCGGGGTGTCGATCGCGACCAGCGGGACCTCGTCCCCCGCGTGCATGAGCTCGTCGACCCGGAGGAAGCGGCGGCCGAGGGCGCCGGCGGGGTGCAAGGTCGCGAAGTCGGAAGTGCTGAAGCCGCGCCTCTCGAGGAGCGCGATCGCGAGCGCGTCGCCGAGCGCGAGCGTCGCGGTGGTGCTCGCGGTCGGCGCGAGGCCGAGCGGGCACGCCTCCTCCGCGACGCTCGCGTCGAGCGCGACGTCGGCGCCGCGCGCGAGCGGCGACGACGGATCGCCCGTGAGAACGACGACCGGCACCCCGAGGCGCCGCGCCGGGGCCATCAGAGCCAGGATCTCGCCGTTCTTCCCGCTGTTCGAGACGGCGAGCAGCACGTCCTCGCGCGCCAGCATGCCGATGTCCCCGTGCAGGCCCTCGACCGCGTGCAGGAAGAGAGCCGGCGTCCCGGTCGACGCGAAGGTCGCGGCGATCTTCCGGCAGATGATGCCCGACTTCCCGAGGCCGCTGACGACGACCTTTCCGCTGCACGCGGCGAGCACGTCGACGGCGCGCGAGAACTCCGGCCCGAGGCGCGCGGCGAGCGCCGCGACGGCCCGCGCCTCGATCTCGAGCACGCGGCGCGCCGAGCGCAGATCCGCGTCGGGAGCCGGCGCGGGCTTCCGCGAGCGCGTGGCCGCCCTTCCCCGCACGCTGCTGCTCACGACGCGGCCGCCGTCCGCTTGCCGCGCGCGACCCGACCGCGCACCGCGCCGTCGATCGCGAGCAGCTCGTCGACCAGGGCGCCGAGCGCGGCGAGCGGCCACGACGTCGCGCCGTCCGAGAGGGCGCGCGCCGGATCCTCGTGGACCTCGAGGAACACGGCGTCCACCCCGACGGCGACCGCGGCGCGGGCGAGCGCGGGCACGAACTCCCGCTGACCGCCCGACGCCGTGCCCTGTCCGCCCGGCAGCTGCACGCTGTGGGTCGCGTCGAAGACGACCGGGCAACCGATCTCGCCCAGCACGACGAGCGAGCGCATGTCCGACACGAGGTTCTGGTAGCCGAAGCTCGCGCCGCGCTCGGTCACGAGCAGCTGGCCGTTGCCGGTGGCGCGCGCCTTCTCGACGACGTGCGTCATCTCCCACGGCGAGAGGAACTGCCCCTTCTTGAGATTGACGGGCTTCCCGGCGCGCGCGACGGCGGCGATGAAGTCGGTCTGGCGGCACAGGAAGGCCGGGGTCTGCAGGACGTCGACGACCTCGGCCACCGCGGCGACGTCCTCGCGCTCGTGGACGTCGGTCAAGACGGGAAGGCCGGTCGCGTCGCGCACGTCCGAGAGGATGCGGAGCCCTTCTTCGAGGCCGATGCCGCGGAACGAGCCGAGCGACGTCCGGTTCGCCTTGTCGTACGACGACTTGTAGACGAGGCCGACGCCGCGCTCGCGCGCCAGGCGAGCGAGCGCCTCGGCGTGCCGGAGGGCGGGCTCACGGCCCTCGATCACGCACGGTCCCGCGATGAGCGCGAGCGGGGCGCCGCCGCCGACGGTCACGGCACCGAGCTTCACCTGGCTGCGCGCGCGCTCCGTCAAGTCACTCGCTCCACGCGCGAGAGAGCTACCATCGCGCGGGGCTTTTTCCCACCGGGTCGCTGCGGCGGACGTCCGCCCTGCTCTCGTCAGCGCGCGCCGGCGGCGCCAGCCAGGGAGAGGAGCGGCGGCTGGTGGCCCGAGAGCGTCGCCTGGTGATCGAGGGCGGCGCGCACGAACCCCTTGAAGATCGGGTGGCAGTCGAGCGGCCGCGACTTGAACTCGGGGTGGAACTGGCTTCCGAGGAACCAGGGATGGTCGCGCAGCTCGACCATCTCGACGAGCGTGCCGTCCGGCGACACCCCCGACAGCACGAGGCCGTGCTTCTCGAGCACCTCGCGGTAGGCGTTGTTCACCTCGTAGCGGTGGCGGTGGCGTTCGGAGATCTTCTTCTTGCCGTACAGGCGCGCGGCGAGCGATCCCGGCGCCAGCGAGCACGGGAACGCGCCGAGCCGCATCGTGCCGCCCTTGTCGGTGATGTTCTTCTGCTCGGACATGAGGTGGATCACGGGGTGCGGGGTGTCCGGATCGACCTCCGCGGAGTTCGCCCGCTCGAGCCCGCAGACGTGGCGCGCGAACTCGATCACCGCCATCTGCATGCCGAAGCAGATCCCGAGGTAGGGGACGCCGTTCTCGCGCGCGTACTTGACGGTCGCGATCTTGCCCTCGGTGCCGCGCGGCCCGAAGCCCATCGGGACGAGGATGCCGTCGGCCGAGCGGATCGCCTCGACGATGCCCTCCGCCTCGACGCGCTCGGAATCGACCGGGACCACCTCGACGCGGCAATCGTTCGCGACCCCGCCGTGGACGAGCGCCTCGATCAGGCTCTTGTAGGAGTCGGTCAGGTCCATGTACTTGCCGACCATCGCGATGCGCACGCTGTCGCGCGCGCCCCGGATCGTCCCGACCAGCTTCTCCCACCGCCCGAGGTTCGGCGACGCCGTCCAGATGTTCAGCTTCTCGACGATGCGCTCGTCGAGGCCTTCGGCGTGCAGCGCGAGCGGCACCTCGTAGATCGAGCTCACGTCCTGAGCGAGGATGACCGCGTTCTCCTCGACGTTGCAGAAGTGTGCGATCTTGCCCTTGATCTTCGGGTCGAGCGCGCGGTCGGTCCGGCAGAGCAGGATGTCGGGCTGGATGCCGAGGCCGGTGAGCTCCTTGACGCTGTGCTGCGTCGGCTTCGTCTTCACCTCGCCGGCGGTCGCGATGAACGGCACGAGCGTCAGGTGGACGTAGAGGACGTTCTCCTTGCCCCAGTCCCAGCGGAACTGGCGGATCGCCTCGAGGAACGGCAGGCTCTCGATGTCGCCGACGGTGCCGCCGATCTCGCCGATCGCGACGTCGAACCCTTCGGCGCCCGCTAGAATTCTGCTCTTGATCTCGTCCGTGATGTGCGGAATGACCTGGACCGTGCCGCCGAGGTACTCGCCGCGGCGCTCCTTCTGGATGACGGCGTTGTAGACCTTGCCGGTGGTGAAGTTGTTGGTCTTCCCCATCGGCGTCGAGACGTATCGCTCGTAGTGGCCGAGATCGAGGTCGGTCTCGGCGCCGTCGTCGGTGACGAAGACCTCGCCGTGCTGGAACGGGCTCATCGTTCCTGGGTCGACGTTGATGTACGGGTCCATCTTCACCATCGTGACCTTGAGCCCGCGCGCCTCGAGCAACGCTCCGATCGACGCGGAGGCGAGGCCCTTGCCGAGCGACGACACGACGCCGCCGGTGATGAAGATGAACTTGGTCTTGCCTCTCCGGGTCTGCCGCTCAGCCATGGCGCTCTCGCATCGTCCCCCCCAGCTCCTCCTTCGACCGGCGCACCGCGAAGCGCTCGCGCACGCGCTCGAGATCCTCCGGTGTGTCGACCTCGATCATTCCCGCGCTCGCCTCCACCACCGCGACCCGAATGCGGAACCCGTGCTCGAGCACCCGCAGCTGCTCGAGCCGCTCCGCCTGCTCGAGCGGCGTCGGCGACAGCCGGGCGAGCTCGAGCAGGAAGGGCCGCCGGTAGGCGTAGAGGCCGATGTGCCGGAACGCCGCTGACGGCGTGCCTGCGTTTCGGGCACCCGCCTGCGACGACCACGGGATCGCGCGGCGCGAGAAGTAGAGCGCGTTGCCGGCGCGATCGCACACGACCTTCACCACCTGTGGCCGCCCGGCCTCGTCCGGGAGAAGCGGCGTCGCGAGCGTCGACATCATCGGCGCGTCCGCTTCCTCGCCCGCGGCCGTGAGCGCGCTCACCGCGCTCTCGACGTATCCCGCCTCGAGGAGCGGGAGGTCGCCTTGCACGTTCACGATCACGTCGGCGGAGAGGTCGCATGCGACCTCGGCGATGCGATCGGTGCCCGACGCGTGATCGGGTCGCGTCATGACCGCGTCGCCGCCTTCGCGCTCGACGGCGGCGGCGATGCGATCGTCGTCGGTCGCGATCAGCACCCGATCGACCCCGCGCGCTTCGCGTGCGCGGCGGAGGACGTGGGCGATCATCGGCTTGCCGGCGATGTCGGCGAGCGCCTTTCCCGGCAGACGGCTCGAGGCGTACCGCGCAGGAATGATCACCACGACCGACACCGTACGACGCCGCCTTTCCGAGCCTCGAAGGAAGGAGCTTCGCGGGCCGAAGGCCCGCCGCGAAGCCAGGCTACGGAAGCGTCTTGTAGGCAACGCCGGCCGGTCGTGTCAACGAGCCCCCGGCCCCGCCTCTCCGCGCCGGATCGCGCGCAGCGCACGCAGCGCGAGCGCCGCCGCCATCGAGGCCGATCGCAGCGCCGCGTCAAGCACCGCGGACGCCGCGCGGACCGCAAAGCCGTCCGCGCCCGCGTCGTCGACGCGCGCCAGGCCGCGCTGCGCGGGACCGTGGATCAGCTCGCCGAAGCGATCGAAGCGCGAGCCGTGGCACGGGCAGTCCCACGTCTTCTCGAACGCGTTCCACGAGACGACGCAGCCGAGGTGCGGGCACATGGCGCGCCGCGCGTGCACGCGGCCGTCGTCGTCGCGATGGACGGCGAGGAGGTCGACCCCGGAGCGCACGATCGCGCCCTCGCCCGGCAGCACTTCGTCGACGGACGTCGCGTCCCCGCCGCGCACCCAGCGCGCGTACTGGAGCGCGACGTTCGTCCCCTCGCGCGCGAGCTCCGGCGCGGCGCGCATCGGCAGGCGCGCCGGGTCGTAGACGAGCTGCCAGGGATTCGTCCGGCCGTCGATCAGGTCGCAGAGCAGCATCCCGGCGATCGTCCCGTGCGTCATGCCGTGGCCGGAGTCGCCGGTCGCGACGAAGACGTTCGGGTCGTCGCCCGGGTTCCGGCCGATGTAGGCGAGCCCGTCGATCGTCTCCATCACCTCGCCCGACCAGCGAAACGCCACCTCCTCGACCATCGGGAAGTGGGCGCGCGTCCAGGACTCGAGGCGCGCGTGCGGCCGGCGGAAGTCGTCGGCCTGGCCGGTCTTGTGGTCCTCGCCGCCGACGATCAAAAGCTCGCCCGCGGAAGCCCCGCCGCCCGACGGCGCTCCGGGCTCGCGGACGTCGTCCGTCAGGCGGACGTAGTGGTAGGGGTCCGCCGTGTCCCAGGCGAGGACGCGCGGGACGGCGTCACGCGGAACGCGCGCGGCGAGCGCATAGGTCGTGTACGCGGCCTGCTTTCCGTGGATCGCGAGGCGGTCGTTGAAGGGGGTGTTCGTCGCGACGACGACGGCGCGCGCCGCGACCGTCCACCCGTCGCGGGTGACCGCGCGCGCCGGCCTCCCCCCCGCGACGTCGCGGACCGGCGAGCGCCCGAAGATCCGGCCCCCGCGACGCTCGACCGCGCGCACGAGCCCGGCGAGGTAGCTGATCGCGTCGATCTGGCCCTGGCGCGGGAAGCGGAGGAACGGACCGCCGAAGAAGCGGTCGACCGTAGAGCGCGCGTCGAGGGTCACGTCGTCGAGCCCCGCCCGGCGCGCGGCGGCCATCTCGGCCTCGAGGAGCGCCGCGCCATCGCGGGCGCGAGGAACAGGAACCCGTCGAGGCGCTGGTAGCCGCAGTCGATCTCCTCCGCGGCGACGATCGCGCCGATGCGATCGATCGCGGCCGAATGGCTCGCGGCGGCGACGCGCGCGGCGTCGGCCCCGAGGACGCGCTCGAGCTCGACGTAGCGGTCGTCGATCGCGTTCGAGAGGTGCGCCGTCGTGTGGCCGGTCTCGCCCGAGCCGACCGCGCTCGCGAGATCGAGCACGACGACCGAGCGCGGAGCGGCGACCAGGAGCTCGTACGCCGTCGTCAAGCCGGCGATGCCGGCCCCGACGATGCAGACGTCGGCCTCGATGTTTTCCCGGAGCGGCGAGCGCTCGATCGGATCGCGTCCCGCGAGCCAGACGGAGGACGGCGGGGCGCTCATGTCGCTCATGCGGCGGCGGCGGGCGCCCCGCGCGATCGGCGACTCCGGCTCTCCTGACGCGCGACCGAGAGAGCGAGCGCGGCAATCCCCGCCGCCGCCACTTGCGGGGCGAGCGCCGTCGCGATCCGCAGCAGGATGCGTCCGCCGAGGAACGTGACGACCGCCGCCGACCCCGCGACCGCGGCCGCTTGCGCGGCCGGCGGCGCCTGCCGAGGCAGGCGCCGGCGCGCCGGCCCCTGCAGCGCCGGAACGCCCTCGCTCGTCTCGTGCACCTCCAGCTCGTCCTCGACGGCGCGCACGCCGCGCACCGAGCGCGCCCGCGCGAGCAGCCCTACGACGTCCTCCGCGAGCACGGGACCGCGGAGCCGGACCATGCCGTCGCTCGCCTCGACGGCGATCGCGCGCGGATGGCTCACGACGCTCCCGAGCGCGGCCTTGACGCGCGCCTGCAGGACCTCGTCGGGCGGCGTGCCCTCGGGCAGGGCGCGCTGGCCGACTTCGGCGACCGTGCCCCAGGCGCGGTTGACCGCGTCCTTCGCCGCCACCTCCGCGGCCTCGCGCGCCTCGCGCCGGAAGCGCTCGATGCGATCCCGTGCAAGCGCCCGCCGGCGACGGCCCGACTCGGGATCGAACAGGTAGGTGAGACCGCCGCCGGCCGCGAGGCCGGTCAGGAATGCCGTCACGCGCATCATGCCCTCATCCGCCTTCGGCGGCGCGGCACTCGGGATGCCCGCATTGGCAAGCCGAGCCCGCGGCTTCGCCCGCGTCGCCTTCGCTCTCGCAGTAGCTGCTGCAGAAACCCTGATCCCCGGCCGCGCACAGGCAGTTCCCGTGCGCGCAGCCGCCTTGCTCTCCGGCTTCCATTGTCCGACCTCCGCGTCTTCTCGCCAGACCCCTCAGGCGGATCCGCCGCGCGACCGCGCTTCGGGCGCGCGCGTCCCGGCCGAGCTTCCTTTCAGGAGCACCACGTCCGCCGAGAAGATCTTTGCCACCTCACGCGCGAGGCTCGCGAGGAGATCGTGTCCGGGTCGCTGGGTGCGCTTGCGGAGGGGCCAGCCGCGGTTCAGCAGCTCCGCGAAGCCCGTGTCGGCGCACACCCACCCGTCGTCGATCGTCGCCGTCAGCTCGCGCCCATCCCTCCACCGCAAGATCGCGCGGCGGCTGTCTTTCATCGTTCACCTCCGGTCATCGCTGGGGTGGTTGGCTCGCCGGCGAGCGCGGCGGCGCTCGGGGCGACGATGCGCGCCCTGCTCCCGCCGACGGATTCCGTGCCGGCCGTGCCGGCGCCGCCGCGTTCCGTCACTGCGGCTCGGACGCCGCCCCCGGACGGCCAACGAATCGCGCTGCAACGGCGATGCCGAGGCGGAGTCCCGCCGGCACCGGGCGCTCCCCGGGTGCCGCCTCTGCTTGACGCATGCCGCGAAACCCGCACTCCATCGCCCGCCGCGCACCGCGTCGCGGCTCGTCGCGCCCGCGTCGTGCCGTGCGCGGCCACCCGCAAACGGCGTTCGGAAGCCGGTCCAGTCTACAAAGCGGCTCGACGGCGAAAGCCCGTGTTACATCGGAACGCGCTACGCCCGGCGAGCGGCTTCAGGCGGACGCGTCGTCGTGCTCGAGCGCGCGTCCCCGCCTCGTCGCGCGTCACGACGAGCGTCCACCGCCGCCCGCGACCGCGATCTGGTTGTCGACGCGCTGCACGCCCTGGACTCCCTTGGCGAGGTCCTCGGCGCGCTTGCGATCCGCATGGCTCGCGACCTGCCCGCTCAGCGTGACGACGCCGTCCATCGCGCGGACCGCCACCGCATCCGATTCGAACTTGCCGTTGACCTTGAGCTCGTGCTGCACCTCGGCGACGACGCGCTCGTCGCCGTAGGCGTCCTTTCGGACCGCCTGCTCGTCTCGGACGACCTGCTCGTCGCGGCGATCGCACGCGCCGGCGGTCAGGACCAGGAGAGCCATCGCGGCCGCATGCACGATCGCGCTTCGCATCGTCGTCCCTCCTCTGCGACGCCGCGCCGGCGGGTCGCCGAACGCGGTCACCCGCCCGTCGCCGGTGCAAGCGCCATGCCCCGCGATGCGCCGATGGCCGCCCGACGCGCCGCGGCTTCTGGCCTCTGCGGTCGCGGCGGTGGTAAGCGAGGACTCGTGACCACGCGCATCGCGGCCAGCCTGCCGGTCCCGCCCGATCTTCCGATGTGCCAGCGCGTCGCGCGGCGCGCGGAGGAGCTCGGCTACGAGAGCCTCTGGATCGCGGACGTGGGAGGGCCGGATCCGTTCGTCGTCGCGGCGGCCGCGGCCGCCGTCACCGAGCGCGTCCGGATCGGGACCGCCGTCATCCCGGCGTACACCCGAACGCCGCCCGTCATCGCGGGCGCGGCGGCATCGTGCCACGAGCTCGCGCCCGGCCGATTCGTCCTCGGGATCGGCGCGTCGAGCGAGAACATCGTGCAGAACTGGAGCGGCGTCCCGTTCCGGCGACCGCTCGCGCGCGTGCGCGAGACGGTCGAGCTCGTGCGCGCGATCCTCGCCGGGGAGCGCACGTCGTTCCGCGGCCGCGCGGTCGCGAGCCAGGGCTATCGGCTGCTCATGCGGACGCCGTCCCCCACGATCCCGATCCACGTCGGAGCGCTCATGCCGCCGATGCTGGAGCTCGCGGGCGCGATCGCGGACGGAGTGACGCTCAACATGATGCCGGTCGAGGCGGTGCCGCGGATGCTCGATCACGTGCGCGTGGGCGCCGAGCGCGCCGGCCGCGACCCGTCGAAGATCGAGGTCGTGGCGCGCTTTCAGGTCTGCGTGACCGACGAGCCGTCCCAGGCGCGCTCGGTCCTGCGCGCGGCCTTCGGACCCTACTTCGCGACGTCGGTCTACAACCGCTTCGTCGCGTGGTGCGGCTTCGAGAGCGAAGCACGCGAGATCCTGGCGGGCTGGGAGGCGAAGGACCGCGCCCGCGTCGCCGCGGGCGTCACCGACGACATGCTGGATCGCATCGGGATCTACGGCAGCGCGGCGCACTGCCGCGAGCGCATCGCGGCGTTCCGCGCCGCCGGCGTCACGACGCCGATGGTCTCGACGTTCTTCCCCGACGAAACGAACGTCTGGCGCACGCTCGAGGCCCTCGCCGGAGCATGACGCTCGCCGGCTTCGAGGTCGCCGAGGCGGCGCCGTCCGTGGCCCGCGAGCTCGGCGGCGACGCACCCGCGAAGGCCGCGACGGCGACGGCGCGCGCCGCGGCAGCGCTTCCGCCGCTCGAGCGACTCTGGGGCTGGGGCCGGTCTTCGAGCGCTCTCTCGCACGTCGTACGGCCGAGCACCCGCGACGGCCTCGAGGCCGCGCTCGACCTCGCGCGCCGGACCGGCCTCCGCGTCGGCCTGCGCGGCGCCGGACAGAGCTACGGGGACGCGGCGCTCGCGTCGGGCGGCATGATCCTCGACGGCTCCCGCCTCGCCCGCATCCTCGACTGGGACCCCGACCGCGGGATCGCGCGCGTCGAGCCGGGTGTCACGATCGCCACGCTCTGGCGCCATGCGATCGAGGACGGCTGGTGGCCCGCGGTCGTTCCCGGGACGAGCCTCGCGACCGTCGGCGGCTGCGCCGCCGCGAACGCGCACGGCAAGAACAACTGGAAGGCCGGCTCGTTCGGCGAGCACGTCGACGGCTTCGAGCTCCTGCTGCCGAGCGGAGACGTCGTCGTGTGCTCGCGAACGCAGAACCCCGAGCTGTTCCACGGCGCGATCGGCGGATTCGGCATGCTCGGCTGCTTCTCGAGCGTGACGCTCCGGCTGAAGCGCATCCACTCGCCGGTGCTCGACGTCGTGCCGATCGCGGCGCGCAACCTACGCGAGATGCTCGACGCGTTCGCGAGCCGGCTCGAGTCCGCGGACTACCTCGTCGGTTGGCTCGACGCCTTCGCGCGCGGCGATCGGCTGGGGCGGGGCCTCGTGCACGCGGCGTCCCACCGCGAGCCGGGCGGGCCCGCCCCCGATCGCGCCGCGTTCCGGTCGGACCTGCAGGACCTGCCCGACACGCTTCTCCACGCGTTTCCCAAGTCGGAGGCCTGGCGCGTCCTGCGCGTCCTCTTCAACCCGCCGGCGATGCGCGCCGTGAACTCCGTCAAGTACATGCTGGGCCGGCGCGAGGCCGGCCGCGGCTACGCGCAGCCACACGCGCAGTTCGCGTTCCTCCTCGACTTCTTCCCCGACTGGCGGCGCGCCTACGGGCCCGACGGGATGATCCAGTACCAGAGCTTCGTGCCGGAAGCGGACGCCGAGCGCGTGTTCCGCGCGCAGATCGAGCTCGCACAGCGGCAGGGCCTCGTGCCGCTCCTCGGAGTCGTGAAGCGCCACCGCCTCGATCCGTTCCCGATGACGCACGCGGTGGACGGCTACTCGCTGGCACTGGAGTTCAAGATCCCGCGCGGCCGCCGCGCCGACCTCTGGCGGCTCGCGCGCGCGATGGACCCGCTCGTCCTGGACGCCGGCGGGCGCTTCTACTTCGCCAAGGACGCGACGCTCTCGCACGAGAGCCTCGAGCGCTGGCTCGCCGAGGAGCGCGTGCAGCGCTTCCTCGCGCTGAAGGCGCGAGTGGATCCGGAAGGCCTACTCGAAACCGACCTCTACCGGCGCATCTTCCGCCCGTGGTCCGACTGATCGTCCGCTGCCCCGCGCCCGGCGCCGCGCGTGGCAACGCCGGCTCATCGCCGGATGCGCCCGCGCGCGATCTCCGCCTCGACGTAGGGGACCAGGTCGCTCACGACCGCGTCCTCGTAGCGGCCGGACGTCGGCCCGATCGCGTCGGGCACCTGCTCCTCCGGCACCGCGTGATTCACGTAGAACGTACCGCGAACGCCGCCGTTCCCGGGCAGGACGGCGACGAACATGTTCTGCACCTGGCGCGTCAGGATCAAGAGGTCGAGCAGCTCGCGGATGCGCTCGAAGTCCGAAGTCTCCTGACCGTAGCCCGGCAGCAGGTACACGATCGGAAACGTCGCATCGGCGTCGTTGAAGAACTCGATCGGGCGATACACCAGCACCTGGCTGGTCGGGACCGCGGCGTCGGGCGACGTCGCGAGCGAGGGCGTCGGGACGTCGGCCTCGACGAGGTCGCCGCGCACGCGCACACCCTCGAAGAGGTCCGTCAAGTCGCCGAGGTTTCCGATGTCGATGTCGATGTCCACGCCCGGGCCGAAGCGCCCGTCGGGGAAGCTCTCGTTCAGGAACCCGACGAGCGTGATGAGGCGCTGCCACACGGTCGCGGCGCCGCAGACGTCGCCGTTCAGGAGATCGGCGACGATCGTGTCGGCGTCCGCGATCCCGATGTGCCCGCCGGCGTAGCGCACGAGGAGGAACGGCTCGCTCGGCGCCGGCACCGACGTGCAGTTCGCCGAGAACCCCTCCTGCACCGTCACCGGGATGCCCTTGCCTTCGAGCACCGACACGAGGTTCGCGTAGTGGCGCGCGAACCCGAACTCGTCCGCGGTGCCGACGTCCATGTAGATCCGCTGCGCCTGGATCGCGGCCGCATCGCGTGCCGCCAGGCGCGTCAGCGGGTCCTCCGACAGCCAGCGCGCGCGATCCGGATCGACGTCGAACCCACCGTTGCCCTCGCCGAAGTCGCCGGATCCCGGGACGCCGTCGAGCCCGACGTCCTGGAAGGCTTCGCCGGAATCGCGGACGCCGTTGCCGTTCGCGTCGTCGAAGGGCTCCGCTCCGTTGACGACGATCCCGTCGCCGACGTCGTAGACGCCGTCGCCGTCGACGTCGGCGAGGGCGCGCCCTCCGACGTCCACGCCCTGCGCGGCGGGCGCGATGCGCGCGAGCGACCCACGCGCGCCGAGGAGGACGTCGCTCGGCGTGTCGGGTGACTCGTCCGCCTGGCGCTGGCCGTCGCCGTTCCGGTCGCCGGCGTCGGCGAAGCCGCGCGGGTCGGCGGGCAGCTCGAAGGGCCCGAAGCGGTCGTCCATCCGCAGCGCGGCCGGCTCCGAGTCGCTCGCGAGGTACTGCCGCGAGGGGTCCGGGTGGTGCAGGAAAGGATTGCCGAACGCGATCATGAGGTCCTTCACGAGCGACAGCGTCAAATTCCGGCCGGGATACCGCGGCATGTGATCGAACGAGGCCTCCTGCTCGGGGTTCCCCGGGCTCGCGGTGAGCGCCTTCACGGCAAGGCCCTGGCGCTCGAGGTCGACGAGGAGCTGCGTCAGGTCGACGGGCCCGCCGAGCGAGCCGATCACCCCGAACGCGTCCGGGTGCTTCGTGCCGAGGTTGAGCGCGCCGTAGGCGCCCATCGAGATGCCGGCGATCGCTCGGAACGGCGCGTTCTCCTGAGGAGCGGGCGGCGGAACCTTCGGGCCTTCGCTGCCGTCGGCGTTGCCGCCACCGCCGCCGCCGCACGCGGCGAGCAGCGCGATGGCGACGATCGCCGGCGAAACCGTTCCCACGAATCCGGCGAGACCGGGACAATACCTGTGCATGCGCGCGGCCGCCCGCACCTTTCGTGCCACGCCGCGGCGGCGCGCCGGATACGGTCGTGCCGTGCGCGTCGCGATTCGACCACGACCGTCGCGGAAGGGCTTACAAACGACGCGCAAGAACCCGGGCGGCGGACGCGGGATCGCCCGCGAACCCTCCCGCGGCGGCGCAGCGAGGCTCGGGCATGAGAGTTGGTTGCGAACGCGGCGCGATCCACCGAGCTCCGGGGCGCACGGCCCGGAGCGCCGGCGATCGGCCGCATCGGCGACCGCGAGTCGCGAATGATGGACACGAACCCGATCGACCTCACCGACGTCTTCCGCCACCTCTTGCGTCTCGGCACGGCTTATCTCCTCGCGATGCCGATCGCGTGGGACCGCGAGGCGCATTCCGGCGGCGCGGGCCTCCGCACGTTCCCGCTGGTCGCGCTCGCGAGCTGCGCCTACGTCCTCCTCGGTATCGAGGTCCTCGACGGCGCCGACAGCCAGTCGCGCGTGCTCTACGGCCTCATGACGGGCATGGGGTTCATCGGCGGCGGCGCGATCCTGAAGGACGGCGGCTCCGTGCGCGGCACCGCGACCGCAGCCAGCATCTGGAACACCGGCGCCATCGGCGCGGCGGTCGCGTGGAACCGCTACGAGATGGCGATCACGCTCGCGCTCCTCAACTTCATCACCCTGTGGGCGTTCCGTCCCCTGAAGCGCGCGGCGCGCGATACGCAGGAGTCGCTTCCGCAACCGGCGCCGCACGAGGCCCCGGGCGGTGCGAGCGTCCTGCCGCCGCGACGCGAGCGCGCGCGCGGCTGAGCCGCGGCATTTCGCGAGCGTGCGCCGCGCGCCCGATCACCGCCGAGCGCAGCCGTGCCGGGATGCGACACGACCGTCAAGCATCAGATGCCGCGAGCCCGGACACGATGTCGATCAGCGCCGCGGCCTCGATCGGCTTCACGACGTGCGCCTGGAAGCCGGCGTCGATCGTCCGGCGACCGACGTCGCGGTCCGCGAATGCGGTCAGCGCGACCGCGCGTACGGCGCCGCCGCGCTCCGGCGGGAGCGCGCGCACGGCGCGCATGAGAGCGCAGCCGTCGCGGCCGGGCATGCCGAGGTCGCTCAGCAGGAGGTCGGGATGCGACCGCTCGAGGGCGTCGAGCGCCTCGTCGGCCGACGCGACCGCGACCACCTCCGCACCCACCGCCTCGAGCGCGCCCTGCACGGCCGCGCGCATCTCCGGATCGTCGTCCACGACGAGCACGCGGATGCCGCCGAGCGCGCCGCGCGAGACTTCGTCCAGCGACCGCGCCCGCACCGCGCGCGGGCACGACGCGGTGCGCGGCGTCGCGGGGCGCATGGCGGCATCGGCGCGCGACGACCACCTCGCTTCCCTCTGCCTTCGATGCCGATCCTCGTTCACGGTGGCGCTCCCGCGGGATGACTTCTTCCCACTCCCGCGTGACCGTGTAGGCTGTCCTGGGGAGATGCAGAATCCGGGCCACGCCGCGAGCGCGGCGCGATCGGCGGGGTCCCAGAAAGGGATTCCGACCACCTCGGCGCCAGGAGGGCTTTGCGCCTCGATGCTGCAGATCCTACAATTGCGCCACTAGACGCCACGATGCCGCACGCAACGATCATCGACGACGATCCGGACTTCCTCGAAGCGATCACCGAGGTCGTCCGCCAGCACGGCTTCTCGACGGAGACCGCCCGGACGCTGGCGGACGCGCGCACCATGCTCGCGGATCGCACCCCCGATCTCGCGCTCGTGGACCTGAGCCTCCCCGACGGCGACGGCTCGCAGCTCCTGCGCCAGCTCGCCGACGTCCCGACCGAGGTGGTCGTCATCACCGGCCACGCGAGCGTCGACTCGGCCGTGAAGGCGCTGCGCGACGGCGCCGTCGACTACTTGACGAAGCCGGTGGACGTACAGCGCCTCCAGGCGATCCTCGCGAACGTCGCGCGCCGCCGGGAGCTTTCCGAGCAGGTGGACGACCTGCGAAACGAGCTCCGTCGTCTCGGCCGGTTCGGTGCGCTCGTCGGCGCGTCGCCCCCGATGCAGGAGCTCTACGACCTGATCGCGCGCGTCGCACCGACCAACGCGACCGTGTTGATCCAGGGTGAGAGCGGGACCGGCAAGGAGGTCGTCGCGCAGACGATCCACCAGATCAGCCGCCGTCGGAAGAGCCCCTTCATCGCCCTAAACTGCGGCGCCGTGTCGCCCCAGCTCATCGAGAGCGAGCTCTTCGGGCACGAGCGCGGCAGCTTCACGGGCGCCGATCGCCAACACCGCGGCTACTTCGAGCGCGCGGGCGGCGGCACGCTCTTCCTCGACGAGGTCACCGAGATGCCGATCGACCTGCAGGTGAAGCTCCTGCGGACGCTCGAGAGCGGCACGGTCGTCCGGATCGGCGGCGAGAAGGAGATCCCGGTCGACGTCCGGATCATCGGCGCGACCAACCGGAGCGCGCAGGAGGCGGTCGAGAACGGCAAGTTCCGGCCCGACCTGCTGTACCGCCTGAGCGTGTTCCCGCTCCAGCTACCGCCGCTGCGCGATCGCGGCGGCGACATCGACCTCCTGGCCGAGACCTTCCTCGCGCAGATGAATCGCGAGGAGAAGATGAACAAGCGGCTCGGCCGCGGCGCGATCGAGCTGCTGCGGCGCTACCACTGGCCCGGCAACGTGCGCGAGCTCAAGAACGTGATGCACCGCGCGTTCATCCTCGCCGACGACGAGATCGACGTCGCCTGCCTCCCGACGTTGACCGGCGACGCGGCGCTCGACGCGCCCGCACCGGGCGGAACGACGGTCGCCGGTCCGACGATCGTGCTTCGTCCGGGGACGTCGATCGCGGAGGCGGAACGCCGGCTCATCTTCGCGACGCTCGAGGCGTACGACGGAAACAAGGAGCAGGCGGCGCGGACGCTCGGCATCAGCCTGAAGACTCTCTACAACCGGCTGAACGCGTACAGCGGGCGCGCGAAGGCGAAGGACATGCCGGCGCGCGCGACCGGCGGGACCTGAGCGCGCTCGGGCGGCGGATCTGCTCGACCCGCCGCCCAGCGGCGACGCGGGCCCGCCGCTGGGACGGGCCCGCGCGAACCACCCGGACTCAGAGGCCGCGGGCGAAATCGTCGAGCTGGCGCTCGGCTTCGTCTTTCGCGTAGCCGTAGCGCTGCTGGAGCTTCCCGAGAAGGCTGTCGCGCTTCCCGGCGATCGTCGTGAGGTCGTCGTCGGTCAGCTTGCCCCACTTCTCGCGCACCTTGCCCGAGAACTGCTTCCACTTCCCTTCGATCTGATCCCAGTTCATGACTTCTCCTTTTGCGATGCGCGCGTGGGCGCTCGAAGCTCGAGCCGCGCGCTTGCGTACTGAAGCGATGCAAGCCCCGGGCCGGCATCCGACGCGCGCGTGTTCCGGCGCAGCGTGGGTCGCTCGCGTCACCGAGCACTGTCATGCGTGAAACGCTTACGGCGGCCGACGTCCTTGCAAGCCGCAGATGAAACTTCTGCACGCGCGATCCCAAGCATCGCGTACCCGCGAAGGCCGCGTGCAGATTTCGGGCCCGCACGCGGCTCACGCCGGCGCGGACCTTGCAGGCGGGGCGGCGCGCCGCTTGCTGACCCCCTTCAACGAACGAACGCCGTGACGCCATCCAACGACTCGAGCGAACCGTCCGAGCCGCCACCGGCGGCGACCGAGACGCCGCTCGCCGACCGGCAGAGCCAGTCGCACGAGCAACCGATCGCCGGGATGCGCGTGTTCGTGGGGCTGGCGACCGCGTTCGTCGTCGTCGCCTCGCTCTACTTCGGGAGCGCGGTCTTCATCCCGGTCGCGCTCGCGGTGCTGCTCGCTTTCCTCCTCGCGCCGGTCGTCGACCGCTTCGAGCGCCTCGGAATGGGGAACGTGCCGTCGGTGATCGTGGTCACCTTGCTGACGTTCGTCGTGCTGACGGCGGCGGGCTACGCCATTCTCCGCCAGGTCTCGCATCTCGGCGACGAGCTGCCGCGCTACCGTTCGACCATCCGCGAGCGAGCGATCGCGGTCCGCGAGGTCGCACGCGGGACGATCGTCGACCGCTTCCGCTCGACGGCGGGGCAGGTCATGGACGAGATCAACGGCGGCCACGAAGGCGCGCCGCCGCCCGAGCAGGTCGCCGTCGTGGTGGAGAAGCCGGGCTCGGTGCTGCTCCAGCTTCCGCCCCTGCTCGAAGCGCTGTCGACGGCCGGCCTCGTGGTCGTGCTCGTGATCTTCATCCTCATCGAGCGCCGCGGGCTCAGGAACCGGGTCCTGCGGATCGCCGGACACGCGCACATCGCGGTGACGACGCGCGCGCTCGACGAGGCGGCACAGCGCATCAGCCGCTATCTCGTGATGCAGACGACCATCAACGCGAGCTTCGGCGTCGCGATCGGCACGGTGCTCTTCCTGATCGGCCTGCCGTACGCCCTTCTGTTCGGCTTCCTCGCCGCCATGCTGCGCTTCATTCCCTACGTCGGACCGTTGATCGGCGGCGGTCTCCCGGTCCTGCTGAGCCTCGCGGTGATTCCCGGCTGGCAGGGTCCGCTGCTCGTCCTCGGCGTGATCGTCGGCGCCGAGCTCATCTGCAACATGCTGCTCGAGCCGCTCCTCTACGGGCAGAGCGCAGGCGTGTCGCAGGTCGCGCTCCTGGTCGCGATCGCGTTCTGGACGTGGCTCTGGGGGCCGGTCGGTCTCATCGTCGCGACGCCGCTCACGGTCTGCCTCGTGGTGCTGAGCCGCTACGTCCCCGACCTGCAGTTTCTGGCCGTCCTGCTCGGCGACGAGCCGCCGCTCGACCTCCACGCCCGGCTCTACCAGCGGCTGCTCGCGGGCGACGCGGAGGAGGCGCGCGAGATCGTCCACGAGTTCGGCGACGCGCACCCCGAGTCGCACGCGTACGACGAGCTCCTCGTTCCCGCTCTCGTCGCGATGCGCGCCGACCGCGTGCGGGCGGCGCTGTCGCCGGCGGACGAGCAACGCGTGCTGCGCGCCGCGCGCGAGGTGATCGACGCGATCGACCTCGAGCGGCGCGGCAAGGCCGCGCCCGAACCCGCCGAGCCGGGCGCTCACCGGCCGCCCCGCATCCCGGCCTATCCGGCGAACGGCGCGCCCGACGACCTCGGGGTCGCGATCCTCCGGAACCTCGTCGACGGCCCGTACGCCGAGATCGCGCCCGCTTGGTGGGCCGACGCGGCGCTCGACGGCGACTTCGATCCGGTCGGCACGCCCCCGCCCGTCGCGTGCATCGTGGCGCTCTCCGCGGAGAGCGTCGGTCCGGCGCGCCGCATCGCGCAGGTCCTGCGACGCCGCCTGCCCTCGACGCGCGTCGTGGTGATCGCGTGGCGCGGCCTCCTCCCTCCAGAGCCGACCGCAGATGGGCAGCCCACCGCGACGAGCGCGGTCGGCTCGTTCCTCGAGGCGCGCGACCGCGTGTGGCAGGCGACCGGCGCTCCGATGCCCGACGCGGACGAGGCGACGGAAGAGGACGCGAGCGGCGATGACCATCCCGCCGCGACCATCCGCACGTCCGCCGCGTGAGTCGCCCACCCGGAATTGCAGGACGTTTGTAGTTTCGCGCGGTGACTGGTCCTGCGCGCACGCGGAGCCGCCGCGCGTGCCGCGCAGCCGACGCGGGCGCGGTCATCGCGCCCCGGGCAATCGACGCGCAGACGGAGCCGGCACGGGCATTGCTCCGGCCGCCGACCGGGAGGGTGCATCATGGCGACGGCGACGAGTCGCGTTCGTTCCGAAGAAGAACTGCTGCCGGACGACGGCGTGACGCCGCTCGCCGCGGGCGTGTCGCCTCCGACCTACGAGACGTCGCGCGGCGCGCAGCCGCCGAGCTCGGCGACGGAGCGCGTCGCCGACGCGGCGCAATCGGCGGCGCAGTCGGTCAAGCGCGGCGTCGAGCGCGTCGGAGCCCTGATCCGCGAGGGCGACCCGACGACATGGCGTACGGAGATCGAGTCGGCGATCCGCCGGCGGCCGATCGGAACGGTTCTGGTCGGGGCCAGCATCGGCTTCCTCGCCGCGCGCGCGCTTCGGAGGTGACGGTGCAGGCGCAGAACCGCGAGGGCGACGCGTCGCTCACGTCGCTCGTCGCCGACATCCTGGGCGACGTCGGGATGCTCGTCCGCAAGGAGCTCGAGCTCGCCCGCGTCGAGCTCCGTTCCGACCTATCGTCGTTCAAGACGCCGGCCGTGCTGCTGGTCGCCGGCGCGTTCCTCGCCGCCGCGGGCCTGATCGTGGGCGTGCTCGCGGGCGGCCTCGTGATCGCGTTCGTCCGCATGTGGCCGCCGTGGGCCGGCTACGCTCTGGCCGGCGGATTCCTGCTCGTCGTCGGCGGCATCCTGCTCGCGGTCGCGCTCGCGCGTCTGCGCGCGGCGAACCTCTACCCGGAGAAGACCGCCGAGTCGCTACAGGAGAACTACCAATGGCTGACGAATCGGAAACCATCCACGAGGACATCGTAGCGACCCGGCAGGACCTCGAGGAGAAGCTCGAGCTGCTGCGCGACGAGCTTCGCCGGAAGGTCGACGTGAAGGCGCAGATCGGACAGCATCCGTGGCTCGCGCTTGGCGGCTCGATCGCGGTCGGCTTCGCACTCGGGCGTCTCGGCCAGCGCGCGAGCGCGAACGGGTCGCTCGCGAACGGCATGCCCGACGACCCGGCGCGGAAGCTCCGGCCGAGCTCGCTCCTCGTGCACGTGGGATTCGTCGCCCTCACCGGGCTCGTGCATCAGATCATCGAGCGCCAGGTGCCAAAGGTCCTCGCGCGCGTCGGCGACCGGATGCGGAACGGGAACGGCGCTCGTCCTCGCGACGAGCACGCGGCCGGAGCCTCGCGAGACGGGTCGCTTTCGCGCGCGCCCGAAGCGTCCGTTCCCGCCGACCGGCGCGGCGACACGCCGTCCGACGCTGCCACGGACGGAGAGCCAGCCAGCACGACCCTCATCTGAATCCGAGCCGAACCGCGAAGCGGCCGACCGACCGCGCTTCCCGCGGCTTCGGTCAGGGCAATGTTTCCGTTCGTCCCCGCTGCGCTCGACCCGCGCGCTTCGGTGTAACGCTTACACGGGCTCGGTCGCACATTTGCCGGGCGACGAGCGCAGCGCGCGTCGACCACCGGAATTCCGAGTCGCTGCCGCGTTCTTCGCGGTGGCACCGCGGTTGCTCGAAGCGCGGTCACAAGGATGCGTGCGGCGCTCGGCGACGTCGTCGGCGAGCACCGTCCATGGGGCCGACGGATCGGTTCAACGGTGCACCCGAGGGTGCGGGAGGTTCTCACATGCTGAGCTGGGCGCTGACGTTCTTCGTGGTCGCTCTCATCGCGGCGGTTCTCGGCTTCCGTGGCGTGGCCGGGATGTCCGCGGAGATCGGTTACATCCTCGTGGTCGTCGCACTCATCTTCCTGGTGGTGGCGGCGTTCACCGGCCGCGCTTCTCCGTGAAGCGACCGCTCGGAGCGCTGGCTTCGACGCGCGGAGCCAGCGCTCGCACTCGTGCCGGTCTGCACCGACGCGATCGGCGATCATCAACCGACATGAGGAGGGATCACTCATGAACCGAATTGCGAGACGATCGAGCATCATGCTCGCCGGCGCTGTGATCGCGCTGCTCGCGGCGCGGCCCAGCCACGCCGCCAGCGACGCCTGGATCACTGCGAAGACGAAGATGGCGCTTCTCACGACGGACGGCGTCTCCGGCACCGCGATCAACGTCGACACGGTGGACGGCCGGGTGACGCTGCACGGGAAGGTCACGAGCGAGCAGGAGAAGGCGCGCGCCGCGGACGTCGCGCGCAAGATCGACGGGACACGCGAGGTGCGAAACCTGCTCCAGGTCGTCACGGCAGGCGCGAACGCGCGGACCGATGCGAAGGACGATCGCGTGAAGGCGGACGTCCAGAAGGCGCTCGCCGACACCCCGCAGCTCGCCGGAAGCGACATCACGGTGGAGTCGGTGAACGGCGGCGTCGTGCTGCTCGCCGGGCGTGCCGAGAGCTTCGAAGATCACCTGACGGCGGTCTCGACGGCGGCCGGCGTGCCGGGCGTGCGCCGCGTCGCGAGCGAGATCAAGAGCCCCGACGCGCTCGCCGACGCCGAGGTCCGGCGCGAGGGCGATCGCCGGACCGCGGGTGAAACGGCGCATGCAGCGTCCGCGACGGTCAGCGACGCGTGGATCACCTCGCAGGCGAAGATGCGCCTCCTCGCGGATCCCGACACCCCGGCCCTCGACGTCAACGTCGACACCGACCGCGGCGTCGTGACCCTGTTCGGCATGGTTTCGAGCGACAAGCAAAAGGCCGCGGCCGAGGCCGACGCGCGCAAGGTGAACGGCGTGCACCAGGTCCGGAACGAGCTCCAGGTGGTCCCCAGCTCTCGCCAGGATGCGGTCGAGGCGAAGGACGACGACCTCCAGAAGGCAGTCGAGCAGTCGCTCGAGCGGCGCTCGTCGCTCGCGAAGGCGGACATCGACGTGGAGGTCAAGAACGGCGTCGTGCGGCTCACGGGCGACGTGCCGAGCTCGTTCGATCGCGTGACGGCCGCAGTCGCCGCCCGGTCGACGCCCGGCGTTCGCTCGGTGATCTCCGACGACCTGCACGTGAAGGGCGAGGGGTGAACGCGACCACTGTTGACACTCCGGCGCGCGCCCGATTCGATCGGACGCCATGAAGTTGGACGGCGTGGCGGGACGCGGTCGATCGACGCCGGAGGGCGGCCGGACGCACGCGGCGCGCGCCCACGACGGCGAAGAAGTCGATCGCGAGCGCTCGCTGCGCCTGGCCGCGGAAGAGCGCGCCGACCGGCTCGCGCGCGAGCTCGAGGAGGCGCGCGCCGAGGCGGCGCGCGCGGCGAAGTCGCGCGATCAGTTCATCTCGAGCGTCTCGCACGACCTGCGCGGTCCGATCGGGACCGTGCTCACGTGGGCACAGCTGCTGCGCGGCGGGCTCTTGCCGGAAGAGAAGCGCGAGCGCGCGCTCGACGCCATCGAGCGCGGCGCGCGCGCGCAGGTGCGCCTCCTCGAGTGCCTCGTGGACCTCGCGCGCCTGCGGGCCGGAACGCTGTCCTACAGCGACGGCCCGGTCGACCTGAGCGCGGCCGCGCGCGCCGCCGTCGAGAAGACGGCGCCGGTCGCGCGCGCGAAGGGCGTCCAGGTCGAGATCGAGCCGGCGGTCGGCGACGTGACGCTGCAGGGTGACGGCGACCGCCTCGCGCAGGCGATCGCACAGCTCGTCGACAACGCGATCCGCGCGACTCCCGAAGGCGGCCGCGTCGGCGTCCGGCTCCGTCGCGACGGAGCTCAAGTCGAGGTCGAGGTGACGGACACCGGCAGCGGGCTCGATCCCGAGCAGGCGGAGAACCTGATTGCAGGGGCGCGCGACACCGAGGCGTCGCGCGAGGCGCGGCGCGGGCTCGGGCTTCCGCTCGCGCTCGGCCTCGTCGAGAGGCACGCCGGATCGCTTCGACTCGAGAGCGCGGGAGCGGGTCGCGGAACCGTCGCGCGCGTCCGCCTGCCCGCCGACGCGCGACCGGCGAGCGCAGCGCAGCCTTCCGACTGAATCGGCTCTCGGCGGCGCGCGGGAATGCCGGCGCGCGTCCGCGCCGCTCGCGGCGTGCGCCGCGATGGCGGCTCAGCCCGTCGCGCGCTCGGGCAGCGCGGCCGCCAGGACCCGGATGCGCTCGAGGAACGCGTCGACGTCGAGCGGCTTTCCGACGTGCTCGTCGAATCCGGCGCGCAGCGCCTCTTCGTGGTCCTGCTTCCCGGCGAAGCCCGTCATCGCGACGGCGAGGACGCGCGCGCCGCCGCCGTTCTCGCGGGCGCGGATCGTGCGGACGAGGTCGTAGCCGCTCGCGCCCGGAAGCCCGATGTCGCTCACGACGATGTCGACGGGGCCGCCGTCGAACGCCGCCAGCGCCTCCGCGTAGGAGGTGGCCGTCACGACGTCGACGCCCTGCTCGCGGAGCAGGATCTCGAGGCTCTCGCGGCTGTCGGCGTCGTCCTCGACGAGGAGCAGGCGAAGCCCGTGCAGCCCGCGCCCATCGACCCGCCCGGCGGCCGCAGCGGGACGGGCGCCGACGACCGCGGGCACGGCGTCGGCGACGGGAAGCCGCACGGTGAAGGTCGCGCCCGTGCCGGGTCCGTCGCTGTCCGCGCGCACGGAGCCGCCGTGGAGATCGACCAGGTGCTTCACGATCGCGAGCCCGAGGCCGAGTCCGCCGTGCGTCCGCGTGCTCGGGCTCTCCCCCTGGCGGAAGCGCTCGAAGACGTGCGGGAGGAGCGCGGCGTCGATGCCGACGCCGGTGTCGCGGACGCGGATGGACGCTTCGCGGCTCGCCTCCTCGTACGCGACCGCGACGCGGACGCGCCCGCCGCGCGAGGTGAACTTGACGGCGTTGTTCAGGAGGTTGGTGAAGACCTGAGCGAGGCGGTCGGGGTCTCCGCGTACGGCGAGCGACGGGCACGCCACCTCGCACTCGACGGACACGCCGCGCTCGTCGGCGATCGGCCGGATGGATTCGACGCTCGCCAGGACGTTGAGCGCGACGTCGACGATGCGCGACTCGAGAGCGAGCTTCCCGGAGAGGAATCGCGACACGTCGAGCAGATCGGCGATGATCTGGGTCTGGACCCGGATGTTGCGCTCGAGCGTGTGGAGCGCGCGGTCGATCGTCTCGTCGCCCGAGCAACGGCCGGCGAGGATGCGGATCCAGCCCGCCATCGCGCTCAGGGGAGAGCGCAGCTCGTGCGACACGATCGCGAGGAACTCGTCCTTCGCGCGATTCGCCTCGACCGCCTCGGCGCGCGCCTGCTCCGCGATCTCGTACAGGTGCTCGCGCTCGAGCTCCGCACGGCGGCGCTCGGTCACGTCCTCCACGACGGCCGCGACCCCGAGCACCGCGCCGTCCCCGCTCCGCACCGGGACGTAGCTCGCTCGCCACGAGCGTGCGCTTCCCGGGGCTGCCGGCGTCTCGCCCACCATGTCGAAGCCAAACACGGGGTCGCCGGTCTGGAGCACGTCGCGCAGCGCCTTGGACGGCTCCCGCCCGAAGCGCGGCAGCACTTCGTCCATGCTGCGTCCGAGGTGCGCCTCGGCCGCCATGCCGTCCATGTCGGCGAGCGCGCGGTTCACGCGCACGAAGCGGAGGTCGCGATCGAAGAACGCGAGGCCGATCGGCGCGGTGTCGAAGATCGTCTGGAGAAGCCCGCGCTCCGCGTCGGTGCGGCGAAGGGCGGACGCCGTCACGGCCTTCTCGATCTCCGCACGGAGCGTGCGCTCGCGCTCGGCTTGGGCGCGCCGGCGCTCGCTCGCGTCCCGGAAGACGAGGACGACGCCCGCGATCGTCCCGTCGGAATCGCGGATCGGGGCGCCGCTGTCGTCGATCGGGGTCTCGCGGCCGTCGCGCGAGAGGAGGAGCGTGTGGTTCGCGAGGCCGACGACGGTTCCGAGCCGCATGACCTTGGCGACCGGGCCCTCGACGCACTCGCGCGTCTCCTCGCCGACGATCGAGAACACCTCTTCGAGCGGGCGCCCGCGCGCCTCGTCTTCCGCCCAGCCGGTGAGCGCCTGCGCGACCGGGTTCACGAACATGACCACTCCCGAGGCATCGGTCGCGATGACGGCGTCGCCGATGCTTCGCAGCGTGACGCGGAGGCGCTCGCTCGAGTCGCGGAGCTCGCGCTCCATCGCGAGGCGCCGGCGCGTCGCTCGGTTCATCGCGGCGGTCGCGGTCCCGACGATCAGCGCGGCCAGGATGCTCCCGAGGAGAACGAACTGGGTCGCGCGCCCGCCGGTGCGCTCGCGCAGCGCGAGGCGCTCGCCGAGAAGACGCTGCTCGACGTCGCGCATCTCGCCGAGGCGGCGCCGGATGTCCTCGGTCGCGCGTCGGCCGTAGTCGGTCTGGATCACCTCGAGCGCGGCCTGCGGCCCCTCGAGCGTCCGGAGATGGACGCTGCTCTCGAGCTCGGCGAGCTTGCCGTCGAGGATCGGGATGACCTCCTCGAGGCGGGCCGACTGCCCGGGATCGCGCGCGGTCGCGGCGCGCAGGCGCTCGACGTCGCCGGGAAACGCGTCCATCGCCTTCTGGAACGGGCCGAGGTAGTTGCGGTCGCCCGTCAGCAGGTACCCGCGCTGTCCGCTTTCGGCGTCGAGCAGATGGCGGAGCACCGCGTCGATGTCGTCCTGGACCTCGAACGTCTGGCGCACGAGGTTCCCGGCCTCGTTCGTGCGGCGCAGCTCGATGAGCGCAACGGCCCCGATGGCGACGATCAGGAAGATCGCGAACGCGAATCCGAACAGGGCGGCACTGCCGAGGCTGCGATAGGCGGCAATGCCGAGTCGCGCTGCTTGAATGCGTGGTGCCGTCGCGACGACCTCCGTCTCTCTCCCGGGGAATCCCGCGGTACCGCCGTGAAATGCTACCCCGCGGACGATCGGGTTGACACCCGCTCGCAGGGCGTGGCCTGGTGCCGCGATATGGCGATTCATTACCACAAGGACGGGCATGTCGTGACCATCACGATCGACCGCCCGGAAGCCCGGAATTCCCTCGACCTGGAGCACTTCGGCCAGCTCGCGGACTCCTGGGTCCGCTACCGGGACGACCCGGAGGCCTTCGTCGCCATCCTGACCGGCGTCGGCGACGTGTACTGCGTCGGCGCGGACCTGAAGAAGTTCATCACGGTCGTGACCGAGCGGGCCGACAAGCTCGCGGAGGGCGGCGGCCGGCAGGCGGTCGAGGGCTCGCGCTACACCATGGCCCACAGCCTGGTCGCCGTCCTGCGGGACGGCGCGGTCCTTCCCGACACCGGCGAGGAGTTTGCGCTTTACAAGCCGGTGATCGCGGCGATCAACGGGATCTGCGCCGCCGGCGGCATGGAGATGATGTGGAACACGGACCTCCGCGTCGTCGCCGACGACGCGTGGTTCCAGCTCGCGGAGCCCCGGCGCGGGCTCTTTCCGGGCGGCGGGTCGACCGTCCACAGCGCGCGCCAGCTGTCGTGGTGCAACGCGATGGAGGTCCTGCTGCTCGCCGATCGCATCGAGCCGGAGCGCGCGCTCGCCATGGGCCTCGTGAACGCGGTCGTGCCGCGCGACCAGGTGATGGCCAAGGCGCGCGAGTGGGCCGACACGATCTGCAAGAACGGGCCGCTCGCGGTGCGGGCCTGCAAGGAGTCGGCGAAGCAGAGCACGTTCCTCGACCTCAAGGCCGCGCTGGCGAACGAGATGAGCTTCTCCGCGTCGGTCTTCATGAGCGACGACGCGAAGGAGGGCATCGCGGCGTTCAAGGAGAAGCGCGCGCCGGTGTGGAAGGGGCGGTGACGCCCATCGCCGGCTCCGTTCGGCGCCGGTGGGTCGCCATCGCTCGTTGACAGGTTCGCGGGACCGCGAGAGAAAACCCCGGATGGCGATCGCGTTCGGACCGGTCCTGCGACGACGGACGTTTCTCCGGCTCGTCGGTGCGGGCGGCGTCGCGGTCGCGGTGCCGTGGCTGCCGGCGTGCTCGGATCGGAGCGCGACCGCGACGGCGGGGACGGCGCGCTTCTTCACCGCGGAGGAGCGCGCGACCATCGAGGCGCTGGCGGGGGCGATCGTGCCGGAGGACCAGACGGTCGGCGCGGTCGGGGCGAACGCGGTCGAGTACATCGATCGCGCGCTCGCGGCGTTCGACAACCCGGAGCCCGACGTCTACCGCGCGGGACCCTTCAGCGGGCGCTGGCCGTTCCAGGACTTCGAGAGCGGCGAGCCGTCGGATCGCTTTCCGCCGGACCGTTTCCTCGACGTGCTGCCGCTCACGCGGCTCCAGGAGCTCTCGTTCCGGATCGAGCTCTACGGCTCCGCGGCGGTTCCGAATGGCGACGCCAACGCGCCGATCGTCGCATCGACCCCGGGGCTGCGTGCGCTCTACCGCGACGCAATCGGCCAGCTCGACGGCATCGCGCGCGATCAGGGCGCAGCTGATTTCGCGTCGCTTTCCGACGCGCAGAAGCTGGCGGCCTTCAACCGGACTCCGGCCGCGTTCCGCGACGCGTTCCTCGCGAACGTCGCCGAGGGGATGTTCAGCGCGCCCGAGTACGGCGGCAACCGGGACGGCATCGCGTGGCGCGACTACTTCTACGACGGCGACAGCCAGCCGCTCGGCCATTCGATCTACGACGAGCCCGCGGAGTCCTTCGTCGATCGCGCCGACCAGCCGAACCAGACGCTCGACCCGAATCGCCCGAACGGCGGCTTCGAGCCGGACGTCCTCGCCTTCGTCGAGCAGGTCGTGGTCGGCCAGGGCGGAAAGCGCTTCTTCTGAGATGGCGAACCTACCCTCGCGCGTCCCGAACGTGCTCGGTGACACGAGCCTCGACCGGTTCGACGCGATCGTGATCGGCAGCGGAGCGGGCGGCGGCATCGCAACCCGCGTGCTCGCGACCAACGGGCTCAAGGTCTGCGTCCTCGAGGCCGGCAACAACTACTTCCCCGGCCTGGACGACCCCGGGCCCGGCAACCCCTCCACGCTCTACTCGAACGACGAGCTCAAGCTCACCGCGCGCTCGTTCATCCAGCAGCAGACCCGGATCGACCCGCGCACCTTCCGCGCGTCCGCCTCCGACGGCGACCGCACCTTCGTCGGCGACGTGAACGACCTCCCGAAGACGGTCGGCGGCGGCTGGGTGCACGCCGACATGAAGACGCCGCGCTTCCAGGAGTTCGACTTCCGCCTGGGATCGCTCCTCGGCGACGTCCCCGGTGCCAGCTTCGCCGACTGGCCGCTCGACTACGCGGAGCTCGAGCCGTTCTACGCGGCGGCCGAGCGCATCGTCGGCGTACAGGGCGAGGAGGGCGCCGATCCGTTCGCGTCGCCGCGCTCGGGGCCCTACCCGATGCCGCCCGGCCCGCGTATGTACGTCGACCACGTGCTCTCGGAAGGCGCGCGCAAGCTCGGACTGCACCCGTTCCCGTATCCTTCGGCGGTCACGTCGCGCGTCTATCGCGATCGGCCGCCGTGCAACGACTGCGGCTTCTGCTCCGGCTACGGCTGCCCGATCAACGCGAAGGGCTCGGTCGCGGCGCTGCGCGACGCGCTCCTCACCGGCAACGTCCAGCTCCGCTACAACTCGATCGCGACCCGCCTCGTGACCGACGCGAGCGGCCGGCGCGTGACCGCCGTCGAGTACATCGATCCGGACGGCAACCCGGCGAGCGTGAGCGGCGACCGCGTCCTGCTGGCCGCGAGCCCGGTCGAGTCGACGCGCCTCTGCCTCCTCTCCGATCCGGGCGGGCCCGGCCTCGGCAACTCGTCGGGCGCGCTCGGGCGGCACCTGATGTTCCACTACCAGACGATCGGCGTCGGCCTTTACCCGCAGGACTTCCACGGCGAGCGCGGCCGCTCGGTGACGGGCGGAATCGCCGACTTCCGCGGCGTCCCGAACGACCCGAACCGGCCGCTCGGCGGGATCATCGAGTTCGGGACGAACTCCGAGAAGATCGTCGACGCAGAGACCTACATGCTCGACCTCGCGCAGCGCGGCGCGCCGCTCAAGAGCTTCCTCCGCTCGAGCCCCTTCGGCGCGCACATCGCGGTGCTGATCATGCAGGGCGAGGACGCGCCCCAGCCGACGAACCGCGTCGACCTGGATCCGCGCGTCCGCGACATCGACGGGCGGCCCGTGCCGCGCATCACGTACCAGCCGCACGCGTACGAGCTCATGGCGAGCTCGTTCTACGGTCCGAAGCTCATCGAGCTCCACGGCGCGGCCGGCGCGCAGTTCGCGTTCGTCTCCCCGCGCTACGACGGCGGCGTCACGCCCTCGACGCGGCACGTCCTCGGCACCGCGCGCATGGGCGAGGATCCCCGCACTTCGGTGCTCGATCGTTTCCAGAAGTTCCACGACCTCGACAACCTCTGGGAGGTCGACGGCGGCGCGCTCCCGACGTCGTCGGGCTACAACCCGACGCTCACGATCCAGGCGCTGTCGCTACGGGCTGCGGGGGCGATCGTGGACCCGAACCGGCCGGAGGCAGTGATCGAGAACAGCGCGTGAGGCGCGATCAACCTGCGTCCGGCACGCCGAAGAAGAACTCCGGGTGCCCGCGCCACTTCTCGAGGAAGTACTGCTCGTTGCGCAGCAGGTAGGACTTGTAGTCGTCGAGCGATCCGGTCGTCGCGTGCGGGCGATGTCCGACGCCGATCGCGGGGCAGTAGGCGATCTCGTACCCGAGCGATTTGATCTGGAACGAGAGGTCCGTGTCCTCGAAGCACGTGGGATCGTAGAACTCGTCGAACCCCGCGGTGCGGGCCAGCACCGAGCGCGGCGCGACGAAGCCGGAGGTCGCGAGATAGGCGACGTCGGTTCGGAACCGCGCCGTCGCGTAGCGCCCCGACATGCCACGCTCGGGAAGATAGTCCACGATCGGGCCGCGGCCGCTTCCAGGGTCGAACCAGCCGGCGTTCCAGGCGACGGCGCCGATCTCGCGGTGCTCTCGCAGGATGTCGAGGGCGGGGTCGAGCCACCCGTCCCGCGTCGCCCATTGGTCGCTGTCGAGGAAGACGACGATCTCGCTCGCGGTGGCGGCGAGCCCGAGGTTCCGTCCCGACGAGCAGCCGTTGCGCGAGTTTCGCACGAGCTGGATGTCGCCGAGCGCCTCGTGCCCGTGCAGCACGTCGAGCGAGCCGTCGGTGCTTCCGTTGTCAACGACGGCGATCCGGTAGCCGTCGTCGCCGCGGTGGCGCACGAGGGATTCGACGCAACGCCCGATGACGTCCGCGTTGTTGTAGCAAAGGACGATCACGGCGATCGTCGGTCGCGCGGCGATCTCGCGTAATCGCTTCGCTCGCGCGCCCCACGTGTTGGCCGCGACGAACCCCTCGATGTCCGCGAGCGGCGGTGGCGTCGCGCATGCGCGCTCGACCGCCGCGACCGTGGTTTCGGCATCGTCGGCCGTGAAGACGTACGGAACGTCACGCAGCTCGGGCATCGACGTCGCGACGACCGGCCGGCGCATCGCCAGGTACTCGTACACCTTGAGCGGGTTCACCGCGTCCACGACCGGCCCGCGTCGAAAAGGGATCAGGCAAGCGTCTGCGGCCGCGTAGTATTCCGGCAACGCGGTCTGCGGCTTGAGGCCGAGGAAATGGATGTTCGCCGGCAGGTCCGCGAACCGTTCGGCCGGCGGGTCGCCGATCAGGTTCACTCGCCACGTCGGCCGTGCGCGTGCGGTGCCGGCGACGAGGTCCCAGTCGAACCAGTCGCCCCAGAGCGAGCCCGCGTACACGAGGGTGCGCTCGCCGCGGACGAGATCGCGCGCGCCATCGGGGTCGCGGGCGGACGCGGCGAATACCTCCGGATCGACGGCGTTCGCGAGGAGATGAACGTCGCGCCCGCCGCGCGCGAGGTCGGATTGCAGCGATCTCGCCGACGCGACGACGCCGTCCGCCGTCGCCAACATCCGGCGCTCCACGTCCGGCGCGAACCAGCTCGCCCAGACGCACGACTCCCAGGCGTCGATCTTGTCGTACAGGACCCGCGCGCCGCGCCGCCGCGCCTCCTCGGCGAGATCGACGACGTCGGCTTCCGGCAGCTCCACGAGGACGCGGAGCGGATACTCGAGCGTCGTCAGCCACGCGCGCAGCGCGGACGGATCCCATTCCCGGCATTCGACGCCGCCCGATGCGGCGCCGATCCCTAGATCGATGGACTCGCTGCGCGCGAACCGTGCGACGTACGTGACGCTGCAACCCTCACGGACGAGCGCACGCGCGAGCTGCGCGCTCCGCTGTGCGCCGCCGATGTCGTCGAACGGAACGACGGCGAAGATGAGCCAATGCTGGCGGCGCGGCCCCGGCGACCGCATCAGCGACGTCGGCGCGGCGGCGCCGCCGCGATTCGCCGGCGCCGTCGCGGAGCCCGAGGCGGAGCCGTTCGCACGCTCGTAGCGCGTAGCGGCGAGGCGCATCCGGACGCCCAGCGAGCGCACTGCCTGCCGCGCCCGGTGCGAGATACGCAGCTTGTCGAGGATGCGCGTGGTCAGCTGAAGCAGCTGCCACGACGTGCGGCTCGTCGTCCGTACCTCGGCCATGACCTCCGCGAGCCGCCCCCGGACGTCGTCGAGGCGCACGTCGAGGTCGTGCTCGAGGCGGGCGACGGTCGCGCGCAGCTCTCCGGACGCAGCGCGCTCCCGATCGAGCTCGGCCGCGAGAAGCGCTCGTTCCTCGTCGAGCAGCGCGGCCCGTGCAGCGCCGTGCGACGCAGCGACGCGGAGGAGCAGGGACGCCGTGCGCCGGCACATCTCGGCGGTCGAGAGCTCCGCAGAGAGGTCGGACCAGCGCGCGCGCGCTGCGGCGCGGCGCGCCGGGAGGTCGTCGAGCATGCGCGCGAGCGCGCCGGCGAGCGCCCTCGCGTGGGGCGGATGGTCGGCGCCCGCGATGTCCCGGAGCGATCGCCAATCGGTGGCGAACGGGTCGACCTCGGGCGCGTCGACGATCGCGCCCGCGAGCGGCTGCGGCGAGTCCGAAGGCTCGCGCGCCTCGCCGAGAAGGTAGTCGGCGTCGCCGGTCCGCGTGAGGACCGCCGGCACGCCCATCGCGAGCGCTTCGACCGCCGCGAGGCTCAATCCCTCGACGATCGACGGAAGCGCGAAGACGTCGGCAGCGGCGAGGATCGTCGTAACGTCGTCGCGTTGTCCGGCGAGAAGGATCCGCTCCGCGAGACCCCGCTCGGCGATGCGCGCGCGGACGCGCTCGGCGTAGTCGGGCTCCATCTCGCCGCCGACCAGCCAGGCGAGGAGTCGGGGACGCGACTCCGCCAGCTCGGACACCGCGTCCACGAGCGCGAGCTGACACTTGACGCGGCTGATCGCGCCGACCGCGAGCACGAGCTCGGCGTCGGCCGCGATCCCGAGCCGGCGGCGAGCGTCGGTGCGGACAGCGTCGTCCGCGGGTGCCGCGGCCACGGCGACCCCGTTTCGCACGACCGCAATCCGATCGCGCTCGATCCGGAACCTGCGCGCCGAGAACTCGGCGACCCATTCAGAGACCGCGACGTAGGCTGACACATGGCGGTCGGCGACCCGCACGTCGTCGTACAGGGCGGCGCCGAGCCAGCCGTACGCGTTGTGAAGCGTCACGACGACGGGCACGTTCAGAGACGCCGCGATCGGCGTGCCGAGCGTCGAGTAGTGGGGGTTCAGGAGCCGGACGTCGTACCGGCGGAGCGTCTCGGCGAGCTCCGCCGCGCGGTCGTCGCCCGTCAGGACCTCGACGCTGTGTCCCTCGCGCAGAAGCCGATCGGCGAGCTCGCCCCCGCGCTCCGTGCACAAGACCACCGGCTCGATGCCGTGCGCCGGCAGCCCGCGCACGAGCTGCGCGACGACTGTCTCGAGGCCGCCCCGGTCGAGGGAGCGCACCTCGATTGCGACCCGCAGATTTGCCAGCGGGCCCGAATCGGCTTCGCGCATCGCTGACGATGTTTCGCGAATCAGATCTGGGAGTGCAAACCGAGAGCCAACAGCGAAGCTGACGTCACCGTTCGAATCGATCGTCTAGTCACAGACGGAGAGCCGGTCGTCAGACTTGTCGGCCGGCAGCGATTGCACCAACCCCGCCCCGGCATGCGGGTCACCGACCACCTCGGCGGCTCCTTCGTCGAGGAGGCCCAAGATACGGTTCCCATTCTGGATCGTCTGCACCAACGCGTATCGGCGCCCAGAGCTGACCGTGAACGTTCCCGGATAGGCGGCATTTGCACACACGGAATCGTTGATCTCAGCGAACGGCCCGAGGCTCGTACGGTTCACCGACTGATACGGCGACGCCGTACCGCTGAACGAACTCCACTGAAACCCGTTTGCACTCAGGCTCGATGTGAACGGCGCGCTGAAGCAAAGCAGATCGTTCAGGTACCGCACCTGCGCGGACGAGATTGGCGTACACGACCCAGGGAACGTATCGAAGTCCGCGATGCCCCCTGCTTGCCCGTTGAGCGGCTTTCCGAACGTCTCGGCAGCGCCAGTGACGGTGTCGGTGATCGTCAACGCGAACTGAAAGCCCGTGGACGCTGAAACGAGGACCCAGTACCGAGCCGGGTTGTTCGCGCACGCATTCAGCATCTTGACGAGCACTTCCCAGTTGTTCGGATCGCCCGCGAAGAAATAGAAGATCCCGGACGCCGACGCGCTACCGTCGGTCTGGGGGGCAGCCACGAATGCGTCGCGCAATCCGGCGGGGCCGCCGTCATTCCACTGAAGTCTTGCGGCGAATCGATTGTTGAGTAGGCAAAGCGTGGTCGAGGACGGGACGCAGACTGCGCCTGCCGACCCGGCGAGCGCCACGAGCGCCAGCGCCGCGACCACGGCACGCAACCAGTATCGTACGCGCACCGTCGAGCCGCCCATGGTGACCGCGATCGACGCGTCTTCCAGGTGCCGGTTGCTCGCGAGAATAGGTAGAGCACGCATGATGGGTCCTTTCTCTTCGGCGGTGCTTGGTTGGGCCAAAGGTCTAGGGACAACTAAAGGCGGCAAAGTCCGCGATTCCGGACGCATGACCATCGAGCGGATGCTCATAGACTCGCGTCGCACCTGTGGACAGGTCGGAAACCGTCAACCGCCACTGAAATCCAGTCGATGCGGAGACCAGCAGCCAGAACTTACCTCCGCTGGCACACCCATCGATCATCTTCACGAGCACCTCCCAGTTGCTCGGGTCCGCCGAAAAAAAGTAGAACAGCCCGGAAGAGGAGGCGCTGCCGGAGGCGTGAGCCGCCGCCACGAACGCCGGACGCAGGCCGCTCGGGCCGCCATCGCTCCATTCGAGGCGCGCCGAGAAGCGCCCGTCGAGAAGACAGAGCGACGTGGACGAGGGATCGCACGGTCCCACCGGGCCTGGTTCACTCCAGCCGAGATCATCCAACAAGTCTTTTGTCAGATCAAGATTTTTGTTGGGTCCGGTGTAGGACGGCTCCATGAGCTCGTTCGGCGTCAGGCTGGTGGTGAAGTGCGATACCGACGAGCCCGGCCGGAGCTGTGCAGGCGTGTAGATGGGGACGTGGCCACCGGGCCCCACGCCTGCCGTGAGCGCGCTGCTTCCCGCAGTCACGGCGGCTCCCGTCCACAGCACCTGATCCGGCTTCAGGCACGCGGCTGCCCGCGCCGCGTCGCTCACGGAGCGCAACGGCTGGCCGGTCGTGTTGTCGGTCAGATTGACCAGATAGGCATCGTCGAAACCGTTCAGCTTCTCGCCCGTTTGGGGGTCGAAGAACGCGACGAATCCCAAACCGTGGGCGAACTCGTGCAGGGCAACCGAGTACAGGTCGATGGTCCCCGATGGCGGGCTCGCGTCGAGGCCAAGATAATAGTTGAATCCACAGCCCGGGCGCCCGAGTTGGCTGTTGAACGTGGCTGCGACCTCGGCTCGGGAAGGAGCGAGATCCTCCCCGGCCAGCGAGTTGGCAAGCGCGATCGGGTACAAGGTCGCCGCCCGCGGCGCGTTCGCGAAATCACGTGCGACCATCGTGGGTCCAGACTGAGCGAGGGTCGCCTGAGACAGGTTACAGAACAGGCTGGCGAAGTGTGCCTCGACGATGATCGGCACGTTCGGCTGGAGCCGGTCGGCCCACGTTTGCGCGACGTTCTGGAGGACGATCAACCGTTGCTGGCCAAGCGTCGTCCCGGCGTTTCCGCCGACCGGTGACGCCGGCGTCGGATCGTTCAATCCCTGGCCGGGAAGATCCTGGTTCGAGATCAGGATCTCAGCGGAAGACGCCTTGGTCGCGAACGCGGCCAGAAAGAAGCTCATGCCCAGCATGCAAACGATTGTGGGCCGGAATCGGATCTTGACGGCGCACACGGGCAGGCTCGCAGCGCCGGAAGGTCACCGGCCGCCGCCGGTGTCCGCGGTCGTCTGGCGCGTACCGGGCGTCACGCACTCGACGGACAGCATCCCAGATGCGTCGCGAGTCACGGTGGAAGCGCTCTGAAATCGATCTCCCAGGTCGATGACCATGCCGCCCGCTCTCGCGGGGCTCGGACGCTCGACGAGCGTCGCCTTGGGCGCCACTCCAGCAGGCCCGGCGAGCGGCGGCGACGCGGGTGGATCGACGAGCTCGCCCGTCCCGGGATCGCGGAACACGCGCCATTCCGCGCTTTCGGCGGTGTGATGAACCGCGGCGGGCTGGCCCACCTCGCTTTGCAATCCCCGGGGATCGACGGGGGAGTCGAAATCGGGGTTCGGCACCACGTCCTGAGCGGCGCCGATCGGCACGGGCAAGAATGCCGGCGACGCGAGCGTCGCGACTGCGAAGGCCATCCAAAGGGACATAGGCAGGGAAATCACGGAACGACGAGAGGACATCCGACGTGTGGGACTTTCCGGATACATCGCGCCGGGACATATCAGCACCGGCATTTGCCCGTCAAGCCATGGCATACACGTTTGGTTTCGGAACAAATTTTGGTTGTGCGGTCAACGCTGATTGCCGCGGACATCCAACGGCCTTGCGGCTCGCTCGCGGGGCGCCGGCGCCGCACGGCGCCACCATCTGGCAACCGGCGAACGCCGGGAGCTCACCCGACTCCGCGGCAAGACCGCTCTGCGTGAAGAGCGCGCGATTTTGAAAAGCCGCGGGCCTGGTTCGCTCGGAAGACCGGTTCGCTCCGTCCCACCGATCGAGCTCGTGAGAGCGCATTGGGCCGCCCAGCGCGTCACCATGCCGTGTCGCACGATGGGTCTCCGTGAGCGCTACGACACCTCGAGCACGCGTCCGGCGTCGCTCCGCATGACGACCGACGCCGCGCTCACGCAGCTCGGGGATGGGTCGGTTTCGGAGCGGTGGATCTACGATTGCCGCTGTTGGGATCCTGCTCGATCCTGTAACGGTGCCCGGAACGTCGGCCGGAGCCGGTCAGAGGCGGCTGATGCCAACACGAAACGTCAACTCTTCCATTATCTGCTAGTGCGCTCGACGGGAGGAAGGTGGCTTGCGGCCGTGGCCGCGATTTCGATCGTCGGCGTCGTGGTGCGGGTGCTTTGGCGGAGCCGGCACCTCGACGTCTACTTCGACAGCTACGGGTATCTCCTCGTCGCCCGGGCCCTTCGCCACGGGCAATTCCTCATGGATTGGGGATCGGGCCGGCAGATCCCTTATCATCCGCCAGGATACGCTGCTGCCATTCTGGCCGTGAGCGGCTTCGCAGAGCCGGGGGCTTCCGCGCCGGCCCTCGCCTCGGCGCTACTCGGCTCGCTGGCGCCGCCTCTCGCCGCCGTTTGCAGCGCAGCGCTCTTCGGGTTTCCGGCCGCGATTCTGACCGCGGCATTCTGGGTCTTGAACCCGCTGCACGTGGCCTACAGCCAGCAGGCCATGGCGGACGCGACTGCCGTGACGGTCACTTTGCTCGGCGCCGCGCTGTGGCTCGCCGGCCGTGGCCCGCTCACCGCCGTTCTCGCTGGTACGGTGTTCGGCGCAGCGGTGCTGACCCGTTATTCGGAGGTCCTCTCCTTCATCTGGCTCGTCGTGTTGGCTCCCCACGTGGCGAACGTCACCTGGCGCCGCAAGATCTTCGCGGTCGCGGCCATGGCGCTCTCGCTGCTACCCGCCGCTCTCTGGCAGCTGACCCGAGTCGGGCTGACCAGTACGACCTACGGTCCGATCGAATCGGTGCTCAAGCTCTCCCATGCATTCGAGGCGTCGAACAACCCTCTCATGTACCGTCCGAATGAGGGACATCTCCTCGCGTACCTGCACTTCCTCGGCGGCGGTGACGGCGGTGCGATCTGGGTGCCCCTCTGTCATAGCTCTCTGCTTCTCCCGCTGGCTTTCGTTCCGCTCGTCCTCGGCACGTCACGCGATCGCCTTGTTTCCGTCTGGCTGCTTTCCTGGGTCGTCGTGCACGTCTCGCTGATCTCGCTGATGTGGGTGTCCGAGCCGCGCTACATGCTCCCGGCCTACGTACCGCTCGCGTGGCTCGCAGGCCTCGGCGTCGAGCAGCTCGGCCGGCGCTCTCGATTGTTGTCGGTAGCGGCCGCTTGCGTCCTGCTGCTTCCGCCGGTCTGGGCATCGCGCGACAAGATGTTCCAGGTGCGTCCAGCCGGCGAGTACGCGCGCCTTCCCGACCTCATCGCCGCGTGCCCACCCAATGCTCCGATTGTGACCTCCATCCCCATGGCAGTCGCCGTGTACGATCCTCCGAACGCGCGACGCACCATCGATCCGCTCGTCGTGCCGGTAGCCGAGGTGCCGGAGATTCGCTCGCGACAACACTGCCTCATCGTCGAGGACCATGTGAAATTCAATGCCCAATCCTGGATCGACGAGCTCTGCCGGATCGCGCGGTGTCGGACCATTCGGTCCGCCCCCGGCATCGATCTCCAGCTCGTCGACCCTCGTTGAAATGTGCGGGCGCCGCGGCGGAACGCCTCGGGCGAACCCGGAAGACGTCAGCGGTAGTGCCGAACGCCCTCTGCAAACGCGTCCATGACGGCGTCTCCCTGCAGGCGGTACGGTCGTGCCGGAACGGAACCGTCCATGTCGATGCCGTTCCACCAGACGGCGATCTTGATGTTGGGATACGCACTGAGCCGATCCATGGTGTTTCGGATCCACGCGACTTTGTCGCCACCGATCGTCGAGCTCGCGAACTCGGCAATCATGAAGGGCTTGCCGGGAAATTGCACGAGGTACTCGTCGTAGATGCGCCCGTAGATTTCGTCGAACGTGCGCCATGTCTCGTTCGGATAGTACGTGCCATTGTTGTAGCCGGTCATTCCGACCACGTCGTAATACTCGGGTCCAGGATCATACATCACGGCGTGGTTGTACTTGAACGGCGGAAAGGAGCGATCATGGGGATTCCAGATCCAAATCGCGTTCGTCGCTCCTTCCTCCTGGAAGATCCGAAAGACGTACCGCCATGTCTCCTTGGAAATGTCCGCATCCTCTGAAGTCCAATAACCGGAGTAGACGACCCAGTCGCCGTTCATCTCGTTGTTGAGGCGAAACAACACGGGTACCTGTGAGCCGGCGATTTCGCGCGCAAGCCGTCGCAAATCCGCATCCCAGCGGCCGTCGAGGATGCCGTATACGAACTCCGTGGATGCAGCCCCATCGGGAGGCGCGAGTTGGAGCGTCAACTCGACAAGTCGCCCCTCGCGGCGCGCGTTTGCGAGGATGGACGGGGTTCTTACTTCGTCGATCAGGATGTACTCGAGCAACACCTGAAACCGATGCCCCAACCGCTCCTCGATCTCGTAGAGACTCGCGTAGCTGTCCGCAGTGCCGTGCTCGAACAGGCCCCAGGTTTGGCGCGCCGATCGGGCAAAGTAATGATCGAATGCCTTGCGAGCCGCGTCCGAGAGCGGAGCCGCTCGTTCACTTGCTTGACGCGCACGGAATCGCGGTAAGTCGGTCGGGGCGTACACTACGAATGAATCGACCACGTCACTACCGTGACGAAGAGCCCATTCAGGATCGGTGCTCTTGACGTGTACGGACCAGACCTCCTTCGGCCCGACGACGAAATCCCAAGTTGCGTAGTGCCGACGATCGACCTCGACACGCGACAGAGGACGCCGGGTCCAGACGAGCTGGTGGATCCGCGACCAACGGCTGGAGTGCAGTTCGCGGTCGTCGAGGATGCGAACCGCATCCACTCCCGTGCGCATCGGCCGGCTCTTGTAGTAGATGTAGTTTTCGGCAACCGTGTCCGGACCGAGCAGTTCGTGGAAAACTTCGACGCGGGTGCGATCGTCGGAGATCACGGTCGCAACCGGCCCTAGGCTGGTATCGACCTCCATACCGCGCGGAAGCCGGACGGCGAACCCCTGAGCGCGGTCGGAATAGAGGCGGCTATCCGCGCCGGCGCGGACGTCGAGCGACGATACGTTCGCGGCGACGACGACCGCCACCACCGCCGCGATGAGCACTCGCACACCTACCGCGCACAAACCGCTCGCGCGCTTCACCTGCACCCCACGACTAAGGCGGACAGGCGGGTATGTCGCGCATTACTCCCCTTCCATCTTCTCCCGGAAGTCCGTGTGACACGCCTTGCAGGTGTTGAACATGCTGGCGCTCGCAGCCTTGACGTCGCCGCCGGACTTCGCCGCGGCCGCGAGCGCGTTCGCCTGGTCCTTGAGCTGCATCGCGAGCTCGTCGAACTTCTTCCGGTCGGTCCAGACGGCGGGCTTCGCGCGCGACCCGTGGCCCTGGCTGCCCTCCGGGAACAAGGTCACGTACTTGTCCATCACCGACGCGATGTCGGCGGCCGGCTTCTCGATGTCGGCGGGCTTGCCCGCCTTCAAGGCGCCCCCGATCGCCTTCGCGTTCTTGCCGACGCCCTCCATCAGGTCCGCGCGGTCGCGGATCGGGCCCGGCGGAAGCTTCGAGTGATCTTCTTTCGAATCGCCGCGAGCCGGTCGCACGGTGAGCGCCGTCGCGATCGCAAGGGCGATCGCGCACGCGCCCGCCGCCCGGATGCCTGGTTGGTTGCTCCGCATCGTTTCCTCCTCCTCGCTCGCGAGCGCCGTCGGGCCGCTCAGCCGTCGCCGCCGTCATCCTCGTCCTTCGGGACGTGATGGATCGGCGGAACCGTCTTCACGTACTCGGCGATCGCGCGCAGGTCGGGCTCGGGAGCCTTCCCGTAGCCCGGACCGCCCGCCACGCCGTCGATCACCTCTGCCATGGCTCCCTGCACGTTGTCGAAGTCCGGCTTGAAGCCGGTCGCGAGCAGGTTCGCGATGTCGCCCGCGTCCCACTTGCCGATCCCGGTCTCGACGTCGGGCGTGATGTTGGGCGCGAACGGCACGCCGGGCCGCTTCGAGACGCCCGCGAGGGCGAGGCTCCGGTCGGGCGTGCCGAGGCGATTCCGCGGCGTGTGACAGTCGCCGCAGATCGCGACGTGCTCCGTCAAGTATCGACCGCGCTCGAGTCCCGCTACGGGAGCCGCCGCCGGAGCCGCACCGCCGCGTCCGAAGAGGAGCCGCCAGGCGCGGTAGGCGAGCCGCGGCAGCGGGACCTTCGGCTCCGCCGCGCGATTCGCGCGCTCCGCCGGCGGCAGCGTCCGGAGGTAGGCGATCAGGTCGCGCACGTCGGCGTCCGCCATGCCCGCGTAGGCGAAGTACGGCATGACCGGCGACTCGACCGACCCGTCGCGCAGGACGCCGCGCCGGATCGCGCCCTCGATCTCGGCGTCCGACCACTCGCCGACGCCGGTCTTCGGGTCCGGGGTGATGTTCGTCGAGTAGAAGGTCCCGAAGGGCGTCGCGATCTCGACCCCGCCGGACCCAACGGGCCCCTCCTTCGGGGTGTGGCAGCCGCAGCCGCCGGCGAGCGCCATCACGATGGCGCCACGCGCCGCGTCGCCGGCCTGCGGGACGCGCTGGTCCGTGTCACGCCCGCCGCAGCCGCTCACCGACGCGAGCGCCAGCGCGCCTGCGGCGACCGCGCCCCCGGTCCGGCGCCCGCGGCACCTCAGCCCGGGAACGGCGGCCATCCGAGGGGCTTGCCGCCGATCACGTGCACGTGGAGGTGGCTCACCGTCTGGCCCGCGTCCGCTCCCTCGTTGATCACGAGCCGATAGCCGCGGCCGAGGCCCTGCTGGCGCGCGACCTCCGCGGCCGCGAGCAGGACGCGCCCGAGGACCTCCCGGTCCTCGTCGCCGGCCGACCCGATCCCCCGGATGGGCTTCCGCGGCACGACGAGAACGTGCGTCGGGGCCTGCGGATTGATGTCCCGGAAACCGACGCAGTGGTCGTCCTCGTACACGATTTGAGCCGGGATCTCGCGCGCGATGATCTTTTCGAAGAGCGTCTTGTCCGCCATGGCATGCCTCCAAGCCGCCGCTCGTCGGCGCGGCCGCCCGCCAATGTCCGCCGCGGCCCGGTCAGCCCCCGTGCGGCGCGGGCGGAAGGATGTCGTCGCGACCCTTGCCGGCGAGGGTCGTCTGCAGCTGGGCGAGCGCTTCCTCCGGCGTCGCCGCGAGCGCCATCAGCGAGTGGTCGGCCCGCACGAGCGGGATGTCGCACGGCACCGCCGTGAAGAAGCCGTTCGGCAGGCTCGAGACCATCACGAAGAACGCCTTGCCGTCCTCCGAGCGGAACTGGAACCAGTCCACCTTCTGCACGACGAATGGAGTATCCGACATTGATCGCCTCTCCTCGCACGCGTCAGCGCCGCCGACGTCACCCGATCGGCGCGCCTTCGTCGACCCGTCCCCCGCTAACGATCGCCCGGGGACATCCGCAAGCGGAAGCGACACGTCCTCGAGCCGAAGCCGCCCGTCCCCTGGCCCTGACGCTGCTCGACGCCGCCGGCGTTTCCGCGTTCGCCGCACTGACGGCCGCGATCGCGTGGCGCTTCGCGCGCCTGCCGTGGGATCCCTTCTGCGTCGCGACGCTCGGCGCCGCCGCCACCTTCGGCTACGGCCTCGCCGACGTGGTGTCCGGAGTCGTCCACTGGATCGGGGACACCTTCTTCGACGAGAAGACGCCCGTCATCGGCGCCGCGTTCGTGCGTCCCTTCCGCGAGCACCACCGCGACCCGCGCGCGATCACGCGCCACGGCTTCCTCGAGGTGAACGGGAACAACTGCTTGGCACTTCTCCCGCTGCTCGTGCCGACGTGGCTGCTGGGCGGCGGCTCCGGACCGGACGTGCACGTGCCGGCCGCATGGTTCCAGGCGATGGCGGTCTCGTTTGCGGTCGCGACCTTCGGCACGAACCAGTTCCACAAGTGGGCGCACCTCGAGAGCGCGCCGCGCTGGGTCGGGTGGCTGCAGGCGTCGCGACTGATCCTCTCGCCGTCGCACCACGCGCGCCACCACGCGCCGCCGCATCGGCGATCCTACTGCGTGACCGTCGGCTGGACGAACCCGCTGCTCGACGCGATCGCGTTCTTCGAGCGCGCCGAGCGCGCGGTGCGAACCGTGGGCGCGCTCGCGCTCCGTCGGCGAACCGCGCGACCCGAGGCCGAAGTCCGCCCGCGCGCGGTCCGCTCGCGCGTCGCGTAGCGTCGGCTTCGCAGCGGCGGCATCCGCTTCGCAGCGGCGGCCTCGTCGCGTAGGATCGCGGCCCGACGTGGAGGCCACCGCGTTCCTCGAGCTCTATCGGAGCGACCTCGTCTCCGTCTACGCGGTCTGGCTCCTCCCCGCGCTCTTCCTCGCGTGGCTCCTCGCGACGCCGACCGGCCGAGCGGCGGCGCGGTCGCCCGACGCCGACGTCCGCTGGGTGCGCGCGTACTGCATCGCGTTCGCGATCGAGACGATCGTCGACCCGTTCGCGACCGGGCCGCTCGTGCGCCGGCTCGGCGTCGCCGACGCGCCGCTCGGCACGGCGATCCTGCTCGCGTTCGTCCTGCTCGGCGACTTCCGCGTCTACCTGCTCGTCCTCCGCCTGGCGCGGCCGGCGCGCGGAACGGCGGCGGCCGCCGGAGCCGCCGCCCTCTGGACGCTTCTCGTCCCGGTCTCCGCGTTCGCGATCGACCACGCGCTCCGCGCCGCGCTCGGCGCGCTCCCGGACCAGACGATCTGGCTCGTCTACGAGCTCTGCTTCCTCGCGGTCGCGCTCTGGATGCGCGCGCGCGCGATCGAGCGCTGGGCGGATCCCGACTGCGAGCGGCAGCGGCAGCTCGAATCCGTCGCCGGCTACGTCGCCCTCTACTACGGCCTCTGGGCGGCGTCCGACGTCCTCATCCTCGCGTTCGGCCTCGACCTCGGCTGGGCGCTCCGCATCGTGCCGAACCAGCTCTACTACGCGTTCTACCTGCCGTACGCCTACTTCCAGGTCGCATCGCGCTCGTAGACGTCGACGAGCCAGTCGACCCACGCGTCGAGATACGCGGGCGCCCGCGCGGGATCCGCGCCGCGCGGGTCCCCCACCGTGCCGTCCGACGCGTGCCGGCGAAGATCCGGATAGAAGGTCGCCGACGGGTCGGCTCCGACATCGAGGAGCCCGGGCGCGAAGCGCTCGCGGCGAACGTCGTCGGGCGCGAGGTGGAGCACGATGGACGTCTCGAGCTCGCCGGCGTGGTGCCCGGCCGCATCGGGCGCGACGCCGAAACGCGCGCTCGCGCGGTGGAGCACGTCGGCCATCGGCGGCAGGCCCGCGACGCAGGCGACCCGCATCCGCCCTGCCCGCTCCCGCATCGCCGGACCCGCGCGCCCGAGCGCGCCGGCATTTCCCCCGTGCGCCGTGAAGACGAAGAGCCGCGCGACGCCGTGTCGCTCGAGCGAAGCCGCGAGGTCGGCGAGGATCGCGACGAGCGTCGGCTCGGCGACGCTCAGCGTGCCGGGGAACCCGAGGTGCTCGGACGCGCAGCCGAGCGCCAGCGTCGGGAGCGCGATCGCGCCGGCGACGCGCCGGCAGAGACGCCGCGCGAGCTCCGTCGCGATCCACGTGTCGGTCGCGAGCGGGAGGTGCGGACCGTGCTGCTCCGTCGAGCCGAGCGCGAGGACGGCGGTCGCGCCGCGCGCGATCGCCTGCTCGACCTCGGGCCACGTGAGCCGCTCGAGGACTGCCGGGGCCGACGACGGCGCGCTGCGTGCGCGCCTCTCCGGCAGCGCGGCTTCCGCCCCGATCTCGTAGAGCGGGCGATCCGCCCCCTTTCCCGGCCACGCCGTCGGGTCGAGGTCGCGAGCGCGGACGTCGGCGAGGACGAGGGCGTTCATCATCGCCTCGTGCTCGAGGATCGCGAGCGGTCCCGGAAGCTCCGCGCGGAGGCGCACGACGCGATGCCGCGCGCGATCGAGCACGCCCTCCAGGCGGGCGAGGAGCTCGTCCTCGCGCGGCGCGTCGTTTCGCAGGAGCGCGAGGAACGTCGCGGTGCCGCCCCACGATTGCTGGAACGGGCCGTGCGCGAAGTCGAGGAGATCCCAGACCGGCGGCTGGGGCCGCAGCATTCCCTCCAGCACCTTGAGCGGCAGGTTCGCGACCCGCTCGACGTGCGCGCCGCTCGCGAGGAACGCGAGCGGCGCCTCGAGCGCAGCGCGCGGCAGCTCGTCGGCGAGCGCCGCCGCGCGCCGTCCCGCGTCGGCGACGGCCGCGCAGATCGCGTCGGACGGGACGTCCAGCGCGGTCGGTTCGCCGGCGAACGAGCGCGCGAGGGCGAGCGCCGTGGCGTACCCGACCATCGGGCCGACGACGCGGAGGAGCGCGCCGTACTCGTCGCCGCCCGGCGTCCGCAGGACCCGAAGGCCGCGCTCGCGCGCGAGCGCGAGAAACGAACGCCGCTCCGCGATGGACGCGGGATCGCCGGGCGCGTCGCCGGCCGAAGCGAGCCGCCGATCACCGGAGGGCGCGTCGCCAGCGGCCGGATCGTCGACGACCGACGTGACGAGCCACGCCGTCCGGAACGCGCCGGCGTGCGCGAGCGCGAGGCGCGCGTTCGGCGCGAGTCCCTGCGAGAACACGACCAGCGTCTCTTCCGCCGCGCCGGGCGGCGCCTCGCCGAGGAAGCAGGTGAGCGGCGCGAAGCGCGCCGGCACGCCGAGCTCGACGAGGACGCTCGCGAGAAAGCGAGCGTGCGCGGCGGAGCTCCCGGCGCCGGTCGCGACCACCCGCCGCGTGCGACCGGCGTCCTCGCGCGCGGCGTCGGCCGCCGCGGCGGCGACCGCGGGCCGAACCTCGGCGAGCGCGGACGCCAGTGCCGACGTCGCGCCGTCGACGCGCGCCTCGAGGAGGCGGAGCCCCGAGCCGCCGCCCGCACCGCCTCGCCCGGCGCGGCTCATTCGCCGCGCCGCGCGGGCGCGTCGGCTCGGGCCTCGGGTCGCGGCGCGCACGCGCTTCCGTCTCCGGCCGCCGCGAACCCGATCGCGACCGGCGCCGCGAGGTCGACGCCGGCCTCGGCGAGCAGGTGGCCCGAGCGCGCGGCGAAGCGCTCCTCGTCGGCCGCTCGCGCTCCGCCGCTTCCGACGAGCAGCCGCACGCGGCTGCCGCGCACGTGCCGCGCCAGCAGCGCGAGCGACGGCCCGAGCGCCGCATTCCGCTCGCGGAGCGCGTCGTCGAAGCCGATCGCCGGGACGACGGTCGCGCAGCCGGCGCCCGCCTCCGCGATCCGGCGGACGGCCTCGTGCCAGAGCGCCTTGCGGGCGCCGCCGTCGGTGGCGCGGGCGAGCGGGAAGCGCGCGAGCAGCGACTCGCGCTCGATCCGCACGAGCGGCGTCGCGGCGGCGCGCGGCCCGTGCTCGAGGACGACGCGGTCCGCGCGCGATACCAGGTCGTAGTACGCGTGCAGGCGGAACCAGATCGGCGCCCCGGCGTCGCCGTTCGCGGCGGCCGGATGGGAACGGATCGGGAGCAGATAGGTCGCGACGTGGACGAAGCGGGGCGCGTCGGCGAGCGCGTAGGGCTCGAACTCGTCGACCGCTTCGGGCAGCGCGGAGGCGGCGCTCGCCTCTCCCGGGTCCGCGAGCCGGTGTCCCGAGCGCGACTTCGCCGCGATGTAGTGGTGATTCCAGGGCGACGGCGATTGCGCGACGGGCACCGCATCCGGGATCGCGAGCCCGGTCGCGCCGCGCAGCGCCGCGAGCTTCTCCGGATTGCTCGTGAGCAACGTGAGCGGCGCGCGCACGCCGAGCAGACGGCAGAGGAACGCGACCTCGTCGTAGCGGCGATGGTCGCGCTCGAGGCCCATCCGCGCGTACGCCTCGAACGTCGTCAGGCGGTTGCCGCTCGCCTGCACGAGCATGCGGTCGCGCGCCTTGGCCGCGAACCCGGCGCCCCGTCCCTCCTGCATGAGGTAGAAGACGACGCCGCGGCCCATTGCGGCGATGCGCGCGAGCGCGGCGTCGAGCTGCTCGACGCAATCGCAGTCGCGGCCGCCGAACGTCTCGCTCGTGACGCACGACGAGTGGATGCGGACGAGGAGCGGCTCGGCCGACGTGAAGTCGCCGCGCGTGACGGCGAGCGCGACCGACCCGGTCGCGAGGTTTCGGCCGACGTGAGCGCGGAACGGCCCGTGCACCGTCTCGAGCGGCAGCGATCCGAGCGCGAGGATCTGGCCGGACAGGAGGTGCCTCCTCCGGCCGTCGCCGTTCCTCACGACGTGCGCCCCGGGTCGTGCTTCAAGCGGCTCATCGCCTCGAAGTACGCGATCAGGTCCGCGAGCTGGCGATCGCTCAGGTAGTCGTGCGCCGGCATGCTCGTGTAGCGGAACGTCGCGGGGTCGCGGATGTACTGCTTGATCTGCTCGACCGGCCGGTACTCGACGATGCTCTTCGGCACGTTCAGGTCGGGTCCGACCTTCCCGCCCTCGCCGTTCACGGAGTGGCACGCGAGGCAGTCCGACTTGAAGATCTCGTAGCCGGCGCGCGCGGGCGAGTCGGGCGGCGCGCCGGTCGGCACGATGTGCGGGTAGCGGTCGGCGAGCGACGTGAGCTCGATCTCGACGAGCGCATACGGCCACGGATGGACGTGCGCGTCGCGCTGCTCGGGTCGCGACCAGACGACGTAGAACGGCGCCGGGTCGACCTGCTTGCGGTCGATCGGCGCCCACGCGGGCGGGCCGCCGCCGTCGAGGTCCGCGTCCGAGAACGCGAGATAGCCGCCGTCCTCGGCGAGGCGCGCCGCAGAGCTCGGCTTGGCGTAGCCGTCGCTCGCGCGGAAGACGACGTCCTCGCCCGCGAGATCGCCGGCCGGCACGCCGAAGCCGAGGCGCACGACCTCGGACAGCGGACAGGCGCGAAATTTCTTCTGCTTGCCGTAGTACGGATCCTCGATCGTCACGACGCGCTCGCCGCACTCCTTGCGGAGGGCGTCGAGCGGGATGGCGCGGACGGTGCTTCCATCGCGCACGAAGCGGAGCTCGGCGGCCGACGCGTCCGCGGGTGCGAGGGCGAAAAGCGGCATGCAGAGCGCCGTCGCGGCCGCCAGCCAGGCGAGCGCGGCCGCGGCCGGGCGAACGATTCGCATGCTGCAGCAGAGCGTAGCGCGAATCGCGTCCTGAGCAATGCGGCGACGCGGTCGCGAAAAAATCGCTCTGGCGGCGGACGCGGTCCCGGCGTAGCGATCGGACCGCGCGCCGCACGCCGGATTGCGGCCGCCCCACCTCGCATGACGCGCCTCTCGCACCGCACGCTGGGCCGGATCGCCGCCCTCTCTGCATCGCTCGCCGCGTCGACGTGGGCCGCGCCGGCGCTGGCGCTCGTCGTTCCCGCGGAGGTCGCGCTCCGCGTTGCGGACGACTGGGGCACCGGCTTTCGCGCCGACGTGACCGTCCGCAACCTCGGGGATCGGCCGATCGCGCGCTGGCGGCTCCGCTTCGACGTCGATCGGCGCATCGCGCAGATCTGGAACGCCCGCCTCGTCAAGCAACGCGGGTCGCGCGTCGTCGTGAAGTTCCCGGAGTGGGCGCCGGAGATCCCGGCGGGCGGAACGGCGTCCTTCGGCTTCGTCGGCGAGCCCGGGGGGGACGTCGCGCAGCCGGCGGGCGCTCGACTGCGCGGCGCGGCGCGCGCGCGGCCGACGCCGACCCCCGCACCCGGCGGAAGCGGCGACGGCGGCTCGCAAGCGGCGATCCTCTTGTCGGGCATCGACGATCCCGCCGCGCGCGAGATCCAGATCACGATCCCGCTCGGAACGGCGGAATTCGAAGTCGCCGTCCCCGGCGTTGCGCAGCCCGTCATCTCCGCGGCGACGAACGATTCCCAAGTCGCGACGGCGGCGATCGCGGCGACGAGCCGCCTCCGGCTCGCGGGCGTCGCGCCCGGCCGCACGGGTCTCCGTCTCCGCGACGCGTCGTCGGGCGCGGTCCGCCACCTCGGCGTGCGCGTGCGAGAGCCGGACGGAAGCCTTCCCGGCCTTCCCGCGCACGTCGCGATCGGATCGGTGAGCGAGGACACCGAGAGCGACCTCGCGCTCTGGCGCGGCTTCGAGGAAGGCGCGCTCAACACGCGCGTCGAGCTCCGGTACGTCTACCTGAACGGCGGCCCGTTCGGCGGCTGGTACGACTGGCAGGGCGGCGGCGGGTCGCGCGCCCGGACGTTCATCCGCGAGTCGAAGAAGCTCGGGATGATCCCGGTCTTCGTCTACTACGACATCCCCAACGCCGGCGAGAGCTACGCGACCGATCTCGCGCACGTACAGGACGCGGCGTACGTCGGCGCGTACTTCGCCGACCTCGCGCGCGCGCTCGACATCGTCCACGACGAGGGCGGCGACGACCCGGTCGGCATCGTCCTCGAGCCGGACTTCATCGGCTACCTGATGCAGCTCTCGGGCCGCCGGCCCGACCAGATCGCGGCTGCGGTGCACGCGGCGTACGACGCCGGCGTCCTTTCGCGCGCGAGCGATCCCGCGTTTCCGGACACGGTCGTCGGCTTCGTGAGCGCCGTCAATCATCTGATCGCTCGGCGCGCCCCGAACGCGTTCTTCGGCTGGCAGGTGAACCTCTGGGCGAGCTTGACCGACGGCTCCGGGATTCCCGCGACGGGCCTCATGCGCATCACCGACTCGCTCGGGATCGCCGCCGGCCGCGATCGCATCCGCGCCGAGGCGCGGAAGATCGCCGAATACTACGCCGCCGCCGGCATCCTCGACCACGGAGCGCACTTCGTCTCGATCGACAAGTACGGTCTCGACGGCGGCTTCGGCAGCGGCGCCGCGGCGCCGTGGAGCTCGACCTGGTTCTGGAACGCGATCCACTGGAACAACTACCTCGTCTTCGCGGGCGAGATCGCGCGCGCGACCGCGAAGCCGATCGTCCTCTGGCAGATCCCGGTCGGGCACGTGAACGCGAGCCTCGCGCCGGATCCGCGAAGCGCGGGCGCCCTCTTCCCGCCGCTCGCGAACACGACGCAGCGCTACGAGGACTCCGCGCCGACGTTCTTCTTCGGCGACGCGTTCTCGACCGGCTCCGACGCCGGCCGCCTCGCCTACTTCGGAGCGCGCGACCCCGACTTCCCGGCGTCCGTGTCGGTCGCCGGAAACGTCGTGACGTGGAGCTCGCACATGGAGGCGGCCCGCGACGCGGGCGTGATCGCGATCCTCTTCGGCGACGGCGTGGGCGAGTCGACCCACGCGCGCGGCTCGCCGCCGCCGGACGGGTACTGGTTCCTCACCAAGGTGCAGGAGTACCTCGCCGATCCGGTGCCGCTCGCGCCTTGAGCGGCGCGGGGCTTCGCGCGACCCGCCGGTCAGCCGGCTGCGACCCGCGCCCGCGCGTCGCGCACCATCTCGACGAGGACCTTCCTCGTCTCCTCGGGCGTCGCGACCGGGCGCGGGAACGGGATGCGGAGCGTTCGCGCTCCTTCCGCCGTCGCCGCGCGTACGCGAAAGCCGAGGCGATCGACGGCCAGCATCTCGGCGCTGTCCACATCGGCCGCGACGCCGCCGAAGACGCGGCAGTAGAGGACGAGCGCGTCGCCGTGGTCGGCGTTCATGTGCGCGAGGATGCCGGGCGCGCTCGCGACCAGCGGATCCGGAGCCGCCTGCCGGTACTCCGCCGGATCGACCCAGCCCATCCGGCCGAAGCCGGCCACCCAGTAGATCGCGGTCACGTCGAGCCGGTAGAACGCGAAGTCCGCGAACTCGACCCAGGCGGCTGCCGCGGGATGCCGCTCGAGGTACGACGCGCGCGCTCCGGCGACCGCGTCGCCCTCGATGCGTGCGACGGTCCCGAGGAGGGTCGCGCGGCCGGACGCGAGCGCGTCGTCCGCCGCCCCCTCCTCCGCGACCAGGAGGCTCGCGCGCGGGTCGGCGAGCACGTTCTCGGTGTGCATCGCGAGCCGGCTGAGGAGGAACGTCGGCGTGCCGCCTTCGAGCAGCGCGAACGGCGCGAGCGATCCGAACGGAAAGCCCGCGTGCCGCGCCGAATGCGTCGACAGCGTTCCCAGGCGCGCGACCTCGAGCAGCGTTCGCACGCGCTCCGCGAACGGCGGCTCCGCGGGCTCGGACGCGCGGCCCGCGGTCGTCCCAGCGTCGCGCGATTCGCCACCCATGCCGAGCCGAGTACCCGAGCGGCGGTCGTACCGCCAGGGTGGCCGCGCGCGGGCGCGGCGCGCTACAAGGCGCGCGTGGATCGCGTCCCCGAGCGGGAGCTCATGGACGGCGTCGAGCAGGCGCGCGCCTACGCCGACGCGGACTTCTCCGAGCCGCACGACCGCTTCGTCGCGCTCTTCCGCGCGCGGTTCCCGGACGCCGTTCCGCGCCGCGTGCTCGACCTCGGCTGCGGGCCGTGCGACGTCACCCGCCGCTTCGCGCGCGGCCATCCCGGCTGCGCGATCACCGCCCTCGACGGCTCGCGAGCGATGCTCGACGAGGCCCGTCGCCGCAATCGCGACGCCGGCTTCGCCGATCGCATCGAGCTCGTCGAGACGCGCCTCCCGAGCGCGGCGCTGGCGGGCCGGACGTTCGACACGGTGCTGTCGAACAGCCTCCTCCACCACCTCCCCGACCCCGCGATCCTGTGGACGGCCGTGCGCGGCGCTCTCGACGACGGCGGGATCGCCTACGTGATGGACCTGTCGCGTCCCCGCGACGAGGCGGTCGCGGAGCGCCTCGTCCAGCTGCACGCCGCCGATGCGCCGGACGTCCTGCGGCACGACTTCCACGCCTCGCTCCTCGCCGCCTACCGGCCCGACGAGGTGGTGCGGCAGCTCGCCGCCGCCGGACTGGGCTCGTTCCGCGTCGAGGTCGTGAGCGATCGCCACTGGATCGCGTACGGCCGCGGGGCGCGCGCGTGAGCCGGCTCGCGGCGCACGCGCACTGGGTCTTCGACCTCGACGGAACCCTCACGGTCGCAGCGCACGACTTCGACGCGATCCGCGCCGAGCTCGCGCTCCCGGCCGGCAAGCCGATCCTCGAATCGCTCGCCGCGCTTCCTCCGGACGAATCCGCCGCGCTGCGCGAGCGCCTCGACGAGATCGAGCTCGTGATCGCGCGCGACGCGTGCGCCGCGGCGGGCGCGGCGGAGCTGCTGGCGGAGCTGCAGTCGCGCGGCGCGCGCCTCGGCATCCTGACGCGGAACAGCCGGCGGAACGCGCTGGCGACGCTCGCGGCGTGCGGCCTCGTCGGCTTCTTCCACCAGGACGACGTCGTCGATCGCGACACGGCGCCGCCCAAGCCGCATCCCGACGGGCTCCTCCACCTGTTCGCGCGCTGGCGTGCGCCCGCCGAGCGTGCGGTCATGGTCGGCGACTACCTCTTCGACCTGCAGGCCGGACGGAGCGCGGGCGCGGTCACCGTCTACGTCGACCCGAGCGGCGCCTTTCCGTTCGCCGAGCACGCGGACGTCGTCGTGCGGGATCTCGAGGAGCTGCGCGGCCACGTTTGACAATCGCACGGCGCCCGTGGTTCGGCTCGGTCGGTCACTCGACCGCGACGCGCACGGCGCCGCGAGTGACCGCTTGCGATGAACGACACGAGAGAGCTCTCCGGCAAGGCGGCGATCGCGGGCATCGGGCTCTCGCGCTTCGGGAAGGTCCCTGGGACGAGCGCGATGGGCTTCGCGCTCGAGGCGTCGGCGAACGCGATCGCGGACGCAGGGATCCCGAAGGCGGAGATCGACGGCGTGCTCGTCCTCATGCCGCCGCAGATGGGCGAGCAGCACGGCTGGGCATCGCGCGTCGCGGTCCACCTCGGGATCGCGCCCGCCTTCTGCTCGACGATGGACATGGGCGGCGCGACCGTGTGCGGCATGATCCAGACGTCGGCGGCGCTGATCCACGCCGGCATCTGCCGGGCCGTCCTGTGCGCGTTCGGAGCGCAGACGAACCCGCAGGGGATCCTGCCGACGATGTTCGGATCGCAGTTCGCGATCCCCTACGGGGACGTCGGCGCGATGCCGTTCATGGCGCACGTCGCCCGCCGCCAGATGCACGAGCACGGGATCACGTCCGAGCAGTACGGCGCGATCTCGGTCGCGTTCCGGAAGCACGCGGCGCGCAATCCTCTCGCCCAGAAGCGCGAGCCGATCACGATCGCCGACCACCAGTCGTCGCGCTTCATCGTCGAGCCGCTCCATTTGCTGGATTGCTGCCTCGTGACCGACGGCGGCGGCGCGGTCGTCGTCACGTCGACCGAGCGCGCGCGCGACCTCCGCCACGGCGCCGCCCGGATCGCGGGCTTCGGCCAGGTGCACTCGTCGGAGATCATCCACCCCGATCGGCAAGAGGACGAGATCGGCGGCGGGCGCGAGGCGGGCGAGCGCGCGTACCGGATGGCCGGCGTCGAGCCGGAGGACGTCGACGTCGTGCAGCTCTACGACGGGTTCACGCCGCTCGTGATGCACGAGCTCATGATCTACGGCTTCTGCGAGCCCGCGGACGTCGGCGCGTTCGTCGCGGCGGGGAATCTCGAGTTCGATCGCGGCGAGCTGCCGTCGAATACCGCGGGGGGCCTCCTGTCGGAGGGGCACATCAGCGGGTTCGGGCACGTCGCCGAGGCGGTGCGCCAGCTGCGCGGGACGTCGTCGTCGCAGGTGAAGGACGTCGAGGTGTCGATGGTGACGGGCTACGGCGGCGCGCCGCACGAGGCGCCGCCGACGGTCGCGTACACCGTGGTGATCCTGACGCGCTAGGCGATGGAGAGCGTCTGATGTTCCAGCTCGAGAAGCCGCTGCCGATGCCGACCGAGGACTCGGCGCCCTTCTGGGAAGGAACCCGCGCCGGCGAGCTGCGCGCGCAGCGCTGCTCGGGCTGCGGTCACCTCCGCTGGCCGCCGGCGAACGTCTGCCCGCGCTGCCTCGCGACCGAGCACGAGTGGATCCGGCTCTCGGGGCGCGGGCGAGTCTTCTCGTGGATCGTCGTGCACAAGTCGCAGCACCCGGCGTTCTGGGGCGAGCCCTTCAACGTCGCGATCGTCGAGCTCGAGGAGGGGCCGCGCCTCCACACGAACGTCGTCGGCGCCGACCCGGCCACGCTCCGCATCGGGATGCCGGTCGAGGTGGTCTTCGAGAAGCAGAGCGACGAGATCACGCTGCCGCGGTTCCGACCCGCGGGCTGAAGCCGCGTACTGCATAGAACGCGCGAGCGCCCGCCCTATAAATATTCCCAGCCGGAACGCTGAGACCCGCTTGCGGTGTCGCACAGCGAAAGGAGCGCGACCATGGAAGTCGGCGTGCTGATGGTGGGCGAGCCCGGCCGGTCCGCGCAGACCGCGCGCATCGCCGAGGAGCTCGGGTTCGCGTGCGTGCTCTTCCCCGACAGCCAGAACCTGGCGCCGGAGGTCTGGGGCCAGCTGATGCTCGCCGGGGCCGCGACCTCGCGCATCCGGCTCGGGCCCGGCGTGAGCAACTCGGTCACGCGCGATCCCGCGGTGACGGCGAGCGCCGCGCTCGCGCTGCAGGTGGAGACCGGTGGCCGCGCGGTGCTCGGGATCGGGCGCGGCGACTCGGCGGTGCAGCGGATCGGCAAGCCGCTCGATCGACTCGCGCACTTCGAGTCCGTGCTGGTGGCGGTGCAGGCGTATCTGCGCGGGGAGGCGGTCGATCGCGACGGCTTCGAGAGCCGGCTCGAGTGGCTCCCGTTCGTCAAGGTGCCGAAGGTGCCGGTCGAGGTCGCGGCGACCGGACCGCGCGTCATCGAAGCGGCGGCGCGCCACGCCGACCGCATCTGCTTCGCGGTCGGCGCCGACGCGGACCACGTCGCGGCGGCGCTCGCGCACGCGCGCGCGGCCGCGGCCGCAGCGGGCCGCGATCCCGCATCTCTCCGCTACGGCGCGTTCGTCAACTGCGTCGTGAACGACGACGTCGCGGTCGCGCGCGAAGCCGTCCGCGGCGCGGCGGCCACCTTCGCACGGTTCTCGTCGATGCGCGGAAGCCCGGTCGCCGAGCTGCCATCGCGCCTGCAGCGCGCCGTCGAGTACCTGCGCGAGCACTACGACATGCGGAACCACACGCGTACCGGCGTCGCGCACACCGCCGGGATCGATGACGAGTTCGTCGACTGGTTCGCGATCGCCGGGCCGGCGGCGCAGGCGCTCGAGCGCCTGCGGAGGCTCGCCGACATCGGGCTCGACTTCGTGAACGTGATCCCGGCGTCGACCGGCGCGCCGCGCGACGTCATCGCCACGTCCCTCGCGACGCTCGGCCGGGACGTCGTGCCGGCGCTCGCCGCACGCGCCTGACGTCGCGGCACCGACGCGGAACCGCCGCCGACCGGCGAGTCCGGCGGCGGCGGTCCATTGGGCGCGGACGCGTCCGAGCAGCGGTGCGGTCTACAACCCGAACGTGACGCTGCCGTTGTTCTGCACCGTGATCGTCGGGCAGAGCGGCGTCTGGGTCGAGAACGAGATGTTCGAGAGCGAGTCGGCGAAGCCGCTCTCGATGTCGTTGATCGAGAAGAGCCCTTCCATGAGCTCCTCGGCGGCGTCGGCGAGCTGGTTCAGCTCGCGCTCGACGAACGCCACCGCGTCGCCGATGCCCGGGAAAGGGATCGCCGGGAGGCTGATGCGCGGGATCGTATCCACGTTCACCGACGCGTTCGCCACCTGGAACGAGAGCACGCCGTCGTCGCAGGTGATCTGCAGGTTGAAGTCGATGTCGACGTCCGGGTTCGGCGGGGCGACGCTGAAGAAGTCGAGGACCTCGGCGAGCAAGTCGAAGCCCGGGATCGCGCCCATCGCGTCGAGCGTGTCGACGAAGGCGTCGAGGTCGAAGTGGAGGGTCGACGCGTTCACGCGCGTCGCCTCGACGAAGCGCGTACCCTTGAGGTGGCCCCACTTGGCCGGCGACCCGGACATCGCCGTGCCGGCCATCGCCTCGACGCGGCTCTCGAGCTCCGCGCGCGTCAGCGTGAGCGCGGGGAACGGCAGCTGGTAGTCGATCCAGCGCTGGTTGGCGCGGAGCTGCGCGCCCGTGAAGGTGACGTTCACCGAGCCGCCCCCGCCGTCGAGGAACTGACCGGCGGCGCCGAAGTCGCGCAGGAAGATCGACCGGTTGTTGAGGAGGAGCTCGAGGCTCCGGATGCAGAGCCCGTCGGTGCCCGTCTTGGACACGCGGAGCCGCGTCACGTCGGCGAAGGTGCTGATGCCGGTCGGGACGAGGTCGTAGGTGAACGTGTTGTTGACCGGGAAGTCGTTCCGGCCGTAGTCGAGCGCGGTCAGGTTGCCGGGCGCGAGGCTCGCGAAGACCGGATTGTTCGTCCCCGCGTTCGTCGACGCGCACGTGCGCACGCGGAGCTGCGTGCGCCAGATGGGCGCCGCCTCGGGCGGGGCCGCGTCCGCGCGGCCGGCCGACGAGCCGGCCGCGACGAGCGCGGCGAGCGCGAGGGTGCGGACCGCGTGCCGGGTCGCAGTGCGGAGCGTGCCCGAAACGCTGGTGTCTGCCGTCGGATGGAGTGACTTCGAGTCCATGATCGCCTCCGGTTCGTATCGGGCCGGGCGGGATGCGCCGGCGCTGCGATCGAGCGGTGGGCAATCCGCCTGCCAGCGCGCGCCGGCGGACCGCGCGCGAAAAAGTCCTTCCAAAATCGTGGAGCGGACTGCGATTGCCCGCTTCCGACCGCAGCTCGGCGCTAAGGCCGGGTTGCGGACGCAAAGCTCGGCCAGCGGCCCGCGTCGCGATGTCGCTCAGCGCGGTTGGCGAGCGGACGCGCTGCGCGCCGCGTCACGGCGGCCGCGGAACCGGCTCAGTGAAGCGAGACACCTGCGAGCGCGAACCAGATCGCACGCGTCGATCCGCATGCGCGGCAGACGACGCGCGCGGCCCGGCGCCGCGCGCCGTCCACGACCTGTGCTTCGTGCGCGAGCACGCGGAGCCCGCCATCGCAGAGCGGACAGCGCATCGACTCGGCGACGACCTCGACCTGGCTCGCCGACTCGATGGTGATCGGCCGCTCCGGCGTGCCGCCTTCCGCGAGCCGCGCCAGTCGCTCGCGGTCGCGCGCGCTCCGGCGGGCCGCGATCGCGTCGCTCGCCGCCGCCGAGCGCTTCCTCTGCGCCCGGCGCCCCATCAGCGGCGCCTCCGGAGCGCGCGATCGTTTCCCTGGCGATCCGCCGCGGTCTTCCGATATCGTTGGCAACGGTCGGGTCGTCTCGCATCGGGCCGCGATCGCGGCCGCCGGGAGGCAGAACGATGGTCATCGCACGTCGCAAGCTCGCTCGCGGACGGGCCAAGGCCCGCCGCGCGGGCGCCATCACCCGCCCGCTCAGCGCCGGGCCGCGCCGGCGGCCGGGGGCGGTCGACCCCGTCACGGCGGAGATCATCCGGGGCTTCATGGAGACGGTCGCGTTCGAGATGGCGACGCACGTCTCCCTCACCGCGACCACGCCGATCCTGAACCAGTCGAACGAGCGCAACGCGACGATCCTCGACGCGCGCGGCTGCCTCGCGGCGCTCTCGGTCGGGATCCCGCAGTTCATGCTGTCGAGCACGCTGCCCGTCAAGTTCGCGCTCGACTTCTTCGGACGCGAAGGCCTCTTCGAGGGCGACGTCCTGGTCGCGAACGACCCGTACCACGGCGGCGGCCACCTGCCCGACTACAACATCTTCGCGCCGGTCTTCCACGAGGGCGAGATGGTGCTGGTCGCGTCGATCCAATGCCACCACGCCGACACCGGCGGCGGCGCGCCCGGCGGCTACAACGTCGACGCGCCCGACATCTGGGCCGAAGGCGTCCGCTTCCCCGCCGTCAAGATCTTCGAGAGGGGCGTCGAGCGGAAGGACGTCACGTACATGATGGCGGTGAACAACCGCACGCCGACGTTCCTCGGCGACCTGCGCGCCCAGGTCGGCGCGGCGCAGATCGGGGCACGGCGCCTGAAGGAGCTCTGCGAGCGCTACGGCAACGAGACGGTGCGCGCGGCCGTCGACTACATGGTCGAGTACGCGAAGCGCCGCTTCAAGGCGGAGGTCGCGTCGTGGCCCGATGGCGTCTACGAGTCGGACGTCTACGTCGACCACGACCCGAAGGGGAACCGGGACATCCACGTCCACTGCAAGGTCACCATCGACGGCAGCGACTTGACGGTCGACTTCACCGGCTCGGACGACCGGCCCGAGATCGTCGCGTACTCGACGTTCGGCAACACGCGCGGCTACGTCGTCGCGCAGCTCGCCGCGATGATGGACCCGGACATCCCGAAGAACGAGGGATTCTTCGACTCGATCGAGCTCATCGTTCCGGAGGGCTGCTGCCTGAACCCGCCCGCGGGTCGCTCGGTCGCGGCGGGCACGCACCACCCCGGCACGGAGGTCGGCGAGGCGATCGCGAAGGCGCTCTCGAACGTCGTGCCGACGCGCTGCTGCCCGCAGATCTACAAGATGGGCATGCCGACCGTGATCTTCGGCACGAACCCGCGCACCGGCAAGACCTTCATCGACCACTCCGTCGACACCTTCGCCGCCTACTGCGGCGCCGTGAAGGGCCAGGACGGCTGGGGCGCCATGAACGTGAGCTTCGGCAACCTGATCCGCGCGACCGCCGAGATCAACGAGTCGATCTTCCCGATCCGGCAGCTCGCGCGCGACTACGACACCGACTCGGGCGGCGCCGGCGAGTACCGCGGCGGCTGCGGCAGCGTCTACCGGAAGCAGGTGCTCGCGCCGGCGACGGTCTACACCTACGTCGTCGGCAAGCGCTATCCGATGCCGGGGATCGCGGGCGGGCACGACGGCTCGCCGAACCAGCTCTTGACGCGGGTCGCGCCCGACGGCGGGGACCCGGGCTGCCGCGGCGAGGTCGGCGAGATGTCGGAACGCGTCCAGCACGCCGCGGGCGAGTGCTACGAGTACCACTACGGCGGCGGCGGTGGCTGGGGCGACCCGCTGAAGCGGCCGGCGGAGAAGGTGCTCGAGGACGTGCTCGACGAGTACGTCTCGGTCGAGGCGGCGCGTCGGGAATACGCGGTGGTGCTCACGGGGTCGCTCGAGGACTGGACGCTCGCGATCGACCACGCGGCGACCGAGGCCCTGCGCGCGGAGAGGCGCGCCGCCAGCTGACGACCGCCCTTCGACCGCGCGGGCGCCTCGGGCTGCGCGCGGCGCGCGGCATTCCCGGAGCGCGACGGCCGGGCATCCGGCGCCGGCTACTCGGAGGTTGGCAGTCACGTCGTCGTGTCCGCCCCGGCGACCTCGGCACCTCGAGGGGAGCGCGTTGTGCGTCGGACGCAGATCGCCCCCGCCCGAGGACTGCTCTCCACGTCGCAGTCCGCCCTCTACTACCGTTCGCTACAGCGCAACAGGACGGAAGTTTCGGCGCAAGAGCCCGCAATCCCGGGATTGCTGTGTTGCTGTGGATGGTTCGAAGATCAGGGCCTACGGTGGGCAGCTGGTGGCAGTCGGCGCATTTTTGGCTCGGAACGTCGCGCTCTTCTTGCGGACCTTGAACGTCGTTGTGCCTCCGAAGCTCAGGCAGAAACGCTTCGCTCCCACGCTCAACTCGATGTTTAGGGGAGACGGGTCGGCTTTGAGCTCGTGGCTCAGCCCGGCGCCCTTGCCTGAAATACGGAGCAGCTTCCCGGGTGTCACCGAGGCGGCCGCGATGGGACCGTTCACGAGCTTCACGTCCTTGTACTTGTAGCCCTTGTTCTGACCGGGCTTACCGATGAGTGCCCAACCAGACGCCGGAAGCTGGTAGGTGTTGTCGCAGGGTGACGGGTTCGGCTGGCACCCGGAGCTCGTCCGTATCCGCAGGGTTCCACCATTCGTCCGCGGGTCGTCTACCGAACTGTTACCGGCCCCGATGTCTATGTTTGCATCTTTAGAAACAAAAACGACGGCACGCTTTTTCGGGTCCTGGTTGTCTGTCAGCGTGAGGGCTTTGCCGGAGAGAAGCTCTGCGTCGAAGCCCTCGCCATACGTGACGATCACCTTGCCGTCGCCCGAGTTCACCCCGCCGAGCATCGAGACGTTGGTGGCCGCCGCCACGGCGAAGCTGCTTCCGCCGCCACCGCCACCGCCGGCGCCGCCGCTGTATCCATCGGAACCGCCGCCGCCGCCCACGTAGCCACCGCCGCCGCCGCCGCCGGTTCCGGAGCCGATGCCTCCGCTGCCGCTATTCGTGCCATTGGACAAACCGCTTCCGCCGTTGCCCGGCGAGGTGTAGCCAGAGCCCCCGCCGCCGCCTTGGTAGACGTAGCCCTGGCCCTGGTGGCACGGACCCGGATGCGGTTCGCCGGTGGGCACCGTCACCGCCGTCTGCGTGCCGCCGCCCCCTCCACAGCCACCGGGATAGTCCGTAGCTCCTTGGCGCCGGCCGTCGCCATTCCCGCCGCCACCCGCCTCGAGCAAGCCGCCGGCGCCGCCGCCGCCGCCATACGCGGGCGACCAACCACTTTGCCCGTTGTAGTCGTTATTGTGCCCCCCGGCGCCGCCCCCACCGCCCGCGACGAGCACCCGGTTCGCCAGCGCGGTTCCGCCCTGGCGGACGTCCGATGCGCCGCCGCCGCCGGCCCCAAGACATTGTTGGTTGCCGAGGTCCACCACAGAGCAGTCCTGTGATGACGCCCCTCCAGAGCCGCCTCCGTTGATGCCACCAGGAGGCGCTCCGCCCACGTTGATCTTCAAGGTCTCACCCGGCGTGACGGCGATCGTCCCGATCGTCTTCCCACCGTCACCCTGGTAAGACACGGCCAGCACTCCGCCGGTACCGGCGCCCGACGCTCCGAAGAGTTCGAACGTGGCCGTCGTGACCCCACTTGGGACGACCCAGTCATAGCCGCCGTACACAGGTGTGTTCCAGGTCTGCGTCGCCGCGGTTGCCGACGCCGGCGCCCACAGCCAAGCGGCAAGCGCCAGGGCCGAGCCGACGACGATTCCGGAGCCGGAACCGGGGCGAAAATAATTGTTATTCACGCTGGGTACTCCTTCGCTACCTAATTTCGCTAGCTCGATGCGTCGAAAACTCACGGGCCTGCGGTGACTTCAGTCGAGGATGCCGCCCGCTTGATGTCGTGGCCGCCCCCGCCCCTTGAATCGGCACACGTTTGCTCAGGCAGAGAGGGAAATTGCGGGCGGAGTCGAAGAACGTCGTTGGGTGGGGTTGGACGCTGAGAGTGCATAACCTCGTCGGCTCAGGACATACGTTCCTGCGGGAACGTTGATCGTGCTGAGGTCGGACATGGGCGGTCCATTGGCGGCAAGAGCCGTCCCGCGCAGGCTGCAATCGTTCGGCGCGGCGCCGTCGCAGGTGGTGAGCGCGGGATCGTCGGTCGACGTGTCGACGACGACCGTCCGGGCTTCGACCGAGCAGGGCAGTGCGAGCAGGAGAAGGACCGGGACACGTGCAGGTAGGGGCGATACGGGAAAGTCCGACGCGAGGGTGGCATCGGCCCGTGAGCGCCGGGCGTTCGTCGCAAAGACTCACCGCCGGCCGATCGGCTACGGACGGACACCCAAGCAGGAATCGGCTGGCCAGAAGGGAGACGACTCCCCCCATGTCGGTAACCGGCTTGCCGGCTCGTTCAGGATGTGCGACGCGGAATGCGCCAGCCGGCCGATGCGCAGCGTGAGAGCCATACGCGCGCGAATCGAAGGGATGTCAGTACTTGCTCATGCGCGCTGCCGAAGGGCAAGGAAATTCCATGCCGTAAGACGCCGGCTTTCCAGGTGTCCCCAGCGGTCCGCGTCGCAATCGACTTGCGTCACGTCGAGCGCCCAACGCTGTTTGCTCCGATCGATCCGGCTCCGCTTCGCCTGCACGCGCGGACGTGGTGGACGAGCCTCTGCGTGACGAGCCACCGCTTGCGCGCTCGGTGGCACGAGACCGTGAGGAGCGAGGCAAGTGGCGTCGGCTTTCCATCGACGAGGTGCTGCGCAATCGCGAGGGCGTTCGGGTGATCGACGCTGCCACAGGGCACGAACGCGCTCTCCGAGCTCACCGGCTCGCGACGGAAGTTCGCGTTGTGGCGCGCGATGTAGGTCTCGCGCAGGTAGCGGTTCGCCGCCTCGACGGTTCGGATCCGCTTGAGCCGCAGCTCGTTCACCAGGCGGTCCTGGAGGATGCGATTGAGCCGCTCGCTCCTGCCTCGTGCCTGCGGCGAGTACGCCAGGATTTGCTCGATGCCAAGCGTCTTGAGCGCTCGCGCCACCTGCGTCGGCTTGGAGCGATCCGAAGGCTCTCCGGCCTTCGGCGTCAGCACCGCCCAGCTCGCCCGGTCGGAGTACAGCGCCTGCGGAATGCCTTGCGCCGCAAGGACTTCACGTAACGCCGTCAGCACCGCGACCGTCGTCTCCTCGGCCCAGAGCTGTGCATAGAGCAGCTCCCCGTCGCGTCGTCCGCGACCGCGATCAGGTCTGCTGCTCCTCGGGCACCAGCGACAGCCAGGCGTGCTTCGAGCCGTCGATGTGCAGCATCTCCCCGTAGCTCGCTCTCGGCTCACGTCGCTTGCGGTGCTTGCCGCGCGCCCGCTTCTTGCGCACCAGGCCCGCCTGCTGGAGCGCCGCTTTCACGAAGCTGTACGACAGCTCGACGCCGTGCTCGCGTGCGGCGATCTCGTAGAAGTGCCGCACGTTGAAGCCGAGGTATCGCTCTCGGTAGAGCCGCAGGATGCGCTGGGCCTCGGCCATCGGCACGCGCCGCGGTGACGGACTCTGGTGGCGGCGATCCCAGAGCCCGTCGTAGCCCCGCTCCTCGTAGCGGCGCCTCCAGCGGCGCATGCTGCGCGCCGTCATCCCGCGATCTCGGCAGCCCGGATCCACGAGATCTCTCCGCTCATCGCCTTGGCGATCACCTCTCGCACCGTCATCGCCCGCTCCAGGGCTTTGCGTGCGATCCGCACCTCCATGTCCCCCATGGAGGTCAGCCGCTACCGCGCACCCGGTCAGGGCGGTCAATTCACTTGCTACGGCGAGCGGACAGATCATCTGCTCCCTACACTCCCTACACTCGCCCTTGACGTGCGTGGCCCCTTCGGACTAGGTTGCCACCCTTTCGACAGGTAGAGAATCGGCCGAACCTTGGCCGGGGAGGTATCCCGCATGGCCCGCGACTTTCCTCCTACGGCGTTCTACTCCCGTCCATCCGACGACACAGTTTGGTTGCGCGGCTCCCTCCTCAGCCTGTTCCTTTGGGCCTATCTCGTACTGCCAGCTACTGCTCTCGCCCTCGACACCGGCTTCAACGTCGCGTCGCAACAAGCGGGCGAATGGTCGAACGGCGCGAACCTCTTCGCCGACGACGATGCGAGCGCAAGCGCAACGTCGGTCACGTCAGGTTCACCGCCCTTCGGCGGCTCTCGCCCGATGCACACCGTTTGGGGCTTCAACCTACCCGTCCCGTCTCAGGCCACCGTCACCGGCATCGAGGTTCAGGCCGAAGGCGGAATGAACTCTGGCGGGTACGGAACTAACATCTATCTCTTCCTCTCGAAGGATGCCGGTGCCACATCGATTCCACTCTACGAAATCTCGGGCTCGACCGATGGTCTCTGCCAACCGCTTCCCGGCGAGGAGGTTTCGTGCCCCACCTGCGACGGTTGTACGGGAATCACCAAGACTTGGACCAACGGCGGCCCCGGCCAGCTTTGGGGGCGCACTTGGACTCCGGCCGAGCTCGCAGGAGATGGCTTCCGCGTACAACTTCTCTGCTCGACGCGCGGGCAGACATCCACCTGTTCCGTCGACTACGTCAAGGTCAAGGTCTACTACGAACTGCCGGCCGGGCAGGAGCAGGTTTCCTTCGACTACACCGGGAGCGAGCAGACCTGGACGGTGCCTGACGGCGTTACCTCCATCACCGTAGATGCACGAGGAGCCCAGGGCGCGCATGGCTACGCGGCAGGCCCCGTATATCAAGCATGGGGCGGGCGGGGTGGACGCGTTGAAGGGACATTCTCGGTGACCCCGGGTCAAACGCTCTACGTGTACGTCGGCGGTACGGGCGCGCAGAACAGTGGCGGTCAGGGCGGTGCCGGAGGGTTCAACGGAGGTGGTGCGGGTGGCAATCACACAACCGGATCCGGTGGCAGCGGAGGCGGCGGCGCGTCCGACATAAGACTCGGCGGCAACGGCATCGCGGACCGCGTGCTTGTGGCGGCCGGTGGAGGAGGGGGTTCCAGCCTGGGGGCTGGCGCGGGTGGTGGAGAGACCGGGCTACCTGGAGTGGACGGTGAGTCGGGCGCCGTAGGTGGCCGAGGTGGCACGCAGACCGCCGGGGGTGATGGCGGCTGCTACGACGGCTCAGCGGGCTGCAAGATGTGCGGAGCCTCCGGGATGCTCGGACTCGGCGGAGCCGGTGGGAACTGCTTCAACGGGGCCAGCGGTGGTGGCGGTGGTGGCGGCTACTTCGGCGGCGGTGGCGGAAGCGGCACCAGCGGCTGGGGTGGCGGTGGAGGAGGGGGCTCGAGCCTCGTGCCCAGTGGAGGCGCAACCACACCCGGTGTCCACGTTGGCCATGGGCGGGTCCTGATCGTCTACGGCGAGCCCGCTGTCTGCGGCAACGGCATCATTGAGGGCGGTGAGGAGTGCGACGACGCTAACACTTCCCCAGCCGACGGCTGTTCCACAGTCTGCGCGGTGGAATCAGGTTGGCTCTGCACAGGTGCGCCGTCCATCTGCACCATGCCTTGCCCCGGGAGCTGCGCAGCAGAGATGCAGACCGACGACGGTCAAAAGGCTATCGAAAGCTACGTCAGGAAGCTCTCTTCGGACCTTCGCAGGTGTGCCGCCACGTCTGATAGCACTTGCCCCTGCCCTACTCCCAACGCCACCAAGCTCTTGACCAGGCTAAACAGCATCCTTTCTCCCTCGTGTGCCGGCCTACTCCGCTGCCAGGCTAACCGCGTTATGCGGTCTGCCCTCGCACCAACGTGGAGCTCGGCGGCCGAGTGCTTTCTTGGACCGCGGCAAACGAAATGCCAGCGCGCAGCGTCTTCGGCCATGACCCTCTTGACCTCACAACACCTCAAGAGGCGCCGCACAGAAACGCTGCGCAAGACCTTCCAGGATTCGACCAAGTGTATGCGCAAAGTAGCGCGATCCTGTGGGGACGCGAATCTAGATGCGGAGCTTGCCTGCGCTCAGGCGCTGCGCGCTGCGCACGCCATCTTTGCGGAGCAGGATTGCGCGGCGCGTTCGTTCGAACACCCTCTTGTGGTTCAAGCAGCAGAGCTGGCTGCCATCAGACTCGGCATCCCTCCCGGACCTCAGTTTTGGGACGATGCCACGACCCTCAACGAGATGGCGTCAGAAACGGCCGCCGAGCTCGGCTGCCACCTGGACAGCCCTCCGTCAGTGCAAGATGTGCCCACATCGACGATTCGATCGAGGGGTATCGGAGACCTGTACCCAACGCAATATTGCGGACCCGGTACCAGCCGAGAACACCCTGCTTTGCTCCTCCTCCAGCCAGGTGAGTGCATGGAGGGCCCCTGCAAACGGCACGACGATTGTTACGGCGACCTACAACAGAACCAGTGCGTAGACATCGGAAAGTGCAACTTTAGTCAGTTAACGCACACCTGCGATAGCGATCTCTATACTAGCTACACAGATTGCTTGCTCACCTTTAATTGCAATGCCCATTGCCAAATCATCGGTGGCATCATGGCCGGAGTCGCATTAGTACAAGAAATCAACACTGATTGCGATTATGGCGGTGCCTACGATTGTGCGGTTTGTGTAGGCGGATGCTGCCAAGACCCGGGATATCAAGACTGCTCGTACACAGGATGCGGCAACGGTATCTGTGACCCTTACGAGACGTGCGCTTCTTGCATCCGAGATTGCGCCGTACAGCGAAACTGTCCTGCGAACTGTTCAGATGGCTATTGCGACTTTCTGGACGGAGAATCCTGCCTTACGTGCCCCCAAGACTGCCCCGACACCTTCATATGCGGGAATGCACAGACTACGTGCGCCCCGGTCTCAACGGCTACCTGTTACTCAGGTCCACCAACCACGGAGGGGATTGGCCTCTGTCGAGCGGGAACTAAGACATGCAACCTGATAGGCACCGCGTACGGTCCATGCGTAGGCGAGGTAACGCCGGAGACCGAGGTTTGCGGCAACGGAGCCGACGAGGATTGCAACGGTACCGACGCGACGTGTCCCACAACGTGTCCCGACGGTAACTGCACGTCAGGGGAGACGTGTTCGAGTTGCCCACAGGACTGCGGTACATGCGGAGCCGTGTGCGGCAATGCAAGCTGCGACGGGACCGAGACCCGGTGCAGCTGTCCTCAAGACTGCGGTGCGGAGAGCTGCGGTAACGGCACGTGCTGCGCTGCGGCGGGGGAGAGCACGACAAGCTGTCCCGGGGACTGCGGCACGACCTGCGGTGACGGTACCTGCAACGGTAGCGAAACCTGCTCGAGTTGCTCTCAGGACTGCGGACCGTGTGGAGCCGTGTGCGGCGATGGCAGCTGCAATGGCACAGAGACTCGTTGTAACTGCTCGCAGGACTGCGGAGGCGAATTTTGCGGTAGCGGCACATGCTGCGCCGCTGTAGGCGAGAGCACGGCGAACTGCCCATCCGACTGCGGCAGGACCTGCGGCGATGGCTCGTGCAACGGTGGTGAAACCTGCTCGAGCTGCTCGCAGGACTGCGGATCGTGTGCGCCCTTTTGCGGAGACGGAAGTTGCAACGGAAGCGAGACGTGCGCCACCTGTTCTCCAGACTGTGGGAGCTGCGCTCCAGGGCCATTCACACTCAACCCGGTTCTTCCGACATGCCCTAACAAGGTGCCACGGGTCGAATTGAGTTGGACCTCCTCGTCGGGCGCGACCTCTTACAAGGTGCTTCGGAACGCTTCGACCATCGCGACGCTCTCGAGCTCGTCGTTGAGCTTTAGTGATACTGGCGTCGCGTTCGGACAGTATCCGGTGTGGCGTATCGATGCGATTAACGGCCCCTGGACAACGTCGTCGAACACCGACGTCTATCAGGTCTCGTGTTGCGCTCAAGTAAGTGGCACAGGTGCTCAGGGGCTTCGTGTGCGTGCATGTCCGAGCACGAGCTGCGCGCAGAACGGCAGCTTGTTTGACGGAAATCTTGTCACCATTTCCGGAGGCCCAGTCAGCGCCGACGGAGTCACCTGGTATCGCGTCCAGGAATCGCCAGAAGGATGGTCGGCCGGCGACTGGTTGTTCCCGTACGGAGGCAATGGAGTCTGCGGGTAAGACGAGTAGTGCCCCGCGCCACCTCGGAGGCACCGCGGCCTCGCAGCGGTGAAGCTGCTCGGTGAAACGCGCCGAGGCGTGCGAGAGGTCAAAACCGAGCCCCGACCCCAGAATCGCGGGCGCGACGGCGCTCGAAGCCGAGCAGCGCGCGGACGAACACCGCGAGCACGGCGCGGCAGAGGCGGTGATCCCAGGCCATCGCGTAGCGCAGCCGATGCGGGCAGGTGTGGTGTCCCCTCGGTTTCCGTACAGGTCAGGCCGCTAAACGCTCCCGGTACTCGCTCGGTGTGAGGTATCCGAGCGCCTGGTGCGGACGCTCATCGTGGTACCTGTCGATCCACCGCGAGATCACGTCG
>DASRFA010000052.1:0-26779 GCA_035651755.1 Binatia bacterium | reverse complement strand
CCACTCCAGGTGCTCCACAGCACGAGGGCCCCGAGGCAACTCTCGACGGGCTGGCCTGCTCTCAGGACGCCTCTAACGACATCCGAGAGCAGCTGGAAAGGTACAGGGGCCCCGGCGGGCTTTGCCCGACGGGGCGAGGGGAGCGATCCCCTCGTGCGACAACTTGGGGCCCCGGCGGGCTTTGCCCGACGGGGCGAGGGGCGCCGAAGCCCCTCGTTAGAAGGGTATGTCGTCCTCGGCGGGATCGGGACGGTCGCCGTAGCTGCCCATCGCCTCGGCGGCGTCCGGCATCGCGGTGTCCCGGGCGGCGGCGCGGTCGCCCGGGCCGCCGAGGAAGCGGACCTGCTGCGCGATGATCTCGGTCACGTAGCGCTTGTTGCCGTCCTTGCCCTCGTAGCTCCGCGTCCGGATCTCGCCCTCGACGTAGACCTCGCGGCCCTTCGTCAAGTACTTGGCGCAGGTCTCCGCCTGCTGGCCCCAGACGACGATCTGGTGCCATTCGGTCGCCTTCTGGCGGTTGCCGTCGCGATCCTTCCACACCGAGTCCGTCGCGATGCGGAAGTTCGCGACCGCGCGCCCGGTCCCGGTGAACCGGATCTCGGGATCCGCGCCGAGCCTTCCGACGATGATCGCCTTGTTGACGGACATGGGAGACCTCCTCGCGTCAGTGCCGGGCGCATTCCCGGTCGCCGTCGCGCAGCCTGGCGTTACACCCGCCGCGTCAGCGGGGCAACTCGCATCAAGTTCCGTACCAGCAGAGCACGCGGCGCGGCGCCGGCGCGCGACTGCCCGCGGCGCAGAGCGCGTTGACATCGGGGTCCTCGGGTCTGTAGCTTCACGACGGGGTGGTGTGGTGAGCCGTGACGCGGCCTTCGGAGCTCGACGCCTGGGATCGCATTGATGCCCGGGCCGGTCCGAATCGTGCCGCTCGGCGGGTTGGGCGAGATCGGCCTCAACATGCTTCTGGTGGAGGCCGAAGGCGCCGCGATCGCGGTCGACTGCGGCGTGCTGTTTCCCGAGCGCCCGGGGCTCGGCGTCGACCTCCTCCTGCCCGACGTCACGTACCTCCGTGAGCGCCCCGGGCTCCTCCGCGCGGTCGTCCTGACGCACGGGCACGAGGACCACATCGGCGCCCTGCCGCGCCTTCTGGCCGAGATGCCCGTACCCGTTTTCGGCCCGCGCCTCGCCGCCGCGCTCGCGCAGGAGAAGCTCCGGCGGGACCGCATCTCGGTCCCGGTCGAGACGATCGCGCCCGGCCAGAGCTTCTCGATCGGCCCGTTCGCGATCGAGCCGATCCACATGACCCACTCGATCGTGGACGCGGTCGCGCTCGCGATCGACACGCCGCAAGGGACGATCCTCCACAGCGGCGACTTCAAGATCGACCCGCGGCCGGTCGACGGCCGGGCCTCGGACCTCGCGCGTGTCGAGGAGATCGGACGCCGGGGCGTTCTGCTCCTGCTCTCCGACTCGACGAACGTCGAGCACGAGGGCGAGTGCGGCTCCGAGAGCGACGTCGGGCCGCGCATCGAGGAGCTGATCCGCGGAACGCGCGGCCGCGTGCTCCTGACGACGTTCGCGTCGCACCTCCACCGCGTCCAGCAGGTCGTCGACGCGAGCCTCCGCGCCGGCCGCCGGATCGCGATCGCCGGGCGCGGCTTCGAGGACTCGGTCCGCCTCGCGGGCGAACTCGGGTACCTCAAAGTCCCGGCGAGCGGGCTGGTCGGCCTCGACGAGGCCTGCCGGCTCGACGCGCGCGCGACGACCGTCCTCATCTCGGGCTCGCAGGGCGAGCCGACCTCCGCGCTCGCCCGCCTCTCCGACGGCCAGTACAAGCAGCTCACGGTCGGCGAGGGCGACGCGGTCATCCTGTCGTCGCGCATCATCCCGGGGAACGAGCGCAGCGTGCACGCGCTTCTGAACCGGCTCTCCAAGCGCGGCGCCGAGATCCACTACGGGAGCCGCGCCGGCGTCCACGTCTCCGGCCACGCCTACCGGAGCGAGCTCCGGACGATGCTCCAGCTCGTCCGCCCGCGTTACTTCGTGCCGGTGCACGGCGAGTACCGGCAGCTCGAGGAGCACCGCCGGCTCGCCGCGGACACCGGGCTCGTTCCGCTCGACCGCTGCCTCCTCCTCGAGGACGGCGACGTGCTCGAGATCGACGATGCCGGCGCGCGCACCGGCGAGCGCGTCGTGGTCGGGCGCGTGCTCGTCGACGGCACCGGCGAGGGCGACGTCGACTTCGAGGTCCTGCGCGATCGCCGCCACCTCTCGGAGGACGGCTTCGTGGTCGCGGTGATCGCGATCCACCAGCAGACGGGCGAGATCACGTCCGGCCCCGAGCTCATCACGCGCGGCGTGTCGAGCGAGGACGAGGACTCCGCCTACCTCGACGAGGCCAAGGCGGCGGTCGTCGAGAAGCTGCGCGAGATCACGCCCGAGTCGCGCGCCGACCTGCTGGAGGTCGAGGACGAGGTGCGGCGCGTGCTCAAGCGCTACTTCGCGAAGACGCGCGGGCGGCGGCCGCTGATCGTGCCGCACGTCTTCGAGATGTGAGGCCGGTGGTCGCGCCCGCCCGCAAGACCCGAGAGGCGCCGAGCGCGGTGTCGACGCTCCGGCGCGAGGCCGGCGCCGTCGCGCTCGCCGTCGGCGGCGTGCTGCTCGGGCTCGCGCTCTTCTCGTACCAGCCGGGGGCGCGCGCGAACCTCGCCGGGCCGTTCGGCGCCGCGCTCGCGGACGCGCTCGTGCAGGCGGTCGGGGTTGCCGCGTTCGTGCTTCCGCTCGCCGTGCTGGCGGGGGCGGCCGCCGTGTTCGCGGACGCCTGGCCGGGCCTCACGACGACGCGGGCGGCCGCGGCGCTGGGAGCGCTCGTCGCGAGCGCCGTCCTGTGCGAGCTCGCGTTCGGCTCGTGGCGCGAGGTCGAGGCGGGCGGCCTCGTCGGCGGCTTCCTGGCCGCGGTCCTCGGCGACGCGCTCGGAAGCGCGGGCGCGTGGTCGTCGGCCCTCGCTGCCTTCGTCGTGCTGGCCGCGATCGCGACCGGACAGTCGCTCGTGGCCGTCGCCGCCGGCACCGGGCGCGGCGGCGTGTCGCTCGCGCGCGCGACGTGGCGGCGCGCCCTCGCGCGGCGGGGTGCGGGCCCGGAGCGCGCCGCCGTCGGCGAGCCGATCCTGCTGCGCCGGTCGCAAGAGATCGCGCCCGCGAACGTGCTGCGCGAGCGCGACGCCCGCCGGACGCCGGTCGTCGTCGCGAAGCCCGCGCCGGCGCGACCCGCCGCCAAGAGCGGGAAGCGCCAGCTCGCGATGGGATTCCGGCCGGGGCAGGCCTACTGCCTCCCCGATGCCGGCGTGCTCGACCCGCCGGTCGAGCGCCAGGAGACGATCGACGACGACGCGCTCCGCGCCTCGGCGCGCGTGCTCGAGGCGAAGCTCGAGACCTTCGGGATCCTCGGCGCCGTGCGCGAGATCCATCCCGGGCCCGTCATCACCACCTACGAGTTCGAGCCCGACGCGGGCATCAAGGTCGGGCGCATCGTCGCGCTCGAGGACGACCTCGCGATGGCGATGCGCGCGATGAGCGTCCGCATCGTCGCCCCCATCCCCGGGAAGTCGGTCGTCGGGATCGAGGTCTCGAACCCGCGCCGCGAGAAGGTGCTGCTGCGCGAGATCGTGACGTCGGAGGCGTTCACGCAATCCGCGTCGCCGCTCACGATCGCGCTCGGGAAGGACACGACCGGCGCAGCCGTCGTCGGCGACCTCGCGCGCATGCCGCACCTCCTGGTCGCGGGAGCGACGGGCGCCGGCAAGTCGGTGTTCCTGAACACGCTCATCACGAGCATCCTCATGCGGGCCGCGCCGCGCGACGTCCGCTTCGCCATGATCGACCCCAAGATGCTCGAGCTCACGACCTACGAGCGCATCCCGCACCTGATCGTGCCGGTCGTGACCGACGCGAAGCCGTCGGTCGCGATGCTCACGAACCTCGTGAAGGAGATGAACGAGCGCTACGCGCTCATGCGCGAGAAGGGCGTCCGCAACATCGACGGCTACAACCGCGCGGTCGCCGACGAGGAGGAGAGCTCGGGCGTGATCGAGCTCGACGAGGAGGACGACGGCGACGGGGACGGCGAGGACGGGGCGTCCGACGGGACCCCGCGCCGCGTGCACCAGCACATGCCGCGCATCATCGTCATCGTCGACGAGCTCGCCGACCTCATCCTCACCCGGCGCGACGTCGAGCTGCCGATCACGCAGCTCGCGCAGAAGGCGCGCGCGGCCGGCATCCACCTCGTGGTGGCGACCCAGCGCCCGTCGGTCGACATCCTGACGGGCGTCATCAAGGCGAACTTCCCGGCGCGCATCTCTTTCCGCGTCCGCCAGAAGGTCGACTCGCGCACCATCCTCGACAGCATGGGCGCGGAGAACCTCCTCGGCGAGGGCGACATGCTCTTCCTCCCCCCCGGCCGCTCGGACCTGCAGCGCCTGCACGGCGCCTTCGTCTCGGACCGCGAGATCGAGCGCATCGTCGACTTCGTCTGCAAGCAGGAGGCGCAGGAGTACCGCATGGACCTCCTCGCCGATCCCGACGAGGACGACGGGGACGACGTGGAGCGCGACTCCTCGGACGAGCCCTACGACGAGATGTACGACGAGGCGGTGCGCGTCGTGACCGAGAGCGGGAAGGCGTCGATCTCGTACGTCCAGCGCCGCCTCCAGGTCGGCTACAACCGGGCCGCGCGCATGATCGAGTGCATGGAGCGCGAGGGCGTGGTGAGCGCCGCCGATCACCGGGGCGTGCGCGAGGTCGTCGCGCGTCGTATCGAGGAGGGATGACCCTCCGACCTTCCGGCTCGCGGGCGTGCCGTCGCGCCGCGCGCCGAGCCCTGATCGGGCTCGCCGCCGCTTCGCTCCTCGCCGTCGCCGGCCCGGTTGCGATCGCACACGCCGCGGCCAAGCCGGGCGGCAAGGCCGCCGCGAAGTCCGGCGCGGCGGACGCGCCGCCGGCCGACGCCAAGACGCGCCCGGGCGGGAAGCTCGGTGGTCCCGACGCCGAGCCGCCGGGAGACGCGCTCGCGGTCACGCGGAAGGTGCAGCAGCGCTACGACGAGACCAAGTCGTTCACGTCCGACTTCGCGCAGGAGATGCGCGTCGAGTCGGGCGGGCAGGTGCTCCGGTCGTCGGGCAAGGTCTACTTCCAGCGCCCCGGGAAGATGCTCTGGAGCTACGAGAAGCCGGAGCCGCAGACGATCGTCGCCGACGGCACGAACCTCTGGATCTACCAGCCCGAGGACCACCAGGTGCTGAAGGCGCCGCTCAAGGACGCCTTCGAGTCGCGCACGCCGGTCTCGTTCCTCCTCGGCGTCGCGAAGATCGAGAAGGACTTCTCGCCGACGCTGCTCTCGCCCGCCGACGACGGCAGCGTGCGGCTTCGGCTCGTGCCGAAGGACGACCCGCAGGGCTCGCTCGGGACGCTCACCCTGGAACTCGATCCCGTGACATTCGACATCCGGGCCGCTATCATCCGCGATTCGCTCGGGAACGCGACCCGCGTCGCGCTCCAGGACCTGCGCCGCAACCAGCGGATCGAGGCGAGCCTCTTCCGCTTCGAGGTCCCGTACGGCGCGGACGTCGTCGAGCAGCCCGCACGTTGACATCGTTCAGACAATCGCGAGGAGAGTGAGCTTCATGCCGTCCTTCGACGTCGTGTCCAAGGTCGACATGCAGGAGGTCTCGAACGCGCTCCAGCAGGCGCGGAAGGAGATCCTCCAGCGCTACGACTTCAAGGGCTCGGACACCGAGCTCGAGCAGGAGAAGGACGCCATCCGGATCGTCTCGGAGGACGACTTCAAGGTGAAGGCCGTCGTCGACGTGCTCCAGTCGAAGCTCGTCAAGCGCGGCGTGAACCTGAAGTCGCTCGAGTACGGGAAGATCGAGCCCGCCGCCGGCGGCCGGGCTCGCCAGCTCGTGACCATCCACCAGGGCCTCGACACCGATGCCGCGCGCGAGATCGTGAAGATCATCAAGGACACCAAGCGGAAGGTCCAGGCGCAGGTCCAGGACGACCAGGTGCGCGTCACCGGAAAGCAGCGCGACGAGCTGCAGGCGGTGATCCAGGCGCTCCGCGCCGCGGACTTCCGCCGCCCCCTCCAGTTCGTGAACATGCGCGACTGACCATGGCGGCGGACGGGAACATCGCCGCGGACGGCCGTGGCCGCCGCATCCATTTCGTGTCGCTCGGGTGCCCGAAGAACCTGGTGGACGGGGAGGTCATGCAGGGGCTGCTCGTGCGCGACGGGCACCGGCTGGTCCTCGATCCGTCCGAGGCCGACGTCCTGGTCGTGAATACCTGCGCCTTCATCGACGAGGCGAAGGAGGAGTCGATCGAGGCGATCCTCGAGCTCGCGCGCCTGAAGGAATCCGGGACGGCGAGCCGGCTCATCGTGACCGGCTGTCTCGCCGAGCGCTACGGGACCGCGCTCCGCGACACGCTGCCCGAGGTCGACGTCTTCGTCGGGACCGGCGACTTCCTCGACCTGCCGCGCCTGCTCGATGCTCCGTCATCGCGCCCCGCCTACGTCGGCGCCCAGCACGTCCTGCCGCCCGACGACGCGCCCCGCATCCAGGCGACGCCGTTCTACGCGGCGTTCCTCAAGATCGCCGAGGGCTGCAACCGCACGTGCTCCTTCTGCATCATTCCCAAGATCCGCGGTCGGCAGGAGAGCCGGAGCGTCGCCGCGCTCGTCTCGGAGGCGCGCCGCCTCGCCGACGGCGGCGTCAAGGAGCTGTCGCTCATCGCGCAGGACCTGACGAGCTACGGCCACGACCGCGACGACGGCGCCGACCTCCAGCGCCTCCTCGAGGCGCTCCTCGAAGTCGACGGCATCGCGTGGCTCCGCCTCCTCTATCTGTACCCGCAGCACGTGACCGACGGCCTCCTCCGGCTGGTCGCGCGCGAGCCGCGCATCTGCTCGTACCTCGACATGCCGCTCCAGCACGCGAGCGACCGCATGCTCGAACGCATGCGGCGCGGCCGTCCCGGGGCGGGCCGCCGGCTGCGGGATCTCGTCGCGCGCATCCGGGACACCGTTCCCGGCGTCGTCCTCCGGTCGTCGTTCATCGTCGGCTTTCCGGGCGAGACCGAGGGCGACTTCGAGGAGCTCCTCCGATTCCTGGAGGAGCTACGCCTCGAGCGGGTGGGGGTGTTTCGCTACTCGCAGGAGGAGGACACGCCGGCCGGGGCCATGGACGAGCAGGTGCCCGAGCAGGTCAAGGAAAGCCGCCGGCGCCGCGCGATGAGCCTCCAGGCCCGGATCTCGCGGGCTCGGAACGCCGCTCTCGTGGGAGAGACCTTGCCGGTCCTGGTGTGCGGCCAGCACGCGAACGGCCGTTGGTTCGGACGAACGCAAGGACAAGCCGCCGACATCGACGGCGTGACCCACGTCGGCCCGGTCGAGGAGCGCGACGTGGGGTCGATCGCCCGCGTACGGATCACCCGGGCGACGGCCTACGACCTCGAGGGCGTCCTCATCGCGAAATCTGCAGCGCACCCCCATCGCCAATAGCCGGCGTTTCGGCATCATGGACGCTCCACGCACGAGCGTGGAGCGAGCGGTCCACCGTCGCTTCGAAGATGCGTTGACACAGGTGGACGTCACCCTTACCTTCCGCGGGCCGTGGCGCCGACGAGCTCCCGGCCCGAGGCGGTCGCACAATGAGAAAAGCGTTTCTGAAATCAGCACGCGCTTCCCTGCTGGACATGCGCAAGCAGACGCTCGACGGCATCGAGAGCGAGACCAAATTCAGCCGTGAAGGCTCGAAGGACGAAGGCATGGACGCCTACGACCTCGCGAGCGAGGAGCGCGACCGGGACATCAGCCTGATCCTGTCGGATCGCGACCGTCAGAAGCTGCAAGCGATCGACGACGCCCTCGAGCGCATCCAGGCCGGCAGCTACGGCATCTGCGAGATCTGCGAGCTCGACATCGCCGAGGAGCGCCTGAAGGCGCTGCCGTTCACGCGCCTCTGCGTGACGTGCCAGGCCGACCAGGAGCGCGAGGCGAAGCAGACGCGCCGCCCCGAGGACGAGCGCGGCTACCGACGCTTCGCCGTCGGCGACACGGACGAAGAGACGTCTTGACGGCCGAACGGGGCCCCACTGCCCTGAGGGCTCGCTTCGCTCGCGTCTCTCGTTCCTAGGTGCGGAGCATCCAGGCGGGGTGGACGACGTGGCCGAAGAGCGCGCCCCCGACCGCGCCGTGGAGGGCAAGCGCGCACAGCGCGGCGACGAGGATCGTCAAGACGGCGCGGACGGTGTCGACGTCGTGCGCGCGCTCGAGGCCGATCACGACGATGAAGAGCGCATAGAGCTTCGCGAGCACGCGCACGCCCGGCACGAAGATGAAGACCGTGAGCGCGGAGGCGTAGGCGAGCACCCGTAGCGTCGACTCGTAGTCGCCCTTCCCGCCGAAGAGCCGGGTCGCGATGAGCCACAGGAGGAGCGCCGCGACGAGGGTGCGCAGGAGGCCGCCGATCAGGATCCGGGGAAGCGCGCCCGCGCCCCAGCCGAACACGGCGAGCCCCAGGCCCCCGATCGCGAGCGACACCAGGAGGAAGCCGATCGGCCCCTGGAGCCCGCGACCGGGCCGGTCCTCCGAGAAGAAGCGTCGGGGCTCGAAGACGACTTCGCGCCAGCTCTCGGCGTAGGTCCGAGCCGGATCGTCCCAGCTGAACTCGTCGGCCGGCACGACGCGAGGTATAGGCATCCGCCCGTGACGCGCGCAACGCGCCGACGCTCTCGCGCGCGCGCTGCCGCGCGCGACCCGCGCGCCGACCTCCTCGCGCTCTGGCGCGCGGCGATCGCGGCGATCGATCCCGAGCGCCTGATCGCGCGTGCGGTCGCGGCGTCCCGGACGCGCGCGACGCTCGCGCTCGGGCGAAGCCGGCTCGTACGCGCGCGACGTCGCATCCGGGTCGCGGGGGCGGGAAAGGCGGCGGCGGCGATGGCGCGCGCGATCGCCGCCGTGCTCCCCGAGGTCGAGGGCGTGGTGATCGTGCCGCGGCCGGCCGCACGCGGCAGCCGCCGCGCCGCGGCCCGCGGCGCGGCGGCGCGCGGAGCCCGACGGCCCGCGCGCATCGGTCGCATCCGCGTGCTGGAGGGCGAGCATCCGGTCCCGGGTCGCGGAAGCTTCGCGGCGACCCGCGCGCTCGTCCGCGCGCTACGGCGCTCGCCGGAGGACGCGACCGTGCTCCTTCTCTTGAGCGGGGGCGCGTCCGCGCTGCTCGCGATGCCCGCGCGCGGGATCTCGGCGCGCGACAAGGTCCGACTGAACCGCGCAATCCTGGAAGCGGGTCTTCCGGTCTCGGACATGAACACGGTCCGCAAGCACGTCTCGCTCGTGAAGGGCGGCGGCCTCCTCCGGCTGGCAGCGCCCCGCGAGGTCGTGACGCTCGCGCTCTCCGACGTCGTCGGCGACGATCTCGCGACGATCGGGTCGGGGCCGGCCGTCGCCGACCCGACGACCGCCGCCGACGCGGCGCGCGCGCTCGCCCGCGGGGTCGACGTCCGTCGCATTCCGCGAGCCGTGCGCAGGCTGCTCGCGGCCGGCCACGCCGAAACGGTGAAGCCGGGCGACCGGCTGCTCGCGCGCTCGTACGCGCGGGTCGTCGGCTCGAACCGGACGGCGCGCGCGGCCGCAGCGCGGCGCGCCCGCGCGCTCGGCTACCGGGTCGTCCGCGTCGCGGGCGACCTGAGCGGCCCGGCGAGCGCGTGCGGCGTCGCGCTGGCGCGCTCCCTCCCGCGATCGCCCGGGCTTCCGACCGCGGTCGTCGCAGGGGGCGAAACCGTCGTGGACGCGCGCGGCACGCGCGGGCGGGGAGGGCGATCGCAGGAGCTGGCGCTGTCGGCGGCGCGCGCGCTTCGCGGGACCGGCTGGGTCCTCCTCGCCGCCGGCACGGACGGTGTCGACGGCGCGACGCCGGCCGCGGGAGCGATCGTGGACGGCGTCACCGCGGCGCGCGCCGGGGCGCGCGCCGTCGCGCGCGCGCTCGCCGAGCACGACTCCCACGGGTTCTTCGCGCGCCACGGCGGCGCGTTCGAGACCGGCCCGACGGGCACGAACGCGATGGACCTGGTGCTCGCGCTGCACCCGGGTAGCCGGGCGGCCGGCCGCTTGGTACGCCGAGACGCGGTCGCGACCGGGGGGACAGGGGGAGCCAGGCGATGGCCAGCAAGCCGACGGGCGCGGGGCAGGTGAAGCCGGCCCGCGTGACGTTGATCCCGGGCGACGGGATCGGACCGGAGGTCGTGGCGGCCGCCGTCCGGGTCGTGGAGGCGACCGGCGTCGCGATCCAGTGGGACCGCCAGCGCGCCGGACGCGAGGCGCTGCTCGAGGACGGCACCCCGATCCCCGACGCGCTCCTCCGCTCCATCCGGAAGAACCGCGTGGCCCTGAAGGGGCCGATCGGGACCGACGTCGGAACCGGATTCCGGAGCGTCAACGTCGCGCTCCGGAAGGCTTTCGACCTCTACGCGAACCTGCGGCCGGTGCGGTCGGTCCCCGGCGTGAAGTCGCTCTACTCGGACATCGACCTGGCGGTCGTACGCGAGAACACGGAGGACCTCTACGCCGGGATCGAGCATCAGATCTCTCCCGGCGTCGTCGAGAGCGTGAAGGTGATCACGGCGCGTGCCTCGACCCGGATCGCGGACTTCGCATTCCGCTACGCGGCGCGGCACGGCCGGAAGAAGGTGACCGCGATCCACAAGGCCAACATCATGAAGCTGTCGGACGGCCTCTTCCTGGCCTGTGCCCGGAAGGTCGCGAAGCGGTTTCCCGCGATCGCCTACGACGAGATGATCGTCGACAACGCCTGCATGCAGCTCGTGCTGAAGCCGCACCAGTTCGACGTCCTGCTGCTCGAGAACCTCTACGGCGACATCGTGTCGGACCTCTGTGCCGGGCTGGTCGGCGGGCTCGGCCTGAGCCCCGCGGCCAACCTCGGCGAGCGCTGCGCGATCTTCGAGGCCGTGCACGGGACGGCGCCCGACATCGCCGGTCGTAACCTCGCGAATCCGCTCGCGGTGGTGCTGTCGGCGGCGTTGATGCTCGACCACCTCGGACATCCGGATGCAGCGCGCCGCGTTACGGCAGCCGTCCATGAGCTCACCCGCCACAAGTCGGGACGGACGCGCGATCTCGGCGGCACCGCGACCACCGAGCAGATCGCGGATCGGCTCATCGCGATCGTGCAACGGAATGCACCGTCGCACACGGCGGCGCGACCCTCGATCGAGGTGAAACGCCCCAAATCTCGCACAGGGTTTTCCACAGCCTCCAGGGCGGTCGTGCCGCGCCGCAGCGCGGCAGAATCGGACACGAGAAAAAAACGCCGTTCTGTATGACCTACCGTGCAAACGCCCGTGAGGGCGATATTGACAGCTTGCAGGTCATCGCATAGACGGCACGTTGGGCGCGGCGCACAAACGGCATGTCACGAATGCCGATGGCAGTTGTGCCCATACTGGGGATGAGAGTCGCGCGCGACGGTTCGGGGACGGGGGTTGCACTCGTCGACGAGGGCCGACGGTCCCGGAGAGGCCGGTGGCGCCGGTTGAACCGTGGATAGATACGGCTTGTCGTCAATGAGCGAATCAGCAGTCGATCGACGCGTGATCGCCGCGATCGCCGAGGACTATGGCCTCGGCAAGATCCAGTCGATCGCGCCTGCACCTCCGGCGTGGTCGCGTCCCGCCAATCACGCGGTGCATCTGCTGCTCGACGCGGGTCGAAGCAAATCGATCCTCCGCTTCGACGAGCTCCGCGGCGAGATCGAGGTGAAGCGCGAGATCGATCTCCTCCTCTTCCTGCGCAAGCACGGCTTCCCGTGCCCGCAGCCCCTCGCCGATCGCAAGAGCCGCCTCTACCGCGACCTCGAGGGCCGGAGCCTCATCGCCTACAAGCATATCGACGGCCGACAGGTCCTCGTCGCACGCTTGACGCACCCGCAGCTCGAGAGCATCGGGCGCGTCCTCGCCGACCTCCACGTGATCGGCAAAGGCTACAAGAAGGGCGTCGAGAACCGCTTCACGTTCGAGGCGGTGAGCGAGGTTTACAACGAGATCCGCGGCCGTCTGCCGGGCTACTTCAAGAAGATCACGCGCACGCTCGACGAGGAGGTCGAGTACCTCGCCGGCTATCTCGAGACGAAGCTCCCGAAGGGCGTCATCCACGGCGACCTCCGCCCGGAGAGCGTCCTCCTGAAGGGCGAGAAGGTCGTCGGCATCCTCGACTTCGAGATGGGCTGCCGCGGCAAGTTCATCTTCGACCTCGCGACGGCCGTGAACGCCTTCACCTTCACCGAGGGCCGCTACGACCTGAAGCGGTTCGAGTCGCTGATCTCCGGCTACGAGTCGACCCGCACCCTTTCGCTCGCCGAGTGGGACGCGTTTCCGAACGAACTCCGCTTCTCGGCGCTTCGCCTCACGGTCGCCCGCCTGGCGGAGGTCGTGGCCTTCCCGGCCGCGGAGGCCGGGCTCGCGGCCATCACCGAGGAGCGCGTCGCCAATGGCGGCGCCAACGCCCGCGACGAGGTCGCCGCCAGCATCGAGCAGACGCGAGCGGTCCGCGGGTTCCAGGACTTCTTCGACCGGCTCTCCGTCCTCCGCCGCGAGCGCGACGGCGGTATGGAGCCAATGCTGCTCGCCATGGCGACGGGCTACGACTATCGTCGCTACCAGAAGGTGAAGCAGGTCGAGAAAAAGGGTAGCCGCTAACGTCCTTTTGGCGGTCGTCCGACAGACCCGTCCGAGCCCGGACGGAAAGTCCTGGGAGGCCCTCCGGTGGAGAAGCACGTCGATGCGATCCTGCGCGAGCTGGGCGAGGATCCCGCTCGCGAGGGCCTGAAGCGGACGCCGGAGCGGGTGGCGCGCGCGATCCGCGAGCTCACCCGCGGCTACGCGCAGGATCCCGAGAAGATCATCAACGGAGCCCTCTTCACCGAGGACTACTCCGAGATGATCATCATGAAGGACATCGACTTCTTCTCGCTCTGCGAGCACCACATCCTCCCGTTCTTCGGCAAGACCCACATCGCGTACCTCCCGAAGGGGAAGATCGTCGGCATCTCGAAGCTCGCGCGCCTGGTGGACGTCTACGCGCGCCGCCTCCAGGTCCAGGAGCGCATGACGACCCAGATCGCGTCGCTCCTCATGGAGAAGCTCCGCCCCGAGGGCGTCGCGGTCGTCGTCGAGGCCGAGCACCTCTGCATGCGCATGCGCGGCGTCGAGAAGCAGAACTCCTACGTCGTGACGAGCGCGATGTTCGGCGTCTTCCGCGAGCGCCAGGAGACGCGCGACGAGTTCATGACCCTCATCGGCCACCGCCGGAGCTGATTTTCAGAAGCGCGCCCACCACGGCGTGGCCGTCGCCCGCCGCTGCGCGACCTCGACGTTGAAGCGGTCGAGGAGCGTCCCCTCGGCCCGCTCGAGCGCGGTGATCGAGTTGTTGTAGTCGATGACCGCCTGGATCTCGACGAGGCGCGCATTCGAAACCTCGTTCTGGAACCGGATGAGGTCGGTCGTCGTCACCATGCCGACCTCGTAGCGCCGGGTCTGGTTGGCGAGGTTCTCCTCGGCCAGCTCGCGCGCGACCCGCGACGCGTCGATCCGCTTCATGTTCGAGCTCACGTCGCCGAGCGACTGCCCGACCTCCAGCAGCACGTCGGACACGCGCTGGCGGTAGGTCCCCATCGCCTGCTCGCGCTGGACCCGGCTCTGCTGCGCCGCCGCGTCGGCGGCCGCGTTCGCGAGCGGAACCTCGAGTCGGACGCCGCCGGCGTAGGTGTAGAAGTTGTTGGAGATCAGCCGGCCGAGCGCGTCGCCGTAGGTGCCGCCGTAGATGCTCCGGAAGTTCAGCGGGTCGTTGGCGCGCGTCGGGTCGCCGGAGAGCGAGTTCACACCGTACGTCCCGAAGACGTCGAATCGCGGCATGAGCTGGTTCTCGGTGATCTTCACGTTCAGGTCGTTCGCCTGCACGTTGAGGCGTGCCGAGCGGATCTCGCCGCGCTGCGTGACCGCCGTCTGGAGCGACGCCTCCGGGTTGAGATCGACGCGCTCGGTCGACGGCCTGTCGACCGGGTCGATCGCGCGCGGCAGCCACTCGTTGAACCCGGGCAGGAAGACGAGCTGCTGCAGGACTCGCTTCGCCTGGAACGACTGGTTCTCCGCGACGATGACCTCCTCCTCGCGGCGCGCGGCCTCCGCCTCGCTCTCCTTCACGGCGACCGGCGGCAGCACGCCGACGTCCACCCGAGTCCGGTTGTCGCGCACCGTCTGCTGCGCGAGCGCGAGCGAGTCCTGCCGGACCCGCAGGACCTCGTTCGTGAGCACGACGTCCCAGTAGCCGCGGATGACGCGCGTGATGAAATCGGCGACTGCGGCGCGGTAGTCCTCGATCGCGGCGTCGGTCGCGACCTCGGCGATGTCGATCCGCAGGCGCGTGAAGTAGAGGCCGAAGTCGCGCAGGAGCGGCTGGTTCAGCGTCACCGACGGGATCGGCTGGTACTGGGGGCTCAGACCCTGGAAGTCCGAGTTCGACTTGAAGCGGTTGTTCAGGAACTGCACGTCGAGGTTGGCGCCCGTGATCAGCCCCTTGTGGGCGTAGAAGTTCCAGTTGAAGTTCGAGATGTCGACGGTCTGGGCACCCGAGAGCGCGGAGGTCGCCGGCGTGACCGTGTGGTTGTAGTCGGTCTCGGCCGCGAAGATCGGGTCGAAGCGCGCCTCCGCGCCCAGGATGCCCTGCTGCTGGACGATCGGCGTGAGCGACTGCGCGATCAGCCCGGGGTTGTTCTGCAGCGCCGCCGCGACGGCCTCGCGGATCGTGAGGCGCGCCGGGGTCGCCCCGAGCGGCGGGATGTCGGGCAGCGGCGGAGGCCCGCCGGGAGCCCGGAATTGGTCGCGCCAGGCCCGGCCCCACGACGGCAGCGGCGGGAGGTCCCAGTTCGGGCCCGCGCGCATCGGCTCTCCCGCGACCGTGCCCGTGAAGGTCGCGCTCGAGCGCGCGCCCGGGACGGCGGCGGGCGGCGGCCCGGGCAGTGGAGCCGCCGGGCCCGCCTCGAAGGGCCTCTCGATCTTCGCCGGCGGCTCGAGCTCGCCCGGCGTGACGGTGTCGGGGCTCTCGATCGCCTTCTCGTCCCGGATCGGGACCGTTTGCCCGGCGGCGGGCGCCGCCAGCGCAGTCGAGCCCGCTAGCAAGCCAAAAAAACAACGGACGGCGACGAGGCGCGCCGCGCGTCGTCGCCGGTCTCGCGGACCCCCCGGCACAGCGATCGGGTATCCGCGCTCTCCACGCTTGTCAACGCGCTACGCGGCGCTTCGACGATCGTGCCGGCGCGCTTGACTGCCCATCGGGCCTCGGATAGCGACGCGCCCGGGCCGCTCGCGACGCGGCGCGCGCCCGCGCGCGGCGGATTTGCGAAACGCGCTCGCGGCGCTACGGACAGGGTCGGCATGAAACATCGACCGCTCAAGAACTATCTTCTCGCGCCGGGACCGACGGCGGTGCCCGCCGAAGTGCTGCTCGAGCTCGCGTCGCCGACGATCCACCATCGCACGCCGGAGTTCGAGAAGATCGTCGCCGGCGTGCGCGATCGGCTGAAGGCGGTCTTCGAGACCGAGCAGGACGTGATGGTCCTCGCCGCATCGGGCACGGGCGCGATGGAGGCGGCGGTCACGAACACGCTGTCGCCGGGCGACGCCGTCCTGTGCGTCAACGGCGGCAAGTTCGGCGAGCGGTGGGTGAAGATCTGCCGGACCTTCGGTCTCGACGTCGAGGAGCTGACCGTCGAGTGGGGCCGCGCGGTCGACCCCGCGGCGGTCGAGGCGGCGTTGAAGCGCCGCCCCGAGCTCCGAGCGGTGCTGATGCAGGCGAGCGAAACGTCCACGACCGTGCTGCACCCGGTCGAGCCGATCGCGCGCTTGACGCGCGATCGCGACACGCTGCTGATCGTCGACGGCATCACCGCGGTCGGCGTCACGCCGATGCCGATGGATCGCTGGGGAATCGACGTGCTCGTCTCCGGCTCGCAGAAGGCGTTCATGCTGCCGCCGGGTCTCGCCTTCATCGCGCTCTCCGAGCGTGCGTGGCGCTTCGGCGAGCGCGCGAAGCTGCCGCGCTTCTACTTCGACCTCCGCCGCGAGCGCGAAAACCTCCACAAGAACACGACCGCCTACACGCCGGCGATCAACCTGATCTACGGGCTCGCGCAGGCGCTCGACCGGATGATCGACGACGGCCTCGAGCAGATCTTCGCGCGCTGCGACCGCCTCATGCGGGCGACGCGCGCCGGAGCGCAGGGAATCGGGCTCGAGCTGGTGGCGAAGGAGAACCCGAGCCCGGCGGTGACCGGCATCTTCACGCCGCCGGGCGTCGACGGCGGCGCGCTCCAGAAGTACCTGCGCTACTCGCTCGGCGTCGAGGTCGCGGGTGGGCAGGACCAGTACAAGGGAAAGATCCTGCGGCTCGCGCACCTCGGATTCACCGGCGAGTTCGACGTCGTGACGGGGCTCGCGGCGATCGAGATGGCGCTCTCGCGCTTCGGCGCGGAGGTCGCGTTCGGGCGCGGCGTGGGCCGCGCGCAGGCGATCCTGGCGGAGGCGCTGCCCCCCGCGGGCGCGCGCGCCTGAGGGCGGATCGGTGGCGTATCGCGTCCTGGTCTCGGAGGCCCTTGCGCCCGAAGGCCTCGCGATCCTGCGCGCGAGCTCGGAGATCTCGGTCGACGAGCGCGGCGTCCTGAAGCGCGACGAGATCGTGCCGATGATCGGCGAGTACGACGCGCTCATCGTCCGGAGCGGCACCAAGGTCACGGCCGACGTCATCGCGGCCGGAAGCCGGCTCAAGGTCATCGGGCGCGCCGGCATCGGCGTCGACAACATCGACGTCCCGGCCGCCACCCGCCGCGGGATCGTCGTGATGAACACGCCCGGCGGCAACAACGTCACGACCGCCGAGCACGCGATCTCGATGATGCTCGCGTGCGCCCGCCACATCCCGCAGGCGAACGCGTCGCTCCGCGCCGGGAAGTGGGAGCGCGGCAAGTTCCTCGGCAGCGAGGTGACGGGCAAGACGCTCGGGGTGATCGGGCTCGGGAACATCGGGCGCGTCGTCGCCGATCGCGCGAACGGCCTCCAGATGCGGGTCGTCGCGTACGACCCGTTCGTCACCGAGGAGAACAAGCCGCTCGCCGTCGAGCTGGTCAGCCTCGACGACCTGCTCGCGCGCTCGGACTTCGTCACCGTGCACGTGCCGCTCACCAACGAGACGCGGAACCTGATCGACGCGGCCGCGCTCGCCAAGACGAAGCGCGGCGTTCGCGTCGTGAACTGCGCCCGCGGCGGCATCGTCGACGAAGCGGCCGTCGCGGACGCGATCCGATCGGGCCACGTCGCCGGCGCCGCATTCGACGTCTTCGCGGAGGAGCCGCCGCCGGCGGATCATCCGCTCATCTCGCTCCCGCAGGTGGTCGCGACCCCGCACCTCGGCGCGTCGACCGGCGAGGCGCAGGTCAACGTCGCGATCGCGATCGCCGAGCAGGTGGTCGCGTTCCTCACGCGCGGCGCGATCATCTCGGCCGTGAACATGCCGGCGCTGACGCCGGAGCAGCGCGAGGTTCTCGGCCCGTTCCTCGTGCTCGGGGAGAAGCTGGGAGCGCTGACGGCGCAGCTCTGCTCCGTCGATACGCCGCCCTGCGGCGGCGCCCCGGTCGACGTCGCGATCGAGTACCGCGGCGACGTCGCCGATCACCCCACGAAGACCATCACGGCCGCGATCATCCGCGGCCTCCTCGTCCCGATCCTCGGCGCCGACCTGAACTACGTGAGCGCGCCCGTGATCGCGCGCGAGCGCGGCATCCACGTGAGCGAGACGCTCTCGATGCAGCCGGGCGACTACCGGAACCGGATCGCGGTGAAGGTCAAGTTCTCGTCCGGCACGACGCACGAGGTCGCCGGCGCCGTCTTCGGGCGCTCCACGATGCGTCTCGTCAAGCTCAACAATTTCTTCCTCGAGGCCGTGCCCGAGGGATACATCCTGATGCTCTACAACCGCGACGTGCCGGGCGTCGTGGGAAGGGTCGGAACGCTCCTCGGCCACCACCGCGTGAACATCGCGGGGCTCGAGCTCGGGCGCGAGCGGATCGGTGGGCAAGCGGTGTCGTTGTTCCACGTCGACGATCCGGTGCCGGACCAGGTCCTGGCCGAGCTCAAGAAGCAGCCGGACGTCATCTCCGCCGCGCTGCTGCGGCTGTGAACGTGGGCTCGGTTCCGGTCATGCGGCCGAGCCGCGACGGGAGAAGAGCGTGCCATCGCTGGTGATCGTGGGCGCGCAGTGGGGCGACGAGGGGAAGGGCAAGGTCGTCGACCTCTTCGCCGCGCACGCGGACGTCGTCGCCCGCTTCCAGGGCGGGAACAACGCAGGGCACACGCTCGTGGTCGGCAACGAGCGCACCGTCGTGCACCTCATGCCGGCCGGCGTCCTGCACCCGCAGACGACCTGCGTGATCGGGAGCGGCGTCGTGATCGACCCCGGCGTCCTGTGCGCCGAGATCGACGCGCTCCAGCAGCGCGGCTACCTGAAGGACCCGGCGCAGCTCCGGATCGACGAGCGCGCGCACCTGGTGCTCCCGGTGCACCGCCAGCTCGACATCGCGAGCGAGGAGCGGCTCGGAGCCGACAAGATCGGCACGACCGGCCGCGGCATCGGCCCCTGCTACGAGGACAAGATGGCGCGCCGCGGGCTGCGCGTCGTCGATCTGCTCGAGCCGGACTACTTCCGCGAGCGCCTCGTGCGCCTTCTCGAGACCCGGAACGCCGTCCTCGAACGCTGGGGCTGGCCGACCGTCGACGTCGACGACACGTGCCGCGAGTACCTCGCGTACGGCGAGCGGCTCGCGCCGCACGTGACGGACACGGCGCTCTTCGTGGTGGAGCAGCTCGAGCGCGGCCGGCGCGTGCTCTTCGAGGGCGCGCACGGCACGATGCTCGACATCGATCACGGGACGTACCCCTTCGTCACGTCGTCGAACATCGTCGCGGGCGCGGTCGGGACCGGAGCGGGCCTCGCGCCGCGCTGGGTGAACCGCGTGCTCGGGATCTCGAAGGCGTACACGACGCGCGTCGGCGGCGGACCCTTCCCGACCGAGCTCGACGACGCCGTCGGCGCGAAGCTGCGCGACGTCGGCGTCGAGTTCGGCTCCACGACCGGCCGCCCGCGGCGCTGCGGCTGGTTCGACGCCGTGGTCGTGCGGCAGGCGGCGCGGCTCTCGGGCATGTCCGGTCTCGCGCTCACGAAGCTCGACGTGCTGTCGGGGCTCGAGTCGGTCAAGATCGCGACCGCGTACGACTGCGGCGGAACGCGCTACGAGCGCGTCCCCGCGAGCGTGCGCGCGTTCGCCGCCGCGCGGCCGGTGTACGAGGAGCTCGAAGGCTGGTCCGAGGACCTCGGCTCGGCGCGCAGCTTCGAGGACCTTCCGGCGGCCGCGCGCCGCTACATCGCGCGCATCGAGGAGCTCACCGGTACCCCGGTGACGCTGATCTCGGTCGGCGCCGAGCGCGACGAGACGATTCTTCTGCGCGACCCGTTCCTGGTGTAGCATGATGCGCGCGCACCGTCGCGCGCGCGCAACGCGGCAGCGTACCTGCCGCAATTGACCCTCACGGCCGCTACCGGTAGCCATCCGGAGAATGCCCGCCGCCGTGGTGACGAAGGAGCTGCGCCGGAGCTACGACGGGCGCGAGGCGGTGCGCGGCGTCTCGGTGCAGATCGAGGAGGGCGAGATCTTCGGGCTCCTCGGTCCGAACGGCGCGGGCAAGACCACGACGCTCTCGATGATCTCGACGCGCATCTGGCCGACGAGCGGCGACGCGTGGGTGTTCGGCAAGCACGTCGTGAAGGACGTGCACGCGGCGCGCCGCCTCCTGAACGTCGCGCCGCAGGAGGAGGCGCTCTACCCGGGCCTGACCGGAGCGGAGAACCTCGAGTTCTGGGCGCGGCTCTACGGCGTTCCGAAGTCGGAGCGGCCGGGGCGCATCGAGCACGCGCTCGCCGCCGTCGAGCTCACCGCCCGGCGCGACGACCGGGTGGACACCTACTCCGGCGGCATGCGTCGGCGCCTGAACCTCGGGTGCGCTCTCGTGAGCAATCCGCGCCTGGTCCTGCTCGACGAGCCCACCGTCGGCGTCGACCCGCAGTCGCGCGTGCACGTCTTCGAGGCCGTGCGCAACCTCCGCGCGGCCGGCATCACGATCCTCTACACGACGCACTACCTCGCCGAAGCGGAGGATCTCTGCGACCGGATCGCGATCATGGACGAGGGGCAGATCGTCGCCCTGGGGACGACGGCCGAGCTCCTCGCGCGCTCGTCGGCGAGCGAGGTGGTGGAGCTGCGCCTGGCCGCGCCGAGCGAGCGCATGCGCATGCTGCAGGAGCTGCCGGAGGTCGAGCGCGTGGAGCAGCAGGGCTCGATCGTGCGCGTGTACACGCGCCGAGCGCAGCCGCTCCTCGCGCGCCTGTGCGCGACCGGCTTTCTCGACCAGCCGATCGTGAAGATCGGCGTCACTCCGGTCTCGCTCGAGACGGTCTTCATCGAGCTCACCGGGAAGGAGCTGCGCGACTAGTGGCTCGCGACAAGCGCACCAGGGCTCGCACGGGGGCGCGGGCGGAACGAGCGGGTTCCGGGAGACGATCGGGAGCGCGATGGCGGTCGGTGCTCGCGGGAGCGGCGGCCGGCGTCCTTCTCGTCGCTTGCGCGGCGGCGACCGTGCGCGCCGCCGAGAAGGCGAAGGCGGCGTCCGGCGGCCCGCTGGAGCGGACCCGTCAGGTGCTCACCGAGAGCAACCGCATCGTGACCGGACCGGACGATCGCAACCAGAAGCTCGTGAAGCTGAAGGACCTCCTGCGCGACTTCCTCGACACCGACGCGCTCGCCAAGAAGGCGATGGGCAAGCACCTCGACGGCGTGCCCCAGGCGAAGGTCAACGAGTTCTACTCCGTGTTCCGGGAGCTGTTCGTCCGGACCTACGTGCAGCGCCTGCTCCTCTTCGATGCGCCGGACTTCGACTACGTCGGCGAGAAGGTGAGCGGCGACACCGGCACCGTCCAGACGAAGATCGTGACGCCGAAGGACGAGTTCGCGGTCGACTACCAGCTGCGGAAGTCCGCGCAGGGCTGGATCGCGACCGACGTGCTGGTCGAGGACGTGAGCCTCGCCGAGAACTTCCGCGGCCAGTTCGACAAAGCCCTCGCGCGCGGGTCGTTCGACGACCTCCTGACGAAGCTCAAGAACAAGCTCGCGAACAAGCCGAACACCGAAGAGCTCTGAAACGGCATGATCGCCGTCTTCCTGAAGGACCTGAAGCTCATCGTGCGCGATCGATGGGCGGCCCTCTTCTCGCTGCTCGTACCGATCGTGGTCATCACGATCATCGCCGAGGCGCTGTTCCACAGCGAAGGCGGTCCGCGCCTCCTGATCCCGGTCGTGAACGACGATCAGGGGCCCGTCGCCAACACCTTCATCAAGCTGCTCGGCAAGCATGCCGACGCGGTCGCGATGAGCCGGGCCGAAGCGGAGCACATCGTCCGCGACGAGAACCGCGCCCCGGCCGCCATCCTCTTCCCCGAAGGGCTCAGCAAGCGCTATCTCCAGGGCAAGACGAGCGAGCTCCTCCTCCTGACGGATCCGGCGCAGGCGGTCGACCTGAACCAGGTGAAAGTGCTTCTCCTCCTGATGGACAAGGACGCGGCCGCGCTCGCGGATCCCCTCGAGGAGGAGCGCATCTCCTTGAAGGAGCAGAACCTGACCGGCAACCGGAAGGAGGTCACGAACTTCGAGCAGAACGTGCCCGGGTTCTCGATCATGTTCGTGCTCCTCGCCGTCATCTTCGGCACGTCGATGGGTCTCCACGACGAGCGCGACTGGGGCACGTTGCCTCGCCTCCTGGTCGCGCCGGCGGGCTTCACCTGGATGCTCATCGGAAAGCTCGCGGCGCGCTTCGTGGTCGGCGTCGTCCAGATGCTGGTCCTCTTCGCCTGGGGGCACTGGATGTTCCGCGTCTCGCTCGGATCGTCGTACTTCGCGTTCTTCCTGCTCGCGTGCGCCGTCGTCTTCACGACGGTCGCGGTCGGGCTCGTGGTCGCGGGGATCGCCAAGACCCGCGAGCAGACGCAGCCGCTGAGCCTCGCCTTCGTCATGATCTTCTCGGCGCTCGGGGGTCTCTGGTGGCCGAAGTCGATCGAGCCCCAGTGGATGCGGGACATCTCGCCGATCGCCTTCACCTCGTGGGCGATGCGCGGCATGAACGACCTCGTGCTGCGCGATCGCGGGCTCCGGGCGATGGTGGTTCCGGTGACGGCGCTTCTGGTCTACGGTCTGATCGCGCTACTGCTCGGGTTGAAGCTGTTCCGCGCGCGCCACAGCGCGCGCTGAGCGGGAGGGTTCTGCGGCGAATGTGGCGGATCGTCGCACGGGATCGGGGGAGGGGGTCGTGAGCCAGCCGGCTCGCGAGCGACGGCACCGCGCGCGCCGCGCGCGGACCGTCGCCTCGGCGCTCGCCGCCGCCGGCGTCGCCGTCTGGCTCGTTCGCGCGCCGGACGTGTCCGCGCAGCCTCCGGCCTCGGCGCGGCAGGGGGCCGCCGCGGCGGAGCCGGCGCGCGGCGAGCAGGTGTTCAGCGAGCCGCTCGGCGCCGCCGGCGGCGCGCCGTCCGGCGACGCGGCGCGCGAGCGGTCCGGGCGCGACGACGCTTCGGCCGAGCGAGCGGCGGGCAATCGAAAGGCGCGCGCCGGCGAGTCGCCCGCGCTCGAGCGGCTCACGCTCTCGCAGTGCATCGGTCGGGCGCTCGAGTCGGCGCCCGAGATGGCGGTCGCGCGCGCCGAGGTCGGGGTCGGCGAGGCGAAGCTGGCGGAGGCGAAGGCGTCGCGCTTCTTCCCGGAGGCGCAGGCGCTCAATTTCTTCGGCCTCGCGCGGCGCGCGCGCGGCACCGTGCTCAACCCCTTGGACACGGTCGACGTGAACGCCTACGGCGTCTTCAATCGCGTCGAGGTGAGCGTCGTCCAGCCGCTCTACACCTGGGGCAAGATCACGAGCGGCATCGAGGCCGCGACGCACGGGGTCGAGGCGCAGATGGCCGCGAGCCGCGGCGTCGCGGCCGACGTGATCGAGCAGGTGAAGACGCTCTACTACAACGTGCTCCTCGCGCGCTCGGTGGAGGGCATCCTGCAGGAGACGACCGACGCGTTCGACAGCGCCCTCCAGAAGGCGCGCGAGCGGCGCGAGGCGGGCGACCCGGACATCACCGAGATCGGCATCCTGTACCTCCGCGTCGGCGTCGGGCAGTCGGCGAAGGAGCTGCCCGGCATCCGGCAGGGCGAGGCGGCCGCGCTGCAGGCGCTCCGGCGCGCGATGGGCGCCGACCCGCTCGCTCCGATCGACCTCCGCGCGCGTCGCCTCGAGCCCGAGAAGGTCGAGCTGCGTCCGCTCGACGAGTACGCGGCTCGACTGTTCGGCCACAACCCGTCGTGGCAGCAGATCGACGCCGGCGTCGCCGCCAAGACCGAGGAGCTGCACACCGTCGAGGCCGACTTCTACCCGAGCTTCTTCCTCACCGGGAACTTCATCTACAGCTACGCGCCGCGCCGCGACCGCCAGCTGAACCCCTTCGCCTACGACTACTTCAACGTTCTCGAGGGCCCGGGCGCGCTCCTCGGGATCCGCTGGCTCCTGAACTTCCACGTGACCGCGGCCAAGGCGGACACCGCGCGCGCCGAGCTCGCGCGCCTGGAAGCGCAGAAGCGCCAGGCGCAGACCGGCCTGCCGCTCGAGCTCCGCACCGCGTACGACAAGGTCGTGCAGACGCGCGAAGCCCTCGAGAAGCTCGAGGACGCGCGCAAGGCCGGGCGCGCGATCCTGACCCTCGCCGTGACGAACTTCGACGTCGGCGTCGGCGAGCCGCACGACATCATGGAGGGCCTGGGCACGTACTCGCGCGCGTCCGCGGGCTACTTCGAGGCGGTGCGCGACTACGATCTCGCGCTGGCTTCCCTGTCGCGCGTCCTCGGCGAGGAGGTGACGAGCATCGACATCCCGTCCAGCGCGCTCGCCGCGCGGAGGGCGCGCGACGCGGAGGCGGAAGCCGAGGCCGCGTCGCGTCCGATGCCGAGCGCGCCGGTCGTTGCGCCGGTCGCGATACCTGCCGCCGACGCCCCCGGGGATCCGATACCGCCGCCGCCCGGCGTCAGCGATCGCTGATCGCCCACATCAGCGCGGCGCCGAGGAGCGCCGACACCACGAGCACGATCCAGGCGGTCGCGCTCATGGGCGGCCGAGCGCGCCCCGGACGGTCGTCATACGCCGAGGATGCTCAAGCCGGCGTCGACGTACACGACCTGGCCGGTCACCATCGCGCCCGACGGGCCGAGGAGCGCGACCGCCATCTCCGCGACGTCCTCGGCCGACACGTTGCGGCCGAGCGGCGCGCGCTCCTCGGCGACGTGCAGCATGTCGCGGAAGTTCCGGATCCCGGCGGCCGAGAGCGTCTTGATCGGGCCCGCGCTGATCGCGTTCACGCGCACGCCGTCGCGTCCGACGTCCGCGGCGAGGTAGCGCACCGTCGCCTCGAGGGCGGCCTTCGCGACCCCCATCACGTTGTAGTTCGGGAAGACGCGCTCGCTCCCCGCGAAGGTGAGCGTCACGATGCTGCCGCCACCCGCCTCGCGGAACAGGGGCAGGGCGCCGCGCGCGAGCGCGACGAGCGAGTACGCGCTCACGTCGAGCGCCAGGCGGAAGCCTTCGCGACCGGTCTCGACGAAGCGGCCCGCGAGGTCGTCCCGGTTCGCGAACGCGATCGCGTGCACGAGGACGTCGAGCCCGCCCCAGCTCCGTCCGACCTCGGCGAAGAGCGCGTCGATCTGCGCATCGTCGGCGACGTCGCACGGGAGGACGAGCTCCGCGCCGATCTCCGCCGCGAGCGGACGCACGCGGCGCTCGAGCGCCTCGCCGACGTAGGTCAGCCCGAGCCGCGCGCCCTCGCGCGCGAGCGCGCGCGCGATCGCCCACGCGATGCTGCGCTCGTTCGCGACGCCCAGCACGAGCGCCCGCCGTCCCGCGAGAGTCGGCATCGTCGCGTCGTTATCCGACGACGCGACCCGCGGCAACGGGTGGCGTCGCGGAGGCTCAGCGCGCGGCGGCGGTCTTCCGCCGAACGTGGTTCTCGGGGTTCGGGATCGACCACTTGAGGCGCTGGTTCGGGTTCTGGCGCGTCAGCTGGACCGGCGTCGGCTCCTCGTAGAAGTACTGCCCCTTGCGGACGTAGCCGCTTCCGCCGCGCAGGTGCGGCTCGGGGCTCGGGATCTTCGCGGTCGAGTGGAGCGGGCGCGGATCCTCGGGGTCGGGAATCGGCGGCGGCTGCAGGATGCGTCCGGGAGCCGGACCGCTCTTGCTCGTCCGCGCACGCGATCCCGAGTACATCCGGCCCGTCCCTTCGCCGCTCTGCTTGAACGGGAGCTTGTTGCTGCCCGCGGCCGCGACGTCGGGGATCGCCGCTGCGACCGCGCCGATCAGGACGGCGACTGCGAATGCGGACGCGCGCTCGCGTCCGCGGCCGCGCTGCGATTTCGGCTGCGTCGTCATCGGTGTGCTCCCATGTCGGCCTGGAGGATGTCCGGCGCCCCGCCGACGGCGGTCGATCCGGTGATGCCGAGAGTTTCGACGGTGTCCGATCCGTTGTCCACCGCCGGGCTCTGCACGGTCTGGCCGCCGCGCACCTGCTGGAGGAGCAGGACGTCGTCCTTCCAGCCGTCGGGGTTGGCCGCCGTGCCGCCGAGGATGCCGTCGGCACCGTCGGGATCGATGCCGCCGGCGTCGCTCACGAAGCCGGGCGGCTGCCCGAGGATCATGCCGAAGCCGAGAGGCGTCGTCGGCGGAGCCACGTCGGGATTGTTCGCGAAGAGGAGGCTGAACGAGATCGCGACCGGCTCGACGCCGGTGTTCTGGATGAAGATCCCCGGCCCGGCACCGTGGTTCGCGACGATGCTATCGCGGAGCGCGAGCGCGGACTTGATCACCCGCACGCCCGACCCGTTCGAGTAGATCGTGCAGAAGGCGACGTCCGCCTCCGAGCGCGCGATGCGGAGGCCGCTTCCCTGGTTGGCGTAGAGCAGGTCGTCGCGCAGCTGCACCCCGTGCGTCTTGCTCGTGAAGATGGCGTGGGTCGCCACGCCGGTGATCGTGGTGCGCTCGATGGTCACGCCGTTGCCCTTGAGGACGCGGATGCCGTTCTGGGAGCTCGCGGTGATGACGACGTCGCGGACGACCAGCCCGTCGGTCGCGCCGACCGCCAGGATGCCGCGCCGGCCGCCGTGGATCCAGAGGTTTTCGAGCGTGACGCCGGCCGCGCCGTTCACCTTGATGCCGGCCGCCAGCGGGTCGATCGGGGAGATCCGCACGTCGCCCGGCTGGCCGGTGCCGCGGATCGTCACGTTCGGCGTGGTGACCGGCACCGACAGCTGGTTCTCGTACAGGCCGGGCGCGACCAGGAACAGGTCGCCGGCCTGCGCGAGACCCAGGGCGTGCGTCAGCGTCCGCCAGGCGGTCGCGGGCGACAGGCCGTCCCCGGTGTCGTCGCTTCCGTTCACGACGTCGACGTGGAGGACGCGGCCGGTCGGCGTCGGGCTCGGCGTGGCGGTCGCTGTCGGCGTCGCCGTCGGTGTCGGGCTGGGCGTCGGCGTCGGCGTCGGGG
>DASRFA010000051.1:0-44734 GCA_035651755.1 Binatia bacterium | reverse complement strand
GGGGTGAACACCTTGGCGACGCCCATCTTCGCGAGCGTCGCGATGTCGTCCTCCGGGATGATGCCGCCGCCGAAGACCAGGACGTCGGGCGCGCCGCGCTGCCGCAGGAGGTCGATCACCGCCGGGAACTGCACCAGGTGCGCGCCGGACAGGATCGAGAGGCCGATCGCGTCGACGTCCTCCTGGAGCGCCGCCTCGACGATCATCTCGGGCGTCTGGTGAAGCCCGGTGTAGATGACCTCGAAGCCCGCGTCCCGGAGCGCGCGCGCGATGATCTTCGCGCCGCGGTCGTGACCGTCGAGGCCCGGCTTCGCGACCAGGATGCGGACGCGGCGGTCCATCGGCCGATCGTATAGCGACGGCCTCGCCGGCCGGGCAAGCTGTGCCGATTCGGCGCCGGGCCGCCGCCTACTCGCCGCGGAACGCGGGGGAGCGCTTCTCGAGGAACGCGGTCAGGCCCTCGCGCGTGTCGGCGGCGGCGAAGAGGCTCGCGAACGCCTCGATCTCGACCCGCGCCGCCGTTCGGCGGTCGCCGGTCTCCGCCGCCGCGAGGGCGGCCTTCGCGCGGGCGAGGGCGAGCGGCGGCCGTGCCGCGAGCTGCGCCGCCCAGGCCCGCGCCTCGTCCTTGAGCTCGCCCTGCGCCACCACCCGGTTCACGAGGCCCGCCGCCCTGGCCTCGTCGGCCGAGAGCAGGCGTCCGCCGTAGACGAGGTCGCGCGCGAGCGCGATCCCGACCCGGCGCTGGAGGCGCGCGCAGCCCCCGAAGCCGGGGATCAGACCGAGGTTCGTCTCGGGCTGCCCGAAGCGCGCGCGCTCGCCGGCGAGCACGAGGTCGCATGCGAGGACGAGCTCGCAGCCACCCCCGAGCGCCGCCCCCTGGACGACCGCGATCGCGATGCTCGGAAGCGCTTCCAGCGCGTCGAAGACCGCGTGCCCGAGCTGCGAGAAGGTGCGCGCCTGCTCGACCGTCATCGCGGACATCGCCGCGATGTCGGCGCCGGACACGAAGACGCGGTCGCCGGCGCCGGCGACGAGCACGACGCGCGCGGGGTCGCGCGCCAACTCGGCGATCCGATCGCCGAGTTCGGCGAGCGTCGGCGCGTCGAGCGAGTTGAGCTTCTCGGGGCGCTCGATCGTGAGGGTGGCGATCGCGCCTTCTCGGCTCAGGCTCACGCTCGGCATGTTTCCTCCGGAGGCCGGCTCGGTTCCTAGTACTCGGGCTTGAAGTCGAAGTGGTGGTAGGCCTCGATCCAGCGCACGGTGCGCGTGCGCGACCGCATCACGACGGAGTTGGTCGTCGCTCCGCCGCGGAAGTACCGCACGCCGGCGAGCAGGTGGCCGCCGGTCACGCCGGTCGCGGCGAACATCACGTTGTCGCCGACGAGATCCATCGCGCCGTACACGCGCTCGACGTCGCGGATGCCGGCCTCGCGCAGGCGGCCGACCTCGTCGTCGGTGCGCGGTCGGAACCGGCCCTGGAACTCGCCGCCCAGAGCCGCGACCGCGCCCGCCGCGAGCAGGCCCTGCTGCGCTCCGCCGACTCCGAGCAGGATGTCGATCGCCGAGCCGGGACGCGCCGCCGCGACGGCCGCCGCGAGGTCGCCGTCGGCGAGGAGCTGGACTCGAGCTCCGGCGCGCCGGACCTCGTCGATGAGCCGCTCGTGCCGCGGGCGGTCCAAAATGACGACCGCGAGGTCCTCGACGTAGACGCCCTTGGCCTCGGCGAGCGCGCGCAGGTTTTCGGTCGGCGAGCGCTCCATGCGGACGACGCCGCGCCCTTCCGCGCCGACCGAGATCTTGTCCATGTAGGTCTCGGGGCACGGCAGGATCCGACCGCGCTCGGCGATCAGGATGATCGAGAGCGCGTTCGCGCCGCCGGTCGCGCACACGGTCGCGCCCTCGAGCGCGTCGAGCGCGACGTCGATGTCGGGTCCGCCCGACGTCGCGCCGATCCGCTCGCCGACCCAGAGATGCTCGACGTCACCGGCACGCCCCTCGCCGATGACCACCGAGCAGTCCGCGCTGATCGCCTCGAAGGCCCGGTGCATCGCCTCGGTGGCGGCGCGGTCGCACGCCGCCGCGTCGCCGCGTCCCATGAGGCGCGCGGACGCGAGCGCAGCGGCCTCGGTCACGCGGACGACCTCGAGAGCGAGGTTCCTGTCCATGGCTCAACCCATCCCTTCTCGCGCGCCCTCGTTCGTCAACCGGGATTCTCCTCGACGCGGATGGCGACCGGCGTGCCGGCGACCGTCGGCAGCGCCGCGACGCGCTTCAGGGCTCGGCGGAGGTCGCGCTCGCGCGTCTCGTGGGTGCGGATGACGATCGGAACGGGTCCGCCCGCGCCGCGCTCGCGCTGCACGACCGACGCGATCGAGATCCCCTGGCTGCCGAGCGACGTCGCGATGCGACCGAGCACGCCGGGCTCGTCGCGCGCGGAAAGCCGGAGGTAGAACTCACTCTCGACGTCGCCGAGCGGGCGGACGCGCGCGGCGCGCTGGCGTCGGACGGGATAGCCGAGCGGCGGGAGGCGCGGACCGCCGAGCTGGCGGCGATCGCGCGCGACGTCGAGCACGTCGGCGACGACGGCGGTCGCGGTCGGCATCATGCCGGCGCCCTGGCCGTAGTACATGGTGCGCCCGAGCGCGTCGCCGTGCAGGCAGACGGCGTTGAACGCTCCGCTGACGCCGGCGAGCGGGTCGTCGGCGGGGATCATGGTCGGGTGGACGCGCGCTTCGATCGCGTCGCCGTGGTCCTTCGCGATCGCCAGCAGCTTGATCGCGTAGCCGAGCTCGCGCGCGTACTCGATGTCGACGGTGTCGACGTGGCGGATGCCCTCGGTGTGGATGGAGTCGGCCGGCAGACGGGCGCCGAAGGCGAGCTGGACGAGGAGCGTCAGCTTGTGCGCGGCGTCGATGCCGTCGACGTCGTAGGTCGGGTTCGCCTCGGCGAGGCCGGCGCGCTGCGCGGCGGCGAGCACGTCGGCGTAGCTCCGCCCTTCGCTCGCCATCGTGCTCAGGATGTAGTTCGACGTCCCGTTCACGATCCCGAAGACCGCCGTGTGCCGATCGCTCCCCAGCGCCTCGCGCAGCGTCCGGATGATCGGGATGCCGCCGCCGACGCTCGCCTCGAACTGGACGCCGACGTTGGCCGCCTCGGCCGCCGCGAAGATCTCGGTCCCGTGGTGCGAGAGCAGCGCCTTGTTCGCGGTCACGACCGCCTTGCCGGCGCGGATCGCACGCAGGACGAAGGTCCGGGCCGGCTCGACGCCTCCCATGAGCTCGATCACGACGTCGATCGACGGATCGTCGAGGGCGTCGTCGGCGCGCTTGGTCAGGAGGTCGCGCGCGACCTTCACCTCGCGCTTGCGCTCGAGGTCGATGTCGCAGACGCGGACGAGGCGGAGCGGGGCCCCGAGGCGCTCGTCGAGCTCGCGCGCGCGCTCCTGCAGGAGGCGAATGACTCCCGACCCGATCGTGCCCCAGCCGAGCAGCGCGACCCGGACGGGTTCCGCGGCGGCGTGCCCGCTCGCGGGACGGGCGCGCTTCGACCGCGCGCCCGGGTCACCCCTCACGATTGCCGCTCGCCCGCACCTGCCGGAGGACGGTCTGCCCGCCGTTTCCGCGCGCGGCCTTCCGCCGCGCCGGCGCGACGGCCGGCGGCGAGCCGCCGAGCGCGAGCGCGCGCCGGATGCCACGCACGGCCTGACGCGTCCGGTGGTCGTTCTCGATGAGCGCGAAGCGGACGTGGTGATCGCCGTACTCGCCGAAGCCGATGCCCGGCGACACCGCGACCTTTCCCTCCTTCAGCAGGAACTTCGCGAACTCGACCGACCCCATCGACTTGAACGCGTCGGGGATCTCCGCCCACACGAACATCGTCGCCTTCGGGCGCGGGACGTTCCAGCCGGCGCGCGTCAAGCCGTCGCACAGGACGTTCCGCCGCTCTCGGTAGACCTCGCGGATCTCGTCGACGCAGTCCTGCGGCCCGTTCAGCGCGGCGATCGCCGCGATCTGGATGGGCTGGAAGATCCCGTAGTCGAGGTAGCTCTTCATGCGCGCGAGCGCCGCGATCATCTCGGAGTTCCCGACCGCGAAGCCGACGCGCCAGCCCGGCATCGAGTAGCTCTTCGAGAGCGTGAAGAACTCGACCCCGATCTCGCGCGCGCCCGGCACCTGGAGGAAGCTCGGCGGCTGGTAGCCGTCGAAGCAGAGGTCGGCGTACGCGAGGTCGTGGACGACGAGCATGTCGTGCTCGCGCGCGAACTCGACGATGCGCTCGAAGAAGGCGAGGTCGACGACCTCGGTCGTCGGGTTGTGGGGGAAGTTGAGGATGAGGAGCTTGGGCTTCGGCCAGCTCTGGCGCGTCGCCTCGACGAGGCTCTCGAAGAAGTCCTGGCCGGCGATGAGCGGCACGGAGCGGAGATGGCCGCCGGCGATGATCACCGAGTACTGGTGGATCGGGTAGGTCGGGGTCGGGCACAGGACGACGTCGTCCGGGCCGAGCATCGCGAGCGCCAGGTGCGCGATGCCCTCCTTCGAGCCGATCGTGACGATCGCCTCGCGGTCGGCGTCGAGCTCGACGTCGAAGCGCCGGCGGTACCAGTCGCAGATCGCGAGCCGGAGCTTGTAGATCCCGCGCGAGACCGAGTAGCGGTGGTTTTGCGGCTTCTGCGCCGCCTCGACGAGCTTCGCGACGATGTGGGGCGGCGTCTGGTGGTCCGGGTTCCCCATGCCGAGGTCGATGATGTCCTCGCCGCGCGCTCGCGCCGCGACCTTCAAGTCACCCACGACGTTGAAGACGTACGGCGGCAGCCGCTTGATGCGCGCGAACTCCATGGTTCCTCCTGACCGGCCTCTCTAGCACAACGTTTCGCGCCGCCGGAACCACCGCCGGCGCGGCCCGCTTCCTCGATCTTGGACGGCGGGCGCGGCCGACCCGCGGTCGGGCCCCGAGGCGGCCGGGTCCGGGCCGGGCCCGGGGCCGTCAGGACGCCTCGCGGGCCGCCTGGGTGCGGGCGCGCAGGAACTCGAAGACCGCCGGCAGGACCGAGAGCACGATGATCGCGACGATGACGAAGTGGAAGTTGCGCTTGATGACCGGGATGTTGCCGAAGAGGTAGCCGCCGAGGACGAAGAGGACGACCCACGCGATCCCGCCCGCGACGTTGAAGAGCGCGAAGCGGGCGTAGCGCATGCGCCCGATGCCGGCGACGAAGGGCGCGAACGTCCGCACGATCGGCACGAAGCGGGCGAGGATGATCGTCTTGCCGCCGTGGCGCTCGTAGAAGCGCTGCGTGTGGAGCAGGTGCTCCCGGTTCAGGAGCCAGGAGTCCCGGGACCGGAACACGCGCGGACCGACGCGCCTGCCGATCGCGTAGTTGACGGCGTCGCCCAGGACGGCGGCCGCGCACAGGAGGAGCGCCACCCACCCGACGTGGATCGGGGAGCCCTCGACCGCGGCGAGCGCGCCCACCGCGAAGAGGAGCGAGTCGCCCGGAAGGAAGGGCGTGACGACGAGGCCGGTCTCGCAGAACACGATCGCGAAGAGGACGACGTAGAGCCACGGGCCGAGCGCGCCCGCGAGCTCGTTCAGGTGCTGGTCGAGGTGCAGGAACGCGTCGACGAGCCCGTGGATCCATTCCATCGATCGATCTCCGGTGGAGAGACCCCCGCCCGGCGGGCGGCGGCGTGGCCGGATCGGCCGCGGCGATGAGCGGACATGCGCGCACGCCCGGCGACGCGCGCTGCACGGCGTCGTGGGCTCGCGACCTGTAGCGCTCGCCCACGCGCCCCTCAACCTCGCCCGGCGCCGGCGACGGGGCGAACCCTCCTCCGGCCGCCGGAGCCCCGCCCGGCCCGTTCTCCAGCCGGACCCGACTCGACGAAGAATGCCCGATATGTTAGCTTTTTGCCCGCCTCGGGTGCCTTCGGCCTCGAGGGCGAGGCTGCGCTGAAGCGTCCGCGGGGAACCGGCCGATCGTCGACCCGACGGCGGCCGGCAAGGGATTGCGATCCCGCGGGCGGCCAACCCCTCGAAAGCGTGCGCTCGCTCGGTCGCCAGGAAGGCGGAGGGCGAACGCGAATCTCAAGGAGGCAGACTCAAGTGTTCGGAGAATCCGTAGGCGTCCCGCGGGCGTCGCGCCGCGCCCGCGCCCTCTCGCTCGCCGCCGGTGTTTTGGCGGCCGCTCTCGCATGGCTCGTCCCCGCCGTCGCGCGGGCTGACGAGTCCCGCATCGTCCTGCCGGACTTCTCGTCCGTGCAGTTCCTCGGGCTGACCGACGGGCACACGCTGCTCCTCGTCGGCATGCTGGTGAGCCTCGTCGGCTTCGTGTTCGGCGTGGTGATGTACTCGCAGATCGAGAAGCTCCCCGTGCACCGCTCGATGCGCGAGATCTCGGAGCTGATCTACGAGACCTGCAAGACGTACCTCTTCACGCAGTTCAAGTTCATCCTGCTGCTCGAGGTCTTCATCGGGATCATCATCGTCGCGTACTTCGGCTGGCTGCGCGGCCTCGAGGCGTCCAAGGTGCTGCTGATCCTGGTCTTCAGCCTGGTCGGCATCGCGGGAAGCTGTGGCGTCGCGTGGTTCGGCATCCGGATCAACACGTTCGCGAACTCGCGAACGGCCTTCGCGAGCCTCAAGGGCAAGCCGTTCCCGACCTACGAGATCCCGCTCAAGGCCGGGATGTCGATCGGCATGGTCCTGATCTCGACCGAGCTCCTCATGATGCTCGTCATCCTGCTCTTCATCCCGTCGGCGAGCGCGGGTCCCTGCTTCATCGGCTTCGCGATCGGCGAGTCGCTCGGCGCGTCCGCGCTCCGCATCGCCGGCGGCATCTTCACGAAGATCGCCGACATCGGCTCGGACCTGATGAAGATCGTCTTCAACATCAAGGAGGACGACGCCCGGAATCCCGGCGTCATCGCCGACTGCACCGGCGACAACGCCGGCGACTCCGTCGGCCCGAGCGCCGACGGCTTCGAGACCTACGGCGTCACCGGCGTCGCGCTCATCACGTTCATTGTGCTCGCGATCGCGAACAACCCGGTGGTCCAGGTCCAGCTCCTGGTCTGGATCTTCGTGATGCGCATCGTGATGGTGCTCGTGAGCGCCGTCTCGTACGCCGTCAACGAGGCGATCCAGAAGAGCCGCTACGGCACCGCCGATCGCATGAACTTCGAGGCGCCGCTCACCTTCCTCGTGTGGCTCACCTCGATCATCAGCGTCACGATGACGTTTATCGTCTCCTACCTCCTCCTCCCCGAGGTGAACGGCAACCGCGAGCTCTGGTGGAAGCTCTCGGCGATCATCAGCTGCGGGACGCTCGCCGGCGCGATCATCCCCGAGGCGGTCAAGGTCTTCACGTCGACCGAGTCGCGCCACGTGCGCGAGATCGTGGTCTCGTCGCGCGAGGGCGGCGCCTCGCTCAACGTGCTGTCCGGCCTCGTCGCGGGCAACTTCAGCGCCTATTGGATGGGCCTGATCATCGCGGGCCTGATGGGGCTGGGCTATCTCGTGACCGTGTCCGGGCTTTCGCTCTTCCGTCCCGAGATCGCCGAGATCGCGGGCCCGGTCTTCGCGTTCGGGCTGATCGCCTTCGGCTTCCTCGGCATGGGCCCGGTGACGATCGCGGTCGACTCGTACGGACCGGTCACCGACAACGCGCAGTCGGTGTACGAGCTCTCGGTCATCGAGACCCTCCCGAACATCAAGCAGGAGGTGAAGCGCGAATTCGGCTTCGACCTGAGCTTCGACAAGGCGAAGCACTTCCTCGAGGAGAACGACGGCGCCGGCAACACCTTCAAGGCGACCGCGAAACCAGTCCTCATCGGCACCGCGGTCGTCGGTGCGACGACGATGATCTTCTCGATCATCATGCTCCTGACGCACGGCCTGACCGACCAGGACAAGGTCGCGCTGCTCTCGATCCTGAACGCCCCGTTCCTGCTCGGCATGATCACCGGCGGCGCCGTGATCTACTGGTTCACCGGCGCGACGATCCAGGCGGTCGTCACCGGGGCGTATCGCGCGGTCGAGTTCATCAAGCGCAACATCAAGCTCGAGGGCAGCGAGAAGGCGTCGATCGCCGACTCGAAGAAGGTCGTCGAGATCTGCACGCAGTACGCCCAGCGCGGCATGCTGAACATCTTCCTCACGATCTTCTTCGCGACCCTCGCCTTCGCGTTCCTGAACGCGTACTTCTTCGTCGGCTACCTGATCTCGATCGCGATCTTCGGCCTCTACCAGGCGCTCTTCATGGCGAACGCGGGCGGCGCGTGGGACAACGCCAAGAAGCTGGTCGAGGTCGAGCTGAAGGAGAAGGGAACCGAGCTCCACGCGGCGACCGTCGTCGGCGATACCGTCGGCGATCCCTTCAAGGACACGTCGTCGGTCGCGCTCAACCCGGTGATCAAGTTCACGACGCTGTTCGGGCTCCTCGCCGTCCAGCTCGCGATCGACATGCGGGTCGAGAGCGCGACGCTCACGACCGTCCTGGCGGCCGGCTTCTTCGTGGTCTCGATGTTCTTCGCGCACCGGTCGTTCTACGGGATGCGCATCGAGACCGAGGCGGCCGTCCCGCAGCGCAAGGCGGCATGATCTCGGGTCCCGGCAGGACCGGACGATCGCGTCCGGTCCTGCCGCGGCCACCCCTTCCCGCACGGGCGGCGTGCACACGACGCTGTCCGGCGCCCGCCCGATGAGCTGGCTCGCGCGACTCGCGCCGCGGCGCGCTCGCGCGACGTCGCCCGGCGAGACGAGCCCGGGCGTCGCCGAGGACGACGTGCGCTGGGCGTATCGGCTGCTGCTCGATCGCGAGGCCGAGAGCGACGCCGTGGTGCGCGAGAAGCTGGTCCTCGCGTCGCGCCGGGAGCTCCGGAACGCGATCCTCCTCTCGCCCGAGTTCCGGTCGCGAAATCCCGAGATCGCGGGCTTCGACGAGACCTGCATCGTCCTCGCCGAGCTCGCGGGCGGCTGCCGCATCTACGTCGACCTGTCCGATGTCTACGTCGGCCAGGCGATCGCCCGGGGCGCCTACGAGCGCGACGAGGCCGACCTCGTGCGGCGCCTGGTCGCGCCCGGCCAGAATGCGATCGACTGCGGCGCAAATCTCGGCTTCTACACGCTGCTGCTCGCGAGCCTGCTCGGTCCGGACGGGCGCGTACACGCGTTCGAGCCGCTTCCCGCGAACGCCGCGCTCCTCGACCGCTCGATCGCGGAGAATCGGCTCGGCGATCGCATCGCGCTCGAGCGCGTGGCGCTCGGCCGCTCCGCCGACGTCCTCCACCTCGTGCACGTCCCGGGCGGCGTCAATTCCGGCGGCGCCTTCCTGGCCCCGCGCGACCAGCCCGTGCCTCCGGGGCACGCGGCGGTCCCCGTCGCGGTCCGGAAGCTCGACGACGTCGCCCTCCGCCGGCCGATCTCGTTCGTGAAGCTCGACGTCGAGGGCGCGGAGCCGCTCGTGCTCGAGGGCGCCCGCGAGCTGCTCGCAGCCGATCGCCCGGTGGTGCTTTCGGAGATCCACCGCGCACAGCTCGCCCGCGTCGCCGGAACGACGCCCGCCGAGCTGATCGCCGACCTCGCCGATCGCGGCTGGGAGTGCCGGCGCGTCGCGCCGGGCGGCCGCCTCGGAGAAGCGGTGCGCGACGTCGGCGAGCCGATCGCGTCCGTCGCCTTCGTCCACCGCGATCGCGCGGCGGAGGTCCTGGCGCGCGCGCAGTGAAGGCGGCATCGAGCGCCGCATGGCCAGACGGCCGGATCGCGCCGCAGTCGCGACGCGTCTAGCCGACGCGCGCCAGGCCGAGCCGCCCCGCCCACCGCGTCTCGAGGATGCGTGCCAGCACCGCGAAGCGCGGCTCGCGCAGGTGCGGGTCCTCCGCGAGCACCTCTTCGGCGGCCGCGCGCGCCTGGCGCAGCACGTCCGCGTCGCGCAGCAGGTTCGCGACCCGGAAGTCCGGGATGCCGGCCTGGCGCGTCCCGAGGAGCGCGCCCGGCCCGCGGATCGCGAGGTCGGCCTCCGCGATGCGGAGGCCGTCGGTCGTCTCGGTCATCACGCGGAGGCGTTCCCGCGCCTCCTTCGACTGCGCCCAGTCGGCGACGAGGAAGGCGTACGACGCGTCGCTGCCGCGGCCGACCCGGCCGCGCAGCTGGTGGAGCTGCGCCAGGCCGAAGCGCTCGGCGTGCTCGATCACGATCACGCTCGCGTTCGGCACGTCGATGCCGACCTCGATCACCGTCGTCGCGACCAGGACGTCGTACTCGCCCGCCTTGAACGCGCGCATGACCGCCTCGCGCTCCGCGGCCGGCATCCGGCCGTGCACGAGGCCGACCCGGAGGTCCGGGAAGACCTCACTGCGGAGCTCTTCGGCGCCGGACGTCGCGTCGCGGAGATCGCTCGCCTCGCTCTCCTCGACGAGCGGGTACACGACGTACGCCTGCCTCCCCGCCGCGACTTCTTTCCGGACCAGCTCGTAGGCGCGCCGGCGCTGCGACATCGAGAAGACGCGGGTCACGACCGGCTTTCGGCCGGGCGGCATCTCGTCGAGGTACGACAGGTCGAGGTCGCCGTAGACGCTGAGCGCGAGGGTGCGCGGGATCGGGGTCGCCGTCATGAGGAGGATGTCCGGGGCGACGCCGCCGGGCGTCCGCTTCGAGAGCGCGGCGCGCTGCAGGACGCCGAAGCGATGCTGCTCGTCGATCACCGCGAGGCCGAGCCGCCCGAACGCGACGTCCTCCTGGATCAACGCGTGGGTCCCGACGACGAGCCCGGGCTCGCCGGCGGCCAGGCGCGGCAGGATCGACCGGCGCTCCGCGGCGGTCGCGACCCCGGTCAGGAACCAGAGGGTCGGGCCGAGGCCGCCGGCGACGCGCTGCACCGTCGTCCAGTGCTGCTCGGCGAGGAGCTCCGTCGGCGCCATGATCGCCGCCTGCCAGCCGCACTCGATCGCGCGCAGGGCGGCCGCGACGGCGACGACCGTCTTGCCGCTCCCGACGTCGCCCTGGAGGAGGCGGTGCATCGGGTGCGGCGCGCGCTGGTCGGCGGCGATCTCGCCGATCACCCGCCGCTGCGCGGCCGTGAGCGGGAAGGGCAGCGCGTCGACCATGCGGCGCTCGAGATCGCCCGGCCCGTCGAACGCGATCCCGGTCTCGCGCGCCACCTGCGCCTTCCGGAGCAGGAGCCCGAGCTGCACGAAGAAGAGCTCGTCGAACACGATGCTCCGGTGCGCCGGCGACCGCGCCGCCCCGAGCGCCGCGACGTCCGCGTCCGGGCCGGGACGGTGCACGCCGCGCAGCGCGACAGCGAGCGGCATCAGCCGGAGCCGCGACCGCACGGCGCGCGGCACGCCGTCGGGAACGAGGTCGGCGTGGGCGTCGACCGCCGCGTGCGCGATCCGACGGATCGCCGAGGCCGGCATCTGGGTCGGCTTCTCGTAGACCGGAACGATGCGCGGCGCCGCCGCCGCTCCGGCCTCGCGGTCTTCCGCCGGCTCGAGCTCCGGGTGCACGATGCGGAGTGCTGCGTCGTACCCATGCTCGACGCGGCCGTGGACGAGCCAGCGGCTTCCCACCTTCAGCCGCGAGCGGAACCAGCGGATCTGGTGGTACCAGACGAGCTCGAGCCGACCGCTCTCGTCCTCGGCGATCGCGGACAGCACGCTCCGCCGTCCGCCGCGCCCCACCCGTCGCTCGTGGATCGAGCGGATCGCGACGATGGCGCTCGCCGAGGTGCCGGGCTCGAGGTCTCCGACGCGCGCGAGCGATCGCCGATCCTCGTAGCGGAACGGCACGTGGTAGAGCAGGTCCTCGACGGTCCGGAGGCCGAAGCGCTCGAGCTCGGCGGCGCGCGCCGGTCCGACGCCCGCGACCGAGAGGATCGGCGATGCGGCCGCGCGCGACCAGGCGTCGACGTCCGCGAGGGTCGCCTCGGCGCGCGCGACCGCGGGCTCGGGCGCCGCGGCCGGCCGCTCGCGCGGCGGCTCTGCGCGCTCGCGTGGCGCCGCGCCCGTCCCGGACGCGGCGGGTGCCAGCCGTCGGCCGCTTCCGGACCTCTCGGGGTCGGCGCTCTCACGGCCGCCGTTCTCGAGCTCCTCGAGCAGCTCGAGCGCGCGCCCGGCGAGCTGACCCTGGCGCTCGACCGGCGCCGACTCGAGCTCGGTGAGGACGGACTCGAGGTCCGCGATGCGCCCGCGCGCGCTCGGGCGCGAGGTGCGCAGCTCCGGCAGTCGCGCGATCCATGCGCGCACCGGCAGCCGGGCTCGGCCGCGCGCCCCGGCGTCGGCATCGCGCACGAACCGGAGCGGCGGCTTCGCGCTCGCGATCAGCTCCTCGAGCCGGTCGTCCGCCACACGTCGATCACCGGGCGCCGGGCGCCCGGAGCGTCCCGTGGTACTCCTGCAGCGTGCGGACCGTCGGCTCGCCGCTCGCCCGCTCGACCATCGCGAGCGCAGCCGCCGCGGCGCCCGCGATCGTCGTGAAGTAGGGCGTGCGGGTCTCGAGCGCGGTCCGCCGGATCGAGAACGAGTCGACGACCGACTCCGGCGTCGACGTCGTGTTCACGACCAGCCCGACCTCGCCGCCGCGGATCGCGTCCACGACGTGCGGCGACCCCTGGCGCACCTTGTTGATCGAGCGGCATCGGATGCCGGCGGCGTTCAGGTCGTCTGCGGTGCCGTGCGTGGCGAGCAGGTCGAAGCCGGCAGCCCCGAGCAGCGACGCGATCGGCCGGAGGGCCCGCTTGTCCTCCTCGCGCACGCTCAGGAGGACCGTCCCGGACGACGGCAAGATGCAGCTCGCGCCGTCCTCGGCCTTCAGGAACGCGCGCGCGAAGTCGGAGTCGATGCCCATGACCTCGCCGGTCGACTTCATCTCCGGCCCGAGGAGCGTGTCGACGCCCGGGAACTTGATGAACGGGAAGACCGACTCCTTGACGCTCAGGTGGCCCGGGACGATCTCGGCCGTCACGCCGAGGTCCGCGAGCTTCTTCCCGGCCATGACGCGTGCGGCGACCTTCGCGAGCGGCCGCCCGATCGCCTTCGAGACGAACGGCACCGTGCGCGACGCGCGCGGGTTCACCTCGAGGACGTAGACCTCGCCTTCCTTCACCGCGAACTGGACGTTCATGAGCCCGACGACGCCGAGCTCGCGCGCGAGCGCGATCGCCTGGCGCCGGATCTCGTCCTGGACGTCGGGCGCGAGGAGGCGCGGCGGCAGCGAGCACGCGGAGTCGCCCGAGTGGATCCCCGCCGGCTCGATGTGCTCCATGACGCCGCCGACGACCACTCGCTCGCCGTCCGCGACGCAGTCGACGTCGATCTCGATCGCCTCGTCGAGGAACTTGTCGACGAGCACGGGGTGGTCGGGCGACGCCTTCACGGCGCGGTCCATGTAGCCGCGGAGGCCCTCCTCGTCGCGCACGATCTCCATCGCGCGGCCGCCGAGCACGTAGCTCGGGCGGAGGAGGACCGGGTAGCCGAGCCGGCGCGCGATCGCCGAGGCCTCGTCGACCGAGCGCGCGGTCCCGTTGGGCGGCTGCTTCAGGCCGAGCTCGTCGAGCAGGTCCTTGAAGCGCTCGCGATCCTCGGCGCGATCGATCGCGTCGGGCGACGTGCCGATGATCGGCGCACCGGCGCGCTCGAGCGCGACCGCGAGCTTGAGCGGCGTCTGACCACCGAGCTGCACGATCACGCCGTACGGCTTCTCGCGCGCGACGATCGCGAGGACGTCCTCGAGCGTGAGCGGCTCGAAGTAGAGCTTGTCGGACGTGTCGTAGTCGGTCGAGACCGTCTCCGGATTGCAGTTGACCATGATCGTCTCGAAGCCGTCCGCCTTGAGGGCGAAGGCCGCGTGGACGCAGCAGTAGTCGAACTCGATGCCCTGCCCGATGCGGTTCGGCCCGCCGCCCAGGATCACGATCTTCCGGCGGTCGCTCGGCCCCGCCTCGCACTCGCCTTCCTCGTAGGTCGAGTAGAGGTACGGCGTGTAGGCGGCGAACTCCGCGCCGCAGGTATCGACGGCCTTGTAGACGGGGGTGATCGCGTGGCGCTCGCGGAGCGCGCGCACGTCGGACTCGTCCGCCCCGAGAAGGTCGGCGAGGCGGCGGTCCGAGAAGCCGAGGCGCTTCCACTCGCGGAGAAGCGACGCCGGAAGCTGCGCGACGGCGGCGCCCGCGCGCCCGCGCCGGCCCGCGATCGCCTCTTCGGCGCGGAGGATCTCCTCGATGTTCCGGAGGAACCAGCGGTCGATGCGCGACAGCTCGTGCACGCGCTCGATCGACCAGCCGCGCCGGAACGCGTCGCCGACGAGGAGCAGCCGCTGCGCGTTCGGGACGCGCAGGCGCTCGGCGAGCCGGTCGTCCGACATGTCGCCCGCGACCGGGTCGAAGCCCGAGATCCCGATCTCGAGCGAGCGGAGCGCCTTCTGGAGGCTCTCCTTGAACGTCCGGCCGATCGACATCACCTCGCCGACCGACTTCATCTGCGAGGACAGGCGGTCCTCCGCCTGCGGGAACTTCTCGAACGTGAAGCGCGGGACCTTGGTGACGACGTAGTCGATCGTCGGCTCGAAGCAGGCCGGCGTCTCGCGCGTGATGTCGTTCCGGATCTCGTCGAGCGTGTAGCCGACCGCGAGCTTGGCGGCGATCTTGGCGATCGGGAAGCCGGTCGCCTTCGAGGCGAGGGCGGAGCTCCGCGACACGCGCGGGTTCATCTCGATCACCACCATCCGGCCGGTGGCCGGGTCGACCGCGAACTGGACGTTCGAGCCGCCGGTCACGACGCCGATCTCGCGCATGATCGCGAAGGCGGCGTCGCGCATCACCTGGTACTCCTTGTCGGTGAGCGTCTGGATGGGCGCGACCGTGATCGAGTCGCCGGTGTGGACGCCCATCGGGTCGAGGTTCTCGATCGTGCAGACGACGACGCAGTTGTCCATGCGGTCGCGCATGACCTCGAGCTCGAACTCCTTCCAGCCCTCGACCGACTCCTCGAGCAGCACCTCGTGGTGCGGCGACGCCTCGAGCGCCCACTTCACGGCCGTCTCGAAGTCGTCGTCCGAGTACGAGAAGCCGCCACCCATGCCGCCGAGCGTGCGCGACGGGCGGAGGATGAGCGGGTAGCCGAGCTCGTCGCGGATGCGGCGCGCCTCGTCGAGCGAGCGCGCGTAGCCCGAGCGCGGCACCTCGAGGCCGATCCGCTCCATCGCCTGCTTGAAGAGATCGCGGTCCTCGGCCTTCTTGATCGCCTCGACGTTGGCGCCGATCATCGCGACGCCGTAGCGCTCGAGGACGCCGGCCTCCGCGAGCTCGAGTGCGAGGTTCAGGCCGGTCTGGCCGCCGATCGTCGGGAGCAGCGCGTCCGGCCGCTCGCGCGCGATGATGAGCTCGAGGATCTCCGCGGTCATCGGCTCGATGTAGGTCGCGTCGGCGAACTCCGGATCGGTCATGATCGTCGCCGGGTTCGAGTTCACGAGGACGACGCGGTACCCCTCCTCGCGCAGCGCCTTGCACGCCTGCGCGCCCGAGTAGTCGAACTCGCACGCCTGGCCGATCACGATCGGGCCGGAGCCGATCAGCAGCACGGACCGGATATCGGTGCGCTTCGGCATCGGGTTACCGCTTCTCCTTCTCGATCATCTCGACGAAGCGGCGGAAGAGGTACGCCGACTCGTGCGGCCCCGGCGACGCCTCGGGGTGGTACTGCACGGAGAAGAGCGGCAGGCGCTCGTGCTCGAGGCCCTCGACGGTGCCGTCGTTCAGGTTCGTGTGCGTGAGAACCGCCGTGCCGCGGAGCGAGTCCGTGTCGACCGCGAAGCCGTGGTTCTGCGACGTGATCTCGACCTTGCCGGTCTTCAGATCCTTGACGGGCTGGTTCGCGCCGTGGTGCCCGAACTTGAGCTTGTAGGTGCGACCGCCGAGCGCGAGCCCCAGGATCTGGTGGCCGAGGCAGATGCCGAAGATCGGCACGGAGCCGATCAGGTTCGCGACCTCCTTCCGCGCGTACGTGACCGCGTCGGGGTCGCCCGGGCCGTTCGAGAGGAAAACGCCATCGGGCTTCATCGCGAGCACCTCGCTCGCGGGGGTCTGCGCCGGCACCACGCGGACCCGACAGCCCGCGTCCACGAGGTTCCGCAGGATGTTCCGCTTGAGCCCGTAGTCGTAGGCCACGACGAAGTGCTTGAAGGACGCCGGCCGCAGGTAGCCCTTGCCGAGCTGCCAGCGGCCCTCGTCCCAGTCGTAGGGCTCGCGGCAGGTGACCGCGCTCGCGAGGTCCTGGCCCTCGAGGCTCGGGAGGGCGCGGGCGCGCGCGACCGCGGACGACTCGTCGAGGTCCGTCGTCGTCAGGATCGCCTGCTGCGATCCCGCCGTCCGGAGATGGCGGACGAGCGCGCGGGTGTCGATGCACTGGATGCCGACGATCCCGTGCCGCTCCATGTACGCGGCGAGGGTCTCCTCGGCGCGCCAGCTCGACGGCTCCGGCCAGTACTCGCGCACGATGAAGCCGCGCACCCATGGCTTGACCGACTCGACGTCGGCCGCGTTCACGCCGACGTTCCCGATCTCCGGGTACGTCATCGCGACGAGCTGCCCCTCGTACGACGGGTCGGTCAGGATCTCCTGGTAGCCCGACATCGCCGTGTTGAAGACGACCTCGCCTGAGACCTCGCCGCTCGCGCCGAACGCGGCGCCGCGGAACACGGTCCCGTCCGCGAGCGCGAGCAGCGCCGGCGCCGGGTCGCCGTTCGATCGATCCAGCGCGCTCACGCCCGCACCTCTGCCCGGGCCCGCCGCGGCGCCTCGCCCTCGCCGCGGAGGTCGTGGACGACGCGGCCGTCGACCATCGTGAGGACCGCGCGGCCGCGCATGGTCCAGCCGTCGAAAGGCGTGTTCTTGCTCTTCGTGAGGAGCTCCGGCGCCGCGACCGTCCATTCGAGCGTCGGGTCGATGACCGTCAGGTCCGCCGCGCGCCCGACGTCCAGCGTTCCGACGGGAAGGCCGAGGATCGCGGCCGGCTCGCTCGTGATCTTGGCGATCGCGGTCGGGAGGTCGAGGACGCGCTCGTCGACCAGCCGGAGCGTGAGCGGCAACAGCGTCTCGAGGCCGACGACGCCGTTCGCCGCCTGCTCGAACTCGACGTCCTTCTCGTCGCGGTGGTGCGGGGCGTGGTCGGTCGCGATGCAGTCGATCGTGCCGTCGGCGAGCGCCTCGCGCAGGGCCTGGCGGTCGGACTCCGAGCGCAGCGGCGGCGCCATCTTCGCGTTCGTGTTGTACCCCACGACCGCCTCGTCGGTGAGCCAGAGGTGGTGCGGGCTGACCTCGGCGGTCACGTGGACGCCGGCGGCGCGCGCCCGCCGTACCATGCCGACCGCGCCCGCGCTCGAGATGTGCGCGACGTGGAGGTGCCCGCCGGTCAGGCTCGCGAGCGCGATGTCGCGCGCCACCATCACGTCCTCCGCCGCGGAGGGGACGCCGCGGAGCCCGAGCCGGAGCGACACGGCGCCCTCGTGCATGAGCCCACCCGCTGCGAGCGCGCGGTCCTCGGCGTGGTCGATCACCGGCATGCCGAACATCTTCGCGCACTCGAGGGCGCGCCGCATGAGCTCGGCGTCGCTGACGGCGTGGCCGTCGTCCGAGATCGCGATGATGCCCGCCTCGTACATCCCCGCGAAGGGCGCGAGCTGCGCGCCGGCGAGGCCGACCGAGAGTGCGCCGATCGGGAAGACCTTCGCGAGCTGCGCGGCGTGCGCGCGCTCGAGGATGAAGCGGGTCACCGCGGGCGAGTCGTTCACCGGCTTGGTGTTCGCCATGCAGGCGACGCTGGTCACGCCGCCCGCGACCGCGGCGCGCGCGCCGGTCGCGATCGTTTCCTTGTACTCGTAGCCGGGCTCGCGCAGGTGGACGTGCATGTCGACGAGGCCGGGCGTCACGAGGAAGCCGGTCGCGTCGACGCGCTGGATGGTCGCGACGCCGCGGCGCGGGAGCTGCGCCGAGATGCCGGCGTCGATCGCCGCGATCACGCCGTCGCGCACGAGCACGTCGGCCTTGCGCTGCTTGCGAGCGACCGGGTCGACGAGCGTCCCGCCCGCGATCAGGAGCGGCGGCTCGGAGCGGCCCGCCGACAGCCGGAATCCCTCACTCACCGGTCGCGGCCCTCTTGGCGGGGAGCTCGGCCAGCGCCAGCGGCCGGACGGCGGCGTCGATCGCCGGCCCGTCGTCGGCGGCCGCGTCGTCGAGCGCGGCCTTCCGCCTTCCGACCAGCACGTAGAGCACCGCCATCCGGACCGCGACCCCGTTGGTCACCTGGTCCATGATGACCGAGTACGGGCCGTCCGCGACCGTGCTCGAGATCTCCACGCCGCGGTTCATCGGGCCCGGGTGGAGGATGATGACGTCGCTCTTGGCGCGCGCGACGGCGTCGGCCGAGAGGCAGTAGAGGCGCGAGTACTCGTCGAGCGACGAGAAGTAGCGACCGTTCATGCGCTCGCGCTGGATGCGGAGCATCATGATGACGTCGACGCCCTTCAGGCCCTCGTGCAGGTCGCACACGAGCTCGGCTCCCAGGTCGGCGAACTGGCGAGGCACGAGGGTCGGTGGGCCGACGAAGCGGACTTTCGCGCCCATGGTGAGGAGCCCGAAGAGGTTCGAGCGCGCCACCCGGCTGTGCAGGAGGTCGCCGACGATCGCGACCGTCAGGCCCGCGATCTGGCCCTTGTGCTCGCGGATCGTGAGGAGGTCGAGGAGCGCCTGCGTCGGGTGCTCGTGCGCGCCGTCGCCCGCGTTGATGATGGGGCAGTCGACGTGGCGCGCGAGGAGGTCGGGCGCGCCCGACGACGGATGCCGGACGACGATCGCGTCCGGGCCCATCGCCGCGAGGTTCCGCGCGGTATCGGTCAGCGTCTCGCCCTTGCTCGCGGACGACGCCTGCGCCGAGAGGCTCACGGTGTCCGCGGAGAGGCGCTTGGCCGCGATCTCGAACGACGTCCGGGTGCGCGTGCTCCCCTCGAAGAAGAGATTCACGACCGTCCGGCCGCGGAGCGCCGGCACCTTCTTGATCTCCCTCTCGGAGACCTCCTTGAACGACTCCGCGGTGTCGAGGAGGAAGGTGATCTCCTCCGCCGAGAGTCCCTCGAGCCCGATCAGGTGCGGACGAGCGAACAGCATGGTTCAAGCCCTCCGTGCGCGCTCGGCGCGCGCTTGACCGGTCGCCCGCTTGAGGCCGGCGCCGCCGTTCCCGATGGCGTGTACCGCCGGCAGGATCGCCACCTCGTCGATCCCGTCGGACTCCTGGAGTCGCACGCGGACCTTCTCCGCGCGCTGGGTCGGGAGGTTCTTGCCGACGTAGTCGGCGCGGATCGGAAGCTCGCGATGGCCGCGGTCGACCAGGACCGCCAGCTGGATCGTGCGCGGCCGGCCGAAGTCCATGAGCGCGTCGAGCGCGGCGCGGACGGTGCGGCCGGTGAAGAGGACGTCGTCGACCAGGAGGATCGTCTTGCCGTCGACCTCCCAGGGGATCTCGGTGATCTGGACGAGGTGGTGGTCGGCGCCGCGCGTGATGTCGTCCCGGTAGAGCGTGACGTCCATCGCGCCGAACGGAACGCGCTCACCCTCGAGCTTGGCGATCTCGTCCTGCAGCCGGCGCGCGAGGAAGTCGCCGCGCGATCGGATGCCGACGAGGCCTAGCCCCTCGACACCCTTATTGCGCTCGACGATCTCGTGAGCGATGCGGGCGAGCGCGCGATGGACGCCGGGTGCATCGAGGACGACGCGGTCCGCCTCGCCGCGGAGCTGACTGCCCATTTCTCACCTTTCCGAACCTCGCGGGATTCGATTAAAAGGCCCACCGTTCGCTACCGTCCGAGGGTCGGGATGTCAATGCGGGCGTCGCGGCGAGCCCGCTCCGGGCCCCGCGAGCGCGGCCGCGGGGCGCTCCGTCGGGCGGAAGGGAGGTGCGACGTGACGACGCCGCTGATCATCGAGGTCGCCGTGAACGGCGCGAGCACGCGCGACGAGCACCCCGGCGTGCCGATCGTGGATGCCGACATCCTGGCGCAGGCGCGCGCCTGCGCCGCCCAGGGCGCGTCCGTGATCCACGTCCACGGCCGGAAGCCGGACGGCGGCTGGGCCTTCGGCGACGCCGACGCCTATCGCGCGGTCTTCCGCGAGCTCCACGGCCGGGACGGCCTCGTCGTGTATCCCACCATGCTGGGCTCGACCGGCGACCCGGCGGCGCGCTTCGCGCACGTCGACGCGCTCGGGTCGGAGGGCCTGATCGACTGGGCGCCGGTCGATTGCGGCACGACGCACTTCATCGGCGTGAAGGACGGGCGCCTCGCGGCGAGCGGCTTCGCCTACCACAACCCGGTCGAGGACAGCCGCCACGCGCTCGCGCTCTGCGTCCGCCATCGGCTCGCGCCGAGCGTCGCGGTGTACGAGCCGAACTTCGTCCGCCAGCTGCTCCTCCTGACCGCGGAGGTCCCGGAGCTGCGGCCGCCGGTCGTCCGCTTCATGTTCGGGGGGCGCCGCCTCCCCTTCGGCTTCCCGCCGGAGCCGGTCTACCTCGACGCGTATCTCCACCTGCTGCGCGACCATCCCCGGCTGCCGTGGATGGTCGCCTGCTACGGCGACGACGTGCTCCCGCTGGTCGAGCACGCGATCGCCCGCGGCGGCCACGTGCGCGTCGGCCTCGAGGACGACGCGAGCGTTCCTGCGCGCGGGAACGTCGAGCGCGTGCGCGAGGTCGCCGAGATCGCGCGCCGCCTCGGCCGTCCGGTCGCGACGCCCGAGCAGACGCGCGCCGCGACCGGCGGGTAGGCCTCGCTTCCGCGGCCGCGCCGAGCCCGGCACGGAGCAGCGCGACGTACGCGTCGGCGACCGCTTCGTCGGGCGGGTACGGGGTGCCGTCGCGCCGCGCGCGCTGATCGAGGTACTGGGTCGCGCCGAGGATGAAGTAGGCCTGCGCCGCGACCTCGGCGTCGTCCATCGGGCGCAGGTCGCCACGCGCGATCCCGGCCCGGATGCGCGCGACGAAGAGCTGCAGCCAGCCGGCGACGGTGCGCCGATAGAGCGCCGGCTCGTGGAGCCGGATCTCGCCGGCGAGCCGGAGGTACGCCGGGTTGGCGCGCAGGTGGTCGAGGTACACGAGCAGGCCGGCGCGCTCGCGCTCGAAGAAGTCGCCGTCGTCCTGCGGATCGGTCGCGTGGAGCCGTGCGACGAGCTCGGTCGTGAGCGACGCCATGAGCTCGCGCAGGAGCTCCTCGCGCGACCCGAAGTGGTAGTTCAGGCTGCCGATCGCGACGCCGGCGCGGGCCGCGATGGCGGCGAGCGACGTGTCGTGAATCCCGGAGTCGGTCGCTTCCTCGAGCGCCGCCGCGAGGATGCGCGCGCGCGTCTCCTGCGACTTGGCGTAGCCCGAGCGCCCCGGGCGCGACCGGGGCCGAGCGCGCGGGTCCGGCGTCGCCATCGGTTTGAATCTTGAATCAATTTTCAAATCATGGCAAGACCGGCGATGCCGCGTCGCCGGGCGCGGTCATTCGAAAACGAGCCGAGGTCCACGGAGGATGCGCTTCATCGTCATCGGCGCCGGGATGTCCGGCATCCTGAGCGCGATCAAGCTCCGCGAGGCAGGCTTCGACGACGTCGCCGTCTACGAGAAGGCCGACCGCCTCGGCGGGACGTGGCGCGAGAACACCTACCCCGGGCTCGCGTGCGACGTGCCGTCGCACTTCTACAGCTACTCCTTCGCGCTCAACCCGGAGTGGAGCCGCCGCTTCTCTTCGGGAGCGGAGATCCAGGCCTACTTCGAGGACGTCGCGCGGCGCTGCGGGGTGGAGCCGCGCATCCGGTACGGCAAGGAGGTCGTGCGCTGCGCCTTCGAGCGCGGCCGCTGGAGGATCGCGACGGCCGACGAAGCGGCCGATGACGCGGACGTCGTCATCGCGGCGACCGGCGTGCTGCATCGCCCGGCGGTTCCGGACATCCCGGGGCTCCGCGAGTTCGCCGGCGCGTCGTTCCACAGCGCGCGCTGGGACCACGGCGTGCCGATCGCGGGGAGGCGGGTCGGGGTGGTGGGCACCGGCTCTTCGGCGATCCAGATCGTCCCGGCGATCGTGGACCGGGTGGGCCGGCTCACCCTCTTCCAGCGGACGCCGCAGTGGATCATGCCGGCCCAGAACCCGCCCTACAGCGACGCGGAGAAGGCCGAGTTTCGCGAGCGCCCCGAGGCGATCGTCGCCCTTCGCGCCGACATCGCGCGCGCGTTCACGGACGGCTTCGCGAACGTGCTCATGGACGCGGAGTCGGTGGTGCTGAAGGCGATGCACGACATGTGCGTCGCGAACCTCGAGACGAGCGTCCGCGATCCCGACCTCCGCGAGCGGCTCCGACCGGCCTATCGCGCGGCGTGCAAGCGCCTCGTCATCTCCGAGAACTTCTACGAGGCGATCCAGCGCCCGAACGCGCGCCTCGTGACCGACCGCATCGAGCGCGTGGAGCCGGCGGGCGTTCGCACGCTCGACGGAGAGCTCCACGAGCTCGACGTCCTCGTGCTCGCGACGGGCTTCCACGTCGACGCCTTCGTGCGGCCGATGCAGGTCGTCGGGCGCGACGGCGCGCTTCTCGACGACGTCTGGAAGGACGGGCCGGGGGCGTACATGGCGATCTCAATCCCGGGCTTCCCGAACTTCTTCCTCCTGAACGGGCCGAACTCGCCGGTCGGAAACTTCTCGCTCATCGAGGTCGCGGAGCTGCAATTCGCATACGTGCTCGAGCTCGTGGAGCGCATCCGGTCGGGTGCCTGCCGCGAGATCTCGGCGTCGCGCGCGGCGATGGAGCGCTTCGACGCCGAGCGACGCGACGCCGCGAAGGGCACGATCTGGGCGAGCGGCTGCAGGAGCTGGTATCTCGATCGCGCGGGCCTTCCGACCGCCTGGCCCTGGACGTTCGATCGCTTCCGCGCGGAGATGTCCAGCCCGCGGTGGGACGACTACGAGCTGCGACCGCAGCCGGGCGAAGCCGTCTGAGCGCCGCTCGGCGAGCCCGGAAACCGGAGGGTCGATGTCCGAACACCATTCGATCGAGGAGAAGGCGTTGGCCACCATCCGCGCCCGCATCGGCAAGCCGATGGGCGCACCGAGCGTCGCGCCAGATCCCGTGAATCAACCGATGATCCGCCACTGGGCGGCGGCGCTCGAGGACGAGAACCCCGTCTACACCGACCCCGCGTTCGCCGCCGGGTCGCGCTTCGGCGGGATCGTGGCGCCGCCGCTGATGCTGCAGACGTGGACGATGCCGACGCCGAAGATCTCGGGCATCGCGGAGCGCGGCGGCTCGCCGACCGAGGGCGGCGAGAACCCGCTCGCGGCGCTCGACGAGGCCGGCTTCATCGCCACCCTCGCGACCAACTCGGAGTTCGAGATCGCGCGCTACCTCCGCCTCGGAGAGGTGATCACGTCGACGACGGTCATCGAGTCGGTATCGGACCGGAAGCGCACGCGGCTCGGCCCGGGCCACTTCGTCACCTGGGTGACGACGTATTGCGACGAGGAGGGCGAGGTGGTGGGCCGGCAGATGTTCCGGATCCTGAAGTTCAAGCCCGACCTGGAGGCCCTCCTCAAATGAGCGACCGGCTGGCTCCGACGACCACTCCCGATACCCGCTTCTTCTGGGACGCGCTGAAGGACGGAAAGCTCCTCATCCAGCGCTGCTCCGCGTGCGCGACGCTCCGCCACCCGCCGCGGCCGATGTGCCCGCGCTGCAACTCGCTCGCGTGGGACACGATCGAATCGTCCGGACGGGGCTCCGTGTACAGCTTCGTCATGCCGCGCCATCCCCAGTGGCCGTGGTTCGAGGGCACCTACATCGTCGCGCTCGTCGAGCTCGAGGAGGGGACCCGTATCGTCTCGAACCTCTGCGGCGTGGATCCGGGCGACGTCGCGATCGGCATACCCGTCGAGGCGTTCATCGAGCACTTCGACAACGGGCTGGCGCTGCCGCAGTTCCGCCCGCGGAGGACCGCGTGATGGGCCGCACCACCCTCGACTGGAACGCGATCCGGATCGGCGACCGGCTGACGCCGATGCGCATCGACGTCACGGCGACCGTCGTCGTCGCGGGCGCGATCGCGACGCGCGACTTCATGCCCGTGCACCACGACCGCGACTACGCCGCCTCGCAGGGATCGCCGAACATCTTCATGAACATCATCACCGACAACGGCCTCTGCAGCCGCTTCCTGACGGACTGGGGGGGTCCCGAGGCGATGGTGCGGAAGATCGCGATCCGGCTCGGCGTGCCGGCATACGCCGGCTCGAAGCTCGAGTACACCGGCACCGTCACCGCGAAGTCACAGGTCGACGGCGAGGGCCTCGTCGACGTCGAGTTCAAGGCGACCAACGACCAGGGCGATCACGTCTCGGGCACCGCCGTCGTCGGCCTGCCGCTCGCCGGGGCGCGCAGGTGACCGGCGCATCGCATGGTGCGACGGGCGGCCGATCGCTCGCCAACCGCGCCGCCATCGCCGGCATCGGCCAGACCGAGTTCTCGAAGGCGTCCGGGCGGAGCGAGCTCCAGCTCGCGTGCGAGTGCATCAAGTCGGCGCTCGACGATGCCGGCCTGTCGCCGGGCGACGTCGACGGGCTCGTCACGTTCACCATGGACTCGAGCGAGGAAGCCGAGGTCGCGCGCAACCTCGGCATCGAGAAGCTCGCGCTCTTCTCGCGCATCCCGTACGGCGGCGGCGGCGCGTGCGCGGTCGTGATGCAGGCGGCGATGGCGATCGCGACCGGCGTCGCCGACGTCGTGGTCTGCTGGCGCGCGTTCAACGAGCGCTCGGGAATGCGCTTCGGAGGCACCGCCATCGGCGGCGCGGCGATGCTGCCGCCGTTCCTCGACATGTACGGACCGTATGGGCTCCTGACGCCGGCGAGCTGGGTCGCTCTCCACGCGCGCCGCTACATGCACGAGTACGGCGTCACCAACGCGGACTTCGGCCGGATCGCGGTCGTCGATCGGAACCACGCGGCGACCAATCCGGCGGCGTGGTTCTACCAGCGTCCGATCACGCTCGACGACCACCAGAGCTCGCGCTGGATCGTGGAGCCGGTGTTGCGCCTCCTCGACTGCTGCCAGGAGAGCGACGGCGGCGTCGCGCTCGTCGTCACGTCGCCCGAGCGCGCGCGCGATCTCCGCCAGACGCCTGCGCTCGTCGTCGCGGCCGCGCAGGGCGCCGCGGCGGACGGCGAGATGATGACGAGCTACTACCGGCCGGACATCACCGGCCTGCCGGAGATGCGCGTCGTGGCCGAGAGGCTGTGGGCGATGTCGGGCCTTCGGCCCGCCGACATCCAGACCGCATTCCTCTACGACCACTTCACGCCCTTCGTCCTCGTGCAGCTCGAGGAGCTGGGCTTCTGCGGCCGCGGCGAGGCCAAGGACTTCGCGACGGTCGAGAACCTCTCGATCGGCGGGAAGCTGCCGATCAACACGAGCGGCGGCCTGCTCGGCGAGGCCTACATCCACGGCATGAACGGCATCACCGAGGCGGTGCGCCAGATCCGCGGCGCCTCGTGCAATCAGGTGCCGGGCGTCCAGCACGTGCTGGTCACCGCGGGCACGGGCTGCCCGACGAGCGGGCTCATTCTCGGGCGCGCGTAGCGAGTCGCCAAAGGGGAGGTTTCGATGGATTTTCCGCGTTCGCAGCGGTCTTCGGCGGCATGATCGCCGCCAGGGATGGTGGCGTGAGAGGCACGCCGTCTCGCGTGGCGGTCGCGTCGGCAGCCGGGCTCGTGGCAGTCCTCGCCGGCCCGATCGCGCGAGCCCAAGCGTTCACGGTCTTGACCGAGGGCAAGTCGGCAGCGTTCACGCGCGACGCGGCGGCGGGCACGGGTAGCGCGCGCATCCGCGTCGCCGCCGACCCCGGCCTCGTGCAGCTGCTCGATCCCACCGTCTGTCCGGCGAGCGCGCACGTCCGGATCGCGTCGTATCCGACCGCCACGAACCTCGTCACCGGCGGTCCCGAGGTCGCGCTTCCCTGCGAGCGTTGGCACCGCGTTCCGGGCGGCTGGCAGTACGACGATCGCGCGGGCGACGCGGGGGGCGTGACGCGGCTTCGCTACACCACGACCGCCCTCGCGCTCGATGCCTCGGGACCGGCATTCCCTGCGGTCGTCGGACCGGTCGGGTTCGTCCAGCTCTCGCTCCGAGTCGGCGAGAAGCGGCTCCTGGTCCGGTTCCACGGCTTCACGCGCAACGACGAGCGGCGCGTCGAGTCGCGGCCGGCGAGCCGCGAAGCGGCCGCCGGGGAGCGCGCCTTCTGGGCGACGCTCGGCGGTGCGGCAGACCAGAGCGATCGCGCAATCGCGCTCCTCCGGCGCGCGGTCGAGCGCGACCGCAACGACGGTCGCGCATGGTTCCTGCTCGGCATGATGGGGCTCTGGCGCTACGAGCTGGAGGTGCCGGATCCCCGTCGAGCGGATGCGCCCGGCACGCGCGAGATCGTCGCCGCAGACCGCGCGCTCGATCGCGCGGCTCGGCTTCTCTGGTCCGGCGACCGCGGCGACAGCCGCGTGCCGGGCTTCGCCGCGGCCGCGCGCTACAAGGCCGCGGTCGCGCTCGGCGACGAGCCTGCCGTCGAGGCTGCGATCGCCGACATGCGCCGGCTCGCCGATGTCAATCCGCTCTTCAACACCTTCATCCCGTTCGGCCTCGGGCCGGTCGAGCCGCCGCGAAGCGCGCGCTACGCCTACGTCCTCCACCTCCTCGACGTCGCGTTCCCGGCGATCGCGGGCGTCTGCGCCGACCAGGGCGAGATCTGCTTCAACGACGGCTTCGCACCGCACAACCTCGAGGGGACCCTCGTGCTCTTCGGCGACCTGTTCGCGAAGGGCGGGCGCGTCGAGGACGCGCGCCGGTCGTACCTCACGGCGGCGGCGGTCGGCGAGAAGGGCGGCTGGAACGGCGCGTTCGTCGATCGCGCGCGTGCGCTCGCCGACACCGTCGACGAGCGCGCCGCGCTCTACGCCGACGGCGATCCCTGGAACGACCCGCCCTTCACCGACCTCGGCGGCGAGGGCAACTGCGCCTACTGCCACAACCGGTGACGCGCAGCCCGCTCGGCCGACCCCACCCGAAGACGATCACGCCGCCGCCGGCGACCGGCTCGGGCGCTCCCGGAGCGCGGGAAGGACGCGGGGTCGACCGGAACGGCCCGGCGGCCTGCGCGCTCTCGCGGGCGGCGCCCGGCGGCGGCTCGCCGAAGCGGCCTGTCGTCGGGTCGAGATACGCACGCAGCGCGGCCGGCGCACGTGCGTCGGGCGCTCGGGCGTCACGCACACGGCGCGCTCGGGCATCGCCCGCGACGCTCGGCGCGTGGAGCGCGCAGGCGAGCGCCCCCGCCACCGTCAAGCCACACAGCCACCTCGTCGCCATCCCCGCTCCGCGCCCGTCCGCTCCGCCCGATTCGACTTCGTCGCTGCCACCGCCGCGGCGTCGGGGCGGCTCACGCGTTTCGCTAGCGCCGCTTCTCCTGCGCCTGCCGGAGGAGGTCGCCGAAGGTCGAGAGGCTGACCTTCTCCTGCGTCCGGCCGTGGCGGTCGATCTCCGCCTGCTCCTCTCGCCGCAGCGCCTTCGCGCGCGACAGCCGGAGACGACGCCCCCCCATCTCGACCGCGGTCACCTCCGCCGTGAGCTCGCTGCCGGCGGGGAACTCCTTCGCGAGGTCCGCGCCGCGCGGTACGCCGGTCTCGTTGTTCGGGACGACGCCGGTCTGCCCTGGACCGAATCGGAGGACGACCCCGAACGGCTTCACGCCCTCGACGGTCCCCGTGACGACGTCCCCGGCGCGAGCGCGCGACGCCGCGATCACCTCTCCCGGCTGCGCGCCCTGCGGCGCGAGCGCGAGCGCGATCCGCCGCTTCGCCGGATCGATCTCGAGGATCACGACCGACAGCTCGGCGCGCACGCGCGCCGCCTCTCGCAGCTTCGCGAGCGCCCCGTGTGGCAGCTCGCTCACGTGGAGAAGCCCGTCGATGCCCGGCGCGAGCTCGACGAAGACGCCGAAGTCGGCGACGCGCACGACCCGGCCGTCGACGACCTGGCGCGGCTGCAGGCGATCCCCGACGGCGCCCCACGGATCGCCCTCGAGCGCCTTCATGCTGAGCGCCAGCTTGCCGTTCTGCGAGTCGACCTTCAGGACCTGGACCGTCACCTCCTGCCCGAGCTCGAGCGCGTCGCTCGCCCGGTCGACGCGGCGATGCGAGATCTCGGACAGGTGGACGAGCCCCTGCACGCCGCCGACGTCGATGAAGGCGCCGAAAGCCGCGATCGACACCACCCTGCCCTGCAGCACGGCGCCCGGCTTCAGGCGCGCCCGCGTCTCCTCCGCCTGCCGCTTCGCCTCCTCCGCGAGGAGGCGCCGGCGCGACAGAACGATCCTCCGCCCGTCCTCCTTGAGCTCGATCACGAGGAACGGGAGCGTCTGGCCGAGGAACGCCGATTGGTCCTCGACCCGCCGCACGTCCATCTGCGAGAGCGGGCAGAAGGCGCGCATGCCGGCGACGGTGACCTCGAATCCGCCCTTCACGACGCCGGCGACCCGCCCCTCGACCGGGATGCCGGACTCGGCGGCGACGCGCAGCATCTCGCGGGCGCCGGCGCCCGCGAGGAGCTTCCGCGAGAGCCGGAGCTCGGGCTGAACCGCGACGACGGTCGCCTCGAGCGGGTCCCCGAGCGCGACCTCGAGCGCGCCGTCCGGTCCGACGAGCTCGGCGCGCGGGATCACCGCCTCGCCCTTGCCGCTCACGTCGACGAAGACGTGCTCCTCGCCGATCTGCAGGACCTTCCCGGTCACCGTGTCGCCGACCGACAGCGTCCGCGTGGCTTCGTGCTCCGCGAGCAGCTGGGCGAAGCTCGGCTCCTCGGGTTGCGCGGGATCCTGGCGTTCGCTCTCTGACATCGTCGCCTCGCGTGCGCGCCCTCCACGGCGCTCGGGCGAGCGTACTTCCGGCGCGGCGTCCCGGCTAGCTGGCGCTTGGCAGGCCGGGGCGCCGGCCGATCACGCGGCTTCCCCGGGGTGCGCGGCGCGCATCGCGAACGGCGCCGGCGCTCCGAGCTTCATGATGCGCTCGCCGTACTGGCCCTCGAGGCCGCGCGTCGAGTTGCGAGTGTCTACGACGAGGCGCGAGTGCTTGACGATGAACGGAATGTCGAAGCAGCGATGGTCGGTCAGGATGACGACGCAGTCGGAGAGGCGGAGGTTGTCGTCGGTCAAGGGAACGCTAGCGCGCGCGCCCGACTCGAGGATCAGCTCGGGGACGTACGGGTCGTGGTACTTGACGATCGCTCCGCGCTTGGTGAGCTGGTCGATCACCTCGATCGCGGGCGACTCGCGCATGTCGCTCACGTCCTTCTTGTACGCGACGCCGAGCGCCAGGATCCGGGAGCCCTTGACCGGCTTCCCGTGGTAGTTGAGGCCCGCCGCGACCTTGTCGACGACGAGGTGCGGCATCTCCTGGTTCACCTCGGCCGCGAGGCCGATGAAGCGCGCCGTGAAGTCGTGCGCCTTCATCTTCCACGCGAGGTAGTGCGGGTCGATCGGGATGCAGTGCCCACCGAGGCCGGGGCCGGGGTAGAACGGCATGAAGCCGAAGGGCTTCGTCGCCGCGGCCTCGATCACCTCGTAGGCGTCGATCCCGAGGACGTCGCACATCTGGGCGATCTCGTTCACGAGGCCGATGTTGACGCTCCGGAACGTGTTCTCGAGGAGCTTCACCATCTCGGCCGCGCGTGCCGACGAGACCGGGTGCACGCGGTCGATGAACTGGGAGTAGAGGAGCGTCGCGAGCTCGGTGCAGCGCGGCGTGATGCCGCCGACGACCTTGGGCGTGTTCTTCGTGCCGTGGGTCTGGTTCCCCGGATCGATGCGCTCGGGCGAGAACGCGAGGTAGAACTCGCGACCGGCGCGCATGCCGTCGGTCTCGAGCTCGGCGCGGATGAGCTCGTCGGTCGTGCCGGGGTAGGTCGTGCTCTCGAGCACGATGAGCTGGCCCGGGTGGATGTGCTTCTTGATGTGCGCGACCGCGTCGAGGATGTAGCTGACGTCCGGGTCCTTCGTCTTCGAGAGCGGCGTCGGGACGCAGATGCTGACGGCGTCGAGCGTCGCGAGCACGGACGGATCCGTGGTCGCCTCGAAGCGGCCGGCCGCCACCATCTTCTCGAGGACCTCGGTCGGCACGTCGGCGATGTAGGAGCGGCGGGCGGCGATCTCTGCGACCTTCCGCTCGTCGGCGTCGATCCCGACGACGTGGAATCCGGCCTCCGCCATCTCCATGGAGAGCGGAAGGCCGACGTACCCGAGCCCGATCACGCCGAGACGCGCCTTGCGCGAAGAGAGCTTGTCACTGAGCTGCATCGCCATCACTCCTCGATGGTTCTCCTGCGGGTCACCGGTCCTGTCCGTGGCCGGGAGGCGCGGGGGCGGGCGGGTCCGTGGGCTCAGCGGACGAGCTGTCCCAGGCGCGACCACCGCACCCAGGAATCCTCGCCGTCCCACGACCAGTAGATCATGAACGCCTTCCCCTTGATGTCCTCGTACGGCACGAAGCCCCAGAAACGCGAGTCGAAGCTGTGGTCCCGGTTGTCCCCCATGACGAACACGTTGCCCTCCGGAACGGTGACCGGGCCGAACTTGTCGCGCGGCGCGGGCCCCTCCGGATCGGTGTAGTGCGCATACGGTTCATCGACCGGCTCGCCGTTCCGGTAAAGCTTCTTGTGGCGGATCTCGATGCGATCGCCCGGAATCCCGATCACCCGCTTGATGAAGTCCTTGTCCCGGTCCTCCGGGTACACGAAGACGACCACGTCCCCGTGCTCCGGGTGGAAGTAGCTGAACAACCGTGTGCCATAGACGGGCACCCGAAGGCCATACAGAAGCTTGTTCACGAGCAGATGGTCGCCGATCTGGAGGGTCGGCAGCATGGATCCGGACGGGATCTTGAAGGCCTGCACGAAGAAGGTCCGGATGAACAGCGCGAGCGCCAAAGCGACGAGCAGAGCCTCCGCGTATTCGCGGAAGACCGACTTCGCCCGCGCCGCCGGACGCGATTTGCGCGCCTCGTCCGCGTCCGCCTTCACCGCCGGGTGCTCGCTCACTGCTCGACCTTGAGGACCGCCAGGAACGCCTCCTGCGGGATCTCGACGCGACCGACCTGCTTCATGCGCCTCTTGCCCTCTTTCTGCGCCTCGAGGAGCTTCCGCTTGCGGGTGATGTCGCCGCCGTAGCACTTGGCGGTCACGTTCTTCCGCATCGCCTTCACGGTCTCGCGCGCGATCACCTTGGACCCGATCGAGGCCTGGATGACGACCTCGAACATCTGACGGGGGATGAGCTCGCGCATTCGGGTGGCGAGCTCGCGGCCGCGCGCGTACGCGCGGTCGCGGTGCACGATCAGCGACAGCGCGTCGACGATGTCGCCGTTGATCCGGATGTCGAGCTTCACGAGGTCGCTCGCCGCGAAGTCGTGCAGCTCGTAGTCGAGCGAGGCGTAGCCCTTCGAGACCGACTTCAGGCGATCGTAGAAGTCGACGACGATCTCGTTCAGCGGCAGCTCGTAGACGAGCATGACGCGGCTCTCGCCCAGGTACCTGATCTCGCGCTGGCGGCCGCGCTTGTCCTCGCAGAGCTTCAGGATCCCGCCCATGTACTCGGCCGGCAGGTGGATGGTCGCGAGGATGATCGGCTCCTCGATCGTGGCGATGCTCTGGACGGGCGGGAGCTTGGTCGGGCTGTCGACGATGAGCACCTCGGCCGCGGTGGTCGTCACGCGGTAGGCGACGGTCGGCGCGGTCGTGATCAGGGTGAGCGCGAACTCGCGCTCGAGACGCTCCTGGACGATCTCCATGTGGAGAAGCCCGAGGAAGCCGCAGCGGAAGCCGAAGCCGAGCGCCACCGAGCTCTCCGGCTCGTAGCTGAACGAGGAGTCGTTCAGCTTGAGCTTCTCGACCGCCGTCCGCAGCGCCTCGTACTGGCCGGTGTCCGCCGGATAGAGGCCCGCGAATACCATCGGTTTGACCGCCTTGAACCCGGGCAGCGGCGCGACGGCGGGACGTCGGGAGTGGGTGACGGTGTCGCCGATCTTGGCGTGGGCGATCTCCTTGATCGACGCGGCGAGCACTCCGACCTCGCCGGGGCCGAGGGCCGCCACCTCGACGGCGGCTGGGGTCATCACCCCGAGACGGGTAATCTCGTAGTCGCGCTCGGCGGCCATCAGTCGGATGCGGTCGCCCTTGCGGACGACGCCGTTCACGACCCGGATCAGGACGACCGCGCCGTGATACGGGTCGAACCAGGAGTCGAAGATCAGCGCCTGCAGGGCCGCATCTCGGTCGCCGCGCGGCGGCGGGATCTTCGTGACGATGCGCTCGAGGATGTCCTCGGTGCCGATTCCCTGCTTCGCGCTCGCGAGCACGGCATCCGAGCCGTCGAGCCCGATGATCTCCTCGAGCTGCCGGCGGACCCGATCCGGCTCGGCCGACGGCAGGTCGATCTTGTTCAGGACCGGGACGATCTCGAGGTTGGCGTCCAGGGCCAGGTAGACGTTCGCCAGGGTCTGGGCTTCGACGCCCTGCGCCGCGTCGACGACCAGGACCGCGCCCTCGCAGGCCGAGAGGCTCCGCGAGACCTCGTACGAGAAGTCGACGTGGCCCGGGGTGTCGATCAGGTTCAGGACGTAATCCTGGCCGTCGTGGGCCCGGTAGGCGAGGCGGACGGAGCGGGCCTTGATGGTGATGCCGCGCTCGCGCTCGAGGTCCATGTCGTCGAGGAGCTGCGCCTGCATCTGGCGCGCCTCCACCGCGCCGGTCCGCTCCAGGAGCCGGTCTGCGAGGGTCGATTTGCCGTGGTCGATGTGGGCAATGATCGAGAAGTTGCGGATGCGGGCGATGTCCATGGAGCCCGCTTCGTTTACCAGACGTTCCCGCTGGCCGCTCGGTCTGTCTCGGCTGGGGGCCTCGCGGGCGCGTCGACGCGATCAGTACGCGCGGTTTGGGTGCCTGTGGCCGCCGGGGCGGCGTGTCTGGGCGGCTCGCTCCGGGTCTCGTTCGCGGGGAGGAAGTGCGCCCCGGTTGATCTCATGGATCAAGGTGGGGGCGAGTGATTGTCCCGCTCGCTCGACAGTCGCTCGCTCACCCAGACACGCCGCCCCGGCTGCCGCGCCGCCAAGGGGGGAGACGCCCGACCGGCACCCAGTAGACAACACCGTCCGAGGATCTCCCCTCCGCGGCTCTGCGGTTCGGATAGATGGCGAGGCGCAGCGGGGGCGACATCACCCGCATTCGGGGAGGTGAGCCGGGCGCGTTTTCGCGGGCAAGCGAGCGACTGTCGAGCGAGCGGGACAATGGACCGCGCCCACATCAAATATAAAATAAGTCGGCGCGCTCTTCCGCCCCGCGAACGAGACCCGGAGCGAGCGCCCGCGCAAACGCGACCGGCGCCACCGGCACCGGACGCCCGCGGTCTACGACCCTGCGGAGCGGAAGAAGTCGACCGTTCGGCGGAGGCCCTCGCCGAGGGGGACCTCGGGCTTCCAGCCGAGGACTTCCTGGGCGCGTCGCGGGGAGATGACGCTGCGGCGCTGCTCGCCGGGCTTGGCGGGGCCGTGGCGCTCGGGGACGTCGGCGCCGACGGCCTCGCGCACCAGCTGGAAGATCTCGTTCACGTCGGTCTCGATGCCGGTCCCGAAGTTGAGCGGGCCGGTGAACGGGTGGTCGAGCAGCGCGACGTTGGCGCGCACGAGGTCGCCGACGTAGACGTAGTCGCGCGTCTGCTTGCCGTCGCCGTTGATGATCGGCGCCTCGCCGGCGAGGAGCTTCTGCGTGAAGATCGCGACGACGCCGGCCTCGCCGTGGGGATCCTGGCGCGGGCCGTAGACGTTGGCGTAGCGCATCGCGACGAACTCGATCCCGTACATCGCGCGGTAGCACGAAAGGTAGAGCTCGCTCGACGCCTTGCTGACGCCGTACGGGCTCACGGGCTCGAGCTTGTGCGTCTCGGACGCGGGGAACTCCTCCTGCTCGCCGTACGCGGCGCCGCCGGACGACGCGAACAACACCCGGCGGAGCCCCGCGGCGCGCCCGGCCTCGAGCAGGTTGATCAGGCCGAGCAGATTCACGCGCGCGTCGAACGCGGGGTCGGCGACCGAGCGGCGGACGTCCATCTGGGCGGCGTGGTGGTTCAGGATCGCCGGGCGCTCCCTCGCGAAGACGTCTCGCAGCGCCGGGTCCTGCACGTCCATCCGGTAGAAGGTCGCGCTTGCGGGCACCTGGTGCCGCTTGCCGCTCGAAAGGTCGTCGACGACGACGACCTCGTGTCCGGCTTTCACGTAGGCCTCGGCGACGTGCGAGGCGATGAAGCCTGCACCGCCGGTCACCAGCACCTTCATGGATCGCGAGCCTCCCGGAGCCGGTCCGACTCCTGGTTCGCGGCGCTCGCCCGAGGTCGGAAGCCTAGCCGCCTTCGGCGAGTCGGCCGCGGAAATAGTCGATCGTCTGCGCGAGGCCTTCGTCGAGCGAGACCCGCGGCTCCCAGCCGAGCACGCGCTGGGCGAGCGAGATGTCGGGCCGCCGCACCTGGGGATCGTCCTTGGTGCGCTCGTCGGTGGGTGCGACGAAGGTCAGGCCGGAGCGGCTTCCGGTCAGGCGCAGCACCGCCTCGGCGAACTCGAGAACCTTCATCTCGCGCGGGTTCCCGAGGTTCACCGGGTCCGTGTAGCTCGACTGCATGAGCGCCACGATGCCGTCCACGAGGTCGCTCACGTAGCAGAAGCTCCGCGTGCGCGAGCCGTCGTCGTACACGGTCAGCGCCTCGCCGCGCAGCGCCTGGCCGATGAAGTTCGTCACGACGCGGCCGTCCTCGGGGCGCATGCGCGGCCCGTAGGTGTTGAAGATGCGGAAGATCCGGGTGTCGAGGCCGTGATAGCGGTGGTACGCCATCGTGATCGCCTCGGCGAAGCGCTTCGATTCGTCGTAGACGCCGCGCGGGCCGACCGGATTGACGTTGCCCCAGTAGCTCTCGGGCTGGGGGTGCACGAGCGGATCGCCGTAGACCTCGGACGTCGACGCGAGCATGAAGCGCGCGCCCTTTCCGCGCGCGAGGCCGAGCGCCTTGTGCGTCCCGAGCGCGCCCACCTTGAGCGTCGGGATCGGCTTCTTCAGGTAATCGACCGGGCTCGGCAGCGACGCGAGGTGGAGCACGACGTCGAGCGCGCCCTCGATGTAAATGTACTCCGTCACGTCGTGGCGGATGAACTTGAAGCGCTCGTGCCCGGCGAGGTGCTCGATGTTCCGGGTGTGGCCGGTCGCGAGGTTGTCGATCGCGATGACGGCGTGGCCGTCGGCCAGCAGCCGGTCGGCGAGGTGGGAGCCGATGAAGCCCGCCCCGCCGGTGATCAGAATCCTCATCTCCTCCTCGTCTTCACCGCCGGCACGACGGCCTCGGCTCGAGCCAGCGTGTCACGTCTCGCCGTGAATCGGGAGTGTCCGGCGACCGTCCGGACAGGTCACCCGCGCGCCGAGTCCGGGCGGACGGTGCGGCGGCCCATGGAGAAGTACGTGAAGCCGTGGGCGGCCATCTGCTGCGGCTCGTAGACGTTCCGGCCGTCGAAGATCACCGGCGACTTCATGAGCTTCTTCATGCGCTCGAAGTCGGGCCGGCGGAACTCGTTCCACTCGGTCACGATGATGAGCGCATCGGTGCCTTCGAGGGCCTCGTAGTTGACCTTGTGGTACGTGACGCGGTTGCCGAGTGCCTTCCGCGCCTCGCCCATCGCCTCGGGGTCGTGCACCGCGACCTGGGCGCCGGCGGCGAGCAGCCGGTCGACGATGACGAGCGACGGCGCCTCGCGCATGTCGTCGGTGCGCGGCTTGAAGGCGAGGCCCCAGATCGCGAAGCGCCGGCCCGCGACGTCGCCGCCGTAGTGGTCGAGGACGCGGCCGACGAGGACGCGCTTCTGCCGGTCGTTCACCTCCTCGACCGCGCGCAGCAGCGTGAAGTCCAGCTGGTTGTCCTGCGCGGTCGAGATGATCGCGTGGATGTCCTTCGGGAAGCAGCTTCCGCCGTACCCGACGCCCGGGAACAGGAAGTGCGGGCCGATGCGCCGGTCGGAGCCGATCCCGCGCCTCACCGAGTTGATGTCCGCGCCGACCTTCTCGCACAGGTTCGCGATCTCGTTGATGAACGAGATCTTGGTCGCGAGCAGCGAGTTCGCCGCGTACTTCGTCATCTCGGCGGAGCGGTTGTCCATCACGAGGATCGGGTTCTCGGTCCGGACGAACGGCCCGTAGATCTCCTTCATCTTCTCGATGGCGCCGTCGTCGTCGCCGCCGATGACGACCCGGTCCGGCTTCATGAAGTCCTCGATCGCGGCGCCCTCCTTCATGAATTCGGGATTCGAGATCACGTGGATCCTATGCTTGGCGTGCTGCGCGAAGACCCGGCGGAGGCGATCCGCGGTGCCGATCGGCACGGTGCTCTTGATGGCGACGACCTTCTCGCTCTCCGCCGCCTTCGCGATCGCCTCGCCCACCGCCATCACGGCCGTGAGGTCCGCCGCACCGGAGTGGTCCATCGGCGTCCCGACCGCGATGACGCAGATCTCCGCGGCGCGCACCGACCCGGCCAGATCGGTCGTGAAGGTGAGCCGCTTCTCCTGGCTGTTCCGCCGGACGAGCTCCTCGAGACCGGGCTCGTAGATCGGGATCTCGCAGCGCCGGAGCGCCTCCACCTTCTCGGGAACGTTGTCGACGCACGTCACGTCGTTGCCGCTCTCCGCGAAGCACGTCCCCGCGACGAGCCCGACGTAACCGGTTCCCACCACACAGATCTTCATTCTCGTTTCTCCGATGCCCAGTGGCGCGGCGCCGCATGCGCGGCGGGGCGGCGCGCGAGATCGCTCAGTAGGCGTTCCTGTTCACGAACCCCCTGACGAACGTCAGCAGGAGGATCTTCAAGTCCAGCCGGAGCGACCAGTTCTCGATGTAGTAGAGGTCGTACTGGATGCGCTTCTCGATCGGCGTGTTGCCGCGCCAGCCGTGCACCTGCGCCCAGCCCGTCATGCCGGCCTGGACCATGTGGCGCAGCATGTAGCGCGGGATGCGGCGGCGAAACTCCTCGATGAAGACCGGCCGCTCGGGCCGAGGCCCGACCAGGCTCATGTCGCCGCGCAGCACGTTCACGAGCTGCGGCAGCTCGTCGAGCGACAGGCGCCGGAGCCAGGCGCCGAACCCCGTCCGCCGCGGATCGTCGCGCACCGCCCACACCGGGCCGGAGTCGATCTCCGCGTCGCGCCGCATCGTGCGGAACTTCCAAACGCGGAAGACGCGGCCGTCGAGCCCCATCCGGTCCTGCGCGAACAGCACCGGGCCGGGCGACGTGATCTTCACGAGCAGCGCGATCACGAGCATCACCGGCGAGAGGACGACCAGCGCGAGCGCCGCGAGCCCGACGTCCATCGCGCGCTTCGCGATCCGCCCCCACCCGGCGAGCGGCGTCGAGCGGAGCCCGATGACGGGAAGCCCCTCGAACTCCTCGATGCCGCTCCGGAGGCTCACGAAGCGCTCGATGTCGGGGATGACCTTGATGTCGACGACGGCCGAGTCGAGCCGGCCGACGAGGCCGCCGAGATGCGGCAGGCGCTCGAACGGCAGCGCCATCACCACCTGATCGATGCCCCCCGCCGACACGATGTCCGCCACCTCGTCCCACATCCCGAGCACCGGGATGGTCCCGATGAGGGAGCCGACCCTCGCAGGGTCATCGGTCAGGAAGCCGCGCACCTTGAGACCGAGCTCGGGGTGGCGCGCCATTCGCTCGACGGTGCCGCGCGCCAGGTCGCCGTCGCCGACGACCAGCACGTGGCGGAGATTGTAGCCGCGCCGGCGCGCCTCGCGCAGGATCTCGCGGACGGCGGCGCGCTCGACGACGATCGCTGCGGTCGCGAAGACGTAGAAGTAGAGGAGCATCAGGCGCGACAGCGAGTAGGCCTTCTCGAACCCGAGGTACGTGACGGCCGTGAAGATCAGCATCGCGAGCGAGGACGCGCGGACCAGGCGGCGTCGCTCCGAGGCTTCGGCTCGGCCCCGCATCGGGTCGTACAGGCCCGCGGCCCGGAACACGACGCCCCAGATCGCCCAGATGACGGGGACGAGAGGCAGGTAGTCGACCGGCGGCGGCGTTCCCTTCGTGACCGGGATGACCGGGATCACGAAGCGAACCGCGTAGGCGAGGCCCCACGCTCCCGCGAGCATGAGGAGATCGGCCGCGACGAAGAGGCCGATGAAGAGCTGGTGGCGCTCCTTCAGCACGGCGCCACCGCCGACGAAGGGATCCCCTGGCGCAGGAACTGCGCGAGCGCGCCGCGCGTCTCGCGACGCGCGAACGGCGCCGCGTGGGCGCGCAGCCGGCGGGCGTCGAAGTCGCTCTCGCGGCGCAGGAACTCCTCGACGCCGCCCACGAGGCCCTCCGCCGTCTGCTCGCCGAAGAGGACGCCGGTCCCGCTGCCGTCTCCGTTCACGGCGACCACCGTCTCGAGCGCGCCGCCGCCGCGAAACGCGATCGTGGGACGGCCGACGGCCGCCGCCTCGAGCGGCGTCAAGCCAAAGTCGTCGTAGCCGGGGAAGACGAGCGCGCGCGCCCGCTGGTAGAGCGCGATGAGCTCGCTCGGAGTGCTCCAGCCGAAGAACGAGACGTTCGGCGGCGCGTGCCGGCGGAGGCGCTCCGCGCCCGGTCCGGCGCCGACGACCACGAGCGGCAGCCGCAGGCGGCGAAACGCGTCGATCGTCAAGTCGAGTCGCTTGTTCGGAGCGGCGGCGCCGACCGAGAGGAAGTAGTCACCAGGGCCCTCCGGGAGCTGAGCGTCGAAGAAGACGTCGTCGACCGGGGGATAGATGACGCACGCCTCGCGATGGTAGTAGCGGCCGATCCGGCTCCGGACGTGCTGCGAGATCGCGGCGAAGGAGTCGACGCGCGACGAGGAAGCGACGTCCCACATCCGGAGCCACGGCGCGACGACGCGCCCCGCCGTCCTGACCGCGCGCGATCCGCGATCGAAGTACGCGCCGTACGCGTCCCAGATGTAGCGCATCGGCGTCAGGCACCAGCAGCCGTGCCACGAGTCGGGCGGCGGCACGACGCCCTTCGCGACGCAGTGGCTCACGCTCACGATCGCATCGTAGCCGCGGAGGTCGAACTGCTCGATCGCCCAGGGGAGCAGCGGCAGGTAGTACGGGTAGGCGCGCACCGAAAAGGGCAGCTTCTGGAGGAACGACGTGTGGATCGTCCGCGACTCGATGCGCGCGCACACCGAGCCGCGGGCGTGGACGAGGGTGTAGATGTCCGCGTCCGGGAGCAGCTCGCACATGAGGTCGAGGCACTTCTCTCCGCCCCGCATCCCGACCAGCCAGTCGTGGACCAGCGCTACCTTCACGCCGGGCCCCGAAGCGCCTGCTCGAGGGCCGCGCACGTCGCTCGGGCCGAGCGGTCCCAGGGGAACTGGCGGGCTCGAGTCAGGCCTCGTTGGATCAACCCTTCACGTTCCGTCGGCTGGATTTCGAACGCCATCCTATAGAGGGCTCCCGTCAGGCAAGCAACCGAGCCCGCCGGGACGACGACCGCCGCGTCGCCCACGACCTCGGGCAGCGCTCCGGCGTCGGAGACCACGACCGGCGCGCCCACGGCCATCGCCTCGAGGGCGGGAAGGCCGAAGCCCTCGTCGCGCGACGGCACGACGACGGCGGCCGAGCCCGCGTAGGCGAGCCGGAGCTCCTCGTCGCCGAGCTCGCCCAGCTCGACGACCGCCGGGAGGCCGGACCTCGCGAGGGCGCGCCGGACGGACGCGCGCCCGGACCCCGCGCCCGCGATCGCGAGCCCGAGCCCGGGGATCGCCCGCAGCGACCGCAGGAGCACGTCCAGCCCCTTGTGGGGCAAGCCGTTCGTCACGTTCAGCACGTACGGCGTCGGGAGCGCACGGCGCGCGACGAATGCCGCGACCTCGCTCGCCGGCGCAGGCCCCGTCGCGAGGAACGCGTCGGCGACCCCGTTCGGTACGACGCGCACGCGGTCGGGCGCGATGCCGGCGATGTCGGTCAGGACGCGAGCGACCGCAGCGCTCGGCGCGAGCACGATCCGCGCGTGCCGGCGGACGACGCCGAGCATCGCGCGCGCGTAGAGCGCGTGGAGCGGCGTCCGCGGCACGCGCACGTGGATCAGGTCGTGCACGGTCACGACCGCGGGCGACCGGAGGCCGATCGGGAGCACGTAGTGCGGCACGTGCACGAGGTCGCAGCCCGCGCGCGCGAACGCGCGCGGCAGCTCCCGGTGCTCCGCCAGCGAGTAGCCACGCGCGCCGACCGGGATCGCGCGGACGCGCGGCGCGACCGCCGCGAGGCGCGCAGCATGGTCGGGCCGAATCGCAGCGACGATCTCGACGTCCGATGGCAGCAGATCGGGCGCGCGCCGCAGCAGCTCCCCGAGGTAGCGGCCGATCCCGCCGTCGGCGAGCTTCCGCGCGTCGATTCCGATCCGGGTGCGAGTGCCGGCTATTCGAGCACCTCGCGCACGACGTAGATCGGCTTTCCCTGTGACTCGTGGTACGTCCGCGCCAGCATCTCGCCGAGCAGCCCGAACGTGATGAACTGAAAGCCGGCGACGACGAGCAGGATCGCGAGCAGCACGATGGGCCGATTGCCGAGCTGGATGCCCAGCACCAGGCGCTCGAAGCCGAGCACCGCGATCATCAGGGTTCCGAGGGCCGCGCCGGCGAGACCGATGAGCCCGAACACCTGGATCGGACGCGTCGAGAAGTCCGACAGGAACTTGACGGTCAGGAGGTCGAGGAGCACGCGCACCGTGCGCGAAAGGCCGTACTTCGATCGCCCGCGCGTGCGCGGCCGGTGGTGGACGGGGATCTCCGTCACGGCAGCGCCGAGGTCGCCCGCGATCGCGGGCAGGAAGCGGTGCATCTCGCCGTAGAGGTGGAGCGAGCGCGCGATGTCGGCGCGGTATGCCTTGATGCCGCACCCGTAGTCGTGGAGCTGGACCTGCGTCGCATGCGAGATGATGCGGTTCGCGATCTGCGACGGGACGATGCGCGTGAGCACGTCGTCCTGGCGCTCGCGCCGCCACCCCGAGACGACGTCCCATCCCTCCTCGAGCTTCGCGAGGAGGCGCGGGATGTCGGCGGGGTCGTTCTGCAGGTCGCCGTCCATGGTCACGATGACGCGGCCGCGGGCGTGCGCGAAGCCGGCGGCGAGCGCCGCCGTCTGGCCGAAGTTGCGGCGGAAGCGCACGACCCGGACGCGCGGGTCGCGCGCGTGCGCCTCGGAAAGACGCTGGAACGTGGCGTCGGTCGAGCCGTCGTCGATCGCGACGACCTCGCCGGCGATGCCTTCGCGGTCCAGCACGGCGAGGAGCTCGTCGAAGAGCTCCGCCACCGACTCCTCCTCCTCGAAGAACGGCACGACCACCGAGACGTCGACCGAGCCCTCGAGCGCGCCCGGCGCGACGTTCATAGGTACTTGCCGGCGATGAGCCGAAGGCGCTCGCGGGTCGCGGCCGGGATCGCCGCGCGGTCCGTCACGATCGCCCCTGCGAGCGCATGCCGGCACGCGCAGTCGCCGTCCGGGAGCGCGGTCGCGAGCGCGCCGACGGCCCGCCGCGCGCGCTCGGCGTTCTCGTGGAGGACCGCGAGGATGCTCGCCGCGTCGACCTCGGCCTCCGTCTCGTGCCAGCAGTCGTAGTCGGTCGAGAGCGCGAGCGCCGCATAGCAGAGCTCCGCCTCGCGGGCGAGCTTCGCCTCCTGGAGCGTCGTCATCCCGATCACGTGCGCGCCCCACGCGCGGTAGAGGTTCGATTCGGCGCGCGTCGAGAACTGAGGGCCCTCCATGCAGACGTAGGTGCCGCCGCGGTGCACGGTCGCGCCGGCGCGCTCCGCGGCGGTGGCGGTCGCGGGCGCGAGCCGCTTGCACACGGGATCGCCGAACTGGACGTGGGCGACGACACCGTCGCCGAAGAAGGTCGCGTGCCGGTCGAAGGTGCGATCGATGAACTGGTCCGGCACGACGAGGTGCCCGGGCGCGATCTCCTCGCGCAGGCTTCCGACCGCTCCGACCGACAGCAGGGACGTCACCCCGATCTGCTTCATGCCGTGCACGTTCGCGCGGAAGTTGAGCTCGCTCGGGAGGAGGCGGTGGCCGCGGCCGTGACGCGGGAGGAACGCGACCCGGACGGCGCCCAGGGTGCCGAGGACGATCTCGTCGGACGGGGCGCCGAAGGGCGTCTCCACGCGCACGCGCTCGATGTCGGCGAGGCCCGGGAGCTCGTAGAGGCCGCTGCCGCCGATGACGCCGAGGGTCGCTGTCGCTTGGTTCGCGCTCACGGTCGCTTGCTTTCGCACACCCCGGCGGCTGCCGGCAATGCACGTCCCTTCAGCCGCGGATGACGGTGATCCGACGGAGCTTCCGGACCGCGATCCGCATGGTCGGGCCGAGGAGGTCGCCGTTCACCGTGTAGTAGGCCGGGCGCGCGAACTCGACCAGGAGCTCGGAGCCGATGTTGTCGTAGAGCTCGGGGTCCTGCGCCGGGAAGCCGCGGTAGAAGCGCGGGAGCCGGCGCGCGAGGCGCGATCCTTTCGCCGGTCCGCCGAGCACGTGGAACTGCCCCGGCTTCTTGCCGGCGAGATAGAACGGGACGAAGCCGAGACCGATCGCAGCGACGCTGGACGCGATCAGCATGCGGTAGCTCCGGTGCGGGACGCGCTCCCCGTCGCAGACGATGTCGGCCTCGAACGGCTGGAAGATCTTCTGCGAGAGCGCGCCGCGCATCGCAGCCGACATTGCGAGGCGGAAGACGAGCCATGCCGCGGACGCCGGCCGCGGATCCGGCGTCGCGTAGTAGGCGCGCAGGAAGTTGACGATCATCCCGATGCCGAAGATGTAGCCGACGTCTCCTTCGCCCACGCAGAAGAGGTCGCAGTCCGCGGTCTCGTGCGCGATCCCGTGCACGAGCTCGTGGACGACCTCGCCGAGCAGGCTCTCGGGCGAGCGCGAGCGCGACTGGATCGCATGCGTCAAGTTGTTGATCGTGCCGGCGGGCAACGGCAGGATCGGCGGCCACGGGTCGCTCGCGAGCAGGCGGTTCAGGACGGAGAACGCGCGGAAGTAGCTGCCGTCGCCGCCGCAGAGCGCGAGGACGTCGGGCTGGTCCTCGAGCGCACGCGCGATCGTCTGCTCCAGCGCGTCGAGGCTGTCGGGGCAGTGCACCGAGCCGTGCTCGCCGACGATGCGTGACAGCCGCTCGGGCCGGGCGCGCGCGATGACGCGCCGGTTCCCGCCCGCGTGCGGGTTCAGGATGACCGCGATGCCGCCCATCTGTCAGGCGGTGGGCGGCGTGACCGTGGGCGCGTCCGGGCCGCGCGGGCTCGCGGCGTCGTCCTCGCGCGCCGCGGCGAGCGCCGCACCGCGCCCGGGGTCGCCGCCCGCTTCGCCGCGCGCCGCCTGGGCGGCGAGCTGGCCGCACGCAGCCGCGATGTCGGGGCCCCGGCTCTCGCGGATCGTGGCATTGACGCCCGAGTCGAGGAGCAGGCGCTGAAAGCGCGCGACGCGCTCGCGCGGCGAGGCCGCGAAGGGCGCACCCGGGAACGCGTTGAAGCAGATCAGGTTCACCTTCGCGCGGATGCCGTGGAGGAGCGCGACGAGACGGCGCGCGTCCTCGTCCGCGTCGTTCTGGCCCGCGAGGAGGACGTACTCGAACGTGATGCGCCGCCGCCGCGGCAGGGGCAGCGCGCGGCACGCGTCGAGCAGTCGGCCGAGCCCGTACTTGCGCGTAACGGGCATCAGACGTCGCCGGCTCTCCTCCGTCGTCGCGGTGAGGGACACGGCGAGGTTCACGTGCGTCCGCTCGAGGAGCTTCTCCATCTCGGGCACGAGCCCGACCGTCGAGACCGTGATCCGGCGCGGCGAGATCGCGAGCCCCCACGACGCCGACAGGATCTCGAGCGCCGGCAGCAGCTCGGCGAGGTTGTGGAGCGGCTCGCCCATCCCCATGAAGACGACGTTGGTCAGGTGGCCGACGCCGAGCGACTCGCGCGCGAGCTCGGCGCGCGCGTGCATGACCTGGCCCACGATCTCGTCGACGCGGAGCTGGCGGCGGAGCCCGAGGCGGGCGGTCGCGCAGAAGCCGCAGCCCATGGCGCAGCCGACCTGCGACGAGACGCACAGCGTGAGGCGGTGTCGGTCGGGGATGAGGACGCTCTCGATGAGCTCGCCGTCGGCGCAGCGGAGCGCGAGCTTCCGCGTCCCGTCGGACGAGCGCGAGATCGCCGCGGTCTCGAGCGACGGGCCGGCGAGGTCGTTCGCGAGGACCGCCCGCAGCTCGCGCGGTAGCGTCGTCATCGCCGCCGGATCGGTCGCGCCGCGACGGTAGACCCAGTCGAGGACCTGGGTGATCCGGTAAGGCGGCGCGCCGGCCCGCTCGACGAGCGGCGCAAGCACGAAGGGCGTCAGCGCATGAACGCGGATCACCCGCCTCGTGATACCAATCAAAGGAGGGGAACGCTCCCCTCGCCCCATTGGGCAAAGCCCAACGGGGCCCCAGATTCTCGCACGAGGGGAACGCTCCCCTCGCCCCATTGGGCAAAGCCCAACGGGGCCCCAGATTCTCGCACGAGGGGAACGCTCCCCTCGCCCCATTGGGCAAAGCCC
>DASRFA010000050.1:0-293375 GCA_035651755.1 Binatia bacterium | reverse complement strand
CAGCCGGCTTGCTCGCGTCAATGCCGCGCCGTCGAAGCCAACCCGCATGCCGAGGCGGGTCAACTCCTCCGGCGTCTTGCGCGAATGCTGGCCGCGGCCGCCGCACACGTGAACGCCGAGCTCGCCGGCGAGTGGCGTCAGGCCGCGCTTGAGCGCGCCGATCACGCTGGTCGTGATGCCGGACGAGTGCCAATCCATCCCCATCACGGCGCCGAACGACTGGAACCAGAAGGGGTGGGCGAGCCGTCGCAGGAGCTCGTCGCGCCCGTACTCGAGGACGATCGCCTCGGCGACGACGCGCCCGAGCCGCGCCATCCGCTCGGCCAGCCAGCGCGGGACGCGCCCGCCGTGGAGCGGGAGGTCGGCGCTGCCGGTCCGTCGCGCCACGGGCGGATTCTACCACGGTCGTGGGACCGGCGAGGCGATCGCGCGCCCGGTGTGCCATGATGGGGCGCGATGCGGCCGCGCGTCTACATCGACGGCCAGGTCGGCACCACCGGCCTCCAGATCCGGGAGCGCCTCGCCGGCCGCGACGACGTCGAGATCCTCGCGATCGACGAGGCGCGGCGGAAGGACCCGTCGGCGCGCGCCGAGCTCCTCCGGAGCGCAGCCGTCGCGATCTTGTGCTTGCCGGACGACGCGGCGCGCGAGGCGGTCGCGCTCGCCGCGGATTCCGAGACGCGGCTCCTCGACGCCAGCACCGCCCACCGGGTCGCCGAGGGCTGGGTCTACGGGCTCCCCGAGCTCGGACCCGGCCAGCGCGAGGCGATCCGCGACGCCCGGCGCGTCTCGAATCCCGGCTGCTACCCGACCGGCGTCATCCTGCTGCTCCGCCCCCTGATCGAGGCGAAGCTCGTGTCGGCGGAGGCGCCGATCGCCGTCCACGCGCTCTCCGGCTACTCGGGCGGCGGCCGGGCGATGATCGAGCGGTGGGAGGACGCGGCCGTCGGCCTCGAGGGGCTTCCGTTCGAGGCGCCGTACGCGCTCGAGCGCGAGCACAAGCACGTCCCCGAGATGACCCGCTACGCGGGCCTCGCCCGGGCGCCGCACTTCGTCCCGGCCGTAGGCCCGTTCCGCTGCGGCATGCGCGTGGAGATCCCCCTCCACGCGGCGCTGCTCGCGAGCGACGCGAGCCCGCTCCGCATCCACGAGGCGCTCGCCGCGCGCTATCGCGACGAGCCGTTCGTCCGGGTCCCTTCGCTTGCGGAATCGCAGGCCGGCGACGAGCGCGCGCTCGACCCGCGGGCGCTGAACGGCACGAACGCGATCGAGCTCCGCGTCTTCCCGAACCCGGTCGGCCACGTGCTGCTCGTCGCCCTGCTCGACAACCTCGGAAAGGGAGCCGCCGGCGCCGCCGTGCAGAACCTGAACCTCATGCTCGGGATGGCGGAGACGGCCGGCCTCGTCGAGCCGCTGCCCGCCGCATCGGCAGCGTAGCGCGCGGCCGCGATCCGCCGGCTCCCTCAGCGCGCTCGGCGCCCGGCGCGTCCGAAGACGATCCACCCGGAGACGCCCGCCGCGAGGACGCCGAGCCCGACCGCCACGCTCGCCGCCGGCAGCGTGAACGCGACGGTCAGACATCCCGCACAGCCGAGGAGCGCGAGCGCGGGCGCCCGAGCGCTCTCGTCCCGCCGGAGCGTCCACGCCGCCGCGTTCGCGACCGCATAGTAGACGAGCACGGTGAACGAGCTGAACCCGATCGCGCCCCGGAGGTCGGCGAGCGCCGCCGCGGCGGCGACGAGGACGCCGGTCGCAACCTGTGCGCGGTGCGGCACGCGCGTCCGCGGGTGAACCGCGGCGAGCCCGTGCGGGAGGTCGCGCTCCGCAGCCATCGCGAACGCCGTTCGCGCGATGCCTGCGAGGAGCGAGAGCAGCACCCCGAGCGATGCGACCGTCGCCCCGACGCGAACCACCGGCGCGAGCGCCCGCCCGCCGCCGCTCGCGACCGCGAGTGCGAGCGGCGCGGGCGAGCGCGCGAGCTCATCCACGTCGACCGCGGACAGAGCCGCCGCCAGGACCACGGCGTACGCGGCGAGCGCGATCGCGAACGCGAGCGCGATCGCGCGCGGGATCGTCCGCTCGGGATCGCGCACCTCCTCGCCGAGGGTCGCGATGCGCGCGTAGCCCGCGAAGGCGAAGAAGAGGTATCCCGCCGCCCCCAGCACGCGGCCGGGGGCGAGGTCCTGCGCGCGCGGGACGACGCGACCCGGATCCGCGCCGCCCCCGAGCACGATCGCCGCCACCGCGACCACGAGCGACGCGAGCACGACGGCGACGATCGCGCGCGTCCACGCCGCCGTCCGCTCGATCCCGACGACGTTCACCGCGGTCGCGCCCGCGACCGCCGCCACCGCGAGCGCGCGCGCGACCGCGCGCTCTCCCGGCGCGGCGTAGCTCCCGAACGTGAGCGCCATCGCGGCGCAGCTCGCGAGCTTCCCCGCCACGAAGGCCCATCCCGCGACGAATCCCCACACCGCACCGAGCCGCGCCCGCCCGTAGGCGTACGCTCCGCCCGACTGCGGAAGGATGCGCGAGAGCGCCGCGACCGAGCCCGCGTTGAGCCACGCGACCGCCGCCGCGACGGCGAGCGCCGGCAGCGCCCCCGTACCGGCGCGCGCCGCGGCCGGCGCGATCGCCGCGAAGATCCCCGCGCCGACCATGGCGCCGAGGCCGATGAAGACTGCGTCGGTCGTCCCGAGCCGGCGTGCGAGCCGGGACGAAGGCTCGCTCACCGCGTCCGTGTGCCCGAGATGGCGGCGAGCGCGTCGACCGCTGCGCGCCGCGCGCCCGCCACGTCGACGAGCGGCTCGCGACGGGCGCTCGCGACCTCCTCCGCGGTGAAGCGCGAGACGGTCGCGGCATCCGCCGGCGGGCCGAAGCGCCCGACGACCCAGTTCAGGAGGTCCGCGGTCTCGCGGTCGCTGAGCGACGTGCTCGCGACGTTCGGCAAGCGCATCAGGTACGACCTGCCGGCGGAGACGTGCGCGAAGCTCGCGACGACGCCCGCGAGCGCGGGCACGAGCCCCGGCGTCGCGCGGCCGTCGGCGAGGTGGCAGCCCTGGCAGTTGACGGCGTAGTTGATCGCCGGAGACCAGGCGCGCACGGGCGCGGCGGCGAGCAGCGCCGCGGCGGCGGCACCGGCGGCGACGCCGCGCGCGAGCGCCGCGATGCGCGCCGTCACGACTCGGCGACGCTCAGGACGACCGACACGGAGCACGTCACCGCGCGGCTCTTCGTCCCGAAGCACCACAGGAGGCTGTTGTTCTTCCAGAGGACGTAGGGCGGCTTCTCGCCCTCCGTGCGGCGGCACTGGCAGCGCATGCAGAGGGTCGCGCCGCAGCAGTCGTTGTACGAGACGACGTAGTCGCGGCCGTCGGCCGGGTTGCGGCACGTCCCGATCCACGTGATCGGCGACATCTCCGTTCCCGGGGGACACGCGCTCTGGGTACCGCCGCAGCAGGCGCAGAGGAAGCCGTCGATCGCGCAGTGGCGCCAGTAGTCGCAGCTCGTCGGGTCGCCGGCGTCGCCGGAGATCTTCGAATCGTCGGGAAGGGCAGCGAGCGCTGCGCCGCGCGCGATCGGGAGGAGCGGCAGGCCGGCCGCGCCGACGAGCCAGGCCCCGAGGCGCGCGAGCGCGCTCCGCCGCGACGTCGCGCGCGCGAGCGAGCGCGCCCAGCGCTCCGCCCAGCGATCGAGGCCGAAGGCCTCCCGCTCGGCGCTCATCGCGCGGACTCCCCGCCGGCGGCGCGGCGCTCCTCGATCTCGGCCAGCTCCTGGAGCGACGCGACGCCGCGCTCCTCCGCCTCGAGCAGGCTCTCGAGGTGCTCGCGCGTGTTCACCAGCCCCTTCGAGCGGATGACGCCGGCCGCGTCAAGGAGGACGGCGTACGGGAGCCGCGGCACCTGCCACGTCATGCCGAGCGCCGGCGAGAGCACGTACGCGAGATCGGCGACGCCGCTCGCACGCGCGAGCTCGCTGTGCTCGTCGGCGCCGCCCTCCCCCGCCAGGACGACCCGGAGGCGCCGGCGCTCGCTCCGGGCGAGCGACCGGACGACCGGAAGGAGGCTCTTGCAGACCGGGCAGGTCGGCGACAGGAAGAAGACGAGCGTGCTGCGCCCGTCCGCGCTCGCCCCGCCGACGTCGACCGTCGCTCCCGAGAGGTCGACCGCGGGCACGACGGGAGCCGCTTCCCCCGCGACGAGGCCGCGGCCGATCGCGAGCGCGCCGACCGGCGAGATGCGCTCGTAGAGGATGCCGATCTGCCGCGCGAGCGCGACGACGACGCCCGCGAGGATCAGGACGACGACCCAGAGGACGATCGTCGACACGAGGAGCGCGTCGCTCATGCGCCGTCCCGGAGGCGCGCGAGCGCCGGCCCCTGCGCGAGAAGCCGCTCGGCGGCGCCCTGGAGGAGCGCGCCGGCAGCGACGGCGGCGACGATCGTCAAGCCGTCGAGCCAGACGAGAGGGCGGGAGCGGAGGGGCGCGAGACACGCGAGCGCCGCGAGCGCGAGGAGCGCGTTCCGCGCGACGAGCGCCCAGCCGATCGACTGGCGGCGCCCGGGTCCGAGGCAGCCGCAGTCGAGGTCGCGCCGGCCGCGCGCGAGGTTCACGGCGATCGCCGCGCCGTAGAGACCCAGCAGCGCCGCCGCAAGGAGCGGTCCGGCGGCGTACGCGCCCGGGGCGACCAGCGCGACTGCGCTCGCGCACTCGAGCGCGATCGCGCCCCAGGCGGCGCCGGAAACGAGCGGCTCCGGCACGAGGCGATAGTCGGCGAGCGCGGAACGGAAGGCGGACGGCGCGCGCAGCTTGTGGACCGCCGCGCTCGCGAAGAGCAGCGCCAGGCCCGCGCGCAGCGCCGCCGCGACGACCGGGTCGATCACAGTCCCCCTCGCACCGTTCGCCGCCTTCGCCGCCTTCTCACGCCGGCGGCGCGAAGAGGAGGCTCCCCGCGATCCCGGGCTCGGAGACCTCGCGCAGCACGGCGCCGCTCGTCGCGTCGTGCACCGTGACGGCGGGCGGGATCATCGAGAGCACGATGAGCGCCGGCCGGTCGTCCTGGGTGACGACGATCGAGTCCGCGCCGAGGTTCGGCAGGGCGTGGTCGAGGAACCAGGACAGCATGCGGTCGCGGAGCCGGTCGCGGAGGCGCATCTGGCCGCGTACGAAGTTCGCGAGCGGGCTGTTGACGGGGATCCGCTGCAGGCGCTTGTGCTGCGCGACCTCGTAGACCCAGATCTCGCTGCCCGCCTGCTTGTGGGTGTCCGGCCCGCCCTGGTGCACGAGGACGTAGAGCCGGCCGGTCGGAGCGTGGAGCGCGATCTGCTGGCCGCCGCCGACGCGCCACGAGTCGTTCCGGTCGGCGTCGGAGAAGAGCGGCCAGGTGTCGGCGAAGCGGGCCTGGTCGCCCGAGAAGTCGACCGCGTGCACCGTCCCCTCGAACGACGTGAAGATCCACTGCTTCCCGAGTCGAACCGCCTTGTCGGCGAGCGGGTCCTTGTCGGGATCGAAGAAGCGCTCCGTCCGGCGCGCCGCGGGAGCCGACCCGTCCTCGGGGACGTCGACCAGGAGGGCGGTGCCGTCGGCGCAGAGCATGAAGAAGCGGCGCGGCCCCGCCGGATAGACGAGGCTGCACCCGGCGGACTGCACCTCGCCGACGAAGCGGCGCGCCGGAGCGTCGACGATCGTGAGCGACTGCGCCGGCGTGACGTTGAAGACGGCGACGTAGCGGCCGTCGTCCGAGAGCGCGTTCGCCGCGATGCCGGGGAAGTACTCCGCTCGCTTCGGCGGGATCGCGATCTCCTCCTTCGGCATGAGCGTCCGGCCGTCGTAGACCGTCACGACGTCGGTGCGGTCGCCGCGGATGCCGCGCGAAAAGTAGCTCTCCGGGATGTAGATCTCGCGCCGGTCGGGCGAGAAGAGCGGCGACACGACGAAGCCGACGCCGACCGAGCCGGCGGTGATCGAGCCGAGCAGCTTCCCGCTGTCGCCGTCGAAGAGCGCCGTGCGATGCAGCATCACGTCGCTCAGCCAGAACCAGTGCGGGCCGGGCTGATCGGGAACGGCGAGCACCTTGCCGACCGGCTCCGCGACGTTCTCCTGCTGCGCGCCGGCCGGGTCAGCCGGGCCGAGCGCGAGACCGAATCCGAGGGCGAGCGCGCAGCCGAGCGCGCCGGCGAGCATCCAGGGGAAAGAGCTGCGCACGCGCCCTCATAGCAGGAAGCCCGACCGCCCTGCGATCGATTGCGGTGGGGCTTGCCGCGCCGGCCGCGACGCGCGATGACGCCCGCCGTGGCGCTCCTCGGGATCGGGATGGGATGGCGACTGCGGCGGGTCGCGGCGCTCGGGTTCATCGTCGCGCTCGGGGCGGAGCGCGCCGGGCTCGTGTCCGGCTTCGTCGCGTGGGGCGCACCGGCCGGCGCTGGCGCTCCGAGCCCGCACGCGCCGACCGCCGTTCCGGGCGGAGGCGCCGCCGGCGGCTCGGGCGCCGACGCGAAGGCACGCGACATCTACGCCGCGACGTGCGTGAGCTGCCACGGCCCGAACGGCCACGGCGACGGCCTCGCCGCGGCCGGCCTCCCGAAGCGTCCCGCGAACTTCGCGGACCCCGCGTGGCAGAGCGCCATCGCCGACGACGAGATCGATCGCGCGATCGTCGGCGGCGGCGCCGCGGTCGGGAAGAGCCCGCTCATGCCCGCGAACCCCGACCTCGCCGACAAGCCGGAGGTGGTCGACGCGCTGCGCGCGCTCGTCCGGGGATTCGCGAGCCCCGCGGGCGCGGCGAAGCGCTGAGGCGCAGCGAGCGGGCCATCGATGACCGAGCCCGCCCAGCCACCCGAGCGTCTCCTCACCGCGCTCGAATCGGCCCTGCGGCACGATCGGCTGCCGCTGCTCGTGCTCCTGATCCTCGTACCGCTGGTGTGCTGGCTGTGGATCGTCGTGATGGCGCGCGACATGTACGGGCAGATGACCGGCGCCAGCGCCTGGATGATGACCGCGGCATGGGACGCCCCGCACCTGTTCCTCCTCTGGGCGATGTGGGCGGTCATGATGGCGGGCATGATGCTTCCCTCCGCGGTCCCGACGCTGCTGCTGTACGGATCGGTGGCGCGCCGGCGGCGTGGCGGGGCGGGCGCCGCGCGCGAGATCTACGCCATGGCGCTCGGCTATCTGGTCGTCTGGTCGGCGTTCAGCGTTGCGGTCACCGCTCTGCAACGGCTGCTGGCGCGCCTGCTGCTCGTCTCCCCGATGATGGAGATCACCAGCCCGGCGGCGGGCGCCGTGACGCTGCTGATCGCGGGCGTGTACCAGCTCACCCCCTGGAAGCAGGCGTGCCTCAAGACCTGTCAGTCGCCGCTCGGCCTCCTGATGCGCGGCTGGCGGCCCGGTACGGGCGGAGCCTTCCGCATGGGACTCGAGCAGGGCGCCTACTGCGTGGGGTGCTGCTGGGCGCTGATGCTGCTGCTGTTCGTCGGCGGGGTGATGAATCTCGCCGTGATCGCCGCGCTGACCGCGTTCGTGGCGTTCGAGAAGCTGTCGCCCTTCGGCGAGCGCGGCGCGCGCCTGAGCGGTGCGGTGCTGATCCTGGTCGGCGGGTGGATGCTGGTGCGCTGATTCAGGCCGCCGCCTTCGACGCGTTCGACCAGTCGAACGCGTAGTGGATCCAGTTCGTCCTCTCGAACGCCAGCGACAGACCGCCGGCCTGGGCGCGGAACGATCCCTGGCCGCAATCGCCCTTCTTCCAGATAAAGCCGTCCGGAAGGACGACGCTCGCCATGTGCGGCTCGCCGGTCACCGGGTTCTTGAACGTGTCGCCACGGCCCTCGCCGATGCCCTCGACCCGGAAGGTGCTCCGCACCCCGCTGCCCTCGATGACGATCCTGGCCTTCTCCAGGCCGATGACCTGGAAGGTGGGACCGAGCAGCTCCCACGGCATCCCGCCGAGCTCGCCCGAGCAGATCCTCGCGAGCGCCTGGGTCTGCGCCTCGCTGGTCGCCGGGTCGACGACGAACACGGCCCTGCCGTTGCCTTCGTGGATCGCCTTCGGCCAGTCGACGATGGCCGCGCATCTCACGCCGCCGAGGTCGACATCGCCGCAGCGACCGCGCGCGATCGCCATGCCGACCAGCGCGCGACAGCTCCCGTCCTTGGAGCTGGGAAAGCCGCCGAAGTTGCAGCCGCAGGCGAAGTCGCAGTTGCAGAACTCGTAGCCGTGGCCCTCGAGGAACCACGCCGTGCTCGTCGCTGATTCCATGAATCCTCCGGCAACGCCGTCAGCGAGCGCCGTGCCACGTCCGTCGCTGATCCCTTTATGATCGGACCTCCGCACGGTGGCAAGGGCGCCCGGTGCGCAGCGTCTCCATGACGTCGAGGCGAGCCCGCTAGGTCGAGGGCAGCATCCGCCCGAGGAGCGCCTCCGCTTCCTCGAGCGTCATGTTCTTCGGCACCGGGTAGTCGCGGTGCGCCTCGATCATGGCCGCGCGCGCGATCTCCGGCACGTCGCCCGGGCGGAGCGCGGCGATCTTGTCGGGGATGCCGACCGTCCGGTTGAGCTCGCGCACGCGCTCGATGAAGCGGACGGCGAGCGCGCTCGCGGGCTCGTCCGCCTGCCCCGCGCCGATCGCGACCGCGAGGTCCGCGAGGCGCGCCTGGACCGCGGGCTCGCTCGCGAGGAAGTCGAGGACGTAGGGCAGCGTGATCGCGTTCGCGAGGCCGTGCGGGACGCCGTACATCCCGCCGATCTTGTGCGAGAAGGCGTGCACCCAGCCGACGTACGCCTTCGTGAATGCGAGGCCGGCGTAGTAGGCGGCGATCGCCATCGCCTCGCGCGCCGCCAGATCGTCGCCGTGCGCGTAGGCGCGCGGCAGGTTCGAGAAGATCATGCGGGTCGCGGAGAGGCAGTGCGCCTTCGTCTCCGCGTGCGGCCAGCGATTCACGTAGGCCTCGACCGCGTGCGTGAGCGCGTCGAGGCCGGTCGCTGCGGTGATCGCGGGCGGCATCCCGCGCATGAGGGTCGGGTCGAGCGCGGTCGCGGTCGGGACGAGCTTCGGGTCGATGACCGCGGCCTTCGCATGCTTGACGGGGTCCGTCACGACGGCGGCGACCGTCACCTCCGAGCCGGTGCCGGCGGTCGTCGGGATGGCGTAGAGCGGGAGCATCGGCTTCGAGACCTTGAGCACGCCGAGCAGCTTCTCCGGCCGCTTTCCGGTGACGGCCATGGCGTCGATCACCTTGGCCGCGTCGATCACCGACCCGCCGCCGACCGCGAGGATCGCGTCGCTCCGGTGGGCGCGGACCGCCTGGAGGCCGGCCTCGAGGACCGGGTACGTCGGGTCCGGCGTGATCGCGTCGTGCACGGCGACGTCGATCCCGTGGCCCGCGAGCGCGCTTCGAATCGGCTCGATGAGCCCGAGCTGCACGAGCACGGCGTCGGTCACGATCATCACGCGCCGCGCGCCCGAGTTCCCGATCATCGCGCAGAGGCGAATGGCCGAGTCCGGACCGACGAACGCGGCCGGACGCGGGATCGCCACCACGCGCGAGACCGGCCACTGGAGCGGCTTCAGCGCCCGGTACGCGAGGATGCGAAGGTCGAACCACCTCGTGCTGGCTTCGTCTGGACGCGTCATCGCCTCACCCGCCGTCGCGCTCGTCCGGAAGGACGAGGAAATGTCCCTGCGCCGTCGCGACCGGCCGCTCGGGGCTCTCCTGCCAGGCCTCGACCCGGAAGTTCGTCACGCGCCGCCCGTGCTTCGTCACGATCGCGCGCGCGAACGTGTCGAGCGGTCCCGCCGAGCGGAGGTACGCGATCGTGATGTCGATCGGCTTCGGCAGGACCGCGCCCGGGACGCGGTGCATGACCTCGATGATCGCCGCCGTCTCGAGGAAGGCGCCGATCACGCCGCCGTGCACCGCCGGGAGCGCCGCGTTGCCGACGATCCGCTCGCTGAAGCAGAGCTTCGAGAGCAGCCCGTTCCCGTCGTCGGCGACGACCGTGATGCCGAGGAAGCGGCAGTACGGGATCCGCTCGAGGATCGCGCGAAAGGGCTCGACCGGAACCGGTTCGGCCGGATCGGCCATCAGTGTCCTTCCCCGCGCGATCGCCGCGCCTCGGCCGACACCGCCGGCAGCGTCCGGTTCGCGCCCAGCATGAACGTCATCGCGGTCGTCGCGATCGGGTCGTCCGGATCGGCGTGGTACGCCGACCCGTGCACGAACGCGACGTTGCGCGTGACCTTGTAGCAGCGGCAGTAGCCGATCACGTCGAGCCCCGGCGTCGCGGGCTTCATGTAGTCGATCCGGAGGTCGAGGGTCGCGATCGACTTGAGCTCGTCGAGCGCCGTCATGACGGCGACGCCGGCGCAGTTGTCGAGGAGCGTCGTGATGACGCCCCCGTGGATCACGCCGGTCTCGGTGTTGCCGACGAGGTGCTCGGCGTACGGGACCCGGAGCCATGCCTCGCCCGGCTTCGCGTCGACGACCGAGAGCCCGAGCGCGCGCGCATGCGGCACGTAGTCGATCAGCATGTGCTTGCGCGCGCCGATCGCGTCGAGGACGGACGACATCGTCAAACCTTGCCGACGAGGCCGTGCTCGGCCTCGGCGACGTAGCGCAGGACCGACGCCTCGTCGGGCGCCGCGGCGGGGAAGAGGATCAGGCGGTGCACACCGAGCTCGGCGTAGCGCCGGACGTCGTCGAGCGACGGCGCGCCGCGCCCCGGCCGCGGCGTCACGCTGATCTCGAGGTCCTCGAAGCGACGGCCGGCCTCGGCGCACGCCGCGCGCAGCTGCTCGAGGCACTTCGCGGTCGCGCCGTGGTCGAGCGCGAAGCCGTACCACCCGCTCGCGAGCCGGGCGGCGCGCCGGAACGCCGGCGGCGTGTGGCCGCCGAAGACGATCGCCGGGTGCGGGCGCTGCACGGGTCGGGGAAATGCCTGCACGCCGGAGAACGAGAAGAAGCGGCCCTGGAAGCGCGGCTTCTCCTCGTCCCAGATCGCGATCATCGCGCGCAGGAACTCCTCGCTGCGAGGGCCCTTGTGCTCGAAGGAGACGTTCAGCGCGTCGAACTCCGCCTTCAGGTAGCCGATCCCGACGCCGAAGATCAGGCGGCCCCCCGACACGACGTCGAGCGAGGCGAGCTCCTTCGCCAGGACGAGCGGGTTGCGCTGCGGCAGGATGATGATCCCGGTGCCGAGCCGGACCCGCTCCGTGTGCGAGGCGACGAACCCGAGCGCGACCGCGGGATCCAGCATCGGCATCTCGGGCGCCGCCGGCGACGGCGGTGCCTGCGGGTCGGGCAGCACGACGTGCTCGCCCGCCCAGAGGCTGTCGAACCCGGCCCGCTCGGCCGCGCGCGCGACCGACGCCGCGGCCGCGGGCGCGGCGCACGGGCCCATGTTGATCCCGAAGAGACCAAAGCGCATGTGCTGGTGATCGCCCGAACGCGGCCGCGTGACAAGGTGCACCGTTGCAGCGTCACCCGGCATACCATCGCGGCAAAACGTCGCCGCAGCGCCGCCGGCTCGCGCGACGGCGGCCGCACGCCGTGAGGGCCCGCCTGGCGCGGGCCTTGCTGTCCGCCTCGCGCGATGCCCGAACCAGCGCGCGCACGCCAGGACGTGGACTTTGCAACGGAATCGCGCGCCGCGTGCCGGCAGGGCGGCTCGCTCCTCCTGGTCGCCGGGATGCTGCTGGTGCCGGTGTTCGGGCTCCTCGATCGGGTCGTCTACCCGGAGCAAGCCCGCTTCTTCTTCGACCTCCGCCTCGCGTGCACGACCCTGCTGGCGGGCGTGCTGTGCCTCATGCGCGGGCGGCTCGGCGAGCGGCATCCCGAGGGCCTGGCGCTCCTCGGGGCGGGCGCGTGCGCAGCGATGATCAGCGCGATGGTCGCGGTCACGGGCGGCGCCGCGAGCGGCTACTACGCGGGCATCAACCTGCTCCTCCTCGCCCTCGCCGTCCTCGAGCCGTGGAGCGCGCGCTGGCCGCTCGCCGCGGTCGCGATCTCGGTCGCGATCTACCTCGCGGCGGTCGCGCTCTCCGACCCGTTCGCGAACGTGCCGGCCCTCGCCAACAACCTCTTCTTCATGCTGTCGACGGGCGCGATCACCGTGCTGAGCGCCTTCGTCGGCGGACGGCTTCGCCGCCGCGCCTTCGACGCGCGGCGGGCGGCCGAGGCGGCGCGCCTCTCCGCCGAGGAGGCGAATCGCGCGAAGAGCGAGTTCCTCGCGAACATGAGCCACGAGATCCGGACGCCGATGAACGCCGTCATCGGCATGAGCTGGCTCCTCCTCGAGACCCCGCTCACGCGCTCGCAGCGCGACTTCGCGACGACCATCCGCGCGAGCGGCGACGCTCTGCTCGCGATCATCAACGACATCCTCGACTACTCGAAGATGGAAGCCGGCCGGATCGAGCTCGAGTGCCGGCCGCTCGACCCGCGCACGTGCGTCGAGGAAGCGGTCGACCTGGTCGCCCTGCGCGCCGCGGACAAGGGCCTGCAGCTGACGGCGCTCGTCGACGACGGCGTCCCGGCCGCGATCGTCGGCGACGTGACGCGCCTCCGGCAGGTCCTCACGAACCTGCTCTCGAACGCCGTCAAGTTCACCGATCGGGGAGAGATCGGCGTCGCCGTCGCGGCCCGCGCGATCGCGGCCGGCGAGCACCAGCTCCACTTCGCCGTACGCGACACCGGGATCGGCATCGCGCCCGAGCGCATCGCCGAGCTCTTCCAGCCCTTCAGCCAGGTCGACTCGTCGGCGACGCGCCGGCACGGAGGGACCGGCCTCGGGCTCGCGATCTCGAAGCGCTTCGTCTCGCTCATGGGCGGGGCGCTCTGGGTCGAGAGCGCTCCCGGCGCCGGGTCGACGTTCCACTTCACGCTGCGGGCGACGGCCGCTCCCGGGGCGAGCGCCCTCGCGGATGCCGAACGGCTCGCGGACCGCCGCGTCCTCGTCGTCTGCGCGCACGATGCGACGCGCTTCGCGCTCGTGGGCCACGCGCATGCGCTCGGGATGACGGCGCGCGCCGCATCCGACGCCGCGACGGCGGTCGCGTGGCTCGACGGCGGGGACACCTTCGACGCCGCAATCCTCGACGCCGACCTCGCGGCCGGCGCACGCCGGGACGGCGCGCTCGTGCGCCGCCTCGAGAATGCGCGTCGCGGCGGCGACGGGCCGGTGCCGGTCCTCGCGCTCGCCGAGCCGCCCGCGCTCCGGCCGGCGAAGCCGGTGCGCCTCCGCGACGACGCGCCGGATCTGCTCTCGAAGCCGGTGAAGCGAGCGCGCCTCGCCGAGATGCTCGTCGCGGCGTGCGCGGGGAAGAGGGCCGCCGGCTTCGAGGCCGCGCGCGCGGGATCGACCGCGCGCTCCGCGGCAGCGCTCGCCGAGCGCGCCCCGCTCGAGATCCTCCTCGCCGAGGACAACGAGGTGAACCAGAAGGTCGCGATCCGGATCCTCGAGCGCATGGGCTACCGAGCCGACGTCGTCGTGAACGGCCACGAGGTGCTGAGCGCGCTCGAGCGGAAGCGCTACGACCTCGTCCTGATGGACGTCCAGATGCCGGAGATGGACGGGATCGAGGCGACCCGGCGCGCGCGCGCGCGCTGGCGCGACGGCAGCGCGCCGCGCATCGTCGCCATGACGGCGGGCGCCCTGCAGGGCGACCGCGAGGCGTGCCTCGCCGCGGGCATGGACGACTTCCTGAGCAAGCCGGTCGTCGCGGAGAAGCTCGCGGAGGTCCTCGAGCGGACCGCCGCCGCTCGCGGCCGCGCCGCCGCCTGAGCCCCGCGACCTCGCGCCGCCGAGCCGCGCGGCCGCGTTGGCGGGTTTGCCGCGCGCGGCGCCGCGACGTACTCGGTGGATCGCCATGCGGAGCCGGCGCGCCGACTGGGGCCACGCGAGCCCGCTCGAGGACGTGAGCGGCGAGGTCGCCATCGTGGGCGTCGGCGAGGCCGACCACACGAAGGCGTCCGGTCGCACGCCGAAGCAGATCGCCGCCCAGGCGATCGAGCGCGCGCTCGCCGACGCCGGCCTCCAGGCGGGCGACGTCGACGGCATCATGTTCACGCCGTTCGACGGACATCAGTTCAACGCCGCGGACTTTCGCGCCCACTTCGGTTGCAGCCGCGAGCTCTGGGAGTCGACCCAAGGCGGCGGCATGGTGTGGGCGGGCTCGGCTCCATACGAGGCCGCCCTCGCCATCCGCGCCCGGCGCGCGAGCGTGATCGTGAACGTCTTCTCGGTCGCGTGGGCGACGCAGCGCCAGGACATGGTCGGCGGACCGGGCGAGGTGCACGCGACCGAGCTCTTCAAGCAGAACCTCGAGGTCCCCTTCGGCTGGTTCCCGCAGCCCGTCTACTTCGCGACGATCGCACGCCGCCACATGCACGAGTACGGCACGCGCGCGGAGCACCTGGGCGCGATCGCCGTCGCCTGCCGGCGCCACGCGAACCTGACGCCGGCGGCCGTCATGCGCGACAAGCCGCTCTCGCTCGAGCAGTACCTCGCGAGCCCGATGCTGTGCGATCCCTTCCGGAAGGAGGACTGCTGCCTGATCTCCGACGGCGGCGCCGCCTACGTGATGACGTCCGCGGAGCGCGCGCGCGGCCTCCGGCGACCGGCCGTCGCGGTCGCCGGCGTCGGCGTCGGCAACTCGCACACGGGGCAGTTCTGGTCGCAGCAGGGCGACTTCACCGCGACGCCGCAGGTCTTCGCGGCGCCGGGCGCGTTCGCGATGGCGGGGCTCGGGCCGTCCGACGTCGACGTCCTCACCTGCTACGACCCGTTCACGATCGTGTCGCTCATGCAGATCGAGGACATCGGCTTCTGCGAGAAGGGAGAAGGCGGCGCGTTCGTCGCGTCCAACGGCGGACGCGCGCTCCACTTCGACGGCGGCGTGCTCCCGTACAACACGCACGGCGGCATGCTGTCGCACGCGTACGTGCTCGGGATCGCGCACGTCGTGGAGGTCGTCCGCCAGCTCCGCGGCGAGGCGGCGGCGCAGGTTCGCGACGCCCGCGTCGGGATCTACGGCGGCTACACGGGCCCGCAGGCGAGCACGCTCATCCTGACGCGCGCATAGGCCGTTTCCGGCTGAGGCCTTCGACACGGACCTCGACCATGCGCTCAACTATGCCCTCTTCGATTGAGCCGAACCTCGGCCACGCCCGTTCGGTCGAGGCGGCGCTCCTCGAGAAGATCGAGGAGCTGTCGCTGCTGCGCTCGCTGAACGATCGCCTGGCGCGCGCGCCGGACTTCGGCTCCGCGTGCCGCGCGCTCGTCGACCTCGTCTGGGAGGACCGTGGCTGCGATGCCGTCGCGTACTTCTCTCTGAACGCGCAGCGGCGGGCGCTCCGGCTCGAGGCGACCGCGCCCGGCGGGCACGCGCTCGAGCACGCCGAGACCTTCGATCCGCAAGAGGAGCCGTTCGCGACGCTGCTCCGCGAGGAGCGCCCCACGATCGTCCGCGACGTCGCGCGGGCGCCGTGGATTCGGTCCCCGCTCGAGCCCGATCCCGGCGCGGCGGCGGCACCGCGGTCCGGGACCCTCGCCGGCGTGACGACCTCGGTCCGCGGCACGACGACCGGCCTGATCGTCGCCTTCGCGGAGCGCGACTTCGGCCAGACCGTCGACGATCTCCGCCTGCTCGCGATCATGGCGACGTCGGCGGCGCTCGCGCTCGACGTGGCCCGCGACGACGAGCGCGACGAGTTCCTCGCCATGCTCCGGCACGACATCAACAACCCGGTCTCGGTCGCGCTCGGCTACACCGAGATCATCACCGACCGGCTTCGCGCCGCGGGCGACAAGGACGGGCTGTACCTCGCCGATTCGGTGGTCGAGTCGCTCAAGTCCGTCGCCGACCTGGTCTCCAACTACCTCCACATGTCGGCGATCGATCGCGGCATCCCGTGGCTGGACGTGCGCGAGCTCGACCTGATGCGGCTCGTCGCGGAGGTCGTCGACGGGTTCCGTCCCTGGGCGAGCGAGAAGAGCATCCAGATCGCCGTCCGCGGCACGGCACCGGTCGTCCGCGGCGATCGAAGGCAGATCGCGCGCGTCCTGAGCAACCTCGTGAGCAATGCGATCAAGTACACGCCGGGGCCGGGCAACGTGGACGTGACGTGTGGCGAGGAGCCGGACTCGGTTCGGATCGCGGTGCGCGACACCGGATACGGCATGAGCGCCGAGGACCTCTCACGCGTCTTCACGAAGTACTCGCGCCTCCACCGCGACAAGCGCATCCCGGGGACGGGCCTCGGCCTCTACATCTCGCGCGCGATCGTCAACGCGCACGGGGGCGAGATCTCGGTCGAGAGCGCGCCCGGCGTCGGATCGACGTTCACGATCGTGCTGCCCCGGTCCGCGGCACCGGTCGCCGCGTCCGCGGATGCCCGTCCCAAAATCGGTTGACGCAAGGGCGGCTTTTCGAAAAGTAGAACTTCCTACTCCGCGCGCGACGGGCTCTCGCGCGCGATGGCTGCGGGACAGGGGCGTCCCGGCAGTCCCAGGCGCACATGACGATACCGGCATCCGGGCTCATCCATCCTGACGCCGCGAGCTGCGTCGTGAATCCGCGGCCGTTCCGCAATGGGGTGTGACCACCGGGCCATTTTCCGACCCCGCCCCGTTTCCGTCTGCCGGCTCATCGCGGCCAGCGCTCTCGTGGCGCTGGCGTGCGCACTCCAGGATGCAGCCGGTGCGGAGGAGCTCGGCCGCTCGTGCCAGGCGCCGGCCGTGCCGTCGAGCGAGTCCGCGCTCGACGTGGAAGGGGTGACGGTCCGACCGGGCGTCCACACGGAGCCGGTCGGCCCTGACGCCGCTGCGGCGCAGGCCGGCGAAGCGACGAGCGCAGGCCCCGCCGCGGCCAACCTGTCCCTTCGCCGCGCGCTCCGCGTGGAGGAGATGGTCGTCACCGCCCGGCGGCGCGAGGAGCTTCTCCAGGAGACCCCGATCTCGGTCACGGCCCTCGGCGACGACACGCTCCGCGAAGCGCAGGTGCAAACGCTCGAGGACCTCCAGGGGATCGTGCCGAACCTCGTCTATCACACGACCGGATCCGGTCACGACGCGGCTCCCTTCATCCGGGGCGTCGGCGCGCTTCCGGCGAGCTTCCTGGACCAGGGCGTCGGCACCTACGTCGACGGCGTCTACCTGGCGCGCGCCGACGGATCGCTGCTCGACGTCGTCGACTTCCAGCGCGTCGAGGTGCTGCGCGGCCCGCAGGGGACGCTCTTCGGCAAGAACACCGTCGGCGGCGCGATCAACGTCACGACGATCAAGCCGCGGGACCGGTACGAGGCTTCGGCGTACGTACGCGCCGGCAGCTACGGCGAGGTCGACACGCGCGCGATGCTGAATGCGCCGATCGCTCTCGGCGCGCTCCGCGACAAGCTGTTCTCGCGCTTCACCTTCGCGAGCTTCCGGAACGACGGCTACACGACGGACACCCTCACGGGCGATCGTTACTCCGACCGGAACACGCTCGACTTCTACGGCGCGCTGCGCTTCCTTCCGGCCCCCGGCGTGACGTTCGACCTGACCGGCACGTGGTCGCGCGACCACGCGCACGGTCTCGGCGGCCAATGCCGCTTCGTCCCCGCGAGCGCACAGGTGAACCCCGCGACCGGCGAGACCAACAATCCCTTCAACGCGTTCCTTCCACCGGGATACCGCGAGGCCTGCGACCGCTCGGAGCGGTACCGCTTCGAGAGCGAGATCACGTCGCCGATCGCGGACGTCGAGAGCTATGGCGTGTGGGGAATCCTCGACTGGGACCTCGCACGCGCGGGCGCCTTCGACGATCTCCGGCTCCGCTACACGGGGTCGTGGCGCCAGCAGATCCCGCGCTCGCGCAGCGACCTCGACATGACCGCGTTTCCGGTCTTCGTGTACTCGGCGACGGGCGGCGGTCCGTCCGGCGGAGATCCGACGCAGATCAACGGCGAGGCGGCGTTCCAGCAGCAGATCCAGCAGGAGCTTCAGGTGCTCGGGAAGGCCTGGGACGGCCGCCTGTCGCTCGTATCGGGCCTGTTCCTCTACTGGGAGCAGGTCGACGAAAACGCCGCTCTGCGCTTTCTGCCGGGCAATCCGATCCTGGATCCCCTCGGCGGCATCACCGAGAACGTCAATCGCGCCTCCAACAGGGACTGGGCTCTCTTCAGCCAGGGCACCGCGGACGTGACGGACTGGCTCAGCGTGACCGCAGGCGTGCGCTACACGCAGGAGAGGAAGTCGCTTTCGCGCGCGGTCACGATCCCGCTCGGCCTCTCCCCGCCGGATCCGGTGCTCGCCGACTTCTCGAACTCCGCCACGTTCGGCGCCTGGACCCCGATGGCGACCGTCGCGCTCGAGGCGCCGCCCGCGTGGCTCGAGGCGACGGGTTTCCTCGACTGGGCGATGCCGTACTTCACGTACGCCCGCGGCTTCACGGGCGGAGGGATCAACGGTGCGGGCCGCAGCGACAGCCCGCTCGAGAGCAAGTCCTTCGCGCCCGAGTACGCGAATTCGTACGAGTGGGGAATCAAGACCAGCGGTTTCCAGCGGCGTGCGAGCCTCGCCTTCGACTTCTTCCTCGTCGATCGGGCGGACCAGCAGGTGCTCCAGCTCGTGCAGGACCGCTCCGCGTGTCCGCCGGGCGACGCGACCTGCGTGCCGCCGACGCTCTCGATCGTCACGAATGCAGCGAACTCTCGCACCCGCGGGTTCGAGGTCGAGCTCGAGGCGACGCCGATCGCCGGCCTTTTGGTGAGCGGCGGAGTCGGCTACACGAACGGGAAATTCATCGACTACCCCGATGCGGTGGACTCGATCACGAACGACGTCATCAACCGCGCCGGCCAGCGTTTTCCCTTCGTGCCCCAGTGGACGACGCATCTCGCGCTCCAGTACTCGTGGCAGCTGCCACACCTGGCTGGGCCGCCGTGGCTGCGGGGCTGGCTGACGCCGCGGGTCGACTGGTCGTACGTGAGCTCGATCTTCTACTTCAATCCGGAGATTCCCGGCCTGCTGCAGCCCGGCTACGACCTCGTGAACCTCCGGTTGAGCTACGACTTCAACGACGATCGCACCCAGCTCGCCTTCTGGATGAAGAACGCATCGGACTCGGAGCACTTCGGCAACGCGCTCGCGTGGCCGCGTCTGACCGGCAGCGTCGTGCGCTACTTCGATGCGCCGCGCACGGCCGGCGTCGAGATCAGTCAGCGATTCTGAAGTCCGTCTCGGGCACCGCGTCCCGTCCTTCGAGCCAGGCCCTCGGGCTCTTCCCGTGCCAGCGCCGGAAGGCGTGCTGGAACGCGGCCGGCTCGGAGTACCCGAGCAGGAAGGCCACCTCCGAGATCGACATCTGGCCTTCGAGGAGGGCGGTGGCGCGGCCCTTTCGCACCTTGTCCACGATGTCGCGCAGGCTGGTGTCCTCGGCTGCGAGGCGCCGAGCGAGGGTCCGCGTGCTGCATCCGAGGCTCCGCGCGACGAGCTGCTGATCGACGCCGCCCTCGTGGAGCAATCGCTGCACCGCAGCGACGACCTGGCCCGAGTACGGCTCTTCACCTTTCGGAAGGCGGGCGACCTCGCGGCGCACGTAGCGATCCATGAACTCGAACAAGCCGGGGTTCGCGTTCGGGAGCGGCTCGTCCATGATCCCGACCGGCAGAATCACTTCCGTCCACGGCGCACCGTAGGCCGGCGTCACGCCCAGCACGCGCGTCAGCTTCTCGTCGTCGCCCGAAGCGCCATGGGGAAAGGCGACGGCGACCGGCTTGCAGCCCGGGTCGATCGTACGCGGCAGAAGGACCGTGAGCACCGCCGTCTTCTCGGCCTGGTGGACGTGCGCCTCGCGCGGCGGGCCCCAGGCTCGGTACCGGACGGCGTACGTCGCGGCCGTCTCGTGGACGTCGTACCACTCGGCGGCGTTCCAGAAGCGCTGGTAGCGCAGGATGCGATCGCAGGCGACGCGCAGCGACGGGCTCGACCGGATCAGGAACTGCATCGCACCGAGGCCGCCGGCCGCGATCTTCGCCCAGTACAGCGCGAACCGAAACCCGAAGTGCCGCTCGCCGCTACGCGCCGCCGCTCGCTCCAGCGCGTCGTAGTAGACGGTGATCGGCACCATCGCTTCCGGGTCGTCCAGCGTCGCGCGATCCACGCCGAACGCCGCGCTGGCGTCCTCCAGGCCGCTCAGGGCCGCGAAGTGCTTGAGCTCGGAGGCAAAGCAGCTGGGCGGAGCCGGTGGGCCTCGCTTCGTTCGTTTCATGCGCTCTCGTCGACGTGGCGGCTCGGATCACGATTTTGGCGAGGCCGATCAGCGACCGGTCGCGCAGGGCGCGATAGGCCCAGTTGGAGTGTGATGCAATCGGGGGCAGAATCTCTTCATTCCGGCTGAGGATTGCAAATCCTTTTTCTGGCGCGCTGCGATCCGCACGACGTCGACGACACCTACCGGCGGTGCGATCTGCAGACGAGAGTTTCTCGCGATGATGCGACAAGCCTGCCTAGTGGCAGCGCGTCGTCGCTCTTCTTGCCGCCGAACGGCTCAGTTCGCCCCGACGTCGACGAGCGCGACGGATCGCGCCGGGATGACGAACGATGGCCACGGCGCGGGGACGTCACGCGGCGGCAGCGCCGGATCGTCGAAAACGGTCGTGGCGACGGGAATTCGCGCGACGCCGTCCGTCTCGATCCGGACCGTGCGTGGGACGTCGGCGCGATTCACGAGGAGCACGCGGATCGCGCCGCCGGGGTCGCGACCGGCGAGGACGGCGCCGAGCCCGCCGTCGAGCCGGCCATCCTCGTGCCCGATCGGCGCCAGGCGCGCCGCGCCGCTGCCGATCAGCGAGTGCAGCAGCATGTACGCGCCGTAGATCGGCAGCGGCTCGACCGCGCGATCGAGGAGCCCGCCGACGATCGGGTCGTAGAAGCCCCAGACGATCGAGTGGTGCGCTCGGTCGAGCCCGGACGCGGCGCCGAGCGCGATCACGGTCGCCGCGAGAAGCGGCGGATCCATGCTCGACGCGTAGGCCGCGTCCGCCATGTGATCGAGGCTCGGTCCCCACTCCGCGAGCACCAGCTCGACGTTCGCGTAGTGCTGCGACGCCGCCGCCGCTGCGGCGACCAGCGCGACGTCGTCGGCGACGACCAGCGGGTCGTCGTCGTAGGAGTGGAACGACACGAAGTCGAAGGGCAGCGTGCCGACGCCCGGGATCGTCAAGCCGTCGAACGCCTGGATCGCGGCGGCCGCGGTGGTCGCCATCGCGAAGCTCCCGAAGCCGAAGCGCTGCGCCGCGACCGCGGGGTTGGACGATCCCGCGCGGTAGTCGCGGAGCGCGACCAGGACCGGCGCCGCCGTCTGCAGGTAGCCGTCGATCCCGTTGCCGAGCACCGGGTCCCAGAAGAACGGCAGCTCGGGCTCGTTCCAGAACTCCCAGTGCGTGACCGGCCGCCCCGGCTCCGCTCCGCTGCCCTCGACGATCCGCCGCACCATCCCCGTCACCGCGGAGGCGAAGACGATCGCGTCCGTCGGTCGCACGTTCGAGACCCGGTTCATGCCCGACCACGAGCAGTCGGTGCGAAGCGGCGTGCGATTGACGGCGAGCGCGCGCGGCATGTGGTCGATCGAGACGTACGGCGCGGCGCCGAACGCCGTCGCGACGTCGATCGCGGACCGCAGGTAGCCGAGCGCGTAGCGATCGTCGGCGAGCGTCGCGGGGAGCGTGACCGGCAGGCCGTCGTCGGTGAACCAGTCGCGCGCGGCGATGAGGTCGAGGTCGGTCGTGCCGGGCGGCGCGAACGCCTCCGGGATCGGGAACGAGCACGGCGTGCCGTTGGTGAGCGACGGGAGGAGAAGCGTCCCGCTCTCCCAGCGCCCGAGGCCGATCCGCCACTCGCCGAAGCCGGCGCCGGCCATAGCAGAGGCGAGGCCGGGGACCTGGTCGTAGTGGAAGAGAGCGCCCGAGAGATCGTACTGGCCGAGCAGCGCCGGAGAGAGCTGGCCTGCAGGTGCCGACGTCGAGAGCGCGATCGTCCAGTCGGGCGGCCGCTCGCAGACGCAGCTCGCGGCCTCGAACGGCGTCGTGCTCGCGGCGCAGGGCGGCGCCAGCGCGGGCGTCGTCGCGCAGGCCGCCGCGCCGCGGCTCGCGCAGCCGTTGGTCGCGAGCGGCAGGCGCTCGGGGTGGCCGCTCTTCACGAGCGCGAGCTTGCGCGTCACGAGCTGCGTCGCCTGCGTGAAGATGCGCTTGAGACAGCGGTCGCTCGAAGGCGCGGCGCCGTAGACGATCACCGCGATCTCGTCGAGGTCGTGCGCCGGCGTGCACGTCGTCGAGAGCGCGCCGCAGTTGGGCTTCGACTTCGAGAGGTCGCAGGCGGCGAACGGCGTCCCGTGGTTGACGCAGGCGCGGAGCGCCGCGCCGCGCCTCTGCGCGCAGCGCTGCGGGTTCCGGGACGCGAGCTCTTCCGGCGTGCAGTCGGCCGCGGCCGGGAGCGGGCGACCGAGCACTGCGGCCGCCGCCGCGACCAGCGCGGCGAGAAGGATGACGCGCCGCGGAGAGCGGAAATCGCTCCCGCCCGCACGGATCCCCGAGCTCACGACGCCGGAACCTCGCACGTCGCGTCGGCGCGGAAAAGCGACTTCCGCGCCTCAGAGCGGCCGCGTGAAGCGCCGCCGGACGTGCTCGCGCCGGCGCTCGATCGGCGCCGCGCGCTCTTCCGGCGAGACGCGCGCCGTATCGGCGGGAAGCTCGCGCGCGAGGTCCGCGGCCCGCACCGCCGGGTCGAACGCGCTCACGTCGGGCACGCGAGGTAGCCGCCGTCGATCGGCAGGATCGCGCCGGTCACGTAGCGCGCCTCGTCCGACGCCAGGTAGACGCAGCCCCAGGCGATGTCGTCCGGGACGCCCCAGTAGGGAAGCGGGATCGTCTGCTCGAGCCACCGCCGGCGCTCGGGGTCCCGCAGCAGCTCGTCGGTGCCCTCCCCGCTCTCGACGAGCCCGGTCGAGATCGCGTTCACGCGGATCCGCTGCTTCGCGTACTCGACCGCCATCGAGCGCGTGAGCGCGTTCATCGCGCCCTTGGTCGCGGTGTAGGCGTCCATCGCGGGCGCGCCCTTGGTCGCGACCCCCGACGAGATGTTGACGATCGACCCGCCGCCGGCGCGGAGCATCTCCGGGATCGCGTGCCTGCAGCACCAGACGAGGCCCCAGAGGTTGGTGCGAATGGTCTCCTCGAGGACGGCGTTCGCGATCTCGCCGACGCGGCCGTCGCCGCGGCCGGGGACGCCGACGAGGTGCGTCGCGGCGGCGTTGTTCACGAGCGTCGTGAGGCCGCCGAAGCGCTCGACCGCGGCGCGCACCGCGCGCGCGACGTCGTCCTCGCGCCCGATGTCGGTCGCGACGAAGACCGCGTGACCGCCGTCGTCGCGGATCTCGCGCGCCGCTTCCTCGCCGCTCGCGACCGTTCGCCCCGCAAGCACGACCTTCGCGCCCTCGCGCGCGAAGACGCGCGCGACCCCGCGGCCGATGCCCTTGGTGGCGCCGGTGACGAGCGCGACCTTGCCGGCGAGCCGCATCGCGAGCGATGTTCCGATGGGCGTCCCGCGGCTGTCAACGGCGTTCGAGCGCGCCGGCGCAGCTCATGCGGCAGCTCGTCGCCGCATCGATCTCGATCCCCGCGGCTCGATGATCCGCCAGTAGCGCGTCGACGAAGTGCTCGGCGTGGGCCGCCAGGGATGTCCGCCGGCGGCGGCCGACGCCGAGCGCCCTGCCCTTCCGATCCTCCACCTAGCGGCAGAGGAGCGTGCTGCCGGGGCCGTTGAAGAAGCACGAGGGCCGGGCCGGGAACGTCGCCGCGAAGCGCTCGACGGCGCACTGCTTGTTCGCGGCGAACGGCGACTCGAGGCTGAAGACCATGGTGACCGGCGTCTCGCCCGCGGCGACGCCGAAGCTGCCGGCCTTGCCCTTGGCGGAGAACTTGACCAGGCCCGCCGTCCGCGAGTCGAGCTTCACCTGGACCTTGGTGATCTTGCTCGGCAGGTCGTTGGGCGTGTTCGTGTAGGTCCAGACGGTGTGCTTGGCGTTGACCTTCCAGCCCTTCTTGTCGATCGCGCTGTAGGCGGCGCCGGAAATCGTCGCGTCGTCGAGGGCTGCCCCGTGGGGCAGCTTGCGATAGATCGCGAGGCGGACGCCGCCGTTCAGCGGATCGACGGCGGGGGCGAACGGGTACGGCAGCAGCATCTCGCCGCTCAGCGTGAGCGTGTCGTCGCCCGGGACGGTGTTCATCTTGGTGAGGACCAGCTTCGGCTTGCCGATCGCGGCGCAGTCCGTGTCGAAACCTGCCACCTCGACCGGGCTCACGCGATCGGTGGTGGTGCCGTCGCCGAGCTGGGCGATGGCGTTGTTGCCCCAGCATTTGATGCCGCCGCGGTTCATGACCGCGCAGGTGTGCCAGAGGAAGAATCCGCCCGCGGAGATCCTGCGAACACCGGAGGAGAGACCCGTCACGTCGACGGGCGTGAGCCGATCGACGGTGGTGCCGTCCCCGACCGATCCGGAGGCGTTGGAGCCCCAGCACTTTGCGGCTCCGCCGGTGGTGAGGGCGCAAGCGTGCACGCCGCTCGTCGTGATCGCCGCGACTCCCGAGGCGAGCCCGCTCACGTCCACCGGCGAGTGGCGATCCGTGCTCGTCCCGTCGCCGAGCTGCCCGGTGCCGTTGAAGCCCCAGCACTTGGCGCCCCCGGCCGTGGTGACCGCGCACGTGGAATAGATGCCGGCGGCCACGGATGACACCTGCACCGGCGTCGGCCAGCCGGTGAGCTGCACGTAGGGTTGCGGACTCGTCGTGTCCCCATTGCCCGTCTCGCCGTACGAGTTGGCCCCCCAGCACGCGGCATACTCGGCGTAGTGGTCGACCGCGCACGCATGGTCGAAGCCGGCGTCGATGGCCGTGGTTTCCACGAGGAGTGCGCCGAATTCGACCTCTCCAAACGCACCCAGCGTGGGCGTCGGGCTGTCGGTCAGGACGCCGTTCCCGAACTGGCCGCTGGCATTCTCGCCCCAGCACCTGACGTAGAAGTCGGCGCCGATCGCGCACGCGTACTCGCCTCCGACCGCGATGGCGGTGACGCCGGAGGAGAGGCCGCCCGTCACGTCGACCGGCGTGAGGCGGGTCGTGGTGGTGCCGTCGCCGAGCTGCCCGCGAGTGTTGTCCCCCCAGCACTTGACGCCGCCGCCCGACGTCAGCGCGCACGCGAAATAGAGGCCCGTGCCGACCGCCGTCACGCCGCTCGTGAGCCCGATCACGTCGACCGGCGTGGTGCGGTCGGTCGTCGTGCCGTCGCCGAGCTGTCCGTGGTCGTTCAGGCCCCAGCACTTGACGCCGCCGGTGGCGGTGAGCGCGCAGGTGGCGCCGGCACCGGCATCCACTGCCTCGGCGATGACGGCGCGCGCGGGCGAAGCGCAGAGCAATGCGACCAGGCCCGCGATCGCCGCGAGCGCAGCCGCTTTGCGGAGCCTTCCCGGGAAGCGCGCACCGGAGAGCCGGAATCGAATCGGTCGGGTCGGGGCAGAGGCGGGTAGCATGGTCGCTCCGTGCTTTGGGACCGCACTGACGCGGTCCCTGCCAAAACGTCGCCCGAGCCCTCCCCCGCGGCGCAGCAAAATTTGCGCCGCAACCGACCGACCGGTCGGCCGGCGCCGCGGCGCAGGCTTTCCCGTCCGCGAGAAGGCGGCGTCGACTTCGTTCCGAGAAGCACGAATCGCCCCTCGACGTGCGGGATGGTGGCCTCGAGCGCATCCTCGCGGGCGCAAGACGCCTCGAGCGCGACTGCCGGCGGCGTCCGGCGCCCCCGGCACGGCGATCGGCTTCGCGCCCCGCGATCGCGACGGCTACAAGGGCCCGCTCCTCGTCCTCCGTCAAGTACGGGGCGGCGTTTCGGTCACCCTGCGCCGCTGACGACGGCGCACGCCGCGGTCACGTGCCCGGTCGCGGGAGGATCGGCCCGAACGCACGCTTCAGCCGCCGCGGCGAGCGAAGCGAGCGGCGGGCGGCTGCAACCGGAAGTTCGACCGACTCATTTTTCCCGCCGACCGAATTCACGTCGGCAGCGGGAACAGTGAGCCGCGGAAGACGTCACGCGGAACGACCCGCGCACGGCGGTCCGAGGACGACGAAGTCGCTCGGCCGCCCTCAAGTTGACGCCGAGCCCGCTTCCGGCGATCAGCGAACGGGACGAGGCCAACATGCGGATCGGACGGCTGCTCGACCACCCAACCCGGCACGGCGACGCCGACTACGGCCGGCTCGCGCTCGAGCTCATGCTCGAGAGCGCAACCGCCGACGGCCTGCTGGACGAGCCCGTCGAGCTCGTCGACGAGGACGCCGTCGGCGGCATCGGGCGCGTCGTCGCCGGCGCACGTCGGCTCGCCGGGAAAGGCTGCGCGCTGATCCTCGGTCCCTCGGTGACCGACTTCGCCGTGCCGATCGTGCCCGTGCTGGACGAGCTCCGCGTGCCCGCGATCAACTGGTCCGGAAGCGGGCTCGCGCGCGGGCCGTGGTGCTTCCAGCTCAAGGTCGGCTCGCTGCCGGACGAGGCCGGGCACCTGGTGCGCTGGATCGCGGAGGAGCGGCACCACCAGGTCGCGATCGCACGCGAGCGCGGGCCGATCGGCAGCGAGTACGGCGAGTGGCTGCGGCGCGGGCTGGCGAGCGTCGACGCGGACGTCGCGGCCGACCTCGAGCTCGACCCGACCTCGAACGAGGCCACCTTCGCGGAGGTCGCCGACGGGCTGCTCTCCTCGTCGCCGAGCTGCGTCGTCTACCTCGGCTTCGGTCCGAGCGGCGTCGCGCTCTGCCGCGCGCTGCGCGGGCTCGGCTGGCATCCGCCGATCGCCGGCAACATCGGCATCGGCGTGCGGCCGTCGGCGGAGATCGAGGGCGTCGTCTTCACCGACGTGATCGACGAGTCGAACACGGTCCTGCGACGCTTCACCGAGCGTTTCCGGTCGCGATACCACGTCGATGCGGTGCCGCTCGGGCTCGCGGCCTCGCACGATCTGGCGGCGACGGCGATCGAGGCGATCCGCCTCGCGCCCGAGCGCGACGCCGCGGGGATGCGCGCCGGACTCGAGGCGATCCGCGGGCTGCCCGCGGCGTGCGGCGCGCCCGGCACGGCGATCGGCTTCGCTCCCTGGGATCGCGACGGCTACAAGGGCCCGCTCGTCGTCCTCCGTCAAGTACGGGGCGGCATTCCGGTCACCCTGCGCCGCTGACGACGGCGCACGCCCCCGTCACGTGCCCGGCCGGGGCAGGATCGGACCGAAGACCTCCGCGCCGCCGACCGGATCGCCCCAGATCGCGATCGCGCCGATGCCGACGCCGTGGCCGTCCGTCAAGAAGTAGAACGTCCCGGGCAGCGGACGCACGACGCCGTCGCGGCAGACGACGGGGATGTTCGTCCGGCCGCCGCTGTTGCGCGCCGCTCCGGTCTCGACCGCGCGCCGGAAGCCCGCCCAGTGCTTCGCGCGGAACTTCTCGGGCACGATCAGGTCGAGCGATTGGCCGATCGCCTCCGAGGCCGGCCAGCCGAAGAGCCGTTCCGCGCCCGGGCTCCAGAAGCGGATCACGCCGTCGGCGTCCGCGAACACGACCGCGTGCGTGTCGACGGTGCTCAAGAGCCCGAAACGCCCGGTCCGAGGCGCCGCCGGAGGTCCGCCTCGAACTCGCGCACCGCAGGACCGGCGTGCAGCTCCTTCAAGCGCTTCAGCGTCGGATAGCCCGCGTCGCGCTCGGCGTCCCACTCCGTCGCGAAGCGGCCGCTCTCGATGTCGTCCGCGAGCGCGCGCATCGTCGTCGCGAGGTCGAGGTGGTCGAAGCGGCCACGCCGCGACAGCTGGCCGTACTGGCTCGTCGGCGAGTGGTACTCCGACTGCACCGCGTACCCGACCTCGCGCAGCAGCCGATACGTCCGCTCGACCTCGCCCGACAGCACGAGCTCGGTGATGACCGCCTCGAGCGGGATGCCCTTCTCGAGCATCGTCGTCACGAACGCGGTGCTGACCGCGGTGAGCGCCGGCGAGAGGACCTGCTCGACGGCGAGGTCGAGCACGGCCTCCTGCTGCGGCGTGAGCTCGATCGCGCCTTGGCGGAGGCCGCCGATCGCCTTCGCGACCGCGAGGAGGCGCTCCTTTGCGCGGCCGGTCGCGTCGCGATGCACGCCGATCGCGGTGATGAACCCGACCTTCTCCTCGTAGCAGCGCCGCACCTCGGGACCGAGCATGCGCGGCGCGACGACGCCGGAATCGCCCGGCGGATCGATGCGGCCGAACGCGAGCGTGTACCCGCTCGCGACCACGGTGAGCGCGTCGGCGCGCGGCGCGATCGGCAGCGACGGGATCACGTCGTCGGGGACGAGGACGCAGAGCACGTGGCAGTCGTTCGCCGCCGCGAGGTCGCGGGTCGCGAAGCCGTCGGCCTCGGCGCGATCGCGGGTCTCGTCGCGCCGGACGCAGACCGAGACGTCGACGCCCGAGTCGCGCAGGTTGAGCGCCCACGAGCGCCCCTGGTTGCCGTAGCCGACGACCGCGACGCTCTGCCCGCGGAGCTCGGCGAGGTCGCCGTCCTTCTCGTAGTAGATCGTCGTCATGCCGCCGGGCTATCCGGCGCGCCGGCGAGGGTCAACGACGAACCGCCGACCCGGTCACTCGCCGCGCTTCGCGAGCATCGCCTGCGCCGCGGGCGCCGCCTCGGCCGTGAGCCAGGACGCGGCGAGCGGATCCTCGCCGGTCGCGACGCACCGCTCGATGCGCGAGATCGTCTCCTCGCGGAGCTGTCGCTTGATGCGCGCGTAGCCGTCGCGCGGGATCTGCGCGAGATCGCGCGCCACCGCGAGCGCGCGCTCGAGGCAGTCGGCCGCGGGCACGACCTCGTCGAGGACGCCGAGGCGGACGGCCTCCTCGGGCGCGACGTTTCGCCCGCGAAGCACGAGCGCGCGCGCGACCGGCGGCGCGAGCTCGGCCCGTACGACGGCCATCGCGGCGAGCGGGTACGGCACCGCCACCCGCGACTCCGTGAGCCCGATCCGGAACGCGCCCGCGGCGCCGACCCGGTGATCGCACGTGAGCGCGACCACCAGGCCGCCCGCGATCGCGTGACCGGACACGGCGGCGACCGTCGGAAGCGGCGCTCCGTACAGCGCGAGCACGAAGCGGTCGATCGCGAGGACCATCTCGCGCTGCTCGGCGGCGCCGTACTGCGGCACGAGCTTGAGGTCGAGGCCGGCCGAGAAGAGCCCCGGCACCCCGGTGAGGACGAGCGCACGCACGGATTCGTCCCGAGCGGTGCGCTCGACGGCCTCGCCGAGCTCGCGCGCGGACCCGAGCTCGATCGCGTTCGCGGGCGGGCGATCGAAGCGGACGACCGCCACCTCGCCCAGCCGCTCGATCGCGACCGCGCCCATTCCGCGGCTCAATCGCGCAGCAGGCGGGACACCTGCCGCATCTCGTCCGCGATCGTGTCCGGCACGATGTAGCCGCTCTGGTCGCGGATCTGCTCGAGGTGACCGGCGATGTCCTCGGCGCTCGGCGTGTTGCCCTTGCCGGCGAACCAACCGGGCGTGAGACCGATGAAGATCCGCGCATAGCGGCCGCCGCCGACCGAGTAGATCTCGTGCGACACCTCGCACGCCTCCGAGCAGAGGTACGTGACGAGCGGCGTCACGAGCTCCGGCTTCACGTGCTCCGCCATCGGCCCCAGGAGCTCTTCGGTCATGCGGGTCTTCGCGATCGGCGCGATGACGTTCGACTTGATGCCGTACTTGGCACCCTCGATCGCGAGGACGTTCGAGAGGCCGACGAGTCCCATCTTTGCGGCCCCGTAGTTCGTCTGGCCGAAGTTGCCGAAGATCCCGGCCGCCGACGCGGTGAAGACGATGCGCCCGTAGCCCTTCTCCTTCATCGCGCGAAAGGCGGGCCACGTGACGTGGAACGCGCCGCGCAGGTGGACGTCGACGACGACGTCGAGGTCGGCGGGATCCATCTTGCCGAACGTCTTGTCGCGGAGGACGCCGGCGTTGTTCACCACGATGTCGCAGCGACCGAACTCGCCGAGCGCCTTCTTGACGATCGCCTCGCCGCCCTCCGGCGTCGACACGCTGTCGTAGCTCGCGACCGCCTTGCCGCCGGCGGCACGGATCTCGCCGACGGTGCGGTCGGCCGCGCTCTGGCTCGCGCCGGTGCCGTCGGTCGAGCCGCCGAGGTCGTTCACGACGACGCTCGCGCCGCGGCGGGCGAGCTCGAGGGCGTACGTCCGCCCGAGGCCGCCGCCCGCGCCGGTGATCACCGCCACGCGGCCGTCGAATCGAATGTCGCTCATGTCTCGCTCCTTGCGTCGCTGGTCTGCCAGCGGGGCACACCGGTCGGTTCCGTGGGGTCGCGAATGGTGTACGGAGTCCGCGCCCGGAAAACCAGAGCGCGGGGCGAAGGAGCACTCGCTCCGGTAGACTGCGGCTCCATGGCGATGCCGGCCGAACCGCCGCGCGCGGCGGAGCGTCGCACCGTCCCTACCCTGCGCGGTCCGGAGCGGCGCGCCATCGCGGGCCTCCCGGACTGGCTCACCGAGCTGCACCTGCACCTCGGCGGCGCGGTGGCGCCGCACGTCCTCTGGGAGATGGCGCACGCGCAGGGGATGAAGCTGCCGGTCGCGACCTATTTCGATTTCATCGACCTCGTCACCTCGAGCCCCGAACGCGTCAAGAGCCTCGACGACTACCTCGCGATCCTCCATCGCTGGACGGAGCGGATCCAGAGCGGGCCGCAGTCGGTCGAGCGGGCGGTTTACGAGGTGCTCGCGAAGGAGTATCGCGGCTCGCGCGTGTCGACGATGGAGCTCCGCTTCAACCCGATGAAGCGCAACCTCGGCGGCGAGCAGGACCTCGACCACATCATCCACGCCGCGCTCCGGGGGCTCGATCGCGCCTGCCTCGAGTACGACGTGCGGGCGGGGCTGATCTTCTGCCTCGCGCGCGAGTTCCCGGCCGAGCTGAACGAGGTGCTCGTGGAGAAGGCGATCCGCTACCGGCCGCGCGGAGTGATCGGCATCGACCTCGCCGGAACCGAGAGCATGCGGCCCGAGCTCGACCCGGTGTCTGCCGCGCGCTTCGCCGGCATGTTCGAGCGCGCGCGCGCTGCCGGCCTGGGCACGACCGTCCACACGGGTGAGACGCCGGCGACGCATGCCGAGGGCGTGATCGCGGCCGTCGAGCTGCTTCGCCCGGATCGGATCGGCCACGGCATCCGCGCCGCATCCAGCGCGGAAGCGATGCGCCGCCTGCGCGAGACCGGCACGGTGCTCGAGATCTGCCCGACCTCGAACCTCCACACGCGCGCCGTGAGCGGGCTCGACGAGCTCGGTGCGATCGTCCGGACGCTGCTGGACAACGGCGTCCGCATCACGATCAACACCGACGCGACGTACCTCCTCGCGACCGACCTCCGCCGCGAGGTCGAGCTCCTCGCGACCGGCGGGATCCTCTCCGGAGACGAGATCGCCGCGTGCTTCGAGACCGCGCGCGAGGCGACGTTCCTCGCGGAGGGATGAAACCGGGCGATGGCCGTACCGGGGGCGATCACACGGCCGCGAAGCTCTTTCGAGCGCATCGCCCGCGGCGCGGCGATCGTCGCGTGCCTGGCCCTCAGCGTCGGGGTCATCATCCTCTACGCGCAGCTCGCCAAGCGCGCCCGCTTCACTCCGGACGACCTCTGCGTGTTCTCGTCCGTCGAGCAACGCGGGTTCCTCGCCGCGCAGCGCCTGCTGTTCGAGTCGTGGTCGGGGCGGTGGGCCTCGAACTTCTTCGTCACCGCCGCCATGTCCGTCCTTCCGGCCAGCGGCTCCCTCCGCGCGTACTCGCTCTGTCTTCTGGGATTCACCACCGCGACCGCGGCCGTCGTCCTGAAGGCACTCTTCCGCGAGCGGATCGACCCGCCAACCACGATCGCGCTCGCGCTCACGAGCATCGCGTTCCTCTTCCTCGTGAGCCCGCATCGCGGCGACTCGTGGTTCTTCGCGTACGCGTCGATCGAGAACGTCTGGCCCATGTGCTTCGGCGCATTGGCGTTCGCGTGCGTCCGGCAGGCGTATCGAGGACGCGGATGGGTGGCGGCCGCCATCCTGCTGGCGGCGCTCGCCACGGCGGGCCACCAGTGCGTGGCGCTGTCGTTCCTCGCGGCGGGTGGGATCGGCGTCGCGTGGATGTGGGTCGCTCTCTCGCATGCGCCGCTTTCCGGAGCCGCGGATCGACGACGCCGAGCCGAGGCGACGGCCGCGACCGCCGCATTCGTCGCAGGCCTCGCGAGCTTCGTCGTCTGCGTGTCCGCCCCCGGCGACCGCCACCGCCTCGCGTACTTGCGACCGGCGACGATTCCCGATGCGCTGCGCGACACGATCGCGGGCGCTCCGTCGATCGTGGGAGACATCGTCGCAGCTCACCCGATGGCGCTCGTGTCGGCGGCGCTCGTGTGGCTCGTCGCCGGGCTGGTCCTGATCCCCGCGGAGGACCGTGTCGGCGGTCGCCGCCTGGCGGTCCGGCTCTCCGGAGCGGCTGCGGTGCTGTCCGCGATCGGTCTCGTGAGCTCGTTTCCCGGCTACTATGCCCTCCACGGTCCGCCGCCGACGCGCGCGCAGATCGCGCTCGCAGGCGCCGTCGTCGTGGTCGCGGCGTTCTCGGGCCTTCAGCTGGCGCGGGTCCTCCCGCGGCGGAGCGACGTGGTCGCGCTCGCGACCGTCGCGCTGGTCCTTGCGCTCGCGTGGACCTTCGCGCGCGAGCGCGCCGGGCTCGTGCGCGACATCGCCCTCGCTCGCACCTATGCGGCCGCGTACGACGGCCGGATGGCGTTCCTGCGCGAGCGGCGGTCCGAGCGGGTCGGCCCCATCGTCCTCGCTCCGTTGCCGGAAAGCGGTCTACTGCGGTCGGCGGAGATCAGCGCCGCGAATCCCCGTGCGTACGAGAACACCTGCCTGCGTGGCGCGACGGGGCTCGCGGTGCCAGTGTTGCGGGAGCCGTGACGGCGGACGGGTCGGGCGCGGCGCGATCCGGGTGCGACGCGAGCGCGTCGGAGGAGGCGGACGGAGGCAATGCGCTGGCAACTGATGATCGGGGCCCGCTACCTGCGCTCGCGGCGGCGGGAGCTCTTCGTGTCGCTGATCGCGCTCATCGCCGGGATCGGCGTGGCGATCGGGGTCATGACCCTGTGCATCGTCATGGCGGTCATGGCCGGGTTCGAGGAGGACCTGCGCGAGCGCATCCTCGGCTTCAGCCCGCACATCGTGCTGCTGAGCCACGGCGGGCTCTTCGAGCCGGAGCCGGACCTCCTCGCCAAGGTCCGCGAGACCCCGGGCGTCGTCGCGGCGGCGCCCTTCGTCTACAGCCAGGCGATGGCGACGACGCCGGGATCCGTCGGCGGCGCCATCGTGCGCGGCGTCGATCCCTCGCACATCGACGACGTCATCGACGTGAGCGCACACGTGCGCGACGGCTCGGCCGCCGGCCTCGGCCAGCCGATGTCCGTCCGGACGCTCGTCGACGGGGAGGAGACGACGGTCGAGGCGCCGCAGGCGATCATCGGCTTCGAGCTCGCGAAGCTCCTCGGCGTCAAGGTCGGCGACTGGATCAACCTCGTGTCGCCGCTCGGCTCGCCGACCGCGCTCGGCTTCGTGCCGCGCGTGAAGCGCTTCGCCGTCGGCGCCGTCTTCGACTCGGGGATGTTCGAGTACGACTCGACGATCGTCTTCCTCGCGCTCCCCGACGCCCAGCGCTTCCTCGAGATGGGCTCGAAGATCACCGGGATCGAGGTCGCCGTCGCTTCGTCGGAGACCGCGGGCGACGTCGCGCGGGAGCTCGAGGTGCGCGTCGGGTATCCGTACTACGCGCGCGACTGGATGCAGGTGAACCGGAACGTGTTCGTGGCGTTCCGCCTCCAGAACTTCGTCCAGTTCATCGTGCTGATGCTGATCATCCTCGTCGCCGGCTTCAACATCGCCGCGACGCTCATCATGGTGGTCATGGAGAAACGGAAGGACATCGCGATCCTGAAGTCGATGGGCGCGAGCCAGGGGGCGATCGCGACCATCTTCATCGTGCAGGGCGCCGTCATCGGCGTCCTCGGGACGGCGCTCGGCATCCTGGGAGGGCTCGGCGGGTCGCTGCTCCTCGCGCACTACCACTTCATCGACCTGCCGAAGGACGTCTTCTACGTCTCGACCGTTCCGGTTCGGATCCACCCCGAGAACTTCGCGCTGGTGGCGGCAGCGTCTTTCCTCATCTGCCTGCTCGCAACGATCTACCCCGCGCGGCAGGCGGCGCGGCTGCCTCCGGTCGAGGTGATCCGGCACGAGTAGCGCGCGGCTCGCGAGGCTTCGGCGCACGATGCTCCGTTGACGTCCGGGCGCGAGCGGGCATAGTCGTCGCGGAACGAGCATGAAGTTCCGCGACGACTTTCCGCTGCCCGACACGACGTGGGAGCCGACGCGGCCGTTCTGGGAGGCGGCCGCGCGCGGCGTCCTCGCGGTCACGCGCTGCGACCTCTGCGGTCGCTACGTCTGGTACCCCGACGGCACGTGCCGGCACTGCGGCGGGACGCGGCTCACGTGGACGCCGGTGAGCGGCCGCGGGCGACTCTTCTCGTGGTCCGTCGTGCACCGGGCGTTCATCCCGCAGCTCGCCGACAAGACGCCGTACGCGACGGGCCTGGTCGCGATCGACGAGGACCCCGCCGTCCGCCTCGTCACCTTGCTCGTCGACTGCCCGCACGACGCGCTCGCGGCCGATATGGCGATGCGCGTCGTGTTCCGCCCGCTTCGGTTCACGGGAATCGAGCGCGCGGTGCCGGCGCCGATGTTCGCGCCGGCGTAGCCGACAATCGCGACGGCCGCGGAAAGGCGCCCGGCTCGCGGTTGACCGGATCGCGCCGCCGGGCGTAGTCGAAAAGAGTGCCGTGCGCGCGCGATGCGACGCGCGAGCGCAGGGGCAGGCGGCGCCGCTGCGGCGATCGCCGGAAAGGTGCGCACGATGTCGGAGGCGTTCCAGCAGGTCGCGAGCATCGACTACCCGATCCTCGATGCCGACGCGCACGTGAACGAGCCGCCCGACCTCTGGCAGTCGCGCGTCCAGAGCCGGCTCCGCGACCGCGCTCCCAAGGTGCTGCGCACCGAAGACGGCGACGTCTGGTCCTTCGACGACGGCAAGCGCCTCCGCCCCCTCGGCCTCACGGCGACCGCCGGCCTCTCGTACCTCCAGTTCAAGCCGCAGGGGTATCGCTACGAGGAGATCCGCCCCGGGAGCTTCGAGCCGCGCGCGCGCCTCGCCGACCTCGACGCCGACGGCATCTGGGCCCAGGTCCTCTACCCGAGCGTGACGCTCGCCGGCGCCCGGACGTATGCCGACGACCGCGAGCTCCAGACCGCCTGCGTCCGCGCCTACAACGAGTGGCTCGCGGAGTTCTGCGCCGCCGGCGAGGGCCGTCTCATCGGCCAGGCGATCATCCCGACGACCGGCGTCGCCGACGCCGTCGCCGAGCTGCGCTGGGGCCTCGACCACGGCCTCAAGGGCGCCGTCATCGCCGCCTACCCGAACGGCACCTACGACGATCCGGGGCCGTCGAACGATCCGTTCTGGGGCCTCGCGCAGGAGGCGCGCGTCCCGCTCGGCGTCCACATCGGAAGCTTCAACGAGCTCGGCCTCGCGCCGGGCAAGAGCGACATGTCGTCGGTCAGCTTCATGGCCGGCGCCGGCGCGTCGAAGGCCGGCTCGCAGACCATCCCGGTCGCGGCGCAGCTCGTGTTCTCCGGCGTACCGCAGCGCTTCCCGGGCGTCCTCTTCGTCCTCGTCGAGGCGAACATCGGCTGGATCCCGACCGTCCTCGAGCAGCTCGACGACATGTTCCTCCGCTACCGCTGGTTCTCGGGCGCGCACGAGTGGATGAAGGAGACGCCGAGCCGCGTCTTCCACAGGAGCTTCGCCGCGACCTTCATGGTCGACACGATCGGCATCGAGCTCCGCCACCACATGAACGTCGACCACCTGCTCTGGTCGACGGACTACCCGCACACCGGCAGCGACTGGCCGAACCACCGCATCACGATCGAGCGCCTGTTCCGCGGCGTGCCGCAGGACGAGGTCAAGAAGATGCTGCACGGCAACTGCAAGCGGCTCTACGGCCTCGACCAGGTCCCCGATCGCCTGCCGTGACCGCGCCCCTCGCGGGCCTGCGCGTCGTCGAGCTCGCGAGCGACATCGCCGGCCCGTACGCGACCAAGCTGCTCGCCGACGCGGGCGCCGACGTCGTCAAGATCGAGCACCCCGACGGCGGCGATCCGCTCCGCCGGTGGTCGGCGGCGACGCCCGACGCCGCGCTGCAGCCGGGCGACGACGGCGCGCTCTTCCGCTTCTTGAACGCCTCGAAGCGAAGCGTCGCGATCGACTGGCGCACGCCCGCCGGACGCGCGCAGGTGCGGGAGCTCGCAGCGACCGCGGACGTCGTCGTGGAGTCGCTCGCTCCCGAGGCGGGGCTCGACTTCGCGAGCCTGGCGGACGGGAACGCGCGCGGCTCGCTCGTTTCGGTGTCGTTCTTCGGCCGAGAGGGGCCGTGGCGCGATCGCGCGGCGACGGACTTCACGCTCCAGGCGTGGGGCGGCTCGATCGCGATGCGCGGCACCGTCGACCGGCCGCCGCTCGCGGCCGGCGGCCGGCTCGGCGAATGGCTCGGCGGCGGCTACGCGGCAATCGGCGCGCTCAGCGCGGTCGCGCACGCGCGCCTGACCGGCCGCGGCCAGCACGTCGACGTCTCGCTGCTCGAGGTCGTCCACCTCTCGATGGCACCGTTCGCGACCGTCGGCGACAGCTTCACCGGACGCTCGCAGTCGCTGCCGCGCACCGTCGAGATCCCCTCGATCGAGCCCGCGGCCGACGGCTGGGTCGGCTTCTGCACGATCACGAACCAGCAGTGGCGCGACTTCCTCGTGCTGATCGAGCGACCCGAGCTCGTCGACGACGCCGAGCTCGCCTACTTCTGGACGCGGAACCAGCGCCGCGCCGAGATCTACCCGTTCATCCACGCATGGACGCGCCGGCACACGATCGCGGAGACGATCGAGCAGGCGAGCCTGCTCCGCATCCCGGTCGCACCCATCGGGAACGGCGAGACGGTCGCCCGCTTCGACCACTTCGTCGAGCGCGGCGCGTACGTCGCGCTGCCGGGGACGAGCTTCGTTCAGCCGCGACCGCCGTATCGCTTGACGCGCGGACGCCTGCGCGATCCCGCGCCCGCTCCGGCTCTCGGGCAGCACACGGCCCAGGTCCTGGGCGAGCGCCGCGACGACGCGCGGCCGGTCCGCGCCGATGCCCCTTCCGCCCTGCCCTTCGCCGGCCTCCGCGTGGTCGACTTCACGATGTTCTGGGCGGGTCCCTTCGTCACGCACTACCTGGCGACGCTCGGTGCCGACGTCATCAAGGTCGAGTCGATCCAGCGCCCCGACGGCATCCGCTTCGCGTCGTCGGCGCAGCCGACGGCGGACTCGTGGTGGGAGTGGTCGCCGATGTTCCACGGCATGAATGCCGGGAAGCGTGGCGTGACGCTCGACCTGTCGCGGCCGGAGGGCGTCGGGCTCGCGCGCGCGCTGATCGCACGCTCGGACGTCGCGGTCGAGAACTTCTCGCCGCGCGTGCTCGACAACCTCGGCCTCCGCTGGGAGGACCTCGCGCGCGAGAACCCGCGCCTCGTCCTCGTCCGGATGCCCGCCTTCGGGCTCGACGGCCCGTGGCGCGATCGGGTCGGCTTCGCGCAGACGATGGAGCAGATCTCCGGCATGGCGTGGCTGACGGGCTTCCGCGACGGGCCGCCCGTCATCCCGCGCGGCCCGTGCGATCCGCTGGCCGGCATGCACGCCGTGCTCGCGCTGCTCGTCGCGCTCGAGCACCGGCGCCGAACGGGCGAGGGACAGCTCGTCGAGGCGACGATGGTCGAGGCCGCTCTGAACGCCGCCGCGGAGCAGGTGCTCGAATGGCAGGCGTCGGGCACGCTGCTCCAGCGCGACGGCAATCGCAGCCCGCTCGCCGCCCCGCAGAACCTCTATGCCTGCCGCGGCGAGGAGCAGTGGCTGGCGCTCGCGGTCGCGACCGACGAGCACTGGAGCGCGCTCTGCGACGCGATGGCGCGACCCGCGTGGACGGCGGACCCGGAGCTCGCGACGCGCGCGGGCCGGCGCGCGCGCCACGACGCCCTCGATCGCGGCATCGCCGCCTGGTGCGCCGAGCGCGACCTCGGCGAGGTGGTCGACGAGCTCGTGCGGCGCGGAGTCCCCGCGGCTCCCGTCGTGCCGGCGCGCGCGGTCGACCGGAACCCGCAGCTCCGCGCGCGCCGCTTCTTCGAGCCCGTGACCCACCCGGTCACCGGCACGCACGAGCTCCCCGGCTTGCCGATGCGCTTCTCCGGCCGCTCGTCGGGCTGGTACGCGAGCCCCGCACCGACCCTCGGCCAGCACGGCCGCGACGTGCTGCGCGAGATCCTCGGCATCGGGGAAGACGAGCTCGACCGCCTCGAGGCGTCCGGCATCATCGGCGACCGCCCGGCAGGCCTCTGACCCCGGGCTCGGCCCCGGACGACGCGCCTCGGCGAGCCGGCGTTCGCCCCCTACGGAGCTGCGCTCGTCGTGGACGCGACGCACAGGTCGCCGAGCGCGGTCTCGTCCACGCGATCGCGACCGAGCTCGTTCGCGACGGAGATCCCCGCCAGGCGTGCGAAGCGCTCGCGCACCGCCGCGCGCGGCGCGGCGAGCCGGAAGCAGAGGAGGTGCGCGCCCGGGTTCGCGACCGCGCCCGCGTCGTCCGCGACGGGATTGCACAGGCGCGTCGGCCCGAGAACGTCGTAGGCCTTCGTCTCCTGCCGGAACGGATTCACGACCGAAACCCGGATCGGCGCGAAGCGCGGCGATCCCTTCGCGAGCTTGACGGTCCAGCACTTGAACCGATCGACGTCATGGCTCGCCGGATCCGGAGGCGCGACCGGCGCCGTCCGGCTCGCGGCCGTCGGCACGAGCAGGCGGTCGGGCTTCGCGACGTCGAGCCGGAGAGAACCGCCGAGCGGGCTCTCGACCTGGACGGTGGTGGGCGCCGGTCGCGACGTCCGCCGGCAGAGCGCCGTCGTCCGGCTCGCGCCGCCGCAGTCCTCCTCGCGGCGACACGCGCGGCCGGCATTTGCGAGCGATTCGGTCGCGCACACTTTGGCGGTCGGCTTCACCTGGTACGCGCGCAGGTGCGTGGTGGGATCGTCGACGCCGGCACCGTCTACGCCCGCCGGGTCGCAGAGCGCCGCCGGCTTCTGGACGTCGAAGAGCGCGGATCCGAGCTCGTCGGCGAGCCGCACGCGGAGCCCCTTCGGGAACTTCGGCGGGAGGCAGAAGGCGGTCTCGTCGTCGACGCCGCCGCAGTCCTCCTCGCGCGCGCACGGAGCGCCCGCATTCGCCGGCGACGCGGCGCTGCAGAGATCGCCCCGCGTCGACGACGTCCGCGAGCACTGGAAGTCCGACAGCGACTCGCACGCGTCGCCGACGCCGTCGCCGTCGCTGTCCCGCTGATCGGGGTTGGCGGCGAACGGGCAGTCGTCGCAGGCGTCGCCGAGGCCGTCGCCGTCGCTGTCGGCCTGGCCGGCGTGCGCGGTCGCGGGGCAGTTGTCGCACGCGTCGCCGACGCCGTCGCCGTCCGCATCCGCCTGGTCTGCGTTCGCGACGTCGAGGCAGTCGTCCGCGCCGATGCCGAGGCCGTCGCCGTCCGGGTCGTCCGCGGCCAGAGGCGAGCCGTCGGACGCGAGGCGCTGGACGACGACGTCGGGCGCGGAGGTCGTCAGGTCGGCGGCCGCGGTGTGGAAGAAGTCCGCGAGCGCGCCCGAGTGCAGGTAGCGGCCGGACTGGAAGCTCGTGAAGGCCTCGGTCTCGAGCGCGAGCTCGAGCGCGAACACCTCGCGCAAAGGCGCCTGGTAGAGCGCCGGGAAGATCTGCGTGTACGAGACGTCCGCGACGCTCGGCTCGGCCGGTCGCGAGCTCGGCCGGACGTCGAACGAGCCGGCCCACGGCCCGAACGCGCCGAACGGCGGCACGATGTCGCTGCTCGGGAACGGACCCATGTCCGCGCCGGCCGCGAAGAGCGCCGTCTGGCCGCTCGACGTGAAGAGATCGACGCGCGCCGCGACCCGGCCGAGCATGTCGGCTCGACCCGGCCGCGTCGCGCCGTCGCACGGCCCGCGGATGCAGAGGACCGGCTCCGGAACGACGAGCGTGCTGAGCACGCCGTCGAAGTGCACGATGAGATCCATCGGGACGCTCGCCGGAGGAGCTCCGGCGCCGGTGTACGTCAGAAAATAGCGCACGACCCGCCGCGCCTCTGCGATCCCGCGCGACGCGGGCAGCACCGTTCCCTGGAACGACGGCATGTCGGCGCGGCCGACGCTGCCGAGCGTCCCGGGGAAGAGCGCGCGAGCCCGCGCGTCCCCGCCGCGGACCGGGCTCGTCCCGGCGGGGCTCATGAGGACGAACGCCTCTCCCTCCGCGCCTCCCGGGACGCCGTCGAAGCAGCCGGGGTCGGCCGGGTTCGAGTCGAGCGTGCCGGCCAGACACGATACGGTCGCCGACCGACCGCCGAACTCCGCGGCCGCCTCGGCGCGCACCTCGGATTGCGGGATGCTCGCGCCTTCGATGCCGCACACCGCCGAGCATCCGTCGCCGCCGACGGTGTTCCCGTCGTCGCATTGCTCGCCGTTCTCGACGGTGCCGTTGCCGCAGACGGCCGGCGCGCTGCACTGCCCGGTCGCGTGGTCGCACGTCCCGCCCGGAACGAACGTGTTGACCGCAGGAGGAACGCACTCGCCCTCGAACGGGGCGTCGTAGCAGAAGCCGGTCGGCTCCTGGCAGCATCCCGGCTGCGAGACCTGCGCGCGCGCCCGTGCCGGAACGCCGACGGAGCCGAGGAAAACGCCGATCGGCGCGACAAGCAAAAGGAGCCGTACTTCCCGTCTCACGAGGAATGCCTCCGCACCGCCCGAACCGCGAAGCGTTGCGCAACGCAGCGCGGCGCCGGGCGACCTCGATGGCGTTCGGCAGGATGCCGAGAGCCCGCTTTCCCCAGAAGGCGTGAACGAAACCGGCCACGATGTGGCAGCCGGACCGTTGCGCGAGGTCGGCACGCCGTCGAAAAATGCGCCCCGGAGCCGCTCGGGATGGACGGGTCGACGTTCGTCGGTCGCGACCGCGAGGTCGCGGAGCTGCGCCGCGGCCTCGACGACGCGGCCGCGGGGCACGGGCGCCTCTTCCTCGCGGTCGGCGAGCCCGGCATCGGGAAGACCCGCCTCGGCGACGAGCTCGCGCGGCTCGCGGCCGCCCGCGGCGCCCGCGTGCTGCGCGGCCGCTGCTGGGAGGGCGGCGGCGCGCCGGCCTACTGGCCGTGGACGCAGATCCTCCGGAGCTACCTCGCCGACCGCCCGGCGGAAGCGGTCGGAAGGGAGATCGGGGCCGATGCCGCCGGCGTCGCGCAGCTCGCGGGCGACCTGCCGGACGCCGTGCCGCGGGTCGCCGCGCCGGCCGCGCTCCCGCTCTCGGAGGACGAGCGCTTCTGGCTCTTCGACTCGACCACCGCCTTCCTGAAGCGCGCCGCGCGCCGCGAGCCGCTGGTGCTGCTCGTCGACGACCTGCACGACGCGGACGGGCCGTCGCTTCTGCTGCTCGCGTTCCTCGCGCGCGAGCTCCGCGATGCGAGCATCCTCGTGCTCGGCGGCTTCCGGCCGGTCGAGGCGCGCCGCGATCCGGCGGTCGCGCGGACGCTCGCCGACCTCGCGCGCGAGGGGACGACCCTACCCCTCGCCGGCCTCGCGGAGCGCGACGTCGCGACCCTCGTCCGCGAGACCGCCGGCGGCGCGCCGGCGCCGGATCTGGTGGCGTCGATCCACCGGACGACCGGCGGCAACCCGTTCTTCGTCGCCGAGGTCGTGCGCCTGCTCGTCGCCGAGGGACGGCTCCACGGAGCCGCGCCGTCCGCGAGCCTCGGCATCCCGGAAGGGGTGCGGGGCGCGATCCACCGCCGCCTCGAGCTCCTCGGCGACGGCGCGCGACGCGTGCTCGCGATCGCCGCCGTCATCGGTCGCGACTTCGACCTCGTGCCGCTCGAGAAGGCGTGCCGCCTCGGGCGCGACGAGCTGCTCGAGACGCTCGCGGCCGCCGTCGAGGTGGAGCTGATCGCCGAGGACCCGGCGATCGCGGGCCGACACCGCTTCGCGCACGCGCTCGTCCGCGAGACGCTCTACGACGAGCTGTCGGCGGCGACGCGCACCCGGCTCCATCGGGAGATCGGCGACGTGCTCGAGGCCGCCTGGGGAGAGAGCGCGGAGGAGCACGCCGCCGAGCTCGCCCACCACTTCCTGCAGGCGGCACCGCGGGCGCGCGACGAGCGCGCCGTCGAATGGGCGACGCGAGCGGGTCGCCGGGCGTTCTCCTCGTTCGCGTGGGAGGACGCCGCCGGTCACTTCGAGAGCGCGCTCCGGGTCCTCGACAGGCTGCGGTCGGCCGACGAGACGCGACGCTACGAGGTCCTGGTCGCGCTCTCCGCGGCGCAGGCGAAGGCGGGAAGGCTCGACGACGCGGTCGCCACCTGCCGGCTCGCGATCGACCTCGCGCGCCGGCTCCGCAACCCCGAGCGCTTCGCGCGCGCGGTCCTCGAGGTCGGCGCCGGCTGGATCGACGACCGGCGGTTCGGCAAGCTCGCCGCCGGGCTCCTCGAGGAAGCGCTCGACGCGCTCCCGAAGGACGACAGCGCGCTGCGCGCGACGCTCCTCGCCCGGCTCGCGTGGCAGTGCTTCTTCGACGGCGACTCGAAGCGGCGCGCCGCGCTCTGCCGCGAGTGCGTCGCGATGGCGAGGCGGGTCGGCGATCGCGCGGCGCTCGCGCTCGCGCTCTCCGTCGCCCACAGCTCGACGTGGGGGACGAAGCCGCCGGCGGAAAGGCTCGCCGCGGCCGACGAGATCACGCGCCTCAGCGAGGAGATGGGAAGCCCGGAGCTCACGGTCTACGGCCGGCAATGGCGCTTCCTCGCGCTGCTCGAGGTCGGCGATCTCGACCGCGCCGATCGCGAGATCGCCGCGATCGCGGACCTCGCCGGCCGGACGCGCCACTCGGGCGCGCCGTGGCTCGCGGCCGTGTTCCGCGCGCTCCGAGCCGCGATGGCCGGGCGCTTCGACGAAGGCGAGCGGCTCGCCGCCGAGGCGTTCGAGATCGGCCGACGAGCGCGCTCCGGGTCCGCGATCGAGACCTTCGGCGGGCAGCTCTTCTCGCTGCGCTGGCTCCAGGGCCGCCTCTCCGAGCTCGAGGAAGCCGCCCGCAAGGCGGCCGAGGACCACCCCGGCGTGTCGGTCTACCGGGCGGCTCTCGCGCTCGTGCACGCGGAGGCGGGACGGTTCGCGGAAGCGCGGCGTGAGGTGGACGCGGTCGCGCGCGGCGACTTCGCGAGCCTCGATCTCGACGAGGGCTGGCCGTTCAGCGTCGCGTACCTCTCCACGGCGATCGCGATCATCGGCGACGCGGCGCCGGCCGCGCGGCTCTACGAGCTGGTCGCGCCGCGCGCCGGCATGAACCTCGGCGTGATCGCGTTCCTCGGTCCCGCCGACCTCTACCTCGGGCTCCTGGCGCACGCGACGGGGCGCTTCGACGACGCGCTCGGCCACTTCGACGTCGCGCTCGCGGCGAGCGAGCGCATGCAGGCACGCCCGTTCGCCGCGCTCGCCCGGCTCGCCACCGCGCGCACGCTCGTCGCCTGCGGCGACGCGCGCGAATGGACACGCGCTAGCCAGCTCGTCGACGGCGCCACCCGCCTCGCGCAGGAGCTCGGGATGGCCGGAGTCCTGGAGAGCGCGGACCGCCTCGCGAACGGCCTCTTCGCGACCAGGAGGAGCGACCGCGCTCCCGCCGCCGCAGGCGGCGGCAACGGGTCGCGCACGCGCTCGATCACGCTGCTACCTGCGCCCTCCGGCGCCCCGCCCGCGCCGATCGCGGGCGGCTTCCGGCGGGACGCGAAGGTCTGGCGGATCGAGTTCCGCGGCGAGGTGTCGCGACTTCGCGATTCCACGGGCCTCCGCTACGTCGCGACGCTGCTTTCGCGCCCGGGCGAGGAGGTGCACACGCTCTACCTCCTCGCTGCGGCCGCCGACGCGACCGACGCGGACGCGCGCGACGCGGACGCGCGCGAGCCCGGTCTGCGCGCGCGACGGCCGGGCGACGCGGGCCCGGTGGTCGACGGCGCGGCGCGGAGCGCCTATCGCCGACGGATCGCCGAGCTGCGCGAGGTCCTGGACGAGGCGGCCGCGGCCGGGAACGCGGAGCGGGCCGCGGCGGCGGAGCGCGAGATGGCGGAGCTCGCGGCCGAGCTCACGGGCGCGACCGGGCTCGGGGGCCGCTCGCGGCGCGCCGGATCGGCCGTCGAGCGGTCGCGCGTCAACGTGACGAAGTCCGTCAAGTCGGCGATCCGGAAGATCGCGGAGTCCAATCCCTCGCTCGGCCACCACCTCGCGGCGTGCATCAAGACCGGGACGTTCTGCGTCTATCGGCCGGACCCGGCCGTCCCCGTTCACTGGACTTTCTGAGCGGCGAATGACCGGGTGACGCATGAGCGGCAGCGACCGGGTCGCGACCGAAACGATCACGACGGCCGAAGGGCGGTTCACCGCGGACGTCGCCGGACCGCCCGCCGGCCCGCTCGTGCTCCTGCTCCACGGCTTTCCGCAATCGCGCCACGCCTGGCGGGACCAGCTTCCCGCCCTCGCGCGCGCCGGCTACCGCGCGATCGCGCCCGACCAGCGCGGCTACTCGCCGGGCGTGCGTCCGGATCCGGCGGCCGGCCTCGCGGCCTACGCGGTCGACCGCATCGCGCGCGACGTCCTGGACCTCGCCGACGCGGCCGCGCCGCAGCGCGCATCGACCTTCCACCTCGTCGGGCACGACTGGGGCGGGCAGATCGCGTGGGTCGTCGCGCATCGCCACCCCGAGCGTATCGCATCGCTGACCGTTCTTTCGCGGCCGCACCCCGAGGCGTTCCGCCGCGCGTACGCATCCGACGTCGACGGACAGCAGCAGCGCTCGGCGCACCATCGCGCGTTCCACGATCCGGCGACCGCAGGCCTCCTCCTCGCCGACGGCGCACGCCGTCTGCGCGCGGCCCTCGCCGAGCAGGGAGTCCCCGAGGCCGCGCTCGCGGGGTACTTGACGGTGCTCGGCGAGCCGGCCGCGCTCGAGGCGGCGCTCGCGTGGTATCGCGCTGCCGGAACGCTCGCGAGCGTCGAGGTCGGCGCGGTCGCGGTGCCGACGCTCTACGTCTGGGGCGACGCCGATCGCACCGTCGGCCCGACGGCGGCGCACGCCACGCGCGACTTCGTCCGCGCGCCGTACCGCTTCGAGGTCCTGCCCGGCGTCGGCCACTTCGTGACCGACGAGGCGCCGGCGCGCGTGAACGAGCTGGTCCTCGCGCACCTCGCCGCGAATGCGGCTGGGACCGGGTAGAGACCTCGGCGGCCGCTACTCGCCGGTCCCGGTCGCGAGGCTGCCGGTCGAGCCCGCGACGTCGGTCGCGACGCGCGTGCGCGGTCGGCCGGCGCGCTGCGCGACCGCGATGCACGGCGCCTCGACCCGGCGATGGAAGAGCCGCGCCGCCCAGAGGACGACCGGCGTCGTCGCGGCCATCAGGACGAGGCTCGACGGAAACCCGCTCTCGATGACGACCGGCCAGGTCGCGACCCGCCGCACGAGCGGCTCGAACGCGAGCTGGATCGGCCGGTGGACGAGGTAGAGGCTGTACGACCAGATGCCGACGCCCGCGAGGTAGCGGCCGATGCGCGTGCTCGCGACGCGATCGGCTCCGCCGGCCCGGCGCGCGCGATCGAGCGCGACGACGAGGACGAGCGCGAAGGCGATGCCGTAGAGCGGCTCCTTGATCGCGTAGAGCCCGTAGTGCCAGGTGTGCCACTCGATCGAGATCGCGGCCGCGAGGACGATCGCCGCGGCCCACCAGCGGCGCGCGATCGCGGGCATCGGAGCGTTTCCCGCGACCCATTCGGCGACGACCGCGCCCAGCACCCACTCGAACCAGCGCGCCGGCACGAACTCCCACGCGACGCCGCCGAAGGGCGCCGGCATCGGGTCGAAGTTGAGAAACAGGCGATACGCCATCGTGACGGCGAGCGCGACCGCCAGCGCGCGCCACGCGCGCCGGCGCACGATCAGCCACAGGACGACCGGATAGGCGAGGTAGAGCTGCGCTTCGACCCCGAGCGTCCAGGCCGGTGGATTGACGCCGTCGAACGTCGCGGGGTGCAACGTGTGCAGAAGCAGCGCCTGGCACACGACCGCGGGCCAGGACACGGGCAGCGTTCCGGTCGCGACCAGGGCGAGCACGACGGCGAGCGCGATCGCGGCCACGTACGGCGGATAGAGACGCCAGAAGCGACGGCGGAAGAACGGGCCCCACGCGGGCTCGACCCGCCCGGCGGCCGCGAGCGCGCGCGCGTTCGGGAAGTGGATGCAGAAGCCGCTGATGACGAAGAAGAGCGGCACCCCGAGGTAGCCGAATCCGAGCACGAGACCGAGGCCGGGGAGGAACGGCTCTCCCGCGTTCGGCGCGCCCTTGTAGGCGGAGACCGCGAAGTGACAGACCACGACCGCGAGGGCGGCGAAGCCGCGGAGCTGGTCGATCCGTTCGAAGCGCATTTCGAGTCGCGCGACCAGGAAAGGCGTCGGAATGAGAGCGCTGGCGGCCTAATGCTGGACGCGCAGCATCACGTAGGCGCCGTAGAGGTTGATCGCAACCGCCGCGGCGACGAGCCAGCCGAGCGCGCGCCGCCATCCCGGCGAAGGTCGCGTGAACGCCGCGAACGCGAGCGGGACGAGCAGCGGATAGAGGTCCTGCATGTAGCGCGTCCCGTACTGCGCGTACCCGCTCCACCAGTAGAAGCAGTAGAAGACGAACATCGCCGCCGCCGCCGGGAGGAGCTGCCTCACCCAGGCGAAGCGCCAGCGCGGAAGCCACACGCCGAGGAAGAACGGGCTCATCCAGAAGATCGACTGGCCGGACATGTCGAAGCGGAGGAACGGGAACGCCGGAAGAACGTCGGGGCGCGCGAAGAGGTAGAGCGCGAGGTTCCGGCGGAAGTACTCCGGCGCGAAGTCGGGCCCGTGCGGGCCCCACTCGTGCCAGCTCAGCGTGTACGCGGTCTGCAGCGGGTCGCCGAACGCGAGCCACTGGAAGACGAGCGCCGCCGCGAGCGGCGGCACCATGGCGAGCCCGAAGCGGAGGCCGCGCCGCACGAGCGTGCGCCAGCGCTCGGCGCCTCGCGGCGCGTCCGACCAGAAGCGAAGCGCGAACGCGATGCCGGCGAGGAGCACGGCGTAGCGGCACTGGGAGGCGACCATCAGGAAGAAGCCCGCCCACGCGTCCGCGCGCCGCGCGAACCCGAGCCAGAGCGCGAGGAGGAGGAAGAAGTTCCCCTCGCTGTGCATGAGGAGCCAGACGTTCCCGATCGCGGCCGAGTAGACGAGCGGCGTTCCGGCGACGTACGCGAGCACCGCGAGGGCCGCGAGCTGACGGACGCCCTCCAGCTCGCGCATGAGCCGGTGCAGCAGCATGCCGGAGCCGAGGATCAGCAGCGAGTTGAAGAGCGGCTGGCTGCCGTGGCCGCCCGTCAGAACGACCCACGGCATCATCACCATCGACGTCATCGGCGGGTACGGCGTGTAGAACCGCCCCCCGTACTGGAACATCTCGAGCCACGTCACCCGCTCGGCGAACGAGCTCTCGCCGCCGACGAGCGCCCGCGCGAGGCGAAGCGCGGCGTCGTAGAAGGTGTCGGGCGGCGTCAGCGGAAGGAGGAACGCCGCAAGCGCGGCCGCCACGACGAGGTCGCGCAGCCACTCCGTCCGCGGCCCGGCGCGATGGAGCCAGAGAAGGAGCGCTCCGGCGATCGCGGCGCCGAGGACGACCGGCCACGCGCTCGCGGCGACCGCGACGAGCGAGCTTGCGAGGCGCGCGCCGCACGGGATCGGCCAGAGCCATCCGTTCTGGCCGGCGCATTCGCAGACCAGGAGCGGAATCCCGCCCGCGCTCCACTCGATGAACGGACTCCCGGTCGGGTGCGCTCCGACCGCGAGCCACCAGACCAGGATCGCGTGCGCGGCGCAGACGACGTCGACGAGCCACGCGACGACCACCGCGCGCAGCAGCCAGCGGATGCCCGGCACCCGGGCGTCCCACAGCGCCGCGGCGGCGCTACCGGCCGCGACCGCCATCGCCGGCATCAAGTAGAACATCCAGTAGGGGTGGACCCACGAGCCGCCCGGGAACGCCACGATGTGGATCGCGGCGAACCCGAGCCAGATCGCGGCGAAGGCCGCGGCCGGGCCGCCGGCGCGGCGCCGGACGGCGGCCCGGCCGAGCCACACGGCGGCCGCGACCCCCGCCGCGAGGAGCACCGGCCGCGTGTACGTCTGGTCGGTGAAGTCGAAGACGCGCTGCAGCCAGTCGCGCCACGTGAAGCCGAGAACCGCGGGATCGACGCGCTTCTGGGCGCCGGACACGAGCAGCTGGAGGCCGCCCGGCGTCGCCCACGCGAGGTGCGCGAGCGCGAGCGCCGCGGACGCCGCGGTCGTCGCGACGAGCCAGACGTTCAGGCGCGAGAGCGGCCGGCGCCGGAAGATCTCGAACGCGAACAGGATCGGCGGCAGGTAGAACCCGGGCCAGTCGTACAGGCACGCGATCGCGGTGCAGGCGCACACGACGGCGTCCTCGCGCGGGGTGCCGTCGCCGCGGCGCTCGATCCGCCGCACGTAGGCGACCACCGCGAGCAGCACCCAGGGCATCACCCACGCCTCGTGGCTCACGTTCCGCCCGAAGAAGCCGGACATCGGGACCAGCACGACGACGAGGCCGGCGAAGATCGCGGCGCTCGGGCGATCGCGCGTCCAGCGCGGGATCGCGAGCAGGAGGATCAGCAGCGAGGCGAGGTGGGAGACGATGGTCGCGGCGCGCGCGGCGGCGCGGCTCTGCCCGACCGCGGCGAACACGCCGGCGAGCGAGAGGCCGAGCGCGGGCGGGTGGTGGCCGTACGCACGGGCCTCGAGCGGCTCCGAGCCCTTCCACTCGTAGGGGTTGTCCTCGTTGAAGATCCAGTCGTGCCCCCGCGTGAAGGCGAGGCCCTTCGCGACGTGGACGCGGGCGACGCCCGAAAAGAACTGGCCGCCCGACTCGAACATGAGCTGCCACGGCGAATCGAGCGCGGTCGCCCAGAACCCCCAGGCGAGCCACAGCAGCACCGGGACCGCGAGCCAGCGCGCCTTCACGGGCCTCGCGATCAGTCCTTTTCGACCGGCAACTCGGGTGCGGCGGGCTCTTCTTCGTCGATGGTTGCACCGCCGCCCGGCGCGCCGACCTCGGCGACCGCCGCCGGCGCGCCGGATGCCTCCGGCGCCGGCGTGCGCACGCCCCACGCATCGAGCAGACGGTCGGTGTCGGCGGTCGCGCGCTCCGCAGTCCGTCCGAGGACGTCGATCGCGGAGCGGAGGGTGGCGCGGTCGGCGAGGGTCGCGCGCATGTCGACCATCGCGGTGCCGGCCGCCCTCCCCGCTTCGTCGATCGCGGCGTGCAGGCGCGCGGCGACGGCGGTCGCCGCCTCTCCGAAAGCCGCGACGGCCGACTGCGAGAGCGCCTCGGCGAAGAAGCGGTCGAGGCGGACACGCGTCGCGGCTCCGAGCGCCGCGCGCGCCGGCGCCCCGAGCCGTCTTTGCTTGACGGTACGCGCGACCGGCCGGGTCGGCGCTTCCTCGGGTCCGAAGAGCGCCTTCCGAACGCGCACCGGGCCCCGCAGCAGCAGCCAGTCGAGCGCGCTTCGCTTCACGGGGACGAGGCCGTACGGGATCGTGAGAAGCGCGCTCTTGCCGCTCTCGGCCGCTTCTCCCCCGGAGAGCGCGGAGCGCGCGATGCGCGCGATCGGGAGGTCGAGCGCGTCGAAATCGGCGGGTGCGAGGCGCCGGATGCCGGCGGCGGCGACGTCGCTCGCGAGGACGGTGCGCGCGCCGTCGCGCGCGAGAGTGGAGAGCTCGTCCCGGCAGGCCGCGAAGACCTCCACGAGGTCCTCGCCGACGAGCTGCGCGAAGCTGCGATCGGTCTCGAACCAGCGGTCGAGGGCGGCCTCGGCGCGGTCGGCGGCCTGCTTCCGGACGTCGACGCTGCGCTCGCGCGTGATCGACGTGACATCCTCGGCGTGCGGCGCGCAGCCTTCCTCGAGCGACCGGCTGCTCAGCCGCCGGGCGGCGTCGGCGCGGGCGCCGAAGCGCGCGCGCGTCTCCTCCGCCACCGCGACGAGGCGCTCGGCGACCGCGGCGGCCTCGCCGCGGCAGACGGTCGCGAGCTCGGCCAGGACGTCGTTCGCCTGCTGGAGGCTGTCGCGGACGAAGGCGACGAGCGCTTCCTGGCTCGCGAGGTAGGCGGCGAGGTCGGAGACGAAGCGCTCGAAGTCGACGGGCACGCCGCCGGTCGCGTCGGCGTCTTCCGGGCCCTTCTCCGTTTCGTCCGACGAGGCCGTGTCCGCCGCCGCGCCGGCGCGGAGGCGCGCGCTCGCCGCGCGCAGGAGGTCGATCGGGTAGATCTGGAGGCGGCCCTCGTCGCGCGCACGCCGGAGCGTCTCGCTCATCGCGAGCTCCTCGAACGCCGCGAGGATCTGCGCCGGATCGCGCCGCTCCAGGCTCGGCCCGAGGCCGCCGTCGGGCTCGAGGTCCCGCTTGGCGGTATCGAGGTTCACGACGAGGAAGATGCGGCTGAAGAGCCGCAGCAGGTCGTCGAACTCGTCGAAGACCTGCTCGAGGAAGAGGTTGTCGGTCTTGACGACGAAGATCGCGCACGCCGATGCGAGGCGGAACTCGCGCGTGAGCTGGTCGTAGCCGAACTTCATCCGGGTGTAGAGGCCGGGCGTGTCGACGAGCACCGTGCCCGACTCGAGCAGGCGGGGCGCCGGCATGCGGACGTCGACCCGTCGGATGGCGTGCGGCTGATGGATCGTCGGATCGAAGTCGACGCCGGCCGCCTCCGCGCGCCGGAGAGCGCGGGCGAGGTCGGCGTGCGCGCCCGCGACGTGCGCCCGCATCTGGTCGAGCCCGGAGAAGCTGTCGACCTCGCCGTCCCAGCGCTCGACCGCGACCTCGAGGCGGGGCGCGTGCCGGACGTAGACCATGCAGGGGTACGCGGGGAGGCTCGTCACCTCGCTCACGTAGGCCGCGCTGAGCGCGTTCATGAGCGTCGACTTGCCGCTCTTCAGCGGACCGAACAGGAGCACGTACGAGCGCTGCTCGGCGACCTTCTCGCGCAGCGTGCGGAGGCTCTCGCGGAACCCGGCGAGCCGCGCCGCGACCCGCTCGACGTCGTCGCCCGCGTCCGCGCCGCGCAGCGCCATCAGGTGCGCGTTGGCATCGTCGAGCAGCTCGAGCACCGGAGACACGAGCGCATCGAGCTCGCCGGAGAGTCGCGTGAGAAGCGTCGACATCGCGCGATTCTCGCGATCACTCCGGTAAAAGTCCAATCGCGGGACGGGAAATCCGTGCGCACATCGCTGCCGTAGCGCCGCGCGGCGAGCCGCGCGCGCGGCCACGACCTCGAAGAGACGCGTTCAGGGCCGGCGCGCGCGGCACGTCGTGACTGCGGCGGGAGCGTCACGTGAGCGAGCACCGCCAGCGACGTTGGAGGAGGCGCCCTTCCTTTTCATGAGACAACAAAAGGGCGCCTCCGACAGGAGTCGGCGGGCTCGCTCACGCGACGCTCCCGCCGCGCGGCACGTCCGCAAAGCTCGCATGCGCCGTACGCAGGAAGCGCTTACGAGCGCACCGCCGCGAGCGAGTCCGGCTCGTCCGGGATGCGGAGCACGAGCAGGACCGCCATCGAGGGCAGCGCGCACAGAAATGCGGCGACGTAAAGCCAAAGGTACCCGATCTGCTCGACCAAAACGCCCGACACGCCGCCGAACAGCGTACCGCCGAGCGACGCGATCGCGCTCGCGATGGCGTAGTGGGCCGCCTTCCACTCGGGGAGGCAGGTGCGCATGATGAAGACGACGAGCACGGCGTTGCCGAGGCCCGCCGCGAACTGCTCGTAGGCATGAACGCCGGCGACGGTGGCGAGGCCGGCGCGCGTGGCGGCGTCGGGCAGGGCCCAGGCGAGCCAGACGTAGGCCCAGATGTTGAGGTTCATCGCGAGCGTGAGGGGCCAGACCGTCCGCCGGAGACCCCAGCGCTCGATCGCCCAGGCGCTGACCAGCGAGCCGGCGATCGACGCGACCGTGCCGACGATGCCCGCCATCCACGACAGGTCCGACTTGGAGACGCCGACCTCGCGCATGAGGAACGGCGTGTTCATCGCGAAGAGGACCTCGTCGCCGAGCTTGTAGGTGACGACGAAGGCGAGAACGAGGCCGATCTGCGGCCGGCTCACGTAGCTCGAGAACGCCTGACCGAACTTCCGCAGCACCTCCGCCATCGACCCGCGCGCACGCGCGGTCTCGAAGCGCGGCAGGTACCAGGCATGGAACGCGAGCAGCGCCGCCATGCACGCCGCACCGCCGCCGAAGCCGGCCGTCCAGCCCGCCCACGCGGCGAGCCCGACGAGCCCGCTCTTCGCGAACACGACCGCCAGGCGGTAGGTCAGCACGCGGAGACCGGTGTACGCGGCCTGCTCGGTCGGGTCCGGGATCGCCTCCATGTAGTAGGCGTCGATCGCGACGTCGTGGGTCGCGGCGATGAACGCGAGTGCGACCAGCAGCGCGAGCATCCAGCGGACGCTCTCCGAGCCGGCGCCCGCGGCACTCGCGACCGCAACCACGCTCTCCGTCGGCGGGCCGAAAGCGGCGAGCAGAGCGAGGAGGCCTGCGCCGATCGCGATCAGCGCCTCGACGTTCAGCAGCCAGCTGCGCTTGGTGCCGAACAGGTCGACCGCGGGCGCCCACAGGAACTTGAAGTTCCATGGCAGCCCGAGAAAGTTCAGGAAGCCGAGGAAGGCCTCCTTGACGCCGATGTCGGTCAGGTAGACGGCGGAGAGGAACCGCACCAGCATGTACGGCAGCCCCTCGGCGAAGTAGGTCGTCGAGACCCACAGGCGAGGCGACGGGCGCGGCGGCGCGGGTCCGACGGGTCGCACCTGCTCCCTCTCCGCGCCCGCGCTCCCCACGCGCGAATCTACAGCGAAACGGCCCGCGAAGTACAATTTGGCGCGGGTTGTGATCGGCGCGGTTTTGAAGGAGGGATCGCGCCATGGCTCGTGAAACGATTCTCGAGGAGCGCGTCGGCGGCGGCGTTCTGCTTCTGACGATGAACCGCCCGGAGAAGCGGAACGCCTTCAACCACGCGCTCTACGCCGACTTCCGCGACGCGCTTCGCGACGCGCAGGACAGCGACGACGTCCGCGTCGTCGTCCTGACGGGCGCCGGCCAGGCGTTCTCGGCGGGGCAGGACTTCGCCGAGATGTCGGCCGCGCCGCCGCCGGGCGGCGAGCCGCACGGCTTTCCGTCGTTCGTCGACCGGCTCGCGAGCTTCGACAAGCCGATCGTCGCGGCCGTGAACGGCGCCGGGTCGGGCCTCGGCATGACGATGCTCCTCCACTGCGACATCGTGTACGTCGCGGACGAGGCGCGCCTGCGCTGCCCGTTCGTCACGCTCGGCGTCGTGCCCGAGGCGGCGAGCTCGTTCCTCCTCCCGCTGATCGTCGGCTTCCAGCGCGCGGCGGAGATCCTCTACACCGCGGAGTGGATCGACGCGCGCCGCGCGGTCGAGCTCGGGATCGCGGCGCGCGCGTTTCCCGCGGCGGAGCTGCTTCCGGCCGCGCTCCACAAGGCGAGCGAGATCGCAGCCCACCCGCCGAAGGCGGTGCGGCACACGAAGCGGCTCCTCCTCGCCACGCGCGACACGGCGGTGCACGCCGCCCGCGCGCGCGAGGACGCCGCGTTCGCCGAGCGGATCGGCTCGCCGGAGAACCTGGAGGCGATCCGGGCCTTCTTCGAAAAACGACCGCCGGACTTCTCGCGAAGCTAGGACTCGAGAAGCGAGCGAAGCGACCCCGCAGGGAGTGGGGCCCCGTTCGGCTTTGCCGAACGGGGCGAGGGAAGCGTTTCCCTCGTCGGATGACTCCCCGTTCGGCTTTGCCGAACGGGGCGAGGGGAGATCCCCTCGTGCGACAACCCGCTTACTGCTCGACGTAGCGACGGACGGCCAGGGTGCCCTCGTCGTTCGTCAGGTCGGGGTTCAGCATCGTGACCGACGCGAAGCCGTTGTTCATGGCCTCGAGGTCGGTGCGCGGGTCGCGGAGCACGGACCGGCAGTCGTTGCTGCCGACCGGTGTCCGCTCGATCGTCGGCGTCCAGACGCCCGGGTCGGTCTGCTCGTAGCCGACCACGCGCGTCGCCCGCCCGACGATCGCGACACGCACGCCGCGCAGCGAGCCCTCCGTGCAGCTCGGGAAGTTGATGTTCAGGATGCGCGCCCGCCCGCGCACGCGGGTCTGCGTCAGCAGCCGCCGGAAGGTCGCGCTCGAGCGGAACCGCTCCACGAGCTGAGCCGTGTACACGGCCGCATCCTCGTAGCTGATGTTCTGGGCCAGCCCCTGGCTCACCGCGAAGCCGGGAATGCCCATGCGCGCTCCGGTGAGCGCGGCGCCGACCGTCCCCGAGATCGTGACCGCCTCGGCGATGTTCTGGCCGAAGTTGATGCCCGAGACGATCAGGTCGGGCTTCGAGACCTGTCCCGACAACGTCCCCCACAGCGTCGCGTCCGAGGGAAAGCCGCGCACCGCGGTCGCGGGGTGGCCGGCGGCCGTCATGCTCGAGAAGACGTCGAGCGGCGTCGTGGAGTAGTTGTCGCCCGTGCCGCTCTGGTTCGTGGCCGGAGCGACCACGTCCACCTCGAGACCGCGGATCGCGGAAAGGTGCGCGACCAGCACGGAGATGCCCTCGGCCCCGACGCCGTCGTCGTTCGTGACGAGGACGCGCATCGGGAACCCGAGCGCGGCCGACGGCGCAGCCGTCGACGCGAGCATGCACGCGGCAACCAGCGCGGCCGCCGCCATCCGGGCGACGGCTCGAAGCGAGATCGTTCTCATGTTCATCCCTCCCTGTGTCGAGCGGCGCTGCTCGGCGCCTCAGCCGACGACGTACCCGAGCCGCTTGTCGACGACGTTCCGGAGCGGCTCTCCCCGGACGAAGCGGCGGAGGTTGTCACGAAAGAGGTCGAGCACCTTCTGGAAGTAGGTCGCGGTGTATCCGGAGACGTGCGGCGTCACGATGGCGTTCTCGAGCGCGAAGTACGGGCTCGTCTCCGGGAGCGGCTCTTCGCGGAACGCGTCGAGGCCGGCGCCCGCGATCGCGCCCCGGCGGAGCGCGTCGACGAGCGCGTCGTCGTCGATCACCTCGCCGCGCGCGACGTTGATCAGGAATGCCGACGACTTCATCGCTGCGAGAGCGCGCGCGTCGATGAGATTCCGGGTCTCGTCGGTGAGCGGCGTCGCGAGGACGACGAAGTCGGCCCACCCGAGGACCTCGTGCAGGCGATCGGGTCCGACGACTTCTTCGGCTCCCTCGACGGGGTGGTCCGGCCGGCGCCGCAGGACGCGCACCGTCATGCCGAGCGCGCTCGCCAGACGCGCGAGCGAGATTCCGATCGCGCCCGCGCCGAGGATCGCGAGGCGGCTTCCCGCCAGCTCGCGCACGCCGCCCGCGAACGCGATGACGCCGAAGCGGTCCCAGCGGTGCTCGGCCTGGATCCGGACCGCCTTGTGGATGTTGCGGGCGAGCGCGAGCATGAGCCCGAGCGTGTGCTCGGGGATCGACACCGAGTGCAGGCCTGCGCCGTTCGTGAGGACGACGTCGCTCGCGACCATCTCGGGAAAGAGGTTCGCCTCGATCCCGGCGGAGGCGGACTGCACCCAGCGCAGCCGGGGTGCCGATGCGAAGAGCGCGCGCGGGAACGTCCAGCCGACGAACGCCTCGGCGTCCGCGAGCGCGCGCGGGAGGTCGCCCGCGTCCTCGACCGACTGGATCTCGACGCCCGGGAACTCGCCGCGGAACGCCGCCAGGTCGGTCTCGGAGATCGCCCAGCGCACCTCCTTCAGATGGAAGAACGAAACGACTTTCATGGACGCGCTGCCGCGACGCTGCCGCGTCGCGGTTGCCTCGCCTCCACACGAGACACGCGCTGACCCGCCGATTACCCCGTCTCCACTCTCCACTTCAAGCCGAGAGAAAAGTGCGCGACACTGCGACGAAGGAGGTGACCGTGACGGCCAATGATGCGTTGAAGGGGAAGGGAGCGCTCGTGACGGGCGGGGGCAGCGGGATCGGGCTCGAGTGCGCTCGACACCTGCTGCGCGACGGCGCATCGGTCACGATCGTCGGCCGCACGGCGGAGCGGCTCGAGCAGGCCGCGCGCGAGCTCGCCGCGGACGCGCCGGCGGGGGCGTCCGTGCAGTGGAAGGTCTGCGACGTCACCGACGAGACCGCCGTCGCGGCGGCGGTCGAGCATGCCGCCAAGCCGACCGGCTCGCTCGACATCGCGATCGCGAACGCGGGCGCCGGCGCCGGCGGGGCGATCTTCGCGACCACCGTCGACATGTGGCGCTACACGATCGACGTCAACCTGACCGGCACCTTCCTCACCGTCAAGCATGCCGGGCAGGCGATGGAGCATGCCGGCGGGGGATCGATCGTCGCGATCTCGTCGATCGCCGGGCCGCTCACGCATCGCTTCATGAGCTCGTACTGCGCGTCGAAGGCCGGCCTCGAGATGCTGATCCGCTGCGCCGCCGACGAGCTCGGACCGCTCGGCATCCGCGCCAACGCCGTCCGCCCGGGCCTCGTTCCGACCGACATGGCGATGCCGCTCACCGACGACCGGGTGATCGTCGACGACTACCTCGACCAGATGCCGATCCGCCGGCTCGGGACGGTCGAGGACATCGCCGCCGGGGTCCGCTACCTCGCCGGCCCGGAGTCGAGCTGGGTGACCGGCCAGTGCTTCGCGATCGACGGCGGGCACACCCTCCGGCGCGGACCGCGCGTGGAGAGCCTGATCGAGCGCTTCTTCGGCGCCGACTCGCTGAAGGGCCTGGTGCGCTGATCGGCCGCTGCGCGCGCCGGGTCACAGCGACTTCAGGAAGTCGAGCAGGCGCGTGCGCTCCTCGCGCCCGAGCGTGCGGTAGCGATCGCGCGACGTCCGCGCCTGGCCGTCGTGGGCGAGGATCGCATCCTCGACCGTCGCCGCGCGGCCGTCGTGCAGGAAGCGGGAGATCGCGTGCAGGCCCCAGAGGGGCGCGGTCCGCATCTCGCGCCCCTTCGCATCGCCCTGGTCGATGCCGTCGCCGAGCGAGCCCATGTCGTGCAGCAGGAAGTCGGAGTAAGGAGCGAACTCGCGGTTCGCGAGCGCGGCGATCTCGCTCGGGCCGCTCCGTAGCGTCGGAAGGTGGCAGTCCGCGCAGCCGATGCGATCGAACACGTCCCGGCCGCCGCGCGCCCGCTCGCGCCCGAACGATGCGAGCCGCGGCGACGGCGGCGCGAGGAGCGCCATGAAGTCGGCGAACGCGACCATGTCCTCGCCCTCGTCCTCGGGATCGGCGACGGGGTCGCAGGCGAGGAGCGCGCAATCGCCGTTCGGGCAGTTCTCGTTCGGGAAGATCGGGGTCGTGACTCCCATCTCGTTCAGGTACGCGTCCGCCGAGAAGTGGAGCAGGGACGCGACCTGCGACTTCCAGCCGAAGCGGCCGACACGGGTCTTCCCCGAGACCGCGTCCTGCACCAGGTGCGGACGACCGGCCGTCTGCGGGCGGCGCACGCGCTCGAGCGCGGCGAGCGCGGTGAGCGCGTCGTCGGGGACGGCGTCGACGAGCCCGAGGCCGAACAGCGGCGTCGTGCGCCGTCCGGCCGTGACGTTCGCCTCGGGCGGCACGACCTCTGCGCCGAAGTCGCACGCGCCCGCTCGTCCGATGCCCTGGTCCTGAAGGAGCGAGCCCCCGAGCGCGTCGAGCGGATCGAACGCGCCGCGGCGCCGGCGCCCGAAGCGCGTCTCGACGCGCGTGCCGCCGCCGCCGACGGCGGGATCGGAATGACAGGCGGCACAGGAGTCGCCGTTGAAGACGGGGCCGAGGCCGTCGGCCGCGACCTCGGTCTCGGCGAAGGCTTCGCGCCCGGCTTCGAAGCGGGCGGTCTCCTCGGCCGTCAAGCCCGGGATCGCGGCGCCGAGCTCGGCAGCGGCGGGCGCGCCATCGAGCGCGGGCATGGCGGCGAAGGCGCCCATGGCGATCGCCATGGCCGAAACGAGGTGACGGGGACGCGTGCGCATGGGGATGCTCCTTTCGGCGGAGCGCTCCACGCAACTTTCTCGCCGTCGACCCAAATTACGGTCTGTCCACCGCCGGCTCGACACGGCGCGGTCGCGCGGCGGGACGGCGCACTGCGTCCGATCGGGCGAACGCGCCAGACCCGGTGCGGATTCCGCGCGCGCCGGTGCGGATTTCGCACCCGCGGCGCGTCGATCAGCGGCGGCGGCGCGAGCGGAGCGGGACGAGCAGGGTCGCGACGACGAGCGGCAGGAAGACGAGCGCGGGAAGCATCGCGAGCGCACGCAGCGCGGCGAGCTCGGCGGAGAGGTCCATGGCGCGATCGTGCCGAAGGCGGCCGCGCTACGGAAGCGGTTTTCCCGCGTAGACCGCGAGCGCTCGCGGCGTCTGGACGTTGTGGCCGATCACGAGCCGCGGCTCCCGGGCGCAGTTCTGCGACGGGGCGTGGAAGAGCCACGGGTGGAAGAGGACGACGTCGCCCGCGGCGCCGGTGAGCTCGACGACCCGCACCGCGACGCCGTCCAGGACGGCGCTCTCGCTCATGAAGCGCTCGGCCCGATCGGCGACCGCGCCGTTCGAGCCGCTGTCGGAGCACAGGTCGCGAAACCAGTCGTACGAGCGCACGAGCGCGCCGCGCATCTTCCGCGAGCCGACGGGTGCCGTCCGAGGCCGCTCGGCGAGGAACCGCGACACGAGCCGGTGCGACCCCGCGACGACGAGCGTCCCGCCTCCGAGCGGCACCACGTCCGCCGCGCACGCGAGCACCTTGACCCCGAAGGGCGGGCGCGCCGCGCCGTGCGCCGGCCAGTCGATGTGCCACACCGAGCGCGGCAGCCGCCACGCCTCGCCCGGCACGGGAAAGCTGACGAGCGGCTCGCCCCAGTGGCGCGGTCGCTCCCAGGCCCCGGGTCCGAGGAGGTCGTCGATCGCGCCGGAAAGAGCCGGCGGCGCGATCGCGTCGAGCGCGCCCGCACGCCGGAGCGCCTGCAGATGGCGCGGCTGCACGACCGTCCACGTCGCGCGGTCGCCGCGCGCGATGCCGTGCGCGGCGAGAGCGCTCCAGAGGCTCTCGCGAATGCGTGCGCAATCGCCTTCGGGGACGATCGCCGGGAGCCGGACGAATCCCGCTCGATCGAACTCGGCGAGCTGCTCGTCGGAGAGCATCGCCAGAGGAACCCACGTGCCGGCCGGGGACGCAATCGCAGCCGGCGCCACGATCGTGGGCCCCACATCGCCGCGCTTTCCTGGCGGTCGTCGATCCGCTACGGCCGCCCCATGGCATCGCTCCGCGACCGGGTCGCCGTCGTGACCGGCGCCGGCATGGGGATCGGGCGCGGCATCGCGCGCAGCCTCGCGCGCGCCGGCGCCCGCGTGCTGGTCGCCGAGCGCGACGCGGCCTCCGGCGAGCGCACGGCGTCGGAGCTGGCCGCGCTCGGCGGCGACGGTCGGTTCGTCGCGACCGACGTCGGCGACGAGGACGCCGTGCACGCCATGGTCGCGACCGCCGTCGAGACCTGGGGCCGGATCGACGTCCTCGTGAACAACGCGTGGGGCGGCGGCACGTTCTCGCGCCTCGAGCACAAGACCGATCGCGACATGGAGCACGGCTTCCGGATCGGCCTCATGGCGAGCTTCTGGTCGATGCAGGCAGCCTTTCCGCACATGCGCTCGCGGAAGTACGGCCGGATCGTGAACCTCTGCTCCCTGAACGGCGTCAACGCCCACATGTACACGGCCGAGTACAACGCCTCGAAGGAGGCGCTCCGCTCGCTGAGCCGCACCGCGGCCCGCGAGTGGGCGCGCCACGGGATCACCGTCAACGTCATCTGCCCCGCCGCCGCGACCGCCGCCTACCAGGCCTTCGCCGCCGCCGCGCCCGACAACGCGGCGAAGCTGCTCGAGCAGAACCCGATGGGCCGGATGGGCGACCCCGAGGACGACATCGGCCCGGTCGCCGTCTTCCTCGCGAGCGAGGAGTCGCGCTACTTGACGGGGAACACGCTCTTCGTGGACGGCGGGAGCCACATCAACGGGGTCGCCTGGGATCCCGGCCTGCCGGACTGAGGGCCGCGATGTCCGACGCTCCCCGCATCCCGGGCGCGGCCGCGCGCCTCGACGGCCTCCGGCAATCGACGATCCGCGAGATGACGCGCCTCGCGCTCCAGCACGGCGCGGTGAACCTCGCGCAGGGCTTCCCCGATTTTCCGCCGCCGCCCGAGATCGTCGCGGCCGCGCACGCGGCGCTCGACGCCGGCCACAACCAGTACGCCGTCACGTGGGGGATCCCGCCGCTCCGCGAGGCGATCGCGCAGACCATCGCGCGCCGCTACGGCGTCGCCTACGACCCCGATCGCCACGTCGTCGTCACCTGCGGAGTCACCGAGGCGATCTGCGCGTCGGTCCTCGCGGTCGCGAACCCAGGCGACGAGGTGATCATCGTCGAGCCGTTCCACGAGAACTACCTCCCCGCCGTCCGCTTCGCCGGCGCGCGCGAGGTCTACTTCGCGCTCGCGCCGCCGCGCTGGGAGCTCGACCCCGAGCGCCTGCGCCGCGCCTTCACGCCGCGCACGCGCGCGATCATCGTGAACACGCCGCACAACCCGACGGGACGCGTCTTCACGCGCGCCGAGCTCGAGGGCGTCGCGGCGCTCTGCCGGGAGTTCGGCGCGATCGCGATCACCGACGAGATCTACGACCAGATCGTGCACGACGGCCGCACGCACGTCCCGATCGCCGCCCTCGACGGCATGAAGGACCGCACGGTTGCGATCGGAGGGCTCGGGAAGACCTTCGCCGTGACCGGCTGGCGCCTCGGGTACGCGTGCGCGCCCGACGCGCTCTCCGACGCGGTCCGCACCGTGCACGACTTCTTGACGATCTGCGCGCCCGCGCCGCTTCAGTACGCCGCCGCGGCGGCGCTCGGGATGCCGGAGGCGTACTTCGAGTCGATGCGGCGCGAGTACGCCGAGCGCCGCGACCGCATGATGTCGATCCTCGACCGCCACGGCTTCGGCGCGACCCCGCCCGAGGGCGCGTACTACGTCATGAGCGACTTCTCCGCGCTTCGCTTCGAGGGCGACGACCACGCGCTCGCGCGCCACCTCGCCTGCGACGTCGGCGTGGCGGTCGTCCCCGGCTCGAGCTTCTACGGCACGCCCGGTCTCGGCCGCTCGACCGTGCGGTGGGCGTTCGCGAAGCGGCTCGAGACGCTCGACGAGGTCGATCGCCGGCTCGCTCGCCTCAGGTGACGGCGGCGGTCGCGCGACGTCCCCGACCGGTCTCAGCCGCGCGGCGCGATCGGGCGGACGAGCCCTTCCTGCACCACCGTGACCACGAGCCGGCCGTCGCGCGCGAAGAGATGCCCCGTGCAGAGTCCGCGCGCGCCCGAGGCCGACGGCGACTCCTGCGCGTAGAGCAGCCAGTCGTCCGCGCGGAACGGGCGATGGAACCACATCGCGTGGTCGAGGCTCGCCATCTGGTAGCGCGGGTCGTTCCAGTAGATGCCGTGCGGCAAGGTCGCCGTGTCGAGGAGAGTCATGTCGGACGCGTAGGCGACGACGCACTGGTGGAGGAGCGGCGAGTCCGGCAGCGCGCCGTCGGCGCGGATCCAGATGAGCTGGCGCGGCTCGTGCCGCTCGCGCTTCGGCGGCTCGACGTAGCGCAGCTCGATCGGACGCGGCCGGAGGAACCACTCCTTCATGTCGGACGACATGTCCTCCATGCGCGCGGTCATGCGCTCGGCCCACGTCGGAAGCGATTCGGGCGCGGGCACCTCCGGCATCGGCAGCTGGTGCGACGGCCCGTCCTCGACCACCTGGAACGATGCCGACAGGTGGAAGATCGCGCGCCCGCGCTGGATCGCGACCACGCGCCGGGTCGTGAAGCTCTTGCCGTCGCGGATGCGGTCGACCTCGTAGACGATCGGGATCTTCGGGTCGCCGGGGCGGAGGAAGTAGGCGTGCAGCGAGTGGACGCGCAGCTCCGGAACGACCGTGCGGCCCGCAGCGACCAGTGCTTGACCCGCGACCTGTCCGCCGAACACCCGGATGCGGCTCTCCTCGGGGCTCCGTCCCCGGAAGATGTTGAGGTCGAGCTCCTCGAGATCGAGGGTCTCGATGAGCTGATCGACCTGTTCCTGCATCGGTGGGCTAGCGCCGCTGCTGGTCGAAGTCCTGGGCGATCTTCTCGTCGTCGCGCGCCAGGGCCTCCGCGTCGACGTCGGCGTAGCCGAGGATGCCCATGTTCGCGTAGGCGCGCCGGATCTTCGGGCCCCAGAGGCCGATGCTCTTGATCGTCGGCACGATGCGGCTGAAGAGCCGCGAGCGGAACTCCCGCATGTTGGGAGACGCCTCGACCCAGCCCACGCACTCCTCGACCGGCAGGCCGACGGTCTCCCACACCTCCTCGGAGAGGAAGCGGTCGCGCATCAGGTAGCTCGCCTCGACCGCGAACTCCTCGCGCTCGTCGCGCTCCGCCTGCGTGAGCTGCGGGTAGTAGTCGCGCAGCGCGAGCCGGCCGAAAGCGACGTGGCGAGCCTCGTCCTGCATCACGTAGGCGTTCACGGCGGCGGCGAGCGGGTTCTGCGCCTGGTCGCGGATCGAGGCGAACGCGGCGAGCGCGAGCCCCTCGATCAGCACCTGCATGCCGAGGTACGTCATGTCCCAGCGCGAGTCGCTCAGGATGTCGTCGAGCAGGCGGCGCAGCGTCGGGGTGATCGGGTACGCGAGCTCGAACTTCTCGTGCAAGAGGCGCGCGTACGCCTCGACGTGGCGGGCCTCGTCGATCACCTGGGTCGCGGCGTAGAACTTGGCGTCGATCGACGGGACCTGCTGCACGATCTTCGCCGTGCAGACGAGCGCTCCCTGCTCGCCGTGCAGGAACTGCGAGAGCTGCCACGCCTGCAGGTGGCGACGGAGGTTCGCGCGCTCCGAGCGCGACATGCGGTTCCAGGCGTCGGAGCCGAAGATGGAGATCGCCTCGTCGGGCAGCCCTTGCGGGTTCTCCGGATCGAGGTCCTGCGACCAGTCGATCCGCGTGGATGCGTTCCACTGGAGGTTCTTGCCCTTCTCGTAGAGGGTCTTGAGCGCGTCGCGGCCGTTCTCGTACTCCCACTCGAAGACGGTCGCGAACTTCCCGGGAATGCTCCACTCGCTCTCGCCGGCGGGAAACGCGTAGCGATCGGCAGTCGACATGCTCACCTCCTTCGCGGCGCGCGGCGCCGGCGAAGCGTCCTTGACACTCTACCGATTCGTCGGGACGACGCCAGGAGCGTATGATCCGAGCGGTGCGGGTGGGCGGCTCTTCCTTCGTCCGCCGCGTCCTCGGTGCTCTCGTGCTGGAACGCGCGACGTACCGCGAGGTCGCGGCCGACCCTTCGACGCTCGAGACTCTGGCGCAGGCGGCCGCGGTCACGGTCGCCGGCGGCGCCGCCCAGACGATCGGCCTCGCCGGCCTGTGGGACGAGGGCACCGGCATCGACGGCTCGAGCCTCGCCGTGGGCGCCGTCGCTTCGCTGCTCGCGTGGATCGTCCCGACGGCGATCCTCTGGTGGGTCGCTCTCCGCCTCCTGCGCGCGCCGGCGCCGCTGCCGGCGCTGCTGCGGGCGGTCGGCTTCGCGGCCGCGCCCGGGCTCCTGTACGTGGCGTGCGCCGTACTGACGCGCGCGACCGAGCAGACGGTCCTCGCGTGGACGATCGCGGCGTTCGCGTGGCTCCTCTCGCAGGGCGCGCTCTACGTCGCGGTGCAGGAGACGCTCGGCACCGGAACGCTGCGGACGCTCGCGGCGTTCGCGATCGCGGGCGTCGCGACGGCGGTCGTCGGCCTCGCGCTCGCGGCGGCGCTGCCCGACCCGCTCTGGCAGGCGCTGGTCTTCTGACGCGTGCGCGCGGGTCAGGATCCGCCGCGGTCGATCGCGCGGTAGTACGGCCGGCCCGCCGCCTGCCACTCCATGAAGAGCTCGGCGAAGTCGGCGCCGAACGGGTCCTTGCCGCGGATCGGCATCGAGCCGCGCCGGATCGTGAAGTCGTGCGGCGCGAGCTGGCCGGCGCGGACGAAGTGGCGCTCGGCTGCCTCCGCGCGCCCGCTCCGGTGGAGGAACCAGCCGAGGGTGAACTCCGCGCGCGCGAGCTGTTCGTCCGCGGTCGGCGCGATCGTCAGGGTCCGCACCGCGCTCTCGTCGAACGGCAGCTTTCCCTCGGCGACCCAGGCGCGCAGGTCCGCGAGGTGCGGCTCCGCGTCGATCCCGTGCAGGTCCTTGAAGGCGTTGTTCCCGAAGGCGACGTCGGCGGGGCGGACGATGCGACCGCGCTCGTCGATCCACACGCCGGTCGGGACGTTCACGACGCGGTAGAGGTCCGCGACCAGGTGCTCCGCGTCGACGAGGACGGGGAACGTCGCGCCCGCGGCCTCGGCGAACGGGCGCACGTCGTCGGCGCTACGGTCGAGCGCGACGGCGACGACGGAGAACCCGTGCGGCGAGAGCTCCGTGTGCAGCGCCTGCCAGACCGGCAGGTCGTAGCGGCACCCTCACCAGGAGGAGAACGCGAGCAGGAAGACCTTGCGGCCGCGGAAGTCGCGGAGCGAGCGCGGCGCGCCCGTGAGATCCGGGAGCGTGAAGTCGGGAGCGTCGAGCGACTCGAGGCGGCGCGCGCGCTCGTCCGGCGATGCCCCCACCACCGCGACGCGCTCGTCGAGATCGACGGCGAGCGGCCGGCCCAGAATGTCGGCGACGCGCGCGAGGTCGATGCCGTCGGCGGTCGCCAGCTCGCGGTCGTCGCGCACGGGGAAGCAGAGATCGCCGACGCAGACGCCCTGGGACTCGATGCGCGCGCCGAGCGTCGACGCGAGCGCGTCCGGAGTGATGCGGACGACCGGCGCGACGCGCGCGCGGATCGCGTGCGCGCCCGACTCCGTGATCAGCGTGAACGGCTCGTCCGTCATCGCACCCGGAGCCCCGGGAGGCGCGACCGCAGCAGCGGCACGCGACCGGACGACGGCACTGCGGCGACGACGACCGCTCCGTCCGGCGCGGCGCTCGGAAGGAGCAGCGACGTGTCGTTCGCGCTGCGCGCGAGGTACGTCAGGAAGAACGGAACCGCGTAGCGGTTCGTCAGGTGGTGGGTCTCGTCGAGGCTCGCGGTCCCGGGCTGGCAGCCGTTCCCGCAGAGCGACTCGCCGCACGCGATCGCGAACGCGCAGTGGCCCGTGTTCAGAAGCTCGACGAGGAAGCGCGGCCCGCGCAGCAGCGCGTAGGCGTCGCGCGACGCCGTCTCGAACGGCGTCAGGCTGTCGAGCTCCGCGCCCATCACCATCGTCGGGATCTCGATGTCGAGCGTCGAGAGCCCCTCGCCCACGGCCGGCGCGAGCGCGACCGCCGCGTCGAAGCGGCGGTCGGAAGCGGCGACCCGGAGCGTCGTCTGTCCGCCGAAGGAGTGGCCGGTCATGCCGAGCCGATCGGGATCGACGCGTCGATAGAAGGGCGAGTCGGGCTCGGAGCGGGACGCGCCGATCAGCACGCTTGCCACGTAGCCGATGTCCGCCGGGCGGTTCGCGAACGAGTCGGCGAGCACGGCCGGCTGCGAGCACGTCGAGAGCTCGAAGGTCGTGTTGCCGGGATGCGACGGCGCGGCGACGATGAACCCCCAGCTCGCGAGCGCCTCGGCGTAGAACGGCGACTGGTTCGGGATGCCGCACGAGCCGTGCGAGAACATGATGAGCGGCCAGCGACCGGAAAGCACGTCCGCGTCGCGCAGCGCGTTGCCCTGCGCGTGCCCGGTGTTCGCGACCGCCGGGTACCAGATGTACGTGTTCAGCGTCCGGGGCTGCCCGGTCGTCTCCGACGGCTTCGTGAAGTCGGTGACCATGAGGCCGACCTCGTGCGGGCCCCGGTCGAAATTTGGCGCGGCGGCGTGAGCCGCGCACGGGAGGGAGATCGCGAGGAGTGCAGCGAGCGCCCCGGTCCAGCGTCGGATGGTCGAGAGGTTCACGGCGCAACCGCTATCACCGGCGCGCTCTTCGCCGCAACGGGGTCGGGCCGACGGGCGTCGAACGGCGCATCCGGCTCCGGCTTGACGGCGCCGGAGCGACCGCCCTACCGTTGGGCGGGCTCCGCCGCCCGGCGCTTTTCGATGTCGAATGCATCCTCCACGGTCCGGCTCGAGCGCGACGGCGAGATCGCGACCGTCGTCCTCGATCGCCCGGCGAAGCTGAACGCGCTCTCGCCGGCGGAGCACCGCGCGCTGCAGGAGATCTGCGGGGAGCTCCGGAGCGACTTCGAGACGCGCGTCGTGATCCTGACCGGCGCCGGGCGCGCATTCTCCGCGGGCGCCGACCTCTCGAACCCGCGCGAGGAGGGGAAGCCGCGGAACGACCTCGAGCGCCGCCATCGCGCGCGCATCGGCGATCGCACGATCGGGGCCATCGACGCCCTCGACCAGATCACGATCGCCGCGATCAACGGCCCGTGCGTCGGCGGCGGCGCGGTTCTCGCGCTCGCGTGCGACCTGCGCGTGATCGAGCGCTCCGCGTGGATGTCGATCCCGGAGGTCGAGATCGGGATGCCGCTCACGTGGGGCGCCCTGCCCCTCCTCGTGCGCGAGATCGGCCCGGCCCGGACGATCGAGCTGGTGACGACGTGCGAGCGGATCTCGGCGCAGGACGCCCTCGCCTACCGCCTCGTCAATCACCTCGCCGAGGACGGCGAAAGCGTCGCCCGGGCGCGCGACATCGCGCGCAAGATCGTGCGCCAGCCGGCGGTGCCGGTCGCGATGACGAAGACCACCGTGCGCGCGCTTCGCTCGACGAGCGCGCGCGGCGACGTCACCGCCTCCGACGGCGACCTCTACTGGCTCGCGATCAAGCTCGGAGGCCTGCGCGTCACGGGGCCGCCGAAGAAGGGCGAGCGCGAAGACTGAAGCCCGGCGCGCTTTGCCTCCGACGCCCGTCGACGCGCCGGCGTACCGCCGCCGGTCACGAGCGCCCGGTGGCGCAGGCGCGCTCGGCGCCGAGCCGCACCCACGTCGTCGTTCGGCCGAGCAGCGGGACGCCGAGGTAGCCGCGGAGCTTCAGGCGATCTGCGCCGTCGAGCGTCGCCTTGCAGCTGTAGGTTCGCCCGCTCGTCGGATCGTAGATCGTGCCCCCGGTGAACGCTCCGGGCTCGCCGTCCTCGGCCAGTCCGCGCAGGATCTCGAGGCCGACGATCGACCGCGCCCGCAGCGCGGGGTCGGGATTGCGCTCGTCGCGGAGCTCGCAGCCCTCGTCGTCGATCGGCGAGCGGAGCCACGCGACGCGGCCGCAGAGACTCGCGTCGCACGGGAAGATCTCGACGGTCGCGGCGCCGCCCTCGGCGAGCCAGACGCCGACCGGGCTCCCCGCGTCCGCCGCGCGCGCGCCGGCACCAGTCGCGACGACCGCGATCGCGACGGCAGCCGCTGCGCGCGGCGCGGCGCGCCAGGCCGCGGCGCGGCGCGCGCGCGGCCGCATCCCGAAGAGGAAGCGCGTCGGGCCGAACGGCCGCACGACGAAGTGGTAGACGGCCATCGTCGAAGCCACCGCGACCGCCAGGAGCAGGAAGAACTTCGCCGCGATCCCGAGCGGAAGCTGCACGATGAAGTACCCGGGGACGACGATCCCGGCCTGGTGGAGGATGTAGACCGGCAAGGCGGATTCGACGAGGTAGTCGAGGCCGCGCGTGGCGAAAGAAAGCGCGCGGCGCGCGAAGCCCAGCATTCCGACCACCAGGCACCAGCCCGCAACCGCCGTCCCGGCGAGCAGCACCGTCGGCGACCGGACGACGCCGAAGAGCGCGAGCACCAGCACGACGAGCGCCGCGCCCGCGATCGCGAACGCGCGCTTCTCCTCGCGATGCGCCGCGTCCTCCAAAGCCGGGTTCCAAGCGAGGGCAAAGCCGGCGACGACATAGGTGCTGTACATCGCGAAGTTCGCCCAGTCGTCGAAGAGGTTCTGGAGGCCCGGCCAGTACGGGCGAAGGAAGACCTGCACGAGCGCGAGCGGAACGATCGGCGCGTACACCCACGGCGCGGCGACGCGCGTTCCGCTCGGACGCCGGCGCAGCAGCGCGACGAAGATGGGCAGGTAGAGCAGCGAGAACGTGAAGAGGTAGGCGATGAACCACAGGTGGGCCCAGGTCACCCGCTCCGGCGTCGTGAAGAAGGTCGGCCAGAACGCGAGGAAGCTCTCGTGGAAAGGCTTCATCTCGGGAAGGCCCTGTGGGATGACCGTGCGGAAGCCGTCGAGCAGGTCGGGGCGGACGTAGAGGCCGGTGAAGTTCGCGTCCATCCCGCTCCGGAGCTCGAAGTACTTGATGACCGGGCCGAAGAGCGCGGTCCCGGCGACGAGCGGGACGAAGAGGCGGAGCATGCGCTCCCTCACGAAGCCGCCAGCGCCGCGCGCCCCGAGGGAGCCGACGATGGACCACCCCGCCAGCAGGAAGAAGAGCGGCATGTGCCAGAGGTGGATGAACCCGCAGAGGACCGTCATGCCGAACGACAGGTCGCCGTTTCGCACGTGGTAGAACGGCGCCGGATCGAACACCTTCGCGACGTGAAAGGCGAAGAGCAGGTAGGTCGCGCCGACGCGGAGCCAATCGATGTCGTGACGGCGGGCGGAAGCGGTCGCGTTCATGCTGCCTTCTCCTTCGCTTTCTCGGGGGCGAGGGCGCCGACGACGAAGCGCACGACGCTCGCGCGCGCGACGCCCTCGTCCACGGTCTGCGGGTGCGCATCCCAGTGGCGATGCACCGCCCAGTACACGGTGGTCTCGATGATCAGGCGCGCCGCGACGCGCGCGTCGGGCACGGGCCGGAGCCGCCGGCCCCGGATGCGATCGGCGAGGTAATCCGACAGCAGATCCATCAGCCCGCCGCGCGCGCCGACGAACCAGAGGCTCGCGAGCTCGGGATAGTCCGGCGCGCAGCGATCGATGAGCTTGATCCCCCACCGATTGGCGGCGAGCACGTCGTAGAGCTCGCAGACGATCTGCTCGAGCTCCGCCGCGACGTCGCGCGGTCGCCGGCGCGCGGCCGCGGCCAGCGTCGGCGGCACGCGGTTGCTCGCCAGCTTCTCGCGCACGAATCGCAGCGTCGCCCCCGCCCGCGGCGTCGGCACCGGAAGCTTCGGCGGATTCGCAAACGGAGTCGGCGCGTCAGCGTAGCGCAGCGCCAGGTCGAAGAGCGCCTCCTTGCTCTCGACGGCCAGGTAGATCGTCCCCTTCGCCACCCCGAGCGCGGCCGCGACGTCCGCCACCTGCGTCCGCCGGTACCCCTGCTCGATGAACACCCGCGTCGCCGCCGCAACCAGCTTCTCCGGCCGATCCTCCGGGCTCCGCCGCGCCATCGACGCAGACCATTTCATGACCGACTCGGTCAGTCAACACCCACGTCGCACGAAGCTGCGCCATTCCCCTCGGCGGCAGCTGCCGCAGCGTCGCGCGGCGAGCCGCGCGAGCGGGCCACCGGCAAAACGATCGCGACGACGACCTGTCGCCCGGCAGCGTCCTGCCTGCGGCGGGAGCGACGCGTGAGCGAGCACCGGCAGCGACGTTGGAGGAGGCGCCCCTCCTTGCCCATGAGACAACAAAAGGGCGCCTCCGACAGGAGTCGCCGTGCCCGCTCACGCGCCGCTCCCGCCGCGCGCCGACGCCGACGCCGACGCGACGCCGCCGCGCGCCGACGCCTCAGCGCGCCGCGCCGACGGGTGCGCGCTGCGGCACGCCGTCGGCGAGCGCAGCGAGCGCGATCACCGGCGTGAAGATCGCCGCGAGGACCGCCGCGAACGTCGCCTTGAAGGCGATGAACGCCCAGAACCCCATCCCGTCCGCCGCCAGGACGCTCAGCGCCCACAGCGAGACCGGCACCGAGATCACCACGCACACGAGGCCGAGGATCGCGCCGCGCGCCCAGGTCGAGTGCGGCAGCCGGGCGAGCCACGGGTGGCTCGCGCGCCGCCATTCGAGCGCGGGCAGCCTCCCCTTCCGGAGCTCCGCGTGCGCGAGCCGCGTGACGATCAGGCACGTGATGAACGGAAGGAGGAACGCGGTCCCGATCGTGTCGCCGGCGATGCTCTGCTGACCCCACACCGGGATGGTCTCGAGCGACCGGAACGTGAGCCAGGCGATCGCCCCGTTCAGGACGAAGTTGAAGACCGCCGCGCCGATCGACTGCTCGACGATCAGGTAGCGCCGGTGCGCCTCGGAGAGCGTCACGGTGGCCAACCTACTTCCCGTGGACCTCGGCGAGCAACGCCTTCAGGTGGCCGTACTTCCGGTCGTAGTCGATCTGCGTGCGGTGGATGACCTCGTACGCCTCCTCGCGCCCGTAGACGTGGGTGATCTCGACGCGCGGATCGCGCGCGCCCGGCGTCTGCTTGTACGTGAGGAAGTAGTGCTTCAGGCGCTCGATGAGCGCGGAGGGGCTCTCGTCGATCTCCAGCCAGTTGCCGTACACCGCATCGCCCTCGAGCACGGCGATGATCTTGTCGTCGGCCTGGTCGTGGTCGATCATCCGGAGGCCGCCGATCGGGATCGCGTGCACGAGGATGTCGCCGTGCGAGATGTCGCGCTCGCAGAGGACGCAGACGTCGAGCGGATCGCCGTCGCCGACGATGCCGGTCCGGCCGGTGCGCTCGCCGCAGAAGGCGCCGGTCTCGTCGCCGCAGTACGTCTGCGGCAGGAACCCGTAGAGCGTCGGGTAGACGTTCGAGAACTTCTGCGGGCGGTCGATCTTCAGGTGACCGGTCGCCTTGTCGAGCTCGTACTTGACGGTATCCGTCGGGACGATCTCGATGAACGCGGTCACCTTGCGGGGAGCCTGATCGCCGATCGCGATGCCGTGCCACGGGTGGCGTCGGTAGAGAAACGGGAGGACGTCGGCGACGGCGCGATCCTCGTCCGGCATGGCGGTTGACTATCACAGGCGCGGCCGACAGTCCCAGGGTATGGGGACGCGCCGATGAGCCCGATTGCGCTCGCTCTGGCGCTCGCGATCGTCGCCGCCGTCGCCGCCGTCGCGTGGAAGCAAAGGGAGCGCGCGCGCGCCGAGCGCGCGCTCGCCGAGCGGCCCGGCGCGACGCTGCAGGACCCGATCGCGATCCGCTCGTTCGACGAGATGGACTCGCACCTCCGCCTCTGGCGCTGCGGCTGCGGTTCGCGCCCTGCGCTCGTCGGCGAGGGGACGCGCGAGGTGGCCGAGCGTCGATTCCGCGTCGCGCACCTGCGCTGCGACGCCTGCGAGACGGACTCGTTCGTCTACTTCGAGACGACCGCGCTCCTGCAGTAGCTGACCGCCGTGGTCACTCGCCGTGCAGCGCGCCGCCCGGCGTCGGCGGCTTGTGATTGACGATCTCGAGGAGCGCGTCCTCGGGCTGCTCCTCGCGCCGGGGCTCGAGCGTGCCCGTGGCGGCGGCGTTCGCCCAACCGAGGACCGTTCCCTGGTCCTGCATCGGATCGCCGCCGTCGAACTTGAAGCGCACGACGCGCAGCGTTCCGGCGCGCTCGACGCCCGGCTGCTCGCTCTCCACCGGCGGCATGACCGACCAGCGCTGCTCGCCCGCCCAGTCCTGCGCCTGGGCTTCGCGCGCGGCGGACGGCGCGAACGCCAGCAGCGACGACAATGCGAACGCGGCGAAAGCCGCGCGCCCGGCCTGACGTTTCATGGCGATTGCCTCCTCGTAGCCGGCATCCTCGGATGCCATCGGTCGGCGTCAGCGGCTCCATGAGCCGCGCGACGACGGCGCCGGCCGGAGATCGGCTCGCAGCGTCCCGATGGGCGCTCGCGTTGATCCGAGTGTAGCGCGCTCGCCTTGCCGGTGGAACGGGGTTAGGCCATCGTCGACGCAGCGCGCGCCCCCTTGCGCGCCCGCACGACGAACCGGGAGCCCGACCGATGAGCTATCGAGAGATCCTCTATTCCGCCGCCGACGGCGTCGGCGAGATCACCGTCAATCGCCCCGACAAGCTGAATGCTTGGACTCTCCGCACGGCGGCCGAGGTCCGGCATGCGATGCGCAGCGCCGACGCCGACGACGCGATGCGCGCGATCGTCGTGACCGGGGCCGGCAAGGGCTACTGCGCCGGCGCCGACATGGACATGCTGCAGAGCATCCAGAAGGGCGGCGACGCGAGCGCCGATTTCGCCGACCTCGGCGACGCCCCGCCGTTCGCGGAAGACGTTCCCGCCGCGTTCCGCGGCGAGTACAGCTATCCGCTCGCGCTCTCGAAGCCGGTGATCGCGGCGGTGAACGGCGTCGCGGCCGGGCTCGGCCTCTCGTACATGCTCTTCTACGACCTCCGGATCGCGTCCGAGCGCGCCCGCTTCGGAACCGTCTTCGCGCGCCGCGGACTCGTGGCGGAGCACGGGAGCGCGTGGCTCCTCCCGCGACTCGTCGGGATGCACAACGCCTGCGATCTCCTGTTCACGGGCCGGCTCGTCGACGCGCAGGAGGCGCTCCGGATGGGCCTCGTGAACCGCGTCGTCGCCCACGACGACCTGATGTCGGAGGCGCGCTCGATCGCGCGCGAGATCGCGACGTGGTCCTCGCCGCGCTCGATCCGGATCATGAAGCGCCAGCTCTACGGCGATCTCTTCCAGGACCTCGGGGAATCGATGGGCGAGGCCGACCGCGAGATGGTGGCGAGCTTCTCGACCGAGGACTTCCGCGAGGGGGTCGCGTCGTTCCTCGGGCGCCGCCCGCCGCGCTTCACGGGCCGGTGATCGCTCGAGCGAGGGCGGCGAGGTCGCGGAAGCGCGGGCAGTCGGTGCCGTCCCAGTCGCCGAACGGGTCGAGGAGGACCCCGTGGAGGCCGGCCGAGCGCGCGCCGACGACGTCGACCGAGTAGAGGTCGCCGACGTGCGCCGTGCGATCGGGCGCGGTGCGGGACACGTCGAGCGCGTGGCCGAAGATGCGCGGGTCCGGCTTCTCCGCGCCGACCACCGTCGAATCGACGACGCCGTCGAAGTACCCGGCGAGGCCCATCTCCGCGATGCCGCGCTCGATCGAGCCGTCGGAGTTGCTGACGACGACGAGCCGAAGGCCGCGCGCGCGGAGCGCGGCGAGGGCCTCCGGTACCCCGGGGAGGACGCTCGACCAGAGCCGGCGCGTGGAGACCGCGGTCTTGAGCTCGGCCGCGACGTCGGCGGCGAGACGATCGAGCGGCACGTCGAGGGCAGGCGACAGCCGGCCGAGCGCTGCCCGCAGGTAGAAGGTGAAGGTGTCGCGCGCTTCGCTCGACCCGCCGCTCGCCAGGTGACGCGACACGGCCGGCCGGGCGGAGGCCTCGGCACGAGCGAGCGCGTCGGGCGCCACCCGGACTCCCCGGGCCGCCAGCACCTCGGCGACCAGGGAGAGGTCCATGCCGACGATCGTGTTCCCGGCGTCGAGGAAGAGCGCTTCGAGGCGGTCGAGCGGCAGCCCATGTTCGCTGGTCACGCGAGCCTCATAGCGATCCACGGGATGCGCGGCCAACGCACTTACTTGACGCCTCCTGCGGCGGCCGCTCGCCGCGCCCCGGGCGCGCGAACGCCAGCGCATTGTCGCGGGCGTCTGCGGCGTGCGCGGCCGCGGCTGCTCGTGCATCGCGCCGCCGCATCTCGCGCGCGCCGAAGTTCCATCGCCACCGGCGTTGCGTGTATCCTCGTGCGCCCCGGAAACGGCCGGGGCCGAGGTGCGCCGGAGGGGCAGCCGGCGACCCGGGGACGAGCTCGCGATCGAAGAGGGACCGATTTGCGGACGAATCTCGCGCACTGGATCGACCGCGCCTTGACGCTCGTTTCGCTCGCAGCGATCCTGCGGCCCGGCCGCGACGCGCGGCGCACGAGCGCCGAGAAGGCGAGCGACGCGCGTGATCCGATCGTCGACGACGCGCCTCGCGCGGTCGCGCCGAAGGGCGGGCCGCTCACGCACGCGTTCGGCGCGAGCGTTGCGCTGCGCGAGATCGCGCGCCGCCGCGCCGGCTCGCTCCATGGCGACGTCGAGCTCGACGTCCTCGAGCGCGCCGGCGAGGCGCTCCGGACGTCCGAGGCGACGCTGCGCGCGATCCTCGACAGCGCCGACCGCGGCATCCTGCTGATCGACCGCGACGGCAACGTCGGCGCGTTCAACCGTCGCGCCGGCGAGTTGTTCGGCCGCATCTCCTCGCGACCGCTCCGCGTCGGCGAGCGCTTCGCGTCCGCGCTCGACGCGGAGCGCTACCATCGCATGATCGCGCCGTACGTCGCGGAGGCGCTCGCGGGCAGAACGGTACGCGTCGAGGCGCGCACGCGGACGCGCGACGGCGGCACGCACTGGTACGAGTACGAAGCGGTCCCGGTGCGCGCGCAGGACGACGACATCATCGGCGTCTGCCTGTCGGCGGCGGAGATCGACGAGCGGAAACGGTCGCAGGACGCGGTCGCGGAGGCGGCCGCGGTCTCGTCGGCGCTGGTCCGGGTCGGGCGCGAGCTCATCGGCTCGCTGGCCTCCGGATCGTTCCTCCACCGGCTCTGCGTGATCACCGCCGAGGTCCTGGGCTGCGACATGAGCCACACGCTCATGCTGCTGCCCGACGGCGACGCGTTCGTGCCGATCGCGTCCGAGGACGACAGCGCCGACCGGCGCGAGGCGCTCGCGCTCGTGCGCGTGCCGCGCTCGGTCGTCGGAGAGATGCTGCGCCGGCTCGAGCACGACGACGTCGTCTCGGTCGGCGAGATCCCGGCTTCCATCGCGCCGAGCCTCCCGACGCTCGCCGACTACGAGTCGCTCTGCATGGCGCTCCGCTGCGGCGACGAGATCATCGGTCTGCAGACCGCGCAACGCGTCCGCAGCGGAACGCCGTTCACGCACGCGCAGCACGAGATCGCGCGCGGGATCGCGCAGCTCGCGTCGCTCGCGTTGAACCACGCGCGCACGGTCGAGGAGCTCGAGCAGGCGAATCGCATCAAGTCCGACTTCGTCGCGACCATGTCGCACGAGCTCCGGACGCCGCTGCACGTCATCCTCGGGTACGCCGACCTGCTGCTCGCGGGCGAGTTCGGACCGCTCAACGTCCGCCAGGGAGAGACGCTGGATCGCCTCCTGCGGCGCGCACACGAGCTCCACGAGCTGATCGTGAGCACTCTCGACGTGAGCCGGCTCGACTCGGGGCGCGCGGTGCTCCACGTCGAGGAGGTCGCGCTCGCGGAGCTGATCGAGACGGTCGAGGCGGAGTCGCGGCGGTGGGTCGCGGGCGCGAAGCCCGAGCTCGTCGTGCGGATCGCGCCCGACCTGCCCGTCGTCCGCACCGACGGCGCGAAGCTCAAGGTGGTCCTGAAGAACCTCCTGAGCAACGCGTTCAAGTTCACCGAGCGCGGGACGGTCGCGATCGATGCGCGCCCCGCTCCCGGCGGCGTCGCGATCGCCGTCAGCGACACGGGGATCGGCATCGCCCCCGACGTGCTTCCCACCCTCTTCCAGCCGTTCCGGCAGGGCGATCCGTCGCCGAGCCGCCGCTACAGCGGAGTCGGGCTCGGGCTCTACATCGCGCGGCGGCTGCTGGACATCCTGGGCGGCGAGATCGCGGTCGAGAGCGAGCCCGGCGGCGGCTCGACGTTCACCGTCCGCCTGCCGCTCGACGCGCGCGCGCGCGACGACGCGGCCGCTTCCGACGCCGTCGCCACCGCGACCGAATAGCGCGAGTCGTTCGACGGCTGGTACGGCCGCCTACCGGCGCGGCGACGTCCGGCTCGACCGGCGCGGCGCGGCACCGTGGCAGATCTCGCGGATCTCGTCCGCGAACGCGTCGACGACGAGCGGGTGTCGCGGCAGCTCGCGCGCGGGCGCGACGCAGCCGATGCGCCGTGCGGCCGGCTGCACCGAGACCCGGACGCGACCGCCCTCGTCGTCGACCGCGATCGGCCAGTGGCGGCATGCGGCCGGCTTGACGTCGGCCACGCGCCGGCCGGTCGCGAGCGCGACCGAGTGGATCGCGCACAGGGAGCGGGAGCGCGTCCGGTAGAGGAACGGGCACGAGCCGTCGTCGCGCGGCTCGATCAGGAGGTGGGGCGGGTCGTCGACGAACACGCTCTCGTACTCGCCGTCGCCGCCGAGCGCGGGCACGAGGCCGGCCGCCTGGTCCATCACCGCGTCGATCGCGCGCACCTCGCGCCGCGACACCTCGACCGCGAGGCTCGTGCAGCAGGTGCGCCCGCGCGGGCAGCCGTCGACGCAGCGGTACGCCAGGTCCCAGAGCGAGGCGTCGAAGACGACGCGCGGGTCGCCGCGCACGGCGGGCGTTCGGCCGGACATGGGCGCGCACTGTCACCGCTCCGGCCCGCGACCGCAAGCGCCCGATTCGGGGTTGCTCGGGCGAACGAGGTGGGCTTTGTTGCGGGCCCATGATCGAGTGGAGTGAGCAGCACCAGATGCTGCGCGACGCGATCCGCCGCTTCATCGAGGACGAGATCAAGCCGAACCTCGAGGAGCTCGAGCACGGCGACACGCCGCCCTACGACGTCCTCCGGAAGATGCTCCGCACCTTCGGCATCGACCAGATGGCGAAGCAGCGCTTCGAGAAGCGGCTCGCCAAGGACCGCGCGATCGAGGAGGCGCACGCTCGCGGCGAGAAGGCGCCGCGCGGCGCGAAGCAGGAGGAGGAGCGCGAAGGCGACGGCACCGGCGACTCCGCCGCGATGCAGCTCATCCCGATCATCGAGCTCTGCCGCTACTGCCCCGGCATGGTCACCGCGATGGGCGTCAGCGTCGGCCTCACCGCGCAGGCGATCCTCTCGAAGGGCACCGTGCGGCAGAAGGAGCGCTGGGCGCTGCCGCTCCTCACGATGGAGAAGATCGGCGCGTGGGCGATCACCGAGCCCGACTCGGGCTCGGACGCCTTCGGCAGCATGAAGTCGACCGCCAAGCGGCGCGGCGACGACTACGTCCTGAACGGAAGCAAGACCTTCATCACGAACGGGCCGTACGCCGACACGATCGTCTTCATCTGCAAGCTCGACGAGGGGAACGAGCCGCGCGATCGGAAGGTCCTCCACTTCGTGCTCGAGCGCGGCATGCCCGGCCTCACGCAGTCGAAGCCGCTCCGCAAGATGGGCCTCCACTCGTCGCCGACCGGGCAGCTCTTCCTCGAGGACGTCGTCGTCGAGAAGGAGCGCCTTCTCGGCGAGAGCGAGGAGGCGGCCGCGAAGGCCGGGCGCTCGGGCGCGAAGGCGACGTTCTCGATGGAGCGCGTCGGCGTCGCGTCGATGGCGCTCGGGATCGTCGAGCAGTGCCTCGAGCTGTCGCTCGGCTACGCGCGCTCGCGCGTCCAGTTCGGCCGGCCGATCGGCGAGTTCCAGCTCATCCAGCTGAAGCTCGCGAAGATGGAGGTCGCGCGCATGAACCTCCAGAACATCGTGTTCCGGCAGATCGAGCTCTCCGCGAGCGGCAAGGGTATGACGCTCGCCGAGGCGTCGGCGTGCAAGCTCTACGCGGCGCAGGCCGCCGTCGAGGTGGCGATCGAGGCGGTGCAGCTGTTCGGCGGGAACGGCTACATGGCCGAGTACCAGGTCGAGCAGCTCGCGCGCGACGCGAAGGTGCTGCAGATCTACGCCGGCACGGACGAGATCCAGGTGTCGCAGATCGCGCGCAGCTTGCTAGCGGGGTGATTCGGAGGCTCGGTCGTTGCGGTGGGCGGGCGGCGCTCCGTGGGGTACCGGTGGACCGCCGCCACGCCTTCGAGGCTCTTCCGTCCGGCGCTCGCGCTCTCGACCGCCTCGAGCCGGGCACGGCAGCTCACGGGGGGCCGCTCCGAGCGCAGTAGCACTCGCGCTGAGGGCGATGGCGGTTCGACGCCGAAGCCGGCGGCGGCTCCCCTGGGTGCCTCGGGACCGCATCTGATCGACGCCGTTGCGATCTGGCGGGCCGAGAGTGCCGGGGTATCGGACGCTGCCCGCTCCGAGCGCCCGCGGAGCGTACGGCGATGTCGGGAAACCCCGCCGCGCGCGCGGCGGCGGGAAGCGCTCATCGAGCGATGGGGGGCCACGGCAGCGCGTTGCCCGGACTCGGCTCCGGTGCTATCGACGATAGCACCATGGCGCAGCTCATCGTTCGGAACCTAGACGAGGATGTCGTCCGTCGTCTGCGTGCGCGCGCAGCCCGACATGGTCGCTCGGCCGAGGCGGAGCATCGGGACATCCTGCGACGGACGCTCGGGGGGAGGGCTCCGGATCGCACCCTCGGTGAACTCATCCTCGCAATCCCGAATGTCGGGTCGAACGCCGACTTCAAGCGCAAGAGGGAGATGCCTCGTCGGGTGCGTCTGTGAAGGGCTTCCTCGTCGATACCAACGTGATCTCGGAGGCGCGCAGGCGAGGACGCGGGAACCGCGCCGTGATCAACTGGATCGCCGCTCATCAAGACGAGCTCTACCTCAGCGTGCTCGTCACCGGCGAGATTCGGCGCGGCATCGAATCGATCCGCAAACGCGACCCGCGCGCGGCCGCCTCTCTCGAGCGCTGGCTGCGCGAGATCGAAACCAGCTTCGAGGACAGGATCCTTCCCGTGGACGGTGCCGTTGCGGATCGGTGGGGACGCCTGATGGCCGACGGGACGCTCCCGGCGATCGACGGACTGCTCGCCGCGACGGCGCTCGTCCACGGGCTGACCCTGGCCACCCGCAACGTGCGTGACGTGGTGAGGTCGGCCGTGTCCTCAATCGACCCGTTCACGGCAGGTTCGGGTTCCTCGTAGCGACGGCACCAGACGCCTGCTCGTCGGCAGGCCCGGCTTGCCGAGGGCAATGGCACTGCCCCCGCGGGTCCGGCCCAGCGCCAATCCCATCCGTGTGCGGCATCGTAGGCCGCCAGAAAGTCCTCGATGGGGATGCTCGGCTCGCGAGCCTCGAAGTGCGGGCGCAGCGCCTCGACGAGCGCGTGCTGTGCGTCGCCCGCGACGCCGCATCGACGAGCGCGACGAAGTCGGCCAGGGGAAGGAGGACTTGCTCGGTCCCGTCGGGTGCCGGCAGGCGGCGTCCCGATGGACCCATGGAGCGGGGATCAACTCATCGACGAACCCACCGAAGGCGCACCGCGCCGTGCAGACGCCCGCACTCGTAGAGGGCGTGGAGTGACTTCGCGTCGGCTTCGAGTCGTCGGAGGAGCTTCGTGATCTCGCCCTTGGCGAGGGCGGATAGATACCATGATGGCCGGCGTGGCCCGCATGCGCTTGACGCAGAGCGGATCGGCCCCCTCCCCTTCGAGCCGGCTAGGCGGCGCCCGCGCCACCGGATCTGCGACGTTCGCGGAACCCGATCGGGGTCGCGATGCTTGACGATCTTGCCCACCAGGAGCGCCGACGCCCCGGCCACGGCTTCCGCCCCGAGCGCTCGGAGAGTAGCGACGCGAGCGCCGATCTCCGCCCCGGCCAGCGCATCCCGGACGCCGTCGCCGTCCGGCACGCGAGCGGCGAGCGCTGCTTCCTCCACGAGCTCGCGCATCGCGCGGGACACACCGCGCTCATGGTCGCCGGCGCGTGCGACGCCGTCGGCGAGATCGCTCGGGTCGCCGCGTCCGCGCGAGCGGAAGCGGATCCGACCCTGATCGACGCGACGATCGTGCTCGCGACCGAGCCCTCGGACGAGCGATGGCCGCGCCTCGACGGCGCGACGGCGGAATGCCTCAGCCCGGGTCGCGATCGCGCTGGTAGGCTGTGCTGCGTCGCCCCGCCGCGCACCGACCGCCCGCGCCACGCGCGCTCTCTCTCAGGGCGAGGCGACGAGCGGACCAGACACGGCGTCGTCGTTCGCTTCGTTCGCCTGGTCGATCGCACGGGTCGGATCGACCTGCGCTAGCACGAACTTGCCGGCCGCAGTCGTCGCGGCGGAAAGGACCACCTTTCCGATCGCCTTCCTCTGTTTGCGGCCGACCGGGAGCGACGTGACCTCCCGCTCGCTCAGCACGGTGTCCGAGGCGTCGAGCGCGGCGTCGGCCGAGAGATAGAAGCGCACGGTCGTCGGCGGTGCGACGGCGTCGCCGACGTTCGCGACCGCGACCCGGCCGCGCAGCACGCAGCGCGCGACGCCGCCCGGTGCGCTGCACCTCTGGATCGCCGGCAGCACCCACGCGACGGTCAGGTCCGGGCCGCCGGCCGAGCCGGAGACGGTCGCGTGCACCGTACCGAGGTTCGAGTCGGTCGAGCCGTCCCACGCGGCGAACGTGAACTGGTCGCTGCCGACGAAGCCCGGCGCCGGCGTGTAGGTCGCCGTGCGGCCGCTCAGTCCGGCCGTCCCGTGCGCCGGCTGGGAGACGATCCGAAGCGCGAGCGCGTTGCCATCGGGGTCGCTCGCCGCAAGCGCGACGCTCACGGCGGCGTTCTTCGCGGTCGCGATCGTGGCGTCGGAGACGACGGCTGCTCGATTCGGGTTCCGGTCGTCGTTGAAGGGGCCGTTGTGGCAGCCGTAGCAGCCGATCTGGAAGCCGCGCCACACGCGCTTCGTCCCGAAGCTCTCGCCCGTCAGGACGCGGTCGGCCTGGGCGCGCGACAGCACCGTGCCGCGGTAGTCGGCGCCGTGGCACGACCGGCATTGCGCCGCGCCGGCGCCGTTCTCGCCGACGAGGTCGTGGTGCCGGTCGACCCAGACCTGACCGACCGGATGCATGCCGTGGGGCCCGCCGGAGATGGTCGCGGGAGTCTGGGGATGGCACGCGGTGCACTCGCTGAGCGTGCCTGCGTGCCCTTGCAGCGCGATGCTCTGGAGGTTGTCGTTCCGGTGCGAGCTCGGGAACTCCGCATGCGTCGAGCCGTGGCAGCTCTCGCACGCGAGGTCGCCGTGCCCGGCGGAGAAGCGGTACAGGCTCGTGCCGGGCGCCGGCGTGTCGGGGTTGGTCGCGAAGGTCGCGTCGGCGGCCACGCGCCGCTTCCCGGAGGCGTCGAGCGCCGACATGAAGCGGATCTGCCCGCTGTTCGCGATCGCGGTCCCCGTGTGACAATTCTGGCACGACGGCTCGTCGAGCCAGCCCGTGCGCGCGGGCGAGGCGACGGCGCGCATCGAGCCGTGGCAGCTCTGGCACTGCATCTCGAGCGTGCCGTCGCCGGCGACCGCGCTTCCCATGGCGCCGCGCAGGCAGCGCGTGACGGACCCCGGGTGGCAGCGGTAGCACGCGGCGCGGTTGCTCGAGTCGTCGAGCGTCGTGCCGCTCTGCGGATCCACGACGCCCGCGTGTCGGCCGTGGATCGCGCTCGTGAGAGCCGAGATCCCCGGCTGTCCGCTCCCGGGCAGGGCCTCCGACAGATGGCACGAGGCGCACAGGATGGACGTCCCGTTCCGCACGACCGTCTGCTCGAGACCGCCGGCGTCGTAGCCGACGGCGGCGAGCGCCGCCGCGAAGCGCGGATCGCCGGCCTGCTTCTCGTCGTGCAGACGGAGGACGTTGAAGCGGAGCTCGCGCTGCGGGTCGGGGTCGCTCGCCCACCCGGCGAGAGGCCGCGCCGCGACGCCGGACCCCTTCGCGTGACAGGCCGAGCAGTCCATCTCGTCGGAGACCGGCAGCACGATGTCGGTCGTCGCGAGGCGATTGCCGGATCGGTCGCGCGCGACGAGACGCATCATCGGATACGTCGACTTCCGCCCCGCGTCGTCGTACGGCGTGATCGGGATGCCCTCGGCGATGAACCAGTGCGCGCCGGAGTCCCAGCGCATCGCCTGCGGCGTGTTCGGATCGCCGGGCATCGCGAATCCGGCGAGACCTGCGTCGACCGGCAGCGACACGCCGAAGAGCTCGCTCACGTGGTCCCAGAAATTGGTCTTGCCGAGCGAGCTCGTGTTGATCGACCCGTCGGGGTCGGCGATCGCCTCGTACGTGACCGTGATCCCGGCCGCGGCGGGATCGGCGACGAGCGTCCCGTCGAGCGCCACGAGCTGCGCGTGGATGGTGTTGTACGGCGGAAGGAGCGAGAGGACGGAGTAGTCGCCGTCCATGCAGTGCATCCCGAGGTTGTTCCAGCCGATCAGCGTGTAGCGCGCGGCGAGCGCCGGCGTACCGGCGAAACACGCGGCCGCAAGGGCCGCGCAGGCCGCGGCCCGGCGAGCGAAAAGCCCCATCGTCGAGATTCCCGTCCTTCCATGGCGCTCCGGGCGCGCGAGACCCCTCCGCGCGCCGGCGGCGCTCCACTGGACGAAGCAAGCGCGCTGCCAGCCGCCGCGGCGCGACGTGAGAGCACAGCGGGAACGGAGCGAGCGGCGGAACGGCGCCCGTCCGCGCCCCGTGAGGTCGAGCTCGCCGGCGGCGCCCTGGGGGATCTCGCGCAGCAGGGGCCATCCGCCCCAGCGGCGCGATCGACGCCCCGCGGGCGCGCGCACGCGACCGGCGACGCCGGCGGCGCAAGTTCACGCAAATTTCTGCAAGGGATGCGACGTCGATCGCTCGGATCGCGCAGGCCGTTGCAGCCTTCGCAAAAACGTCTCGTGGGCGCGACGAAGAGAAGGCCGGCGGCGAGCCGACCTCGTCTCGTCGTCAGTGCGCGCGGCTCGCGGTCTCCGGCTCGCGCCAGAGCGCCGAGACGGCACCGGCCGTCTCCACGATCTGCTCCACGAGGAGCTCGATCGTGCGCTCGACGCCCGCGGCGTCGCGCTCGGCGGCGTCGAGCCGGACGACGCGCGCGCTCCCCGAGATCTGCAGCGCGCGGCCGTCCTCGAAGTCGACGAAGAGAAGACCACAGGCGGGGTTCGTCGCGAGGTTGCCCGCGCTGCGTGATGACGACGCCCCCGCAGGGCGACCTGCCGAAGGACCCGAGCGTGCTGCGCACGATCGTGCGCGACCTCGGACAGGACGTGGCCGTCTACGCGACGGCGGCGAGCGCCGGTCGCGTTCGCGTCGGCGATCCGGTCGAGCCGTCGTAGGCGGGAGCCGTGTCCGCCGGCGTCGGCGCGCTCCCCGGCTCAGCTCGAGGTGCCGCTCGCGGCGCGATCGAGGCGCAATCGCCGCTCGTGAAAGCGATCCTCGGCTCCGGGCTGCGCCGGTAGGCCCCTACGCACCGAAGCCCATCATGTCGGCGAAGTTTCGCGAATAGAACCTCTCCCGCGCCGCGTCGCCGATTCCGCTCATCGACGCCTCGAAGCGACCGATCGGATCGCGGGTGCCCTCCGGATGCGGATAGTCGGTCGAGAAGAGGAACAGATCGGCGCCGGCCTGCTCGATCATCCAGCCCACCGGCTCCGTGGCGAACGGAGTGAACTTCACCTGTCGGCGAATGTAGTCGGACGCCTTGAGCGGAAGCGCGAGCGCCGGCTCCGTGCGGCCGAACGACGACTGCGCGATGTCGAGCCGCTTGAGCCACGGGACGACCCACATCGCGCCCTGCTCGATGCATCCTCCGCGAAGCCGCGGGAAGCGCTCGAACACGCCGTCGAGAGTCATGCAGGCGAGAAACGTCTCGGGCGCATGGTGGAGCACCATGAAGTCCTTCGATCGGATGTTCTCGCCGCCGCCCAGGAAGTCGGTGGTGGGCGGCAGGCCGTTCTGATGGAACGCGGGACGCAGGGAGCGACCGCCACCGCCGACGTGGAGCATGAACGGAATCGCGCTCTGCTCGAGCAGCGCCCAGAACCGATCGTATTCGGGATGGAAGGGCGAGCGGTCCCTGGGCGGGGCCGAGGCGACCAGGATCGCGCCGCAGCCGAGGCGGATCGCCTCTCTCGCCTCCTCGAGCGTGCGCGCGGGATCACCCCAGGGCACGAGGCCGACCGCGATCAGCCGCCGGTCGTGCGAGCAGAAGTCCGCTATCGCCCGGTTGTGGGCCCGCGTCCCCCCGTAGAGCAGGTCGGCGTCGCTGCCCGCGAACTGCGTCGCGGCGAAGGTGCTGAAGACGAGCTGCTTCGCGATGCCGAGCAGATCGAGCGCGCGGCTGCGCTCCTCCGGATCGAACGCGCCGAGCGCATTCCAGCCCTTGGCATCCATCAGGCGGTCTTCGAGCGCCCGCGCAGCCTGGGGATCGCCGCGCCGCGCTGCGGCAGCGGCGACGGCGCTCTCGGCGAGAGCACCCGCGCCGCCGAGCGCGAGCGGGCGAAGGCGATCGCGGAGCCCGGGATCCGCGTATTGGACGAGCCAATCGGGGAGCTCCATGAGATGGCTGTCCGCATCGAAGTAGGTCGGTCCTCGTGCATACGCCATGATCAGACCTCCGGCTCGTCACGCATCCGGCACTGGCGCCGGTTGAGCGCATACCCGATCGGCTCCCTCGCCAGAAGGGGCCGATCGGCCGAGAAGCGCCGCCACCCGAGCTTCGGGGATTGCCCTCGAAAGTCAACCGGGACGGTCCGAGGTGGCGCCGCCGCCCGGTCGTCGACGAGGAGGTCGAGCGACGGAGCTCGGACACGCCGATGGGCTCCGCGGCGCGCATTCGTCGTCTCGCCGGGCCGCAGCGAGACCGGCGGTCGACAGCGAACGTGGCTCTGTGATGTCGTTCCTGAGGGGAGGACCCATGTGGAACCCACGACGGATCGTTGCGCTTGCGGCACTCGCCGCCACCGCGGCCGTCGCGCTTTCTTGCGGGGATCGCCCGCTAGACCAGGCCGCGCCCTCGAACGACGCGACGTGGATCATGCACCCGATCGACAGCCGCTTTCGCGGGTCGAACGCGCTGATGTCGGGTGACGTGAATGGCGACGGCCTGACCGACTACGTCACGAACTACGAGTTCGACCAGCGATACGTCGTCGAACTCCACCCGCCGCGAGGCGCCGACCCGCGCCGCCCGTGGCCGACCGTCGTCGCGTTCTTCGAGGGAGGCGAGCAGGACGGCGTCGACACGGAGAGCGCCGCGCTCGCCGATCTGGACGGCGATGGCAATCTCGACATCGTCGGCTCGCAGGGCACGCACCCGACCAGCTTCTTCGAGGGCAACCAACCCGGCGTTCGCGTCCTCTGGGGCCCACCGCCCGAGGACGCGATGAGCCCATCGGCCTGGATCGACGCCAGGCGGTTTCCGGCGACGATCGATCAGGGGCACTTCCTGTGGGCGGTCCCCTTCGACGTGAACGGCGACGGTGCGCTCGACGTCCTGGTCGGCGGGCGCGTCCAGTGGAACAACGGCGCGAGGGCCAGCATCAAGTGGATCGAGGCGCCGCGCGAGTCGTCGGCGCGTCGCGATCTCGCGGCCTGGCGGGTACACGACATCGATCCCGACCAGCTCGACGGCCACGGATTCGTGCTCGCCGATCTCGACGAGGACGGGGACCTCGACGTGCTCGATCAGAATGCGGACTTCGACACCCCGCCCGAGGCGGAGACGCTGCACTGGTACGAGAACCCCGGAACGGGAAGCGAGGCGCAGCGGCAGCCGTGGTCGAAGCACGTGATCTACACGGGTGACGAGTTCTACCTGAAGCCGCAGATCGCGCTCGTCGATCTCGATCGGGACGGTCACGAGGACTTCGTCACCGCGGTCGACGACGCCATCTACTGGTTCCGCAAGACGAGCACCTGGCCGGTGGCGTTCGAGCGCGTCGTGATCCCCAAGGACCCGGTCGCGATCGGACGCTCGCGTCCCGTCCGCGTCGGCGACGTGAACGGCGACGGCAAGCCCGACATCGTGGTGCTGCAGACCCACACCGACGGCGTGATTCCCGCCGATCGCGCGGCGGCCTTCTGGATGGAGTACGAGGGCGAGGCACCGCGCACCGACAACTGGCGCACGCACGTCATCAAGTGGGGTTCGGGCGAGCCGATGCAGCTCTTCACGTTCGGGGAGAAGTGGGATCAGGCTCAGCTCGTCGACGTCGACGGCGACGCCGACCTCGATCTGGTCGCGAACTGCGAAGAGTGGTGGGCCGACGAGTACGAGGTGATCGCCTACTGGCGTCCCGAGGTGAGGCCGCAGAGCGTCGGCGTGGTGTGGTTCGAGAACCGGCTGCACGAGCCACCCCACGGCGGCCGCGAGCGCGACGGGCGGTGCGTGATCGAGGGCGAGCACTACGCCGACGCCCTGGACAGCACCTGGGTGATCTTCGCCACCTATCCGGACTTTGCGGGCGACGGGTACGTCCAGGACTTCAATTCCGTCGATGCAACCCCGCGCGCATGGAACGCGACGGCCGGCCTGGCCTACGACGTGGATCTCGACGGCGGGGAGTACTCCGTCTGGGTGCGACGCTGGGTGCCGGGCCGGTGGGGCCGTCACCTCCAGGGCCTCGGGGGCGGTGGCTCGAACTCCGCATGGGTCGGCTTCGACGGCGCGGAGCCCGATCTTCCGATCGACGACGAGGAGGGCTCGCACGATGCATGGGAGTGGGTGCGAGCCCCGGCGCCGGTCTCGCTCGCGCGCGGCGCGCACCGGCTCGAGCTGCGGGCGCGCGAAGGGGGCTACGCCGTCGATCGGATCGTGCTCACGACCGACTCCGGCTTCGTCCCGCAGGGCGAAGGGCCCGCGGAGACCGGCGCTCGGTGAAGCCGGGCGGCTCGCGGCACCGATTGCCGATTGACACCGAGTGCCACTTCAGGCTCTCGTCGGGCGATGGAGGACGCGGGGCGGGACGGCGCCACGCGCGCGCGCCGCGAGTGGAAGCACCTCACCGGGGCCGACTTCGCTCGCATGGACCGAGCTCGGACGATCGTCATGGTCACCTGCTCGCCGCTCGAGGTCCACGGTCCGCACCTGCCCGTGGTGACCGACAATCTCGAGGCGGAGTCGCTCTCGATCCGTACGATGGAGCTGCTGCACGAGCGCGACCGCTCGCTCGAGTTCGTCCACCTGCCGCCCCTCTACGTCGCGGCCGACGTCCTCCCGCATCCCGGCTCGGTGATGTTCCGCAGCTCGACGATCACGCGCGTGCTCGGCGATCTCGGTCGGAGCCTCGCCAAGCAGGGGTTCGTCCACATCTGGGTGGCGAGCTTCCATGGCGGGCCACGTCACTTCATACCGATCGAGGTCGCGTGCGAGCGCACCAATCGACGCTACGGCACGAAGATGCTGTGCGCCTTCTCGCTGCTGATCAATCGGCTGACCCGGGGCGGCTCCGAGCTGTCGTCGATCCTCGGGCACATCGACGGCGTCACGGCGGCGGATCTCCGCGGAGATCATCACGGCGGGGCGATCGAGACCTCGATGATGCTGCATCTGGCCGGCGATCGGGTCGACGCGCGCTACCGGCAGCTCGCGCAGCGCACGCTCGACGGAAAGCGCAGCGCGGAGGGCCTGCCGCCTCTGCCGGCGGGCGGCGTCCTCGACCTGGTGAAGAGCTTCAAGCACAAGCTCAAGTACTACGAGACCGAGACCTACTCCGGGAAGCCCGCGATCGCGTCCGCCGCGATCGGACGCGAGATGATCGACGTGCTCGCGCGGCACAGCGCCGACGCGCTCGCGGAAGTGCTGGGCGGCACGCTGCCCCTCGCGCAGTGCCACTCGCCGATCTGGCCCCTGCGCTGGTTGTTCACCACCGAATGGCTGAGCCGCGCCTTCGAGCGAGCGGTCGGGTATCGGCAGAGTGTCTTCTAGGCACGAGGCCCGAGTGTCGCCGCTCCCCACGCTGCGGCAGCGGAAGAAGGTTCGTACCCGCGACGCCCTCGCGGCGGCGGCGCTCCGTCTGTCACGCGAACGCGGCTACGAGCGGGTGACGATCGACGACATCACGGCCGAGGCCGAGGTCTCGCGCCGCACCTTCTTCCGGTACTTCGCGAGCAAGGAGGCCGCGCTGTTCCCGCGCTACGGTCTCCGGCTCGCGCACTTCCGTGACCAGCTTCGCGAGCGGCCGCACGGCGAGGCGCCGTTCGAGACGGTGGAGCGCGCCTTTCTCGCCGTCGCCCGGCTCTACATGCGGGAGCGCGACGAGATCGTGGCCCAGCAGCGGGTCGTCGACGCCTCCCCCTCGCTGGTCGCCTTCGAGCGCCTGCTCGATCGCGACTGGGAGCGCGCGGTCGCGACGGCGCTCGAGCCGGCGCGCGGTGGCGGCGGCAGCGCCGGCCGGCGCGCGCGGGTGCTCGCCGGGGCGACCATGGGCGCCGTGCGCGCCACCCTGCGCGAATGGTTCGACGGCGGCGGTCGAGCGGACCTGGTCGCGCTCGGCCGCGAGGCCTTCGCGCTTCTCGCCATGGCCGGCGCGCCTGCGGCGCGCGCCGGAGGAGGGCGGCGATGAAGATCCCCGAGAAGGGCCTCCCGCGCGAGCAGCTCTTCGCCCGGCTCGAGGCGTTCCGCGCCGGAGACGTCGACTGGCGGAGCGGGCGCACCTGGGCCTACGTGTACGATCCCGGGCGCGAAGCCGAGGAGGTCGTCAAGCACGCGTTCTCGACCTACCTCTCGGAGAACGGGCTCGACCCGACCGCGTTCCCGAGCGCGCTCGCGCTCGAGAACGAGATCGTCGCGATGGCGATCGCCCACCTCCACGGAGACGCGCGCGTCGTCGGCACCTTCACGAGCGGCGGTACCGAGAGCATCATCCTCGCCGTCAAGGCGGCCCGCGACCGCGCGCGGGCGCTGTCTCCCGAGATCCGCGAGCCCGAGATGGTGCTTCCCGAGACCGCGCACGCCGCGTTCCACAAGGCGGCGCACTATCTCGACGTGCGGCCCGTCGTCGTGCCGGTCGAACCGACGAGCTTCCGGGCCGACGTCGGCGCGATGCGGAACGCCATCGGCCCACGTACCATCCTGCTGGTGGGCTCTGCCGTCTCCTACGCCCACGGCGTGGTCGACCCGATCCGCGAGATCGGCGCGCTCGCGCTCGAGCGGGACCTTCTGCTGCACGTCGACGGCTGCATGGGAGGGTTCCTCCTGCCGTACCTGCGCCGGCTCGGCGAGCCGATCCCCGACTTCGACTGGCGAGTTCCGGGCGTGACGTCGATCTCGATGGACTTCCACAAGTACGCGTTCGCGGCGAAGGGAGCGTCGGTCGTGATGTACCGCGACCGGGAGCTGCGCCGGCACCAGATCTACGCCTGCGCCGGCTGGACGGGCTACACCGTCGTGAATCCGACGGTGCAGAGCACAAAGTCCGCCGGTCCGCTCGCCGCGACGTGGGCGGTGCTTCACTTCCTCGGCGACGAGGGGTACACGAGGCTCGCTCGCGCGATGCTCGACGCGACCCGCCGCGTGTGCGCCGGCATCGAGCGCATCCCGGGACTCCGGATCCTCGGGAGTCCCGACATGAACCTGGTCGCGTTCACCTCGGACGAGGTGAGCGTGTTCCACGTCGCCGACGAGATGCGCGCTCGGCGCTGGTTCGTGCAGCCGCAGCTCGCCTTCGGGCGATCCAAGGAGAACTTGCACCTCTCGATCAATCCGGCGGCCGGCCCGTGGGTGGAAGAGTTTCTCGCCGACCTCGCGGCATCGGTCGAGGCCGCGCGCGCGCTCCCGAGCGGCGTCCTCGCCGGGAGCCTGCACGCCGCGCTCGAGGGCATGGACCCGGCGGCGCCGTCGGAAGAGGACTTCTCGCGCCTGCTCGCCTTTGCGGGCATCGAAGGCGATGCCCTCCCGGCGCGCATGGCGGCCATCAACGAGATGATGAACGCGCTCGCGCCTCCGATGCGCGAGGCTCTCCTGATCGAATACGTGAACCGGCTCTATCGACCGGTCGGCGAGGTTGCGCCGTGAGGCTCGTCGCGACGGCGAGGTGGCGGCGTGGCGCGGGGATCGCGCTCGCCCTCGTCCCGATTCTCGGGGGCGCGATCGCCGCGTGCGGCGACCGCGGCTCGATCTCGCCCCCGGTCGCAGCCGTCCCGGGCACGACGGTCGCGTTCGAGCTCGATGTGGACGTTTCGAGCCCCGAGCACTTCTACGACCTTCCCTTTCCGTCCGATCTGCGCCTCGATGCGACCGGCCGCCCGGATCTGGCGGGCTTTCCGGCTCCATCGCGGAACGCGATCGTCGCGTCCGTGCGGGCCGCCGCGGCGCGCCGGCCGGCGTTTCCCGTCGTCGGCGCAGCCTACTTCCGCTTCGACGGTCCGCTCGCGCCGCGCGCTGCGGACGATGCGATCGCGGCCGCACCGGACGCGCCCGCGCTGCTGATCGACGTCGACCCGGAGTCCGACCAGCGCGGCCGTCTGTTCCCGCTGGTCGCCAGCACTCTCGAGGAGGACGCGTACGCGCCGCCCTACCTGCTCGCGGTCGCCCCGCATCCGGGGGTCGTGCTGCGCGGCCGGCGCACCTACGCGTTCGTGGTCCGGCGGGCGCTCGGCGACGCAGCGGGAGCCCCCCTCGGCGTTCCGCTCGCGATCGCACAACTCGCCGCGGGTGAGACGCCCGCGGGCGCGCGCGGTGCCGCGATGCGCGATCTCCTCGCCCCGCTCTGGGAAACCCTCGACTCCGTCGGCGTCCAGCGCGAGGACGTCGCCGCCGCTACGGTGCTCACCACGGCCGACGTCGTTGCCGATCTGGCGGCGCTCGCGACGGCGATCGCGGAGCGCGAGCCGGCCGACATCACGGACCTCCGCCTCGACCCCGACGACGGCGCCGCGCACCAGCGCTTCTGCGAGCTGCACGGCCGCATCCGGCTGCCCCAGTTCCAACGTGGCGTCCCGCCCTTCGACACGGAGGGCCAGTTCATCGACGGGGACGACGGCCTTCCGCTCGTGCAGCGGGAGGAAGTCGCGCCGGTCGCGATCACTCTGCCGCGCGCGCCGATGCCGGCCGACGGATACCCGATCGCGATCTACTTCCACGGCTCCGGTGGACTCTCGACGCAGGTCGTCGACCGCGGCCGCACCGCCGAGCCCGGCGGCCAACCGGCGAAGGGCGAGGGCCCCGCGCACGTGCTCGCCGCCCATGGGATCGCGACCGCGTCGAGTGCGCTGCCGCTCAATCCCGAGCGCCTGCCCGGCGCGGCGAGCCACGACTACCTGAACTTCCTGAACCTCGGCTCCTACCCGGATACGTTCCGTCAGGCGACGATCGAGCAACGTCTCCTGCTCGATGCCCTGTCGCGATTGCGGATCGATCCGGCAGCGCTGGTCGGCTGCGCGGGGCCGGCTCTGCCGGGCGGTGAGAGTGCGTTCCGGCTGCGAGTCGAGACCACGCTCGCGCTCGGCCAGTCGCTCGGTGCGCAGCTCGCCAACATGGTCGGCGCGGTCGAGGCGCGAGTACGCGCCGTCGTACCGACCGGCTCGGGCGGACTGTGGAGCCTCGTTCCGCTGGAAGCGGAGCTCCTCGAGGGAGTGCCGATCGGAGGCGCGATTCCGAAGATCCTCGGCACGAATGCCCGCGTCGATCACCTGCACCCCGGCCTCCAGCTCGTGCAGGCCGCGTTCGAGGCGGCCGATCCGATCGTGTACGCCGCCCGCCTCGCCCGGAGCCCGCTGCCCGGGCATCCGGTGCGACCCCTGTACATCCCGGCGGGCGTCGACGACCCCGGCTTCTCGAACCGCATCTACGCGGCGATGGCGCTCGCTTCGGGCGTGCCGCAGGCGGGCGAGCCCTACTCGCCCGTGTTCCAGGAAGTCCTCGCCCTGGGCGACCTCGCCGGCATCGTGTCCTATCCCGCGATCGACGATGCGCGCTCCGACGACGGTCGTCGATTCACGGGCGCCGTCGTCCAGTACCCGGCCGACGGCGTTCTCGATGCGCACCACGTCTTCGCCCAGCGCGACGACGTCAAATATCAGTACGGGTGCTTCTTCGCGACCTACCTCGCCGACGGCCACGGTGCGATCGAGCCGCCGCGGGGACTCTCGGCGGGCTGCGGGGGTTGACGCCGGGATTCCCGAGCCGGTCGGCCCAGGCAGACGGCTACGGCGCCTGACCCCGAGCGCGCCCAGCGGGAAGTCGGGCAGCACGACGAATCCGTTCGCGTCGAGAACCCGCCACCAGCATCATCCCGACCGGCGTCGGCGCGCCTGCACCCTCCCGGCAGGTTGATGCGTGGATCGCAGATCGCGCGCAGCCTGCTCGTGGGCTGATACCGGCGCACTTCGCGTGCGCGGCGGACGGCGGCGCCCGCTCGCGAGCGTGGCGCCGCCGTCCGCGTCAGAGCGACTACGGCAGCTCGACCTTCCAGCCGGAGCCGAGCTGGTCCCAGTTGCGCGTGTCCATGAACGCGGCGTTCCCGGTGACGACCTGCACGGACATCGATGGCAGCGTCGCGTTCGTCAGGTCGCCGAACGCGACGATCGAGAACCGCAGGACCGGGCCGGCCTGGGTCTCGGCGCGCACCATGGCGAGCGAGAAGATCCCGCCCGTCACGCGCGCGAGCGGGTTGCGGGCGACCCAGTGATGATCGCCGCGCGGCGACACGCCGCCGGCGGGGATGACGGCCGTGAAGAGGACCCCGTTCGCGTTGCTGATCGAGATCCCGAACTTGTCGTTCGCCGCGTCGAACGGCGCCGGGGCGGCGACGGAGCCGAAGAGCCGCACGAGGTCGAGGGTCCGCTTGAAGATGATGCGCGACGGGCGCGGCGGCACGCCGCCGTTCACGAGCGGGCCGCACACCGCTGCGCACTCCGGGTCGGCGCAGTCGATGCGGCCGTCCGGCTCGTTGTCGATCAGGTCGCTGCAGATCTCGGCGAAGCGGCACGTCGACGTGCAATCGTCGTTGTTGTTCAGGTTGCCGTCGTCGCACTCCTCGCCGCACTCGATCAGCCCGTTGCCGCAGGTGAGCGACACGCCCTTGCACTGGCCGCCGTCGCAGGCGTCGCCGCCGGTGCAGCTCTGGCCGTCGTCGCAGGCGATGCCGTTCGGAGCGATGACGTCCGCCGGACAGTTCTTGGAGACGCCGTCGCAGGTCTCGGGCACGTCGCACGAGTCGAGGGCGGGACGGCACACGGCGCCGGTGTTGCCGGCCGTATGCGCGCACTGGCCGTTCAGACACGTGTCGCGCGTGCACGGGTTGCCCTCGTCGTCGCAGAAGGTCCCGTTCGGCTGGAGCTGGTTCGACGGGCAGGCGTCGTGGACGCCGTCGCAGAACTCGGCCACGTCGCAGGAGTTCGCGGGCGGGCGGCACTCCGTCGTCCTCTTGGCGTCCGCCGGACAGGTCACCGACGTTCCGGTGCAGAACTCGGCCACGTCGCAGACGCCAGCCGCAGCGCGGCACGTCGACACCGCCGGCCGATATCCGTCCGCCGGGCACGATGGCGTCACGCCGTCGCAGGTCTCGGCGATGTCGCACGGGCCGGCGATCGGCCGGCAGACCTGCCCGGCCGCCGTCGCGCCCGCGCCGGTGCAGGTCCCGGCGACGCACGTCGAGGACGACGAGCAGATGTCGCCGTCGTTGCAGACGGTGCCGTTCGGCTTCAGCTGATCCGCGGGGCACGCCGCGTTCGTCCCGTCGCACACCTCGGCGACGTCGCAGTTGCTCGCGGCGGCGCGGCACGTCGTGCCGGCCGCCACGTGCGCATCCGCGGGACAGGCGGCGCTCGAGCCGGTGCAGGACTCCGCCACGTCGCACACGCCCGCGGCGCCGCGACACGTCGTCCCGGCGGCGACGAACCCATCGGCCGGACACGCGGCGCTCAAACCGTCGCAGGTCTCCGCGACGTCGCACACGCCGGCCGCGCCGCGACACGTGGTGCCAGCGGCGACGAGGACGTCGGCCGGACATGCCGCGGCCGTTCCCGTGCAGGTCTCGGCGACGTCGCAGGTGCCGGCTGCGGCACGGCAGGTCGTGCCCGCCGCCGTGAAGACGTCGGTCGGGCAGGCGGGGCTCGTGCCGTCGCACAGCTCGGACACGTCGCACGGGCCCGCCGGAGCGCGGCAGATCGAGTTGGCGGGGAAGAGGAAGTCGCCGGGGCACGCGGCGCTGACCCCGTCGCACGACTCGGCCGGATCGCAGCCGCCGGCAGACGGTCGACACTCCGTGCCGGAGCTCACGAGCACGTCGGCGGGACACGACGCGGAGACGCCGTCGCAGCTCTCCGCCACGTCGCAAGCGCCCGTCGATGCCCGGCACTCCGTGCCGGAGCTCACGAGCGCGTCGCCGGGACACGAGGGGCTCACGCCGTCGCAGCTCTCCGCGACGTCGCACGCGCCCGCCGCGGGACGGCAGACGACCGAGCTCGGCTCGATCGTGCAGGTCGACGAGCAGCAGTCGCCGTCGAGCGTATTGCCGTCGTCGCACGCCTCGCCCGCGTCGACGGTGCCGTCACCGCAGACCTGCGCGAGCGCGGGCGCGACGGACAACAGCATCGTCAGAAGCGCCGCGATGGCGACGAGAAACGAGGTTACGGACGCACCCCTCCCACGAACTTTTGTCGTTACAACCACGTGGCATCCCTCCGATCGTCGATTCGCAGCCCGCTGGGCACCGAGCCCGGCATACTTTCGGAGGCGCGACCCGAGCCAGTCAACGCATTTTTCGGCGCGCTCGCCCGGAGCCGGGCCGGGTCAGCGCAGCCGAACGACGACGAAGTTCTGCTGGCCCTCGTCCCACTCCACGTCAACGCTGCGCCCCGACTCGGGAAAGTCCGCGAGGGTGTAGGAGGCCGAGGCGCCCCGGACGAAGCTCGTGCCGAGCGTCGCAACCGAAAATTGGCTCGTCCCGAGCGAGAGACCGTCGACCCGGACGTCGATCTCGTGCATGCCGTCGCCGAGCAGGCCCCAGTTGAAGAGCAGGCCGAACCCGTTGTCGGCATCGCCGCAGACGGCCTCGGTGTCGCCGCGGAGCGTTCCGTAGCCGGCGCGGATCGCGGGCTGGCGGTCGATCCGGACGTCGACGGTCCTGCCGTCGCAGACCCATCCCGAGATCACGCCGATGCCGCTCTGGAAGGAGCCGGGCGCGGGGTTTTCGAGGAGGCCGAGCCGCGTCGCGCTCGCCGTCTCCGTCGCCGGCGCCGCTCGGGCGGGGGCGCTCGCCGCGCCTGCGGTGAGCTTCCGGATCACGAAGCGCTGCAGGCCCTCCACCCACTGGACGTCGACGCTGCTTCCGGGGTGCGGGAAGTCATGCAGCGTGTACGCGCCGCTCGCGCCGCGCAGGAAAGAGGTGCCGAGCGTCGTCACGTCGAAGAGCGCGGACGCGAACTGCTTGCCGTCCGCAAAGGCGCGGATCAGGTGCGGTCCGTCGCCGAGAAGTCCCCAGTTGAAGAGCAGCCCGAACCCGTTGTTCGTGTCGCCGCACGACGCGCGCGTGTCGCCTCGCAGGGTGCCGTAGGCGGTCGCCAGCTCGGTCTGACCGTCGATCCGCACCGACACCGACGTCGCGCTGCACAGCCAGCCCGAGACGAGCCCGATGCCGCTCTGCTCGGAGCCCGGCGAAGGGATCTCGAGCACGCCGAGCGGGAGCGCCGGATTCGACAGCAGCCGTGCCATCGCGAGATCGCTTCGCCCGCCGCTCGTCGTGCTGCCGGCGACGACGAGGCGTCCGTCCGCGAGCAGCGCGACGCCGGTCGCAGCGTCGTCGCTGCCGGCCGCGAGATCGAGACGGACCTTGCCGTCGCCGTCGAGGACCGGATCGAGGGTGCCGTCCGGCGAGTAGCGCGCGATCGCGAAGTCGACCCCGTTGGCGGCGTCGCGCTCGCCGACCACGACCAGCATCCCGTTCGGCTGCGGCACGATCGCCCGCGCGACCTCGTCGCCCCCGAAGTCCGTCGTCGCCTTGCCGTTCCCCTTGAAGCGGGTGTCGGCCTCGCCGTCCTCGAGCCGGATCGCGACCGCGAAGTCCGAGCCCGACGCTCCAGCGCGCTCGCCGGCGACGGCAATCGCTCCGTCCGGTCGGACCGCGACGGCATGGGCGCGATCGGTTCCGCCGAAGTCGATCGAGACCTTGCCGCTGCCGTTGAAGCCGGGATCGAGGTCGCCGTCCTCCTCGAGCCGCGCGAGCACGAAGTCCGAGCCGCCCGCGCCGATCCGCGTGCCGGCGACGACGATCTTGCGGTCGTCCTGGAGCGCGACCGCGGCGCCGAACGCGTTCGAGCCGTTGTCGACGCCGAAGTCCACGAAGCGCTTGCCGTTGCCGTTCAAGCTCGCGTCGAGCTCCCCGTCGGGCAGGAGCCGCGCGACCGCGATCACCGATCCGGCCGGCGTCGTCCGCGTCCCCGCGACGACGATCCGGCCTTCGAAGTCGATCGCGACGCCGCCTCCGACGTTGTCCGCGCCGTCGGTGAACGTGAGGACCCGCCGGCCGGTGCCGGCGAAGCCCGCATCCAGCGTGCCGTCGCTCCGATAGCGCAGCAGCACGATCTCGTGGCGGCCGTCCTTGTCGCGCGTTCCCATCGCGACGATCGAGCCGTCGGCCGCGATCGCGACCGCGTTCGCTCGCTCGTCCCCGCCAAAGTCCGCCGTGATGCGACCGGTCTGTGCGAAGCCGGCGTCCGGGACGCCGCCGGACGTGAACGCGGCGACCATGACGTCGCGGCCGTTCGCGCCCGGCACGTCGGCGACGACGACGAGCCCGCCCCCGGGAGCGAGCGCGACGCCCGCGACCGCGTCGCTGTCGCTGCCGAGATCGGCGACGAGAACGCCTTCGTCGGCGAACGAGGCGTCGAGCTGGCCGTCGTCCGCCGATGCGGCGAGCGCGTACGTCGAGAGCAGGGCGAGCGCCACCACGGCGGCGCCGAGTCGTGAGCCCATGGTGCAGAAAACCTCGTGTCGAAGAGTGGGGATGCCGGCTGCGGCACGCCGATGATCCTCGGCTGCCCCGTACCGGTCAACGTGGCAACATGCCCCGCTCCGGCCGCTCCGACGACGCGGCCGGAAGGCGACCGCGGGCATCGGCCGTGGTAGACGGGTCGGCTCGTGGTGGTCTCGGGTGGAGAGGCGCTCCGGGGGGAGGAGCCGCGACATCCGAGCCGCGGCCGCTTCCTCCCCCGGCTCGCCGCCGCTCTGGCGGCCGCCGCCGCGATGACGGACGGCCTCGCATCCGCCCCATTCGCGTCGCATCTCCTCGCCGGCGATCCCGACGCGCTCTGGCAGATCGTGTCGACCTGCATCGACGAGCGCTCCGACCCGCAGGCCGCGCTCTGCTCCTGCCCGGCCCTCGTGCACTCGTGCTGCGACGATGCGGGCACGCCGGACGGCGACGTCGTCTGGTCGAAGACCGCGCAGTTCGTCGCGATCCGGGACCTCGTCGCGTGCGGCTGCCCGGGGTCGTTCGTCGCCGGGCTCGCCCTGCCGCGCACGCGCATCACCGGCATCGAGGATCCGGCGCGGCCGGATGCGATCTGGCCGTTCGCGTGGCAGGTCGCGCGCTCGCGGATTCCGGCCGAGGTCGAGATCGGCCTCGCGATCAACCCGATCGACGCGCGCAGCCAGAACCAGATGCACGTCCACATGCTGCGCCTGAAACCCGGCGTCCGGGCGGCGATCGAGGGCGCGCGCGCGAGCGGCCGACTCGCCGATCCGGCGGGCACGGTGGTCGTCGCGCTTCCCGACCTGAGCGGTGTGTTCGCGGCGGCCGCCGCGCGCGTCGGCGCCTCCGAGATGGGCCTGCACGGCATCCTCGTCGTCGCCGCGCGCGACGGCGGCTTCCTGGCCGCGATCACGGATCGGCGCTCGCCGCAGGCGTTCACCGTGAACCGCTGCAGGTAGGTCGGCGCGATGCGGGCCGCTCGCGCTTCGAGCCGCCGCCGCGCTACGGTCTCGGCGGGAGGGCATTGCGATGGGTGCGCCGCTCGTCCGCTACGCCGTCGAAGACCACGTCGCGACCGTCACGCTCGATCGCCCCGAGGTGCGGAACGCGCTGAACCACGCCGCCTACGGCGAGCTCGAGGCCGCGTTCCGCCGCGCCCAGCGCGATCCCGAGGTCCGCACCGTCGTGCTCACCGGAAGCGACCCCGCGTTCTGCAGCGGCGACGACGTCAAGCAGATCATGCTGGGCGGCGAGCGCGACGAGACGCTCCAGAAGCTCCGCGAGGTGCGCCCCCAGCCGACCCCAGCCGCGGTCGCCGTCCTCGAGTGCGACCGGCCGGTCATCGCCGCGGTCAACGGGCCGGCGGTCGGCTGGGGGATGGACCTGACGCTCCTCTGCGACATCCGGCTCGCGTCCGAGCGCGCGCGCTTCGCCGAGCTCTTCATCCAGCGCGGGGTCATTGCCGACCTCGGCGGGCTCTGGCGGCTGCCGCAGGTCGTCGGCCCGTCACGCGCCGCGGAGCTCCTCTTCACCGGCGACGCGATCGACGCGCGCGAGGCGGAGCGCATCGGGCTCGTCTCACGCGTCGTCCCGCACGGCGAGCTGCTTCCGGCCGCGGTCGCGCTCGCGCGCCGGATCGCCGCCAACCCGCCGCTCGCGCTCCGCTACATGAAGGAAGGCCTGCGGCGCGCGACCCACGGCGACGTGCGAGAGCTCGGCGCGTGGATCGCCTCCACCCTCGCCTTCCTCTTCGCGACCGAGGACCACCGCGAGGGCGCGCGCGCATTCGTCGAGAAGCGGGCGCCGCGCTTCACGGGCCGCTGAGCGGATGGCTGCCGGCGACGAGGGCGGTCGCGAGAGCGGCGCGGCAGGCGAGAAGCTTCCGCGGCGAGCGATCGTCCTTCTGCTCGACAGCCTGAACCGCCACATGGTGGGCGCGTACGGCGGGCGCGAGTTCGCGACCCCGAACCTCGACCGCCTAGCGGCACGCGCGCTCCGCTTCACGCGCCACTACGCCGGGTCGCTGCCGTGCATGCCCGCACGTCACGACCTCCTGTGCGGCGCGCTCGACTTCCTCTGGAAGCCGTGGGGCTCGATCGAGCTCTGGGAGGAGCCGATCACCGCGCCGCTCCGACGGGCGCACGTGACGACGAAGCTCGTGACCGACCACCCGCACCTGTTCGAGGTCGGCGGCGAGAACTACCACGCGCACTTCGCGGCCTGGGACTACCAGCGCGGCCACGAGAGCGACCCGTGGAAGACCCGCCCCGATCCGAGCTGGGCGGGCGCGCCCTCGTTCGGGCGCGGCTGGACGCCCTACGACGACTCGCGCGGCTGGTTCTGCGGCGAAGAGGACTTCCCGGGCCCGCGCACGATGGCGGCGGCCGCGCGCTGGATCGACCAGCACGCCCCGCACCACGACCGCTTCTTCCTCCTCGTGGACGAGTTCGACCCGCACGAGCCGTTCGACACGCCCGAGCCGTACGCGTCGCTGTACGACCCGGATTGGCGCGGCCCGCACCTCATCTGGCCGCCCTACGTCCGCGGCGCGCGCCGAAAGGGCGTCCTCGACGACCGTCAAGCACACCAGGTCCGCGCCTGCTACGGCGCTAAGCTCACGATGATCGACGGCTGGCTCGGCCGCGTGCTGGACGCGATCGACCGGCGCGACCTGTGGCGCGACACGGCCGTCTTCCTCTGCACCGACCACGGCCACTACCTCGGCGAGAAGGACGTGTGGGGGAAGCCGGCGGTGCCCGTGTACCAGCCGCTCGGCCACATCCCGCTCCTGGTCGCGTGGCCGGGCGCCGCGGCGCGCGACGTCGACGCGCTCACGACGACCGTCGACCTGCACGCGACCCTCTGCGAGATCTTCGGCGTCGCGCCCCGCCACCGGACGCACGGGCGATCGCTCGTCCCGCTGGTGCGCGACGGCGCCGCGGCGGTGCGCGACCACGTGCTGTCGGGGATCTGGGGCCGCGAGGTGCACCTCGTCGACGGCCGCCGCAAGTACGCGCGCGCGCCGGTCGGCGCGAACGCCCCGCTGTCAATGTGGTCGAACCGCTGGTCGACGATGCCGGTGCACGGGATCGAGGAGGACCTTCTCCTGCCGCGACCCGACGAGCGCGCGTTCCTCGATCGCATGCCGGGGTCGAGCATCCCCGTGCTGCGCCAGCCGTTCGCGGCGGGCGACCGCCTGCCCTTCTGGGCGATCGCCCGCTACGAGGAGCACCTCCTCTACGACCTCGCCGAGGATCCGGGCGAGGAGCGAAACCTCGCGGCACCGCGCGGCGCGACGCTCGGGCCCGGGCTCGAGCGCGACATGGCCGACCGCCTGCGCGACGCGCTGGTCGCGATCGACGCGCCGGGCGATCAGCTGGAGCGCCTCGGGCTCGCGCGCTGACGTCGCGCGGTCGGCTCGGCGCCGCTCGGCCGGCCGGCCGCCTCACTCGGCGAGGAGCGTTTCGACGTCGCTCATCAGGACGTCGGCGCGGAGCCAGCTCTGCGAATAGATCTGCCGCACCCGGCCGCGACGGTCGATCACGTACACGCGGAGCGGGTGGACGATCGAGCCGTCCGGCGCGCGCGCGATGCGCTGGTCGTAGGCCGCGAGGAGCGCGGCGCGCCGCTCCGCGGTCTCCGGCGTCGCGAGGATCCACCCCGGTCCAGCGCCGACCATGTCGCGATGCGCGCGCAGGACCTCCGGCGTGTCGCGCGCCTCGTCGAAGGTGACGCTCAGCAGCGTCACGCGACCGGCGAGCCCCTTCTCGGCGAGCGCGCGCTCGGCGGAGCGGAGCGTCGCAGTCGCGAGCGGGCAGGCGTTCCCGTCCGGGCAATGCGTGTAGAAGAGCGAGAGCACGACGACCCGGCCGCGGAGCGTTCGCAACGCGACCGGCGCGCCGGTCGCGGCGTCGCGCACCTCGAAGTCGGGCGCCTCGTAGAGCACCGGCAGCTCGAAGGTCCCGGGCGCGTCGGCGCGATAGAGCGGCTCGCCGTCGGCGGGCGAAGGCGTCGCCGCCGGCTGCGCCGCCGCCGCGCACGCGATCGCGCCGGCGAGCAAGCCCGCGATCGCCGCCGCCGGCGTCGCGACCGCGCGCGCGAAGCGCACCTTCAGCGCGCAGCGGAAGCGGGCGCGCCGAGCGACGCGACGCGATCGACGCCGCCCGCTTCGCCGTAGAGCGCCTTGCTCCCGAAGTTCATCTGGTGCGGCCGGCCGAGCTTCGAGAAGTCGACCTCGAAGCCCTTCTCCTCGGCGAGCTTCCCGTCGGGCCCGAGCGTGAACTTCTTCATCCACCACTTCGCGTCCGGCTTGTCCCACTTCGAGAGCAGCGACCCCGTCACGTAGATGCGCTTCCCGTCCCACGACTGCGAGACCATGTTCGCCTGCGGCCCGAGGTTGATCGTCTCGACGAGCACCGGCTTCTCGGGATCGCTCATGTCGTAGTGCTTGAGCTCGCCCGTCATGAAGCCCGTCACGTAGAGGTGCTTGTCGTCGGCAGAGAGGCTCAGATCGACGGGCAGGATCTCGCCGACGTCCGCGACCGTCTTCGCCTCGAACGTGCCGTCGGGCTTGCGCTTGACGAGGACCATCTTGTGGTCGAGCGCCGTCGTCGACACCGCCCAGTCGTTCTCGGGCGACGACGCCCAGCGGATCTCGAGCGGCGCGCCGCCGACGCGGAAAGTCTGCAGCGGCTTCATCGTGTGGAGGTTCCAGACGATCATGGAGTCGCCGAATTGCTTCATGAGCTCGGGCGTCGCGAGGACCTTCGGGAGCTCCGTCATGTAGACGTTCTTCCCCGTGAAGGACGACGTCAGGAGCCGGTTCAGCTTCGCGCTCGGCCGCGCGTCGTAGCCGTAGGGCGCGTCCGCCGGCATCCAGATCGTCCGCACGTAGCGGCCGTCGTTCGTGAACTCCGCCATGCCGGTCTTGCCCGAGCCGTCCTTGCTCGAGAGGAAGGCGACCAGCATCCGGCCCGGCAGCGCGATGAAGGTGTGCGGGCCGGCGAGTCCGCCCGTCACCTCGGTCGTGTTGTCGATCGTGCGGACGAGCTTCGGCTTCGCGGGATCTGTCGCGACGTCGAAGACGAAGATGCGCGAGCTGTCGAGGCCGCCGAGCCAGAGGCGCGCGCGATCGTCGGTCAGGCCGCCGTGGTGCGCCTCGTTGATCGAGCCGACCTCGGCGCGCGACAGCACCTTGCCGTACGTCGCGGAAGCGGGGTTCGCGTCGATCGTGACGAGCGAATCGCTTTGCGCGCCGAGCGCCGGGTCGCCGAGCGTCCAGACGTAGACGTAGTCCTCCTGCCCGACGATCTTCGCCATGTACGGCGACTGGCACGGCTCGTCGGCGAGCGCCGGCGCGGCGGCGACGAGCGCGCTCGCGGTGAGCGCGACGAGCGCTCGCGAAAGAACGCGGGTGGCCGAGCGATGCAGCGTCATCGTACCTCCGATCCGATTCGCGTCGCGGCAATGCGACGACCGGACCACAGCTAGCGCGACCGCCCGCCCATCGCACGCGCCGCCCGGCGCGGCGTCGAGCTAGGACGCTCGCCCGCCGCGGCCGTTGTCGGGGAGGTCGCCGAACGCGGCGACCTCGAAGCTCATGTCGTCGGCCACGATCCAGACGAAGTTCGGGCGGGTCGCCGGCGCCGGCGCGTCGGAGCAGGCCGCGAAAGGCGCGGCGAGGGCGAGGCAGAGGACCAGGCGGGACAGCCGGCGCATGCTCACCGCGTTGGCCACGCGGCGGCGCGCCGGTCAAGTCGCGGGCGGGCGCGTGCGCTTTCGGGGCCAGCCCCGAAACGGCCAGCGCGCGAGGCGGGAGCAGTCGAAGGGCCGCCACTCGCCCTCAGGCTGCGCGAGGCGATCGCCGATCACGAGCAGCGCCGCGGGATGGAAGCCCATGCCGCAGTGGCTCGTCTCGACCTCGATGCTCTCGCGCTGCGGGCCCGCGTGCTCGACGCAGCTCCGGCCGGCGACGATCCCGTCGCTCCGGCTCCAGATCGCCGTCGTCGGAACCGGCAGCGGCTCGCCGAGCCGCCGCTCGATCTCGCTGGCTTCGCCGAGCGCCGGCGGGGGGCCGGACCGGGGCAGGCGTGGCACGTTGGACGCGTGCAGCGATCGAAAGGGGCTCGCGAGCGTGATCACCTGGCGCACGTCCTCGGGGCGACGGCGCGCGAGCTCGCGTGCGAAGATGCCGCCGAGGCTCCAGCCGACGAGGCTCGCCTTCGCCCCGTGTCGGTCGCACACGTCGTCGAGGAGGCGCGCGAGGCCCTTCACGACGCGGTCGCCCGGCCCGAAGTTCCGCCCGAGGCCCCACCCGCACACCGGGTAGCCGCGATCGCGAAGGAACCAGCGCAGCGGCACCGTCGACGCGTCGGTCGCGAGATAGCCCGGAAGCACGACCACCGGGTGACCGTCGCCCGTCGGCGTCGCGCCGCGCAGGATCGGAAGCGCGGGGACCAGGCTCGCGAGCTCGATCCACGCGCGCCCCTCGAGCGCGAGCAGCATCTTGGACGGCGGCCGAAGCGGCCGGATCGCCGCCGAGCCGCTCCGGTCCGGCGCCGACGCCGATGCGGTGGATGCCGTGGGCGCGGCGCCGGGCTCCTGGGCCATTGGCCCATTGTACCGATCGGCGCGACGCGCGAAACAGGTGCGGCAGGGAGCAGCTGCAACCGGGCGCGCTGCACCGCCCGGCGACCGGGCACCATGCCGGACGCCGCCGGTCGCGCTACAGCCCGGGGCGACGGCAGCCGACAGACCCCAAGTGAGAGACGGCGGAAACGGCCCGGCAGCGACGGCGCGCTACGCGCTCGCGGGCGGCGCCGACGGCAAGCGCCGGCTCGACGTGCTGGCGCGCGTCCACGGCGAGCCGACGCTCGACCTCCTCCGGGCGGCCGGGATCCGGCCCGGCATGCGCTGCCTCGACGTGGGCTGCGGCGGCGGCCACGTGAGCCTCGAGATGGCGCGCCTGGTCGGGCGCTGGGGCCGGGTCGTCGGGGTCGACGGCGATCCCGAGGTCGTCGAGCTCGCCGCGGCCGACGCGCGCGCCGCGGGCTTCGAGAACGTCGAGCTCGCGGTCGGCGACGCGCTCGCGCTCGACGTCCCCTCCGACTTCCACCTCGCGTACGCGCGCTTCCTCCTCTCGCACGTCGCGGAGCCCGGACGCGTCCTCGCGGGCATGGCGCGCGCGCTCGAGCCCGGCGGAGTGGTGGCGGTCGAGGACGTCGACTTCCGGGGCGCGTTCTCGCATCCCCCGTGCCGGGAGCTGGCGGCCTCGCTCGAGCTCTACCGCGCGGTCGTGCGCGAGCGCGGCGGCGACGCCGACCTCGGCCCGCGCCTGCCCGAGCTCCTCCGCGACTCGGGCTTCGAGGTCCTCGGCGTGCGGGTCGTGCAGCCGGCCTTCCTCGACGGTGAGGGGAAGCTCCTCCCCTGGCTCACGCTCGCGAAGGTGTCCGATGCCGTGGTCGCCTCCGGTCTCGCGACGCGCGCGAAGGTCGACCGGACGCTCGCCGGCCTGCTCGCGTTCAGCGAGCGCAGCGACACGCTCGTCGCTCACGTCCGCACCATGCAGTGCTGGGGCCGCCGGATCGCGTGAGCCCCGGGCGGCCGGGTCGCTCGCATCGCGGCCCGCCCGAGCGCGATTGACACGGCTCGGGCGACCGGCGAGGGATTGCGGCGAAAGGAGCTCGCGAGATGTCCGAACGGGTGACCGTGTCCGTCGACGGCGGCGTCGCCGACGTCAAGCTCAACCGCCCCGACAAGATGAACGCGCTCGACCAGGCGATGTTTCGTGCGCTCGTCGACACCGGCCGGGCGCTCGGGCGCGAGCGCGCCGTCCGCGCGATCGTCCTCTCGGGCGAGGGCCGCGCGTTCTGCGCCGGCCTCGACTTCGCGAGCTTCATGGCGATGCGCGGCGACGAGTCTTCCGGGAGCGGCGGCGGCGCGGCCGCGGGCGACCTGCTCGCGCGCCGGGGTGAGGAACCGGCCAACTTCGCGCAGAGCGCGGCGTGGGTGTGGGCGGCGATCCCGCAGCCGGTGATCGCCGCGGTGCACGGCGTCGCGTTTGGCGGCGGCCTCCAGATCGCGCTCGGCGCCGACATCCGGATCGTCGCGCCCGACGCCCGCTTCTCCGTCATGGAGGTCAAGTGGGGCCTCGTCCCCGACATGAGCTTGACGCAGACGCTGCGACACGTCGTCCGCCTCGACGTCGCGAAGGAGCTGACGTTCACCGGGCGGATCGTGTCGGGGCACGAGGCCGTCGAGCTCGGGCTCGCGACCCGGGTCGCGGACGACCCGCACGCGGCCGCCTTCGAGCTCGCGCGCGAGATCGCGGGCAAGTCGCCGCACGCCGTGCGCGCCGGGAAGCGGCTCCTCCGCGAAGCCTGGGTCGCGCCGCCGGCCGAGGGATTCGCGCTCGAGGAGAGCCTCCAGCGGACCCTCATCGGATCGCCGAACCAGATCGAGGCGGTCGCCGCGAACCTCGAGAAGCGCGCCCCGAGCTTCCGCGACCCGGACTGAAGGGCGTCTACGCCGCGAGCTCGGGCGGCAGCGCGGTTCCCGTGATCGGCTCGCGCCACCCGTACGCCTCGCGCACGAACGGCAGCCAGAGGAGCTGCGCGCCGTCCGACGTGTACGCGGGCGCGCTCTTCGGCGGGCCGAGGAGCGGGTTTCCGTCCGGCGTTTCGCCGGCGGCGAGGAAGCAGGCGATCGCCGCCGCGTCCGCGGCGTCGATCGCGCAGCCGCGGAGATCCCGCCCCGGCCCCTCGACGGGCGTCACCGCGCCGGCCCGGCGCGAGAGCCGCACCGCGAGGTCGTTCAGACGCTTCAGGTTGGGGTGGCGAAACGCGGGCACGAGGCAGCGCGCGACCCCCGCGCCGCCGGTCGGATCGCGCGGCAAGTCCCAGAACGGCCGGTAGTCGAAGGTCGCGCGCGCGCCGGCGGGCGGCGCCGCGATCGCGACCGGCTGGGGCACCAGCTCCTCGCCGTCGATCAGCCAGGCGCGGTCGCAGCCCGGACACTGGAAGACGACGTCGCTCGGCTCGACCGGGAGGTCCCACGCGCAGTTGGGGCACGCGAGCGGTCGAAAGCCGACGGTCGCTCGCGGCTCGTGCGCGCCGCGCGCGCACAGTCGATCGAGCTCGCCGCTCGCCGTCGCATGCTCCGTGACCGCGCCGGACACGCCGTCCACGGTGACGACGCGCGGGCCCGCGCTCGCGGCCGACGGGAGAACCCAGAGCGGAAAGTGCACGAGCGAGAGGAGGCGTCCGACCACCGCCCGCCGCACGAGACCGTCCTCGTCCATCGGCTCGGACCCGATGCGCAGCGCCTCGTCGGCCGGGAGGTCGACCGGGCACACGACCGAGCCTTCCGGGAGCGCATCCGCGCGATGGAGCTCGAGGCGAACGACGCTCGCCCGGACGCCGAGCGACGGCGCACCGATCGCGCCGGCCGACGCTCGCAGGTTCCGCTCGATCCGCCGGCCCGCGAACTCGACGCAGCGGCGGCGGAGCGATCGCGGCGGCGCCGACGGCCCCGCCTCGCCGAGAGCCACCCGCTCGAACGACGCCATGCGCCGATCGAGGAAGGACCAGTCGCGCTCGGCGTCGCGCAGGCGCTCGCGCTCGGCGTCCGCGGCCGCGGGATGCTGCCAGCGGAGCTCGGTCGCGGTCAGGCGATAGTACGGGACGAAGCAGAGCAGCGGCTCGCCGAGCCGCGCCTCGCTCGATTCGCCGGAGCGCCGCGAGAAGTGCGCGAGGGCGCGCGCCTCGTCGCCCGGGACGCGCGGGCGGACGAAGTAGCTCAGCACGCGGCGGCGGCCGGTCACGAGCAGGCTCGATCCGCAGTGGTCGCAGCGCACGGCGCTGCTCCCCTCGTCGAAGTGGAGCGGCGCGCCGCACGTCGGGCACTCCGTCGAGACGACGAGGACGGTCGCGGCGGCGCTCATCGCTGCGACGTGGGTGCCCTGCGTGCCGAGTCCGCGGCGCGCATCATGCCGGCGCCGGCGCCGCCGCTTCGGCGACGCGCTCGCCGCACTGGAAGCAGAAGCGCGTCCCCGGCGGGAGCCGGGTCGAGCACTTCTCGCAGCGGAGCTCGCTCTTCAGGTCGAGGCCGCAGGAGGGGCAGAAGTTCGCCTGCGCGGTGACGTCGTGATCGCAGCGCGAGCACCTGCGCGCGACGACGAGCTGGTGGCCGCAGTGGGGGCAGAAGCGGCTCGCGAGCGAGACCTCGCCGTGGCACTCCGGGCAGTCGGCGACGCCCTCCGCCGCGAGGTCCTCGGGCGACATCGACTTCCCGCGGAGCGTCCGGAGAAGCATCCCGGGCAGCATGAGCCCGAGGCCGGCGCCGGCGCCGATCCCGACGCCGAGCGCGGCCGCGCCCGAGCCGTTGCCGCCCGCGGCGCCGCCGCTTCCACCGCCGCCGCCGGATCCGGGCCATCCGCCGCCGCTCGGCGAGCTGCCGCCGTCGTCGGCGAGCGGCGTCGAGCCGCCGCGCGATCCGCCCGCCGCGCTCGCGAGCGCGTTCGCCGCCTGGAACTTGAGGAACGCGTCGAGGTCGCCGACGGCACCCATGCCCGAGCGGTTGTCGATCATGCGCTGCACGTCCTCCGGCGGCGTGATCCGGTTCACGAGGAAGTCGGTGAGCTCGATGCCGTACTTCCCGAAGTCGGCGACCAGGCGGTCGCGCACGGCAGCGCCCATCTCGTCGTAGCGGCTCGGGAGGTCGAGCAGCGTCTCGAGGTGCTCGCCGAGGTAGTCGTTCAGCCGCGACACGATGACGTCGCGGAGGTAGCTTTCGACGTCCGCCGTCCCGAACGCGCCCTGCGTCCCGACGAGCGAGTTCACGAAGAGCAGCGGCTGCGTCACCCGCATCGTGTAGACGCCGAACGCGCGCAGGCGGATCGGCCCGAGCTCGCGGTCACGGAAGGCGACCGGGTCGCGCGTGCCCCAGCGCAGGTTCGTGAAGACCTTGAGGTTGACGAAGTAGACCTCGGCGCGGAACGGGCTGTGGAACGCCCACGGCAGCGACAGCACCTTGGTGAGGATCGGGAGGTTCAGCGTGGCGAGCGTGTGCCGGCCCGGGCCGATGACGTCGAGGCCGCGGCCGTCGCGGAAGAAGACCGCGGCCTGGCTGTCGCGCACGATGAGCTGCGCGCCGAGCTTGATCTCGCCCGATCCTTCGGGCGGGAAGCGGTGGACGATCTCCTTGCCGCCGTCGTCCAGCCACTCGATGACTTCCATGAACTGCGACATGGCGTGTGCCTCCCGGTGGCGCGCTCGTCGAGCGCTGAGGCGATATCGGCGGTCCGCGAGCGCCGCTTGACCATGCGCGAGCGCCGCGCGCGATCGCCCTTCGCCGCGGCGTGCCGGGCGCTATGCTCGCGCGATGGACGACGAGCGCGCGCCCGCGCCCGAGCGCGGCCTATGGCGCCGGCTCCGCCGGCTCTTGGGGATCGTGCCGGCGCTCGACCTCCACGGCTTCGCGGTCGGCGATGCCCTGCGCGCGACCGACGCGTTCCTTTCGGACGCGGCGGGCGCCGGCGAGCCGGTCGTGCGGATCGTCTACGGGAAGGGCCGCGGCAGCCCGGGCGGGATCGGCGTCCTCCGGCAGGCCGTGCCGGCGTGGATCGAGCACAACGCGCGCGACCGGGTGGAGCGCTTCGAGCGCGAGCTCGACCGCGACGGCCACGACGGGGCGATGCGCGTCTGGCTGCGTTGCGCAGGCCGCGACCGACCGCCATCGTAGCGTCCTCCATGGAACCGGAGAGGAACGCCGCGCGGCTCGCCGAGCCGGACCGCGACGCGGAGCGCAGCGCGGCCGGCGCCGCGCCGCGCGAGCGGGTCCTCTCCGGCCGCTTCCTCCGCGTGACGGCCGCGAACTTCTGCTTCTTCATGACGTTCGCGACGTTCTTCCTCTTGCCGGTCCGCATCCGCGAGCTCGGCGGCAACGATCAGCAGGTCGGCCTCGTGATGGGACTCCTCGGCGTGTCGGGGCTCGCGGGCGTGTTCCTCGTCGGCACCATGATCGACCGGCTCGGCTGCCGCGTGTTCCTCCGCTTCGGGCTCGCGGTCATGTCCGCGGTCGCGCTCGCGTTCGCGTTCGTCGACCGGGTCGGCGTCGCGATGGCGGCGCTCCGGATCGTGCAGGGACTCGCGTTCTCCGCGGGCTTCAACGCGGCCGCCACGCTCGCCGCGGCGTTCGCGCCGCGCGACCGGCGCGCGACCGCGCTCGGACTCTTCGGCGTCTCGACGCTCACGACGCACGCGCTCGCGCCGACGCTCGGCGAGCAGGTCGTCCGGATCGCCGGCTTCCCGGCGCTCTTCGCCGTTTGCGCCGGCTTCTCCGCGATCGGGCTCGCGATCGCGTGGTCGCTTCCGGAGCCGCTCGGGGAAGCGTCGACGCGACCGGCGGGCGCCGCGCCCGTCCGCATCCGGCGCGCGCCGATCCCCCCCGCGTTGCGCGCGAGCTTTGCGACCACGGCCTGCTGCGGCCTCGCGTTCGGGACGGTCATGACGTTCGTCCCGACCTTCGCGCTCGACGAGAAGCTCGGCCCGGTCGCGATCTTCTTCCTCTCGTACACCAGCGCCGCGATCGCGATCCGCCTGTGGGCCGGCGGCGTCGCCGACGAGTACGGGCTCCGCCGCATGATCTTGCCCAGCATCGCCGTCCTCTCGGTCGCGATCCTCGGCATCGCGGCCGTCCACAGCCGGCTGGAGCTCGCGATCGCCGGGATCGCGTTCGGGCTCGCGCAGGGAGTCGTCTATCCGACCCTGAACGCCTTCAGCGTCGACCTCGCGCCCGACGGCGAGCTCGGACGCGTGCAGAGCTTCTTCAACGGCAGCTTCAACGTCGGCGTCACGTCGGGCTCGCTCGCCCTCGGGCCGGTGTCGCACGCGTTCGGCCAGCGCGTCACGTTCGCGTGCGCGAGCGCGATGGCGCTCGTCGCGCTCGTCGTGTTCGCGACCGGGACGCGGCGTCGGGCGCTCGCGCACGCGCCGTCGGCGAAGCGTCAGTAGCCGATCGCGCAGCCGTCCTTGCGGCGGTCGGACGCACCCCAGAGCGCGCCGGTGGCGGGGTCGAGGGCGATCGCCTGGCCGCCGCCGTAGCCGCCGCGCAGGAGGGCGAGCATCGGCTCCGCGATCTCGTGGCCGCGCTGCGCGAGGCCGCTCCGGACGGCTTCGGGCACCTCGCGCTCGAGGCAGACGCGCGTCCCGTCGACGGCGTGGAAGCGCGGGAAGTCGAGCGCCTCCTGGACGTTCAGGCCGTGGTCGACGAGCGCGGTCACGACCTGCACGTGCGCCTGCGACTGGACGTGGCCGCCCATCACGCCGAACGACACCCGCGGCCGCCCGTCCTCGAACAGCATCGCCGGGATGATCGTGTGGAGCGGGCGCTTCCGCGGCGCGAGCGCGTTCGGGTGTCCGGGCTCGAGCGAGAACCCGGCGCCGCGGTTCTGGAGCGCGATCCCGGTCTCGCCCGCGACGATGCCAGACCCGAACGCGCCGAAGAGGCTGTTGATGAGCGAGACGACGTTTCCCTCACCGTCGGCGACCGTCAAGTAGATCGTGTCGCGCGACGGCTCGCCGATCTCCGCCGGCACGGCGACAGAGGCGCGCCGCGGGTCGATCGCCGCGGCGCGCCGTCGCGCCGTCGCGGGAGCGAGGAGCTCCGCGACCGGGACGGCGGCGTGCTCGGGGTCGCAGACCCAGCGGTCGCGATCGGCGAGAGCGAGCTTGACGGCCTCGATCTTCAGGTGGAACGCCTCGGCGGAGTCCGCGGGATGAGCGCCGACCTCGTGCTCGGCGAGGATCGCGAGCGCGATGAGCGCGGCGAGGCCCTGCCCGTTCGGCGGCAGCTCGAAGAGGCGCCGGCCGCGGTAGTCGGTCGAGATCGGGTCGACCCACGCGCCGCGATGCTCGGCGAGGTCGTCGAGCGCGAGCCAGCCGCCGGCGTCCGCCGCCGTGCGCGCGATCGCGCGCGCGAGCTCGCCGCGGTACAGCACGTCGCGGCCACCGGCCGCGAGCGCGCGCAGCGATCGCGCGAGCGCCGGAAGGCGCACGACTTCTCCGGCGCGCGGCGGCTCCCCGCCCGGCGCGAACGCGCGCCGCGCCTCCTCGTTCGCGAGGAAGCCTGCGCGCACCGCGAGCCGCCACTCGAACGAGACGATCTCGCTCACCGGGAAGCCGTGCTCGGCGTACTCGATCGCGGGCGCGAGCGCGTCGGCGAGCGAGCGGCGGCCGAAGCGCTCGAGGAGCGCGCACCAGGCGTCGACGGCTCCCGGCACCGTGATCGCGAGCGGGCCGCGGAGCGGCCCGCTCCCCGCTCCGCGGCGCGCGGCATCGTCGAGCGTCGCCGCGGCGGGCGACCGGCCGCTCCCGTTGTAGCCCCGGAGCTCCCGGTCGCGCGCGCTCCAGACGAGCGCGAAGCAGTCGCCGCCGACGCCCGTGTTGTACGGCTCGACGACTCCCAGCACGGCGGCCGCCGTCACCGCCGCGTCGATCGCATTGCCGCCGGCGCGCATCGTCGCGAGCGCCGCGCTCGACGCGAGCGTCTGGCTCGTCGCGACCATGCCGTGGAGCGCCATCGCGACCGAGCGCTCGCTCCGAAGCTCGATCCGTCCTTCCGCTCGCCGGCTCGTGAACATCGGGCGTCCCGCCGCGGCGAGCGTTCCATGGCCGCCCGCGGTTCACAACCGCGCCCCGTGCGCGCGGTCGCCCGCGCGGCAGCTCCAGGAGGCCTCTGCTAGACCACCGCCGACCCCCCGTGAACGGCTGCATGCTCGACCGACTGAACCCGCGCTGCCGCGTCCCGAACGACATCGCGAGCGTGACGACTCTGCGTCCCCACGCCGAGGTCGATCCGCGGTCGGTCGGTGCCGATCCGAGCGCACTGGCGCGCGCCTGGTGGGCGATCGAGCGGCTCTACGCGAGCGGCGCGCACCCGGCGATCGCGGTCTGCCTCCGCCGTCGCGGCCGGGTGCTGCTCGATCGGGCGCTCGGACACGCGCGCGGGAACTCGCCGGACGATCCCCCGGACGCCCCCAAGGTCGCCGCGACGCCGGACACGCCGTTCTCGATCCTGTCGGCGTCGAAGCCGGTCGCGGCGATGGTGGCGCACCTCCTCGACGAGCGCGATCTGCTCCGCCTCGACGACCCGATCTGCGAGTACATCCCGGAGTTCGCGAGGCACGACAAGCACACGATCTCGCTCCGCCACGTGCTGACCCATCGCGCCGGCGTGCCGAACCCGCCGCCCGACACGATGGACCCGGATCTCCTCGAGCGGCCGGAGGAGATCGTCGAGCTCCTGTGCGAGCAGACGCCGCTCTGGCGGCCCGGGACGCGCCTCGCGTACCACGCGGTGACGACCGGCTTCCTGATCGCCGAGCTCGTGCGCGTCGTGACCGGCAAGGACATCCAAACCGTTCTGCGCGAGGAGATCCGCGAGCCGCTCGGCCTTCGCTGGATGCGCTTCGGCGTCGAGCCGGAGGACGTCGATCGCGTCGCGGTGAACGCGTTCACGGGCCCGCTCCTCGTGCCGCCGATCACGACGTTCTTCCGGCGGGCGCTCGGCCTCGACTTCTATCGCGCGGTCGAGCTCACGAACGATACGCGCTTCCTGACGTCGGTCTTCCCGTCGGCGAACGTCGTCACGACGGCGGACGAGCTGTGCCGCTTCTACGAGATGCTGCGGCGCGGCGGCGAGCTCGACGGCAAGCGCGTCTTCGATCGCCGGACGATCGTGCGCGCGACCGCCGAGCAGTCGTACCTGGAGCCCGACATGATGCTCTTCCTGCCCTTCCGCTACGGGATGGGGTTCATGCTCGGCGCGGAGTGGTTCAGCCTGTACGGGCCGTACACGCCGCACGCGTTCGGGCACATCGGCTTCACGAACGTGATCGGCTGGGCCGACCCCGAGCGCGAGCTCTCGGGCGCGATCCTGACCAGCGGGAAACCGGTCGCATACGAGGGGATCTACTACCTCTTCGAAGCGCTGCGTCAGATCGGCATCGCGTGCCCGCGCAGCCTCCCGGGCGCGATCGCGGGAGGCACGGTCTGCGGCGCAGGGCCGGAGCCGTAGGGAGCGCGTCGCGCGGCGATCCGCCATTTACCGTATTGCCGCCCCGGCGCATCTGAGGCATGCAGCAGACGGGCCCGCGGTCCGGCGCCTCGACGTTTCCCACCCCCCGACCATCGCGCAGCCCCACGTCGATCGACCGCATAGGAGCGCGCGGGGGAAGCATGGTCACCTGGAACGAGGAAAACGTCGTCCACCTGCTGTCGCGCGCGGGCTTCGGCGCCAAGCCGCAGGAGATCAGCGGCTGGGTGAAGCGCGGGCAGGCCTTGAGCGTCAACCTGCTCTGCTTCCAGAAGGGCGCGACGTCGAAGCCGCCGGGGAAGTCGAACGACTCGACGCAGGCGGGCCTCGAGTCGATCGAGACCTGGTGGTTCAAGCGCATGGCGACCGCGAACACGCGGCGCCTGCAGGAGAAGATGTGCCTCTTCTGGCACGACCACTTCGCCTCGAGCTTCGACGTCGTCAAGAACGCGCTCTGGATGTCGCTCCAGAACCGGGTCTTCCGCCTGCACGGCCTCGGCTCGTTCAAGACCCTCGTGTTCGAGGTCACGCGCGACCCGGCGATGCTGGAGTTCCTCGACGGCAAGACCAACACGAAGAACCGCCCGAACGAGAACTACGGGCGCGAGCTCCAGGAGCTCTTCGTCCTCGGCGTGACCGACCTGAACGGCACCGAGAACTACACCCAGAACGACGTCGTCCAGCTCGCGCGCTGCTTGACCGGCTGGCAGATCGTGAGCGACGAGGGCGTGTTCACGCCGAGCCGCTTCGACGGCGGCAACAAGACGCTCTTCTCGGGCAAGAGCTACCAGGTCGGACCCGCGAACATCGGCCTGGTCGATTCCTCCGGGGCGTTGCTCCCGGGCCCGCAGAACCTGATCGACGCGCTCTTCGGCCATCGCGACTCGGACGGCGAGCGCACCATGCCGCGCTTCCTCGCGAAGAAGCTCTGGGAGTACTTCGCGTACCCGAACCCGTCCAAGGCGCTGCTCGACGAGATCGTCGTTCCGTTCGTGGGCGCCGGAAATCCCGACACCGACTTCGTGATCTCGAACCTCCTCCAGGCGATCTTCCTGCACGACGAGTTCTACAGCGACCAGGCGAAGTCGAGCACCGTCAAGAACCCGGTCGAGTACGCCGCGTCGGCGATGCGCGCGCTGCGCGTGACGTCGAACTACAAGCCGATCCCCGAGCACCTGCTCGCGATGGGCATGGAGCTCTTCAACCCGCCGAGCGTGAACGGCTGGAACCAGGGCCTGGCATGGCTCTCCAGCGGACAGCTGCTCTCGCGCTTCGCGTTCGGGCAGGCGATCGCGGCGGGACGCATCACGTCGACCGACGGGTTCAAGCTCGTGCCCAAGCAGAGCTTCGACGACTCGTCGACCAGCGCGGACGCGGTCGTCGACCAGCTCCTGGCGAAGCTGCACGTGGCGGACGCAGTGCCGCCCGGCGCGCGCCAGGCGCTGATCGACTACTTCGAGGGCGCGACGAACTTCAAGGATCCGGCGGTGGTCGAGAAGAAGGTGCGCGGCGCGATCGCGCTCATGCTCGAGCTGCCCGAGTTCCAACTCCACTGAGGCGGCGAGGAAGCGGAGGTTCGCCATGTCGATCGATCGACGAAGCTTCTTGAAGCGGAGCGCGGCGACCGCAGCCGCCTTCGCCACGCCGCACCCGCTCCTGCGCGCCGTCCTCGGGAGCTCGCTCGCGCACGCGTCGCCGCCGGGCGCGATCCTCGTGCTGGTGCAGCTCGAGGGCGGAAACGACGGGCTCAACACGATCATCCCGGTCGACGACGTCGCCGGGTTCCCGCAGCGCTCGACGTACGAGACGAAGCGCCCGAACCTGCAGGTCGCGCTGACGTCGGGCGGTCCGACGTCGCTCGGCGCCGATCCCGCGAAGGGCAACGAGCTCGCGCTCCACCCGCAGCTCGTCGAGGTGAAGAGCCGATTCGACGAGGGCAAGCTCGCCGTCGTGAACGGCGTCGGCTACTCGAACCAGAGCCTCTCGCACTTCCGCTCGGAGGACATCTGGTTCGGCGGCCTCTCCTCGTCGCAGCCGTTCAGCACGGGTTGGTTCGGCCGCTGGCTCGACTCCGAGTACACCAGCACCGACCTGGTCGCGGTCGACGTCAACGAGACGCTGAACCCGCTCTTCACGTGCACCGACTGCAACGTCCTCGCCGTCACCGACCTCGACGAGTTCGCGCTGCCCGACGACCCGAACCCGCTCTACCAGGACCCGGTGGCGAAGAAGCTCGCGCTCCAGACCGCATACGGCTACGAGGCCGATCCGCTCGAGACGAGCGGCGTCCAGCTCACGATCGGCACGTCCGGATCCGTGCTGCTCGACAAGATGGACGTGTACGAGGCCGTGAACCTCGGCCCCTCGAACCTGCAGGGGCTCACCTACTCGCTCGCGAAGCGCCTCCGGCAGGTGTCGTCCATCCTGCGCTACGACACGCTCAACCCGGGCTCCGCGACCGGCGCGCGCTTCTTCCACGTCCGGATCGGGGGCTTCGACACCCACAGCAACCAGGGGACCCGCCACCCCGACCTCATGGACAAGCTGAGCCGCGCGCTCGACGCGTTCTACCAGGACACGGTCGACCTCGGGATCTCGAGCCAGGTGCTCACGCTCACGTTCTCGGAGTTCGGACGGCGCGTCGCCGAGAACGGCGGGCCGTCGAACGCCGGCACCGATCACGGCGCCGCGTCGGTCCTCTTCGCGCTCGGCGGCGGCGTGCAGGGCGGCATCTACGGCACCCTGCCCGACCTGACGGACCTCGACGACAAGGGAAATCTCAAGTTCCACACCGACTTCCGCCAGGTCTACGCGACCGTGATCGACAAGTGGCTCGGCAGCCCGGGCGACCACGTGCCCATCCTCGGCGGGTCGTTCTCGACGCTCGGCTTCCTGACTTAACGAATCGCCCAGCGCACGACGGCCAGCCCCAGCCCGATCAGGCCGCCGACGAGCGCGCCGTTCAGGCGGATGTACTGGAGGTCGTTGCCGACGCGGCCCTCGATCTGACGGACGAGCGCGCCGGTATCCAGCGCGTCGAGGTTCTCGCGCACCGTGAGCCCGATCTGGTGGTGGTGGCGCCGCAGCAGGTCGATCGCGCTCGAGCGCACCCAGGTGTCGAAGGCGTCGCGGCGCACGGGATCGGAGAGGAGATCGCGGATCCCCTGGCGGAGCTGGCGCTCCACGAAGCGGGAGAGGTCGCTCGCGGGATCGGCGAGCTCGAGGTCGAGGCGATCGCGCACGCGGCCGAGCAGGTCGCGCACGACCGGCTCGACGTCGAGGCTCTCGGTGAGCGCGACGCGCAGGCGATCGACCTGGAGCCGCGTCGTGGGATCGCCGGCGGCGAGGCGCGCCGTGAAGCGCTTGACGGCGTCCTTGACCCCGCGCCGGAGCGGGTGCTCCGGCTCGCGCGCCGCGCTTCGGAGCTCGGACGACGCGTACGAGCAGGCTGCCTCGATGATCTTCCGCTGCACGAAGGTGCGGCGGAGGAAGAACGGCAGCACGCGCTTCCCGCCCTCGCGGAGCTTCTCCGCCGACCGCTCGATCCACCACTGCAGCTCGTCGGCGGTGGTCGGCCGGTCGGCGAGGTTCGCGAGCGAGGTCGCCATCGATTGCATTACGGTGCTGGTCGCGTCGCTGTCGACGGCGGTCGCGAGCCAGTCGGCGAGCGTGTCGTCGTCCGGCAGGTCGCGGAGCCGGCCGCGGATGAGGCGCTCGACGAAGCCCGAGAGCTCCGGCTCGCCCAGGATGCGCGCGACCGCGCGCAGCAGATCGCGCACCGGCGCGCCCAGGCGGCCGGCGTGCTCGGCATCGCCGAGCCAGTCGACCACGAGCCCGCTGGGAGCGATGCGCGTCAGGCGCGCGCCGATCACGTCGGGCGAGAGCCAGTCGCTCTCGACCATCTGGACGATGCCGTCGATGATCTTCTCGCGGCGATTGGCGATGATCGCCGTGTGCGGGATCGGGAGGCCGAGCGGGTGGCGGAAGAGCGCCGTGACCGCGAACCAGTCGGCGAGGCCGCCCACCACCCCGGCCTCGAAGCCCGCGGCGACGATCTCGAGCCACGGGGCCCAGCGCGGCGGAGCGAACGCGAGCGCCGCCCGGGTCGCGATCGCTCCGGTCGCGGCGATGGCGAGCGAGACGGCCCCGATATGGCTCCGCCGTTCGGAGGTCGGCCGGCTCGCCACGAGGCCATGCTACGGAAAAGGCCCGCGACTCGCGACGCCGTCGCGCCGGCGCTCGGGGGCACGCGGGTTTGCAACCCGCGGCTCGACGTGAGAGCGCCGTCGGTGGTGAATTCACCGGCTGCGCGCGCGTCAGAGGCGGCGATGAAGGGTGATCCGAGCCGAGGCCCGATCGATCGCCGGTGCTCCGCGGCGGCGTCCGCCGCGGCTGCGATCGGCGCCGCCGCGCTGCTTCTCGCCGGTGCGGCGAGCGCCCGCGCCGACGAGCACGCGCCGCGCCAGCCGGCCGTCGTCGTCGGCGGCGAGGCCGAGGTCCGAGCCGCGCCCGACCGCGCGTTCGTCACGATCGCCACCGAGTCGCGCGACCGCGATCCGAAGGCGGCGCAGAAGCAGAACGCGGTCGTGATGAACGCGGTGCAGGAGAAGCTGCGCGCCACCGGCATCCCGCCGGAAGCGGTCCGGACGCTCGCCTACCAGCTCGAGCTCGAGTTCGACTGGGACAAGGGGAAGCGGACTCCGCGCGGCTACCTCGCCCGGAACGCCGTCGAGGTGCGGCTCGACGACGTCGCGCGCGTCGGCGAGGTGATCGATCTCGCGGTCGCCGCGGGCGCGAACGACGTGACGGGCATCCGCTTCGACCTGAAGGACCGCGCCGCCCTCGAGCGCGAGGCGCTCCGTCGGGCGGTCGCCGACGCGCGCGCGCGCGCGGATGCGGCGGCGGCGGGCGCCGGCGTGACGATCGACGCCGTGCAGCGGATCGAGGAGCAGTCGGAGAGCCATCCGATGCCGCGGCCGATGGCCTTCGCGAAAGCGGCGGACGCTGCGGAGGCGGCTCCGCCGACCTCGATCAGCGCGGGCGAGATCGCGATCACCTCGCGCGTCACACTGACCGCGACGATTCGACCTGGTCCTCCGCAGCCACCGCCGCCGCCCTGACGATCGGCGTCGGCACTGGCAGGACCGCGGGTCTCAGCCGGGCTTGCGCGTCGGGCGCGCGAAGGCGGGACGGAGCACGAGCCGCGGCGGCGACGCGGCGAAGCCGCGCTGATCGAAGCGGCCGGCTCGCAGGAGCTCGAGATCGCTCCCGGCGCGGGCGCGCAGCGCGCCGAGAGCGACGCCGCGCGCGCCGTCGGGCTCGGACGCCAGCTTCGCGAGCCCGATCTCGAGCATGCGCGCGGCGCCCGTCCACAGCTCCTGCGTCACCTTGTGGTAGCCGACCGCGACCTGGATCAGGCCGAGGAAGAGCCGCCAGCAATCGTCGGGAACGTCCTCGAGCGCCTCCTCGAGCGCCTCGTGCGCCTCGAAGTAGCGACCGGCGTTGAACTCGCGCGCGGCGGCGACCAGCGCCGTGCGCGCCGCGCGCGCGGCAGTCGCATCGCCGGCGTCGCTCACGCGGCCGATCCGGCAAGCAGGCGCGCCGCGCGCGGGCGCGGCGACGCCGCACTGGACTCGCTGCCGGGCGCGGCGTAGCGTCGACGCCTTCCCGCCCGCCGCCGCGCGAGCCCGGACGTCACGGAGGATCCGCGATGGACTTCAATCCGTCTCCTCGCACCGAGGAGCTGCGCCGCCGCCTGCTCGATTTCATGGACGAGCACGTCTATCCCGCGGAGGCCAAGGTCTTCCACGAGAGCGAGCTCATCAAGCCGGGCGTCCCGTACGGCCCGACGATGCTCGAGCTCCGCAAGAAGGCGAAGGTGGCCGGGCTCTGGAACCTCTTCCTCCCCGACTCGGAGTACGGCGCGGGGCTCACGAACTGGGAGTACGCGTTCCTCGCGGAGATCATGGGCCGGAGCCTCGTCGCTTCTTCCGCCTTCAACTGCGCCGCGCCCGACACCGGCAACATCGAGATCCTGGTCGAGTTCGCGACCGAGGCGCAGAAGAAGCGGTGGCTCGAGCCGCTCCTCGAGGGGACGATCCGGAGCTGCTTCTCGATGACCGAGCGCGACGTCGCGGGCTCGGACCCGACGCTCATCCAGACCCGCGCCGTCCGCGACGGCGACGACTGGGTGATCAACGGCCGCAAGTGGTTCACCTCGGGCGCGATCGGAGCGAGCCTCGCGATCGCGATGGTCGTGACCGACCCCGACCAGCCGCCCCATCGCCGGGCCAGCATGATCCTGGTGCCGATCGACGCGCCCGGCTTCAACATCGTCCGCCCGATCTCGGTCATGGGCCACACCGGCGGCGGCGGCCACTGCGAGATCCTCTACCAGGACTGCCGCGTGCCGGTCACGAACACGCTCGGGCCGGTCGGCGGCGGGTTCATGATCGCGCAGTCGCGGCTCGGCCCGGGCCGCATCCACCACTGCATGCGGGCGATCGGGGGCGCGGAGCGCGCGCTCGAGCTCATGTGCAAGCGCGCGAACCAGCGCGTGGCGTTCGGCGAGCCGCTCGCGAGCAAGCAGTTCGTGCAGGAAATGATCGCGCGCTCCCGCATGGAGATCGACCAGGCGCGCCTCCTGACGCTCTACGCCGCCTGGAAGATGGACACGGTCGGCAAGAAGCAGGCGCGCCAGGAGATCTCGATGATCAAGGTGATCGCCGCGAACGTGTACATGGACGTGCTCGACCGCGCGATCCAGGTGCACGGCTCGCTCGGCGTGACCGACGACCTGCCGATCGCGGTCATGTGGCGGCAGGGACGCGCGCTCCGCCTCGCCGACGGCCCCGACGAGGTGCACAAGCAGGTGATCGCGCGCCGCGAGCTCGCGCGCTTCGCCTGACGAGCGCCGACCCTCATCAGCGCCGCATTGGTTTGACGCGGCGCTCCCGCACCGACTCGCCGCGCTCGCGCGCGGAGCGACGGAATCGCGCAAATCCCCGTCAAGGGCATTGGCGCCCGCGATGATTCCTGATATGGCGCGCGTCGTGACCGGACGTGACCGGCTGCGGTTGGCGCAGCGGCGCGTCGCAAGTTGAGCAGTCCGTCGTCCCGCGAGGGCGGGCGGCGGCAGCCGGTCGGGTTGGAAGGGGGTGAGAAGCGCACGGGACGCAGCCGCGTCCACCAGGCCCACGTACTTCGATGGCGCCGGCGCCTCGCCTGCACCTTCAGGCGCCACGGTGCTTCCCCGGAGCAAAGGAATGCAGAAGGAGAGCTCGTCATGTCCAGCACCGCGCGCTCGTTGCCGCGCTATCTTCCTCCGCTCCTCGTTCTCGCTCTCGTCCTCGCGATCCCCGGCCGCGCGCATGCCGTGCAGGCGGGCGGCTCGCTTTCCCTCTTTCCCACGAACTGGGGGATCCTCCCCGTCGGCGAGCTGATCGACGTCGTCGTCACCGCCAACAACACCAGCACCGACACGCCGGCGATGGTCGCTCCCGCGGACGGCGTCGCGCCGGTCCCGGCACAGCTCACCGGGCCGATCACCGTCAAGCTCGCGTGTACGGATCCGCTCTGCAACAACCAGGTTTCCGGGAAGCTGGCGTTCGTGCCGGTCGGGCCGAGCGGCTGCGTCGACAAGGCGGCACAGGTCAATTCGTGCTCGGCCGCGGGACCGAACGCCGTCACGATCGACCTGAAGGCGAACGGCATCACCATCCCGCCGAACGGGTCGGTCGACCTCGCCACGATCCGGCTGCAGGTCGTGAACAACGACAACATCTCGCAGCTCGGGCTGATGGCGTTCACCCAGCCCGGGGCACTCCGCGCCTGCTCCTCGCACGTCCCGAACGTGTGCGCCGACTGCGACGCTTCCGGCTGCACGACGCTCGTCTTCGGGCAGCGCATCATCACCTGCCCGCACGCGTGCCCGGAGCGCATCATCTTCCGCGGCGGCCCGCAGGACCCGGACTTCTTCGAGTTCCACTCGCTGCTCATACCCGGCGCGCCGCTCGACCCGCCGAACCAGCCGTTCGAGCTGCACCTCTCGAACCAGTTCTTCCAGGAGATCTTCAGCGTACCGCAGGTCGTCCCCGTGAACGGCTTGAACTTCGTCAAGCAGGGCGACGGCACGTGGACGTTCCGGAACGACGCCGCGCGCGACAACGGCGGCATCGCGTTCATCAAGATCTCGCAGCGCGACGGACCGGGCCTCGCCTACAAGATCGACATCCAGGCGTTCGACCCGGCGCTCGAGGCCCGCGCGACGGTCCCGACGATGACCGTCAAGTTCTCGATCGGGCCCGAGGACTTCGAGACCACCAACGACTGGATCCAAAAGCAGAACGGCTGGCTGCTGAACCTGCCCTGATTCCGGCGGTCACGCGCCGAACGTTCGACCCAAGCCACGCGCCCCGGCCGCGAAAGCGGCCGGGGCGACGTCGATCAGGATCCATGCGAGCAGCGCGACGAACGCGTTCCGGAGGCAGCCCCACGCCGCCGTGACGAGGTTCGTCACGGCCTCGCTCACGACGCGGTTGTGGGCGGCCGCCGCGGCGCGCCGTGCGCGCACCGCGACCAGGAAGACGTCGCGTGCGGCCTCGCCGCGCGCGGCGCGACCGCTCTCGATCGGGTCGCCGATGACGTCGAGGTCGACGGCGGCGAAGCGCGCCAGGCGAGCGGCGCGCGCGGCGGAAAGGAGGCCGACGAACGCGAACGCCACCGCGATCAGGAACCACGGCGACACCTCGAACATCTGCCCCACCGCCGGAAGCGCGATCGTGAGCACGAGGACGCTCGTCACGATCGCCGCGGTCGCGACGCTCTGGTGGGCCGCGGTCGCGGCGACAGAGGTGCGCCGAACCGCCTCCTCGTAGATCTGGTCGACGACCGTCCCGAGCGTCGGCGAGCCCTCGAGCAGCGATCGCCAGTGCGACACCTCGGCATCACCGAGCGCCGGCGACGGCTCCCCGATGCCCGGGCGGCGCGCGCGCAGGGCCCGATTGGCCCGGATCGCCTCCGCCGGAGGAAACACGAGAGCCAGGGCGGTCGAGCCCCGCTCGCCAGACGATCCTTCCTCTGCCACCCCTCGTCCCCCGTCGCCGACCGGTGCGGCGACAGATTCTATCGGATGTCGCGCGAAAACCTATAGCAATGCGCCCCCGTGCGGTGCTCGCCGCGCGAGCTTCGCTCGCCGGGCTGCGCTCCTCCGATGGGCCTCGTCGCGCAGGCAAAGCCTGCGCTCGTCGCTTCGCAATCCAGGCGAGCCGGGCCGCCGGGGCCGATTCGGCCCCGGCGGCCGCGGACGTCAGGCGACCGGCTCGCCGAGGGGGCGACGCAGAGGGACGACGCGGGCGGTCGGCCGCACGCGGGCGATCCCGGCCGTAGCCGAGCGCTCGGCGCGCCACACCGCGTGCAGCACCCCGAGGCCCGACACGACGAGGAGACCCATCGCCTGCAGCGCGAGCGCCGCCTGCAGCGAGAAGGGCAGGACCAGGCGCGGGGCGAGGTCCACGAACGTCGTCAAGCCAAAGGGGTTCATCGTCTGGTTCCTCCTTTTCGCCGACCGACATATCCTCGTCGCGCCGCAGAAACCAGGCCGTCGTTCCCACGATCGTGACGACACGACTTTGGTCTTGACGACCGGCGCGGCTCGCGAGCGTCGGCAGTGGTCGCGCGCCGTGGCCGTCCGGCGTGGCTTGCCCTGTTCCGCATGGTATGACGGTCCCACATCGACGGAGGTTGCGTGGCGGAAGACATTTTCGAGGATCGCAGGCGCGCGCTCGAGGAAGCGTTCTTTCGGAAGTACAACGGGCAGCTCCTCGATCGGCTGAAGGCGGAAGACCGCCGTCGCGACGCCAAGGAGAGTCTCCGCCAGGCGACCGGCATCCGCGACGACGCGGTCCTCGATCGCCTCGTGAATCTCGGATTCGACGCCTCGACGCTGCTCGCGTTCGGCCTCGTCCCCGCGATCGAGGTCGCGTGGGCCGACGGCGCCGTCGATCCGGAAGAGCGAACGGCGATCCTGGAAGAGCTGTCGCCCCACCGGATCCCGAAGGGCTCGCCCGCCTACGAGATGATCGCGAGCTGGCTCGCGCGCCGTCCCCCGCCCGAGGTCTTCGACACCTGGGTCGCGTACACCAGGGCGCTCCTCCCGACGCTCGAGCCGCGCGACCGCGAGTGGCTCGCGTCGACCATCCTCCAGCGCGCCGAGCACACGGCCGACGCGTCGGGCGGCGTCCTGGGCCTCGCGCTCAGGACGTCGCGCTCGGAAGCCGAGGTCATCCGGCGCATCGAGCAAGCGCTCGCCGGCGTCTGAGCGAGCGGCTGCCGCCGGCCGCGAGCCGGTTGCGCGGGCGGTGCGGCTCGGACATGCCTGCCGCATGAACGGGTCGACGCTCCGGACGGAGGTGCGCGATCGCGTGCACGTGATCACGCTCACGCGCGCCCAGGAATACAACACCATCACCCCGGCGCTCCGCGACGAGCTCGCCGCGGCGATCGAGGAAGGCGACGCCGACCGCTCGGCGCACGTCATCCTGCTGCGAGCGGAGGGACGCGCCTTCTGCGCCGGCTACGGCCTGGACTGGTCGACCGCGGCGCAGGCCGGCGAGCGGGTCTCCTCGGCGTCCGCTGCCCGCGAGCGAAGCGAGCCCGCGGGGAGTGGGGCCCCGGCGGGCTTTGCCCGACGGGGCGAGGGGAGCGATCCCCTCGCTTCGAGAACCTGGGATTCCGTCTCGGACCTCCGCATGATGGGCCGCTTCGTCGAGACCTACATGAAGCTCTGGTACGCGAAGAAGCCCACGATCGCCGCGGTCCAGGGCTGGTGCATCGGCGGCGGCACCGACATGGTGCTGTGCGCGGACATCATCGTGGCCGGCGAGGGCGCGAGCTTCGGATACCCGCCGTCGCGCGTGTGGGGCACGCCGACGACCGCGATGTGGGTCTACCGCATGGGCCTCGAGCGCGCGAAGCGCTGGCTCTTGACCGGCGACGAGATCCCGGCGCGGACGGCGGCCGACATCGGCCTCGTCCTCGAGTGCGTGCCCGACGGCGAGCTCGACGAGCGCGCGTTCGCGCTCGCGCGCCGCATGGCCCAGGTGCCGACGAACCAGCTCGTCATGCTGAAGCTCCTCTGCAACCAGACGGTGGAGAACATGGGCTTCGCGTCGAGCCGCCTCCTCGGCACCCTCTTCGACGGCGTCGCGCGCCACACGCAGGAAGGTCTCGACTTCGTCGACCGCGCGATGGACGTCGGATTCCGCCAGGCCGTGCGCGAGCGCGACGACCCGTTCGGCGACTACGGCAGCCGGCCCGGGAGGAAGAAATGAGCACGTTGCGCTGGGATGTCGACGGTCCGGTCGCGATCGTCACGATCGATCGACCCGACGTCCGAAACGCGGTCGACGGGCCGACCGCCGCGGCGCTCGCCGCCGCCTTCCGCCGCTTCGAGGCGGACGACCACCTGGCGGTCGCGGTCTTGACCGGAGCGAGCGGGACGTTCTGCGCAGGTGCCGACCTGAAGGCGGTCGCGAAGGGCGGCGGCAACCGCGTGACCGAGGACGGCGACGGCCCGATGGGCCCGTCGCGCATGCTGCTCTCGAAGCCGACGATCGCCGCGGTCGAGGGCCACGCCGTCGCGGGCGGCCTCGAGCTCGCGGTGTGGTGCGACCTGCGCGTCGCGGCGGAGGACGCCGTCTTCGGCGTCTACTGCCGGCGCTGGGGCGTCCCGCTCATCGACGGAGGCACCATCCGCCTCTCGCGCCTCCTCGGCCACAGCCACGCGCTCGACCTGATCTTGACGGGGCGGGGCGTCTCGGGCGCGGAGGCGCTCCGCATGGGCCTCGCGAACCGCCTCGTCCCGGCGGGCAAGGCGCTCGAAGCCGCGGTCGCGCTCGCGCGCCAGCTCGCGGCGTTCCCGCAGCGCTGCCTACGCGCCGATCGCCTCTCGTCGTACCGGCAGTGGAGCCTCGACCTCGACGACGCGCTGCGCGCGGAGACGCGCGGCGGCCTCGACGTCATCCGGTCGGGCGAGACGCAGGCGGGAGCGGCGCGCTTCGCCGCCGGCGCGGGACGGCACGGCAAGTTCGAGTAGCGACCGGCGGTTCCCGCTCAGAACGATGGAATCCCGCTCAGCCCGCGCCGCGAAGGCGCACCCTTCACGATCGCGCCGCGAATCTCGCCCGTCGGGTTGCCGGTCGTCTGCACGCTCACGTAGGCCCGCCCGGCGCGGATCGCCGCGACGGCGTCCTGGAAGGTCGCGAGGCCGCTGTCGGGCGCGAGGTCCTCGGCGAGCAGAACGCCCTCGACGTCGAACTCCGTCACGTCGTCCACCAGCGGGGCGTCGAGCGCGAAGAGGATCGGGCCGTTCTCGCCCGGCTCTCCCAGGTAGACGTTCGCTCCGACGATCTCGTCGCGGTCGAGCCCGATGATCGAGCCGCGATAGAAGATCACCGTATCGTTCTCCTTCACCTCGAAGCCGTAGAGCGCCGTCGACGCACTCGTGACCGGCGGGACCTCGTTGGAGCCGAGCAGCACGGCATTGAAGCGAGAGACGTCGTCGCCGCCGCCGCAGGCGGCGACGAGCAGTCCGAGCGCCGCCGCTACGACTCGGGCTCGCAGGGCGAACCGCAGGCGATCGCGGGGCCTCATCCGGCGACTCTCGCGCGTCCGGCCGCTCCCGCAGCGTCGGGGGCCGCCGGGACGCCGCCGAGGGCGTCCGCGAGCGTTGGCAGGGCGCGGCGCCGCGGCGGTCGTCCGGGGCATTCCATCGCCGTCAGGAGATCGATCGTGTCGAGCGCCGCGTTGATCAGCGTCTGGACGTCGGCGGTATCGAAGGCGGCCGGTCCGGCGTCGACGATCGCCTGCACGGCGGCCTGGATCGCGACCACGCGCGCCCGATCCGCCGGCGGAAGGACGTGCAGGTCCGTGAGCCCGGTGCCGATCACCTCGCGCAGGACGATCGCGTCGTCGAACGTCGCGAACGCCGGATTCGGCGCCACGAACTGCGGCCGCTCCCGCGACTCCGCGAGCGACGCGACGACGCGGAACGAGATCCGGCTCTGCGCGCGCAGCTTCGGGTAGTCGACGAGCGCCGCGTCGTCGCCGGTCTTGTGGTAGCAGGCGCCGGTCGAGTCGGAGAAGAACACGGTCGGCACCGAGGCCGCGACGAAGTTCGCGTAGTCGCTCCGGAGCTGTCCGAAGATGTAGCTCAGGAGCCGCGTGCCGAGCCCTTCGGCGGCGATCGCATCCGCGACCACGCGCTGGAGGTCCGCTCCGCCGGTCTCGGCCGAGAGCGCGAAGCTCGTCTGCGCGAGGCTCGGCAGCAGATCGGCGCCCTGGATGTCGAAGTTCACGTAGGCGGCCGTCCGATCGAGCGGGACGATCGGGTGCAGGACGTACTGGCGCGACCCGACGAGCCCGTCCTCCTCGGCGTCCCACAGGGCGAGCACGACCGAGCGCCGCGGCGGCTCGGGAAGCCGGCGCAGCGCGTTCCCGACGGCGATCACCTCAGCGGTGCCGGTCGCGTTGTCGGTCGCGCCGTTGCACACGTTCCCGCTCGGCGACGACGGGCACCGCCTTCCGAGGTGGTCGTAGTGCGCGCCGACGATCACGTACTCGTCCGGAAGCTCGCGCCCGCGGATGACCGCGAGGAGGTTCGTCCCGCGCACGGAGCCCTCGGTGAACGGCTGCCGGTACGCGTCGTCGCCTTCGCGGCTGGCATCGAGCCCGGGTCCGATCCGCCGAAGCTGCGCGATCAGATAGCGCTGCGCGCGCGCCGACCCGGACGTGTCGTTGTTCCGCCCGTCGAGGTCGTCCGAGGCGAGCCGCTCGACGACGTTCTGCAGCCCGAGCGACGTAAACACCGTCGCGCGATCGATGTCCTCCGCGGTGAGCGCCGCCGCCGGCGTCGCGGAGACGACGACGGTGACGAGCGCGGCGACCGGCGCGAGGCAACCAATGCGCGCGACGAGATGGACTTCGAGGACGCGACGGCGGCGGCGGGGTGCGGTCGATGGATTCACGGACCCCTTCTAATGTCGTCGCACCGCTCCTGTCGACCCGCATTCGCCGCCGGTCGTCATCGCGCGGCAGCAGGCGAGCAGACCTTGTCGGGCGGAGCGTCGCCGGCGAGCAACCGCCAACGATGCTCGAGCGGCGCCGTGTAGACGCCGAAGGGCGGCGCACCGAATCCAGCCCGGCCGCCGCGATGGTGCAGGTGGTGCGTCTGCGCGATGATCCGGAACACCGTCAAGCGACGGACGCGTCGCGGAACTCGGAAGCGACCATGCGCAACGCCGTCGTGGGCGAAGACGTACGCCGCGACGTAGGCGGCGACTCCGATGCCGAGTCCGGCGACGACCGGACCGCCGAGCGCGATCAGGGCTGCGGAAGCGCCGAGCGGCCACAGCCACAAGAGGTCGTTGCGGACGATCCGACGCGCGTTCGGGTGGGCATGGTGCGACCGGTGCTCGCACCACAGTGGGCCGTGGAACACGAAGCGGTGGACGAGCGTCATGACCGGCTCGGAGAGCACTAGGGTCGCCGCAGCCACGCCGAGCGTGGTGAGCATGAGAGACGACTACGCCGTTCGCCTCGGCGCGGCAATCGCATGTTGCGGGGCGGGCCGGCGCACCGTGCCACCCGGGACGAGTCGCCGCCTACGCCTCGAGCTTGTTCATCGCGTCGAGTGCCGCGACCTTGTAGCACTCCGCGAGCGTCGGGTAGTTGAACACCGCGTCGACGAAGTAGTCGAGCCCGCCCTCGAAGATCAGCACCGCCTGGCCGATGTGGATCAGCTCGGTCGCTCCGTCGCCGATGGCATGCACGCCGACGAGGCGGCGGTCGTCGCTCCGGAAGACGAGCTTCAGCATGCCGACGTCGTCGCCGATGATCGCGCCGCGCGCGATCTCGCGGTAGAACGCGCGCCCGACCTCGTACCCGATCGAGTCGCGCGTGAGCTCTTCCTCGTTGCGGCCGATCATCGCCATCTCGGGAATCGCGTAGATCCCGAACGGCGCGCACGGCGAGCGCGGCAGGATCGGTCGGCCGAAGGCGTGCAGCGCGGCGATCCGGCCTTGCTCCATCGAGGTCGACGCGAGGCTCGGGAACCCGATCACGTCGCCGACGGCGTAGACGTGCGGCACCGAGGTCCGGAAGAACTCGTCCACGTGGAGGCGCCCGCGCTCGTCCGCGCCGAGACCGGCCGCTTCGAGGTTCAGGTCGCGCGTCGCGCCGACTCGTCCGGCGGAGTAGAGCAGGGTTTCCGCCATCACGCGCTTTCCACTTTTGAGCTCGGCGACCACCGCGTCGCCGCTGTGCGCGCGGCGCACCGCGGTCACCTCCTCGCCGAAGCGGAGTGTCACGCCGAGCGAGCGCATGTGGTACTTCTCGGCGTCGATGAGCTCGCCGTCGACGAAGTCGAGCGGGTTCGCCCGCTTGTCGACGAGCGTGATCTCGACGCCGGCGGCGGCGAAGATCGTGGCGTACTCCCAGCCGATCACGCCGGCGCCGGCGACGACCATCGAGCGCGGCAGCACGTCGAGCTCGAGCAGGCCGTCGGAGTCGATGATGCGGCGGCCGTCGAACTCGACCGACGGCGGGCGCGCCGGAACGGTGCCGGTCGCGACCACGATGCGCTCCGCCTGGAGGTCCGTCGCGCCGCGCTCGTCTTCGGCGCGGATGGTGTGCGGGTCGACGAAGCGCCCGCGGCCGACGACGACACGCACGTGGTTGCGCGCGAGCTGGTCCTGCACGACCGCGTCCTCGCGCGCGATCACGTGGCGCGCGCGGTTCAGGAGGTCCTGGATCGTGATCTCCTCCTTCACGCGGTAGCTCGACCCGTAGTAGCCGCGCTGGCGGTGTCCCCAGAGGTACAGGACGGCCTCGCGCAGCGTCTTGCTCGGGATCGTGCCGGTGTTGATGCAGACGCCGCCGACCGTGCGCGGCTCCACGACCGCCACCTTCTTCCGCAGCTTCGCGGCCTGGATGGCGGCCTTCTGGCCGGCCGGCCCGCTTCCGAGCACGACGAGGTCGTATCGCTCCATCTTGCGACCGCCCTGCGGGCGCCCGCTTCTCGGGCCGCCCTCGGGCGCTCGCTGGGGGCGAGCACCCCCACGGATCGTACACGGGATCGCGTCGTGAGCCGCGGGGTGGTCGGGGTTTCGACATCGCCGAGCGATTGGCCTATCGGGGCGAAATGACGCTGCAGGGGAAAGTCGCCGTCGTGACCGGCGGCGGGTCGGGCATCGGGCGCGCGATCGCCCTCCGCCTCGCGCGCGACGGCGCGGAGGTCGCGGTTCTCGACCTGCGCGACGACGCGGCCGAGCGGGTCGCGGACGAGGTGCGCGCGTGCGGAAGGCGCGCGGCGGCGGTCGCGGTCGACGTCGCGGACGCGGCGAGCGTCGCGGCGGCCGCCGATCGCGTCCACGCCGCGCTCGGCGGCGCTGCGATCGTCGTGAACTCGGCCGGCATCGCCGGCTTCGAGCCCTTCGCCGCGATGTCGGAGGCGAGCTTCGATCGCATGATCGCCGTCCACCTGAAGGGCACCTTCCTCGTCTGCCGCGCGTTCGTCGCCGACCTCACGTCGGCCCGATGGGGCCGCATCGTGAACGTCTCGTCCGCCGCGGGCTTGACGGGCGGCGGCCCGGGCCTCGCGCACTACTCGGCCGCGAAGGCGGGCATCGTCGGGTTCACGAAGGCGCTCGCCCTCGAGCTCGGTCCGTCCGGCGTCACCGCGAACGCGATCGCCCCGGGTCTGATCGACACGCCGCTCATCCGCGGCGCGGGCGCGCCGCCGTCGCTCTACGACGAGATCGTGAAGCGGCTCCCGGCGCGCCGGATCGGGCAGCCCGAGGACATCGCGGCGGCGTGCGCCTACCTCGTGTCGCCGGAGGCCAGCTTCGTGACCGGCCAGGTCCTGAGCCCGAACGGCGGCGGAAATACTTGACGGCCGAGAGTCTGCCGACGCGTTGAAATCGACGCCGGCTGGGATAGACGTGCGCGCATGAAGGTCGATGTACCGCTCCTCGCCACCGACCTCGCGCGCGTACCGGCCGAGGCGCGCGCGATCGAGAAGCTCGGGGTCGACGGCCTCTTCACGTTCGAAGGTCCGCACGACCCCTTCTTCCCGCTCGCGATCGCGGCCGAGCACACCGAGCGCGTCGAGCTCGCGACCGCGATCGCGATCGCGTTTCCGCGAAGCCCGATGCACCTCGCGCAGTTGGGCCACGACCTCCAGCTCTTCTCGAAGGGCCGGTTCATCCTGGGCCTCGGGTCGCAGGTGAGGGCGCACATCGAGAAGCGCTTCAGCGCCGTGTGGGACAAGCCGGTCGCGCGCATGCGGGAGCTCGTGCAGGCCGTCAAGGCGATCTGGCGCGCCTGGAACGAGAACGAGAAGCTCGACTTCCGCGGCGACTTCTACCGCCACACGCTCATGACGCCGTTCTTCGACCCGGGCCCGAGCCCGAGCGGGCCGCCCCGGATCTTCCTCGCGGGCGTCGGCCGGCCGATGACGGCGGTCGCGGGCGAGGTCGCGGACGGCCTCTTCGTCCACCCGTTCAACTCGCCGGAGTTCATCCGCGACACGACGCTGCCCGCCATCGCGCGCGGCCTCGACAAGGCGGGACGATCGCGCTCCGCGCTCGAGATCGCGTGTCAGACGCTCGTCGTCACCGGCTACACCGAGGACGAGGTGCGCCAGGCGGAGGCGTCGACCCGCATGCAGCTCGCGTTCTACGGCTCGACGCCGGCGTACCGGGTCGTCCTCGAGACGCACGGCTGGGGCGAGCTGCAGGGCGAGCTCAACGCGCTCTCGAAGCAGGGCCGCTGGGTCGAGATGGGAAACCTGATCACCGACGACATGCTTCGCGCGTTCGCGGTGCGCTGCGAGCCGAAGGACGTCCCGACCAAGCTCGCCGAGCGCTATCGCGGCCTCGTCGATCGACTGAGCCTCATCTGCCACGCGCGCCCGGAGTCGAACCACCCCGAGGAGTGGGCGGAGGTGGTGGCCCGGCTGCGGGCGATCTGATGTCGCGCCGCGCTCGCGTCATGCCCGCGTCGCTCGCGGCGGCATCGCTGCCGCTGCTCGCAGCGCTCCTGCTCGTGGCGGCGCGGCCCGCGAGCGCGGCGGGCGACGCGGCCGCGAAGGCCTGCCGGCTTCCCGCGCGCCTCGGCTTCGGCGCTCGGCAGGACCCGACGGGGAACGGCGGAAGCGAGGTCGTCGTCACGGCGAGCGCGGGCGACGCGCAGGTCGCGGCGGGAGACGTCGTGCGCCAGGCGAACGGCATCCGGGTCGCGCGCTGCGAGGACCTCGAGCGCGCCGCGAGCGCCGCGCTCGGCGCGCGCCTCGCCGTTCTGCTCGCGGTGCAGCGGCAGGGGCGCCTGGTCGCGCTCGCCGCCGGGATCGCCGAGGACCAGGTCGCCGCGTGGGCGCCGGCCGCGAGCCTCCCCGGCTCGACGTCGGCCGTCGCGCCCGCGGGAGCGAGCGCGACGGTCGGCGGCATCGACGGCGCGCACCGGACGAACGAGCTCGGGATCTCGCCTCCGGCGAGCTGGCCGGGGGCTTCGACGAGCGGCGACGTCGCGGCGGCGCCGCCCGCACCGCCGCCGATCGCGGCGCGGCCGCCCGCGCTCGCGTCGCTTCCGTCGGCGGCGTCCGCGCCGGTCGCCGGGCGGAACGCCGCGCGCGAGGCCGCGGCCGCGCTCGCGCGGCTCGAGCCGGTCGCGCATCTCGGCATCCCGCTTCCGCTCTACGCGTCGCGCGTGCGCGCCGCCGAGGCGGAGGTCGCGCGCACCGTGAACGCATCCGACACGCCCGCCGGCGTCCGCTCGGCCGTCGACGCGATCCTCGAGTACTACCGCCTCGCCGGCGAGATCCTTCGCACGAAGCACGAGTGGGTCGAGGACAAGGGCTCCGAGGCGGCGGTGCGCACGGTCAACATCCCGTACCTGTCGACGTCGCGCGTGCCGCGCTGGCTCGCGGAGTACCCCTTCCTCGCGCAGACCGCGGGCAGCGCGCCGCACGCGGGCTTGCTCGGCGGCGAGCAGTCGGGGTCGTGGAATCCGGACCAGGCGGCGGAGCTTCTGTGGGAGCGCGCGCGCGACGACACCGCGGACCTCGCCGCGTGGGGAACGTCGGAGGTCGGCTGACGCGCCGCTCGGGAGACGACGCCGGCCGACTCAGCGGAACAGCGCCGACGACAGCTCGCGCTGGTAGCGCGACGCGAGCGGGTGATCGCGGCCGAGGAGCGTGAAGACGTCGAGCATGGCCTTCCGCGCGGCCTCGTCGTCGAACTTGCGATCGCGCTTCACCGCCTCGAGGAGCTGCTGCAGCGCCTCCTCGTAGCGGCGCGCCGCAGCGAGGAGCTTTCCGAGCTCGATCCGCGCCGCCACATCGGCCGGGTCGCGCGCGATGCGTTCGCGGAGCGGCGCCTCGTCCTGCGCGACGTCGGGCGCGGCGGTGCGGAGGCTCGCGAGCTGGGTCTCGATGTCGCGCGCAACCTGTCCGCTCGCGGCCGGCGCGGCCGCCTCGAGAAGCTGGACGGCCTCGTCGACGCGGCCGTCCGTTCCGAGGATGCGCGCGAGCCCGAGGCTCGCGCGCGGGTGTCCGGGGCGGGCATCGAGCGCCTTCCGGAAGCGCTCCTCGGCGCCGGCGACGTCGCCTTCGGCGAGCAGCTCCTCGCCCCTGGCGGCGAGCTTCTCCTCCTCGCCCGGCAGCAGGCGCGCGACGAACTGCTGCACCACGTTCGCCGGCTGCGCGCCGACGAACTCCGACACGACCTGTCCGTCTTTGACGCCGAGCACCAGCGGAATGCTCTGGACGCCGGCCGCGCGCGCCACGCCCGGATTCTCGTCGACGTTCACCTTCGCGAGGATGAAGGCGCCGCCCTGCTCCGCTGCGAGCCGCTCGAGCACCGGGCCGAGCGTCTTGCACGGGCCGCACCAGGGCGCCCAGAAGTCGACGACGACCGGCGTCGTCTTGGATCGCTCGAGGACCTCGGCCTCGAAGGTCTGATCGGTGACGTCGATGACGAACGGGCGCGACGGGCCGCCGGCGAGCATGTCCCTTCGGTATCAGAGCAGACGTCGTGAGGCGATGTCGGCCCCGGCACGCAGCGCGCGGAGCTTCTCCCAGACGACCTCTTCCGCGACCTCTCCGAGGCCCGCCGCGGTCGCGAAGCCGCAGTCCGTGCCGGCGAGGACGCGCCGCGGGTCGCCGACGGCGCGCGCCGCGCGCTCGAGCCGTTCGGCGACGACCTCGGGGTGCTCGACGTAGTTCGTCGTCGTGTCGATCACGCCGGCGACGAGGAGCCAGCGCGCCGGCAGCGGCTCCCGCTCGAGGCAGCCGAGCTCGTGCGCGTGGCGCGGGTTCGCGAACGGCAGCAGCACCGCGCCCACGCGCGCCCGGTAGAGGTGCGGCAGGATCGCGGCGAGATCGACGTCGTGCGTGTGCGGTCCTTCGTAGTTGCCGAAGCAGACGTGCATCCGGACGCGCTCGGGCGCGATGCCGGCGATCGCGTCGTTGATCGCGTCCACGACGACGTCCACGAAGGCGAGGAACTCGTCCAGCGGGCGATCGGCGAAGAGCGTGTGCCGCTCCATCGCGAGGTCGGGGCAGTCGAGCTGGAGGACGATGCCGCGCGCGGCGATGGCCTCGTACTCCGGCCGGAGCGCCGCCGCGACGGCGCGCACGTAATCCTCGAGCCGCGGGTAGTGCTCGTTCTGCATCGCGGCGGCCACGATGCCGGGCGACGGAGCGGTGAGGAACGTCTCGACGAAGCGCGCCGGGCCCGGCTGCGCCGCGAGCGCGTCCGCGAAATCGCTGCACTCCTTCTCGATCGCGGCCGTCCCGAGCGACCGCACCTCGCCGACCGCCTTCGGGGCGGCCAGCAGGTTCACCATCGTGCGCGAGAAGTCGGGGAGCTTGAGATCCAGGAAAGAGCGGTACGCGACGATGTCGCGCATGACCGGTCGCTGGCTCGCGCCGCCGAATCCGCTCATGCGGTGCTGCACGTGCGTGAAGAAGCTCTCGCGCGGCTGCTCGCCGTCGTTGCCGACGTCGATGCCGCAGGCGAGCTGCCGCTCGATCGCGCGGCGCGTCGCGGCGCGCGCGGCCGTCTCGAAGGCGCGCTCGTCGAGCGGCTCGCGGCGACTCCGGCGCACGAGCAGATCGAGCAGCTCGGGCGGCCGCGGGAGGCTCCCCGCGTGCGTCGTCAGAATGCGGTTCTCGCTTCGCTCCACGATCCCCTCTTCTCAGCGGAGCGCGCCGCTCGCCGCAATGCGCGCGAGGTCGTCGTCGCCGTAGCCGAGGATCTCCTGCAGCACCTGGATGGAGTGCTCGCCGAGGCACGGCGCCGGGAAGCGCGGGCCGTTGTCGTAGCCGGCGATCCGGAACTGGTGCCCCTCGTACGGCACCTCGCCCATCTCCGGGTGCACCATCGTGCGGAAGAAGCAGCGATGGAGGAGCTGCGGGTCCTCGACGTGATCGCTCGACCGCTGCACCATGCCGGCGGGAACGCCCGCGGCCTGCAGCTTCTCCATGAGCGCGCGCGGCTCGTGACGCGAGGTGAACGCCGCGAGCTCGCGGTCGATCACGTCGGCGCGCGCGCGCCGCCCCTCCGCCGTGTCGAGCTCCGGCGACGCCGCCCACGCGGGTTCGCCGAGCGCGCGCCGGAGCGCGCGCCAGTGCTCGTCGGTCTCGACCGCGATCGCGCACCACTCGTCGTCGCCGGCGCAGGGGTACGCGTCGTGCGGGAACGCGACCGGGTCCTCGTTGCCGCGCCGGCGCGGGATGCGGCCGCTCACCTGGTGGTCGAGCAGCTCGGGCGCGAGGAAGTAGAGCGCCGACTCCATCTGCGCCTGGTCGACGCGCTGTCCCGCGCCGGTCCGCCGCCGGTGGTCGAGCGCGGCGATCAAGGTCGCCGCCAGGAAGCGCGGCGCGATCGTGTCGGTGTAGGCGTTGAACGGCCCGCCGGGCGCGCGATCGTCCCAGCCGGTCACCTCGTAGAAGCCCGAGATCGCGGCGGCGTGGTAGCCGTAGCCGGCGAGGCGCGCGGCCGGTCCGCTCTGCCCCATGAGGCAGGTGCTCGCCATGATGATCGACGGGTTGATCTCGCGCACGACCTCCCAGCCGAGGCCGAGGTCGGCCATCGTGCCGGCGGTGAACGAGTCGAGGCAGAGGTCGGCCCAGGCGATCAGCCGCTTCGCGACCTCGATCCCTTCCGGGCGCTTGAGATCGAGGGCGAGCGACAGCTTGGACGTGTTGAACGACGCGAAGAACTGGCAGCGATTGATGCCGGGCGCGCCGTCCTTGAACGGGCCGACGAGGCGCAGCCGATCCGCCGGCTGCTCGGTCTCGACGTGGACGACCGTCGCGCCGTGGTCCGCGAGCACCTTCGCGGTGATGGGGCCGACCCCGATCCACGAGAAGTCGGCGACCTTGACGCCCGCGAACGGCAGCGTGTCGCCGCGCGGCCCGATCGGCAGCGAGGTCTCGGCATCGGCAGCCCCGGTGCGCGCCATCGACGGCTCGCCGAGCACGGCATCGGTGTGCTCTCCGACCGCGGGCGCGGTGCCGGCGAACCCGACCGGCGTGCGCGACAGGCGCACGAAGGGACCGGGAAAGCGCAGGATGCGCCCGTCCGCGAGGCGATACGCGCTCCAGTAGCGCCGCTCCTCGAGGTGATCGAAGGCGAGCACGTCGGCGACCGTATTGACCGGCGCGAGCGTCACGCCCTCGCGGATGCCGCGCGCGAGCAGCTCCGCCTTGCGGTACTTCGCGCAGAACGCGCGAACGCGCTCCTGGACGACCGGCAGCGGGTAGACGAGGTCCCGGCCGGTCAGCATGCGCGCCTCGTAGCTCGGCCAGTCCTCGGCCGCGGCCCACTCCTCCGTCACGGTGCCGTCGTCGACCAGCCAGCGGATCAGCGGGACGATCGTCGCGGTCGTCGTGATGAGCACGACCTCGCCGTCGGCGCACGGATAGACGAGCGGCGTCACGAGCGTGCTCAGCTGCAGCACGGTGCCGTTCCGCTCGATGTCGCGGCCGTGGATCGAGTGCGCGATCATCGCGTTCAGGCCGGTCCAGAAGACGGCGGCCTGCACGGAGACATCGGCGAATTGCGCCTCGCCGGTCGCGAGCCGGCGGTGGTGCGCGACGAGCGCCGCGACCGCGCTCTCGGCGGCGCCGTGGTACCACGTCTGCGGCACGGTGACGCGGACCGGGCGGCGGTCCGCATCGCCGTTCAGCGCCATCATCCCGCCCATCGCGGCGAGCGTCAGGTCGGTCGCCAGGTGGTCCGCGTACGGCCCGTCCTGGCCGAACGGCGTGATCGCGACGTAGACGAGCTGCGGGCTCGCCTCGCGGAGCGCGTCGAAGCCGAGGCCGCGCGCCGCCATCGCGCCGGGCGCCGCGTTCTCGAAGAGGAAGTCGGCGCTCCCGACGAGCGCGCGGAATCGCTCGCGACCGGCACGGCTCTCGAGGTCCAGCAGGACGCTCTTCTTGCCGCGGTTCTGCGCGTGGAAGCGGAGGCTCGCGAGGCCCGGCGGCAGGCCGTCCGCGAGCGGCGGCTCCCGCCGCGAGGCGGAGCCGCCGGGCGGCTCCACCTTGATGACCTCCGCTCCGAGCCCCGCGAGGACGAGCGGGCCCAGCTCGGCGCGCGAGTCCGTCAAGTCGAGAACGCGGTACGGCGAGAGCATCCGACCTCCGAGGCGAGGGTGGTGGCTCGGACGGGCTCGCCCTTCCGCGGCGGGGCCCGTCGCTTCCTTTTTGCCCTGTCCATGGACGGCCGTCGACCTCCGAGACGAACGGGGGTATAGGCTCGGTCGTGCGTGGGGCTCACGTCGTGGCGACGGCGCTCGTGCTCCTGGCCGCGATCGCGGCGACGGGGTGCGGCAACTCCAACGGCCCGACCCCGCCGACCCCGACGCCGGCGCCCCGCCTCTCCGTCCTGGCGCTGGCGTCTTCCAACCCGGCCCCTGGGATCCACACCCGCCTCGTCGTTTCGGACGACTTCGGCGCGACGTGGGAGCCGGCCGGAGACGGGTCGCTCTCGGACGCGACCGTCGCCATCGACTTCACGGATCGCGAGCGCGGCGTCGCGGCGGGCGCGACGGACGTCCAGCGCACGGACGACGGCGGCCGCACGTGGATGACGGTCATCAGCGATCCGCGCACGGCGCCCGAAGAGCATCTCTCGTTCGCGGACGTCGCCATTCAACCGTCGGGTGACGCGGTCGCGTTCGCCAACCTCGGGAACGACAACTTCCTGAACGCGACCGGCTTCGAGGCGTGGACGCTGCCCGCCGACGGGTCGCTACCCGTGCAGGGCAGCATCGCGGGGGCCGGCCCGGCCGCGATCTCGTCGATGTGCGTCTCGCCGGACGGCGCCGGCGTCGCGACGGGATCGTTCGTGTTCTCGATGGCGCTCGTCTCGTACGCCACCGTGTTCGACACCGCGGACGGCGGCGCCTCGTGGGCGTTCGATCCAGCCGTCAGCACGCAAGGCGGCAGCGTCGGATGGGGCGGAGCCGCCTGCAGCGGCCGCTCGGCGCTCTGGCTCGTCGGCACGTCGTCGTTCGGAGGCGTGATCGCCCCGACGCCGACCGCGCTCGCGATCGCGCACTCGTCCGACGGGGGCGCGACCTGGGTCGCTCAGCGAAGCTTCGACCAGAACGTCGCGGGCGGGCTCTCCGCCGCGCATTTCGTGGACGACGCGACGGGCTGGGCCGTCGGAGGCACCGCCTTCGATCGGGCGCGGGGCACGCTGCCGATCGTCCTCCACACGTCCGACGGCGGCGACTCGTGGCACTTCCAGTCGATCCCCGACGACGTCGTCGGCGGCCTGACGTCGGTTCGCTTCCTCGACGGCGACCTCGGAATCGTCGGAGGCGAGAACTTCGACCGCGCGAACGCGCGCATCGCTCCCCTCGTGCTCGTCACCGACGACGGCGGCGCGACCTGGCGTCCGGTCGCGCTGCCGGACGATCTCGGACCGGTCTTCCGCGTCGACATCGCGCGCTAGCGTCGACATTCCCGTTCGTCGGCATCGGGTCGATTGCCGGTCGCGCCGTTCGGTGCGACGCTCCTCCCGCTCGCCCATTCCGATCCCGCGGCGAACGCGGCTCGCGGCGGAGCGACGGAGGCAGACACATGGCGGGAAGGCTCGAGGGCAAGGTCGCCGTCGTGACCGGCGGCGGCAACGGGATCGGCCGCGCGACGGTGCTCCGGTTCCTTCAGGAAGGTGCCCGCGTCGTCGTCGCGGACCTGAACGAGGCGACCGGCGCCGAGACGATGGAGCTCGCGGGGCGCGCCGGCGGCAAGGAGCGCGCGCGCTTCGTCAAGACGGACGTCGCCGCCGAAGGCGACGTCGAGCGCGCGGTCGCGCTCGCGACGCGCGAGTTCGGCGGCCTCGACTGCATCTTCAACAACGCGGGCGTCGCGGGCGCCTTCGGGCCGATCACGCACCTCGACGCCGGCGAGTGGGACTACACCTTCGCCGTCCTCGTGAAGGGAGTGTTCCTCGGCATCAAGCACGCGGCGCGCGTCCTCCGCGCGCAGGGCCGCGGCGGATCGATCGTCAACACCGCATCGATCGCCGGCCTCTCGGGCGGCGACGGCCCGCAGGCGTACTCGGCGGCGAAGGCCGCGGTCATCAACCTGACGCGGGCGGTCGCGATCGAGCTCGCGCCCGACCGCATCCGCGTGAACGCGATCTGCCCGGGCGCGATCCTGACCCCCCTCCTCCACCGCGGCAACCCGGAGCTCATGCAGCCGCTCCTCGAGAAGTACCAGCCCTGGCCCGACGCCGGGCTGCCGGAGGACATCGCCGCGGCGGCGCTCTTCCTCGCGAGCGACGACGCGCGCTTCGTGACCGGGTCTGCGATGGTCGTCGACGGCGGCGCGACCGCGCGCGGCGGCAACGCGATCGAGGCGCTCGCGGGCGGGCAGATGACGTCGCTCGCGGTGGGGGTCGATCGCGGCACGACCGGACAGGAGGGCGACGTCAGAGCGCTGACCTGACCCCGGGAGCGTCGAGCCGCGGGACCCAGGCCTCGAGCGTCCGGCTTCGCCCGCGCACCTCGAAGCGTCCCGCCGGCTCGAACGCGATGCCGCCCGCGACGCGGTCGCGGGTCGCATCCGAGACCAGCACCGGGACGCCGAGCGCCTTCGTCATCTGCTGCACGCGCGACGCGACGTTCACCGCGTCGCCGATCGCCGTGAAGTCGCGGCGCTGCGGCGAGCCGACGTCGCCGACGACGACGGTCCCGGTATGCACGCCGATCCCCATGCGGAGCTCGGCGCCGCCGCGTGCGCGCCGCTCGCGATTCAGCTCGGCGAGGCGATCCTGCATCGCGAGCGCGCAGCGGACGGCGCGCTCCGCGTGGTCGGGCTGTGCGACCGGCGCGCCGAAGTACGCCATGCAGCCGTCGCCGAGGTACTTGTCGAGCGTCCCGCCGAGCTCGAAGATCGGCCCGGCCATCCGGCTGTGGAAGTCGTTCAGGAGGGCGACGACGTCCGCGCCGCTCGAGGTCTCGACGAGGGCGGTGAAGTCGCGCAGGTCGCTGAAGAGGATCGTCACCTCGCAGGTCTCGCCGCGCGCGCCGTCGTCGCCGTCGCGCGCGGCGAGCGCCTCGGCCACCTGCGGCGAGAAGTAGCGCGCGAGGTGCGCGCGCCGCACCTGCTCGCGCGAGACGTTGGCGACGAGCTCGATCGTCCGGCGGCTCGCATACGCGCAGCCCACCGCCGCGACCGCGACGATCAGCACCGAGCCGATGTACGCGTCGGGCTGCGCGCCCGCGAGCATCTGCAGGCGAGCCGCGAGCACCGCACTGAGCGCCGCGGTGAGCGCGATCTGGCGGACGTCGAGCGAGAGTCCGGAGAGCACGACGAGGAGCAGGTAGGCACCCAGTACGATTCCCGCCGTGAGCGGCGTGTCGGTCGTCCGCGTGAAGAACGCGCGCGTCACGAGGAACACGGCCGGGACGTCGAGGAACGGGACCGCGTAGCCGCCGACGCTCGCGACCCGGTCCGACCGCCGTGTCGCGAGCAGCACCACGAGCGCGGCGACGAGGTAGACCGAGAGCAGCGGAAACGCGCCGAGCCAGGTCGGGACCCCGAACCAGAGCCCGAAGACCGCGCCGGCCGTGAGAAACGACGCGACGAAGAGCACCCGGAGATCGGCCAGCCGGCGCGCGCTCACCAGGCGTTCCGTCGCGAGCGCTTCGCAGGACGGGTCCACGTCAGCGCACCGGCGCGATCGGCACGACGTGGTCGCGGCCGACGTCGGCGCGCGAGCGGCACGCGCCCAGGGGGAGGGTGTGGTCGGTCTTCTCGCGCGGGCGCTGGAGCGCGCACGCGACGCCATCCTCGAGCGGAACTGCGTCGACGACCTCGAAGAGCGCGCGCGTCGCGCCGCCGTCCTTCCAGACGTAGAGCTCGGACCAGAGCGGCTCGGTCGCCGTCGGAGGCGTCGGCTTCACGGCGGGAAGGTAGGCCCGCGCCGTGCGGGTTGGCAAGGAGCGCCGCTGCCTATGCCGACGGCCGGACGAAGCGAACGAAACGTGTTCGGCGCGCGCAACGCGGAGATGTCCCGGCGCGCGCGCATGGTGACCAGCACGGGCATGTGTCGGGCGTGCACGGGACGGCGACCCCCGAAGCGCGCGACCGGACATGCAACCAAGCACCCCGCGCGGAAGTGCCGCGGCTCCGAAAAGCTCCGCCGCGCGCCGCTGCGATCGCCGCCGGGTTGGGACGGCCCGCCGCGACGCATCGGCGTGGTTCCACGGAGCGACGGCGGTCGGGATTCGCAGGCGCTCGAATCGCAGCGTCTCGATTGCGCGAATCGACCACGGAACTAGCGCGCAACCTGCTCCGCGAACGCGGCCTCGGCGGCGTGGAACTCGTCGAGCGCGCGCTGCGACACGTTCCCGTGCCAGAACGGGCGGCGCCCCGGCTCGAGCTCCATCGTCGCGACGGAAGCGAAGCTTCCGGAACGCGCGAGGGCGTCGCGCAGCGCGCCCATCTGAGAAGGTGGCACCCACGCATCGTTGCTCGCGCTCGCGAGGAGCAGGCGGGCGCGCAGCGATCCCGCGACGTCGACCGGCGACAGGCCGTTGCCGGCGGACGTCGCGGCGTCGCGCCCGAACGCGAAGACGGCTGCGCGGCCGCCGTCGGTGCTTGCCGCGACGAGCGCGGGCAGATCGGTCGGCGCCGCGAGCGCGATCACGCACGCGACGTCGCGGCGCTCGGCAACGAGCAGGAGCGCCAGGTGTCCGCCCGCGGACCAGCCGGTCGCGCACATCGGAAGGCCCCAGCCCTGCCAGTCGCGGATGCGATCGTGGAACCAGAGCACGTCCTCGATGCTCCGGCGCGCCGAGCCGGGGACGGGGGCGAGCTTCTGCCCGAGCGGGAAGAGCGGCCACTCCTCAGCCGGACCTTCGCGCGACGACCGGTACGAGATCGCGATCGTCCGCCAGCCGCGCGCGCGCCAGCGCTCCACCTCGGCGGCGTTGCGCTCGCTCGCGACCGAGTCGCGGCCGCGGCTCTGCCAGCCGCCGCCGTGGATCACCATCATGATGCCGCGCGGCCCGCCGTCGGGCGCGAGAGAGCCGGTCGGCTCGCCGACCTCGAAGTACGGGACGAGGTAGCCCACGATGCCGCGATCCTCGTACGGTGCGGGCTTCGTCGGATCCGTCGCCTTCGCGGCCTCGTCGTCGCCCGTCGTGAGCAGCAGGTCGGCCGGCGTCGCGCGCGCGAGCGCGTGCAGCGCGATGTGGCCGGGGCCCGGCTCGCTGAACGCGTACCCCGGCGCGCCCGGAGCGTTCGGAAGAAGACGCGCGATGCGCGTCGTCCCGTCTCGCTCGGTCGCGATCGCGAACCCGAGCGTCGACTTCTCGGCATCCTTCGACGTCCCCGCCGGGGCATCGCCGGCGACGTCGCCGACGGCATACGCGTGACCGCCGCCGTTCGCGACCGCCCAGCGCTCGACCGGCCGCGCCCCTGCGAGAACCGGCTCGCGCTCGCACGCGACCGCCGGCAGCAGCGCGAGCGCGGCCACCACGGCACGCGCGCGCGCACGCCCGCTCCGCCGTGGGCTTCGGACGATCATCCCACACGAGAGACCGCAGGCGGCCGCCGCTTGCAACAGCGACCTCGCGGCACCTCGCGATGCCGCCCTCTACCCGGTCTCAGGCGCGCGCGAGCGCGCGGCGATCCTCCTGCAGCCAGACGACGCGCTCGGAGTGCGAGAGGCGGCTCCTCGTCTCCGACGAGACCTCGAGCGCGATGAACGGGATGGTGCTGTAGACGCGAGTGATCCGGTACTCGTCCGGTGGCAGCTCGTCGAGGAGAGCCTCGCGCGCGTCGGCGATCTGCCGGCGGCGGCTCCCGTCGGTCGCGACCGCGTCCCCGCCGTCGCTTTCGCCCAGCGCGATTGCGCGCTGCGGCGCGGCATCGACGTGGCCGGAGCCGGCGCCGCGCTCGGGAGACGCGGGCGTTTCGCGGGAAACGACCTGGAATTGGACGATCACTCGCTCCATCTCGTCCTCCTGCGAGGAGGTCGTGCTCGCCGCCCGGCGGCGACCTCCCCGGATCGCATGACGAAAGCTTCGACGTGGAACGTTCGAAATGATTCGGCGGAAAACCCGGGCACGAAGGGCTGCGTCCGCCGCGATCCTCCGTGCGGGCTCGGGCTAGAACGTGACGACGCTCCGGATCGACTCCCCCTCGTGCATGAGGTCGAAGGCGCGGTTGATCTCGGCGAGCGGCATGACGTGGGTGATGAGGTCGTCGATCGCGATCTTGCCTTCCATGTACCAATCGACGATGCGCGGCACGTCGGTCCGTCCGCGCGCGCCGCCGAACGCGGTGCCCTTCCACACGCGGCCGGTCACGAGCTGGAAGGGGCGCGTCGCGATCTCCTCGCCGGCGCCCGCGACGCCGATGATGACGCTCGTCCCCCAGCCCTTGTGGCAGCACTCGAGCGCCTGCCGCATGACATTCACGTTGCCGATGCACTCGAAGCTGAAGTCGGCGCCGCCGCGCGTCAGGCTCACGAGGTACGGGACGAGGTCGCCCTGCACCTCCTCGGGGTTCACGAAGTGCGTCATCCCGAACTTCTCCGCGAGCGGCCGCTTCTTCGCGTTCAGGTCGACGCCGACGATCATCGCGGCGCCCGCCATGCGCGCGCCCTGGATGACGTTCAAGCCGATGCCGCCGAGCCCGAACACGACGACGTTGTCGCCCGGCCTCACCTTCGCGGTGTTGATCACGGCGCCGATGCCGGTCGTGACGCCGCAGCCGATGTAGCAGATCTTGTCGAACGGGGCGTCCTTCCGGATCTTCGCGACCGCGATCTCGGGCAGCACCGTGAAGTTGGAGAACGTCGACGTGCCCATGTAGTGCAGGATCGGCTTCCCGCCGAGCGCGAAGCGGCTCGTCCCGTCGGGCATGACGCCCTTCCCCTGGGTCTCGCGGATCGCCTGGCAGAGGTTCGTCTTCCCGGAGACGCAGTACTCGCACTGCCGGCACTCGGGGGTGTAGAGCGGGATCACGTGGTCGCCGGGCGCGACGCTCGCGACGCCGGCGCCGACCTCGCGCACGATGCCCGCTCCCTCGTGGCCGAGGATCGCGGGAAAGAGACCTTCGGGGTCGCGGCCGGAGAGCGTGTACGCGTCGGTGTGGCAGACGCCGGTCGCCTTCAGCTCGACGAGCACCTCGCCCGCACGCGGCCCCGCGACGTCGATCTCCTCGATCACGAGCGGCTCCCCCGCCCGGTGCGCGACCGCTGCTCTCGACTTCACGGGTCCCCTCCTCGTGATCACCGCTTCTATGCGGCGGCGCGCGGAGCGGCAACGCGCCGACGCCGCGCGGCGCGCGCGCTCACGCGATCGCTTCCGCGAGCGCCGCGACGGCGGCCGCCGCCTCGCGCGGCGCGGCCTTCGCCGGAGGCGCGCCGCGCACCGCGCGCCACCACGGCGGGAGATCGTCGCCGTCGGCGGCGAGAAGCAGGGCGCGCGCCGCGCCCGCAAAGGACTCCGCGTAGTCGACGGGCCGCACGTCCTCGAGGCACGCGCGCACGAGCGGGTCGCACGCGGCCCGCGACGCGAGCTGCGCGCTCGATCCGCCGCGCGTATCGCGCGCGACCTCAGGCGCGAAGTCCGGCGCGCGTCCCGAGGCGACCGGCAGCGCTCCGCCGCCGGCGAGCCCGCGTCCCGGCAGAAGGACGGCTCCCGGGACGAGATCGCGCCGCGCGGCCGCGACCAGCAGCGACGCGTACGCGCCGACGCCCGCGCCAGCGAGCGCAGCCCTTCCGATCGCCGCGAGGACCGCGTCGACGTCGGCGGCGAAGAGCTCGGGCGTGTACGCGCCACCGACCCGCCAGTCCGACTCGCCGTGCCCCGCGAGGTCGATCGCGAAGACCGGCCCGCGCCACGCGGCGAGGATGGCCTCGCCGTGCGGGAGCCAGTCGCGCGCCGAGCCCTCGAGCGCGTGCACGAGGACGAGCGGTGTCGCGTCGGCCGGCGCTCCCGAGCGGGAAGTCGAGCGCAGCTCGTGGAGCGCGAGCTCGAGCTCGCCGTGCGCGATCTTCCGGGCGCGCGGGCTCACGAGCGGTCCAGCCAGGAGAGGAGCAGATCCGCCGTCGCGCGCGGCTGCTCCATGTGGATGAAGTGCCCGGCCCCCGCGACCGTCGCGCGCTCGAGCTGCGCGACGTTCGCGAGGCGATCGCCGAGGATCGACTCGGGAAGCGGCCCCCACGTGTCGGGCTCGGAGCCGATCACGGCGAGCATCGGGGAGCGCAGCGCGCGCCACCCGGGACCGACCCACTCCGGCTTCCACGGCCCGAAGCCGCGCGCAGCGCGCAGGTCGGCCTTCCACACCCAGCCGCGCGCCATCGGGCGCGCGGCGTGGAAGACGAAGTAGCGGAGCCACTCGCGCGTGAGGCGCGGGTTCTGCGCACGCCGGCGCTCGACGAGATCGTCGAGGCTCGCGTAGACCCGCGACGCACCGTGCGTGCGCGTGGACCGGCGGCGATCGTCGAGGAAGTCGGCGAAGCGCTCGGGGAGCGAGCGCGCGTCGCGCGGCACGCCCGGGATGCCGAAGCCGTCGGGCGGCGGGCCGAAGCCGTCGAGGTTCGCGAGCTGGCGCACGAGCTCGGGCGCTCGGATGGCGGCGTCGGTCGCGAGGCCGCCGCCCCGGCTGTGGCCGACGACGCGCGCCGGGCGATCGAGCGAGCGCAGCACGTTGACGACGTCGAGCACGTCGACGTGCCAGGGGTACGCGTCGCACCAGCCGGATTCGCCGTGCCCGCGCGCGTCGATCGCGATCACGCGGAAGCGCTCGGCGAGAAGTGGCGCGAGCGTGTCGAAGCCACGCCCGTGGTCGAACATCCCGTGGCAGAGGACGACCGGCGGCGCCGCGGGATCGCCCCACTCGGAGAGCCGGATCGGGAGGCCGAACGAGTCGAGCGCGCGCGTGCGCTCGGGGGCCACGGCGCCGGGATACGACGGCTCGCTGGTCGACAGGGCGGCGCTCATCGGCGACGCGCACCATAGCGGGCTCGCCGAGGCGATGCAGCGACCGAGCCCGTTTCCGGAACGACGGGCGTGGAACCGCGGACGCAATGGGGCGGCCGTCGCAGGGTGGGCGTCAGCGGCGGAGCCCGGCCGCCGTCAAGCGCTCCTCGAGGAGCGGCATGCGATCGTGCCCCCAGAACGGCTCGCCGCGGAAGAAGAAGAGCGGCACGCCGAAGACGTGGTCCGACTGGGCCTCCTCGACGCACGCGGCGATCGCCGCCTCGCCCTCGCCCGTCGCCCACGCGAGATAGCCGGCGCCCGACGCGGAGCCGCGCTCCGCGATCGCGTCGATCGCGCGCGCGACGTCCTCGGGCCGATCGATCTCGAGCTCGCGCTCGAAGAAGCGGCGGTAGACGAGATCGGTGTACGGGCGGAAGAAGCCGTGGCGCTGGGCGTAGAGGCCGCCCACGAGCGCGGGCGTCGAGTCGTAGACCTTGAGCGGGCCCTTGATGACGAGAGGCGTGGCGCGCTGGTTCGCCCAGCGGCGCGCGTCCATGTACGAGTACTTCGCCTTCCACTCGGATGCGATGCTGCGCTCGCCCTTGCCCTTGATGCGCAGGAGGTACGGGATCCACCGCAGCTCGACGTCGTAAAGCTCCGGCAGCTCGAACGCCGGGTCCTTCGCGAGGTAGGCAAAGGGGCTCTTGTAGTCGAAGTAGAGCTTCACGGTCTCGCGCGCGGGCATGCGACCTCGCTAGCCGATCCGTACGGTCCACAGAAGGGAGGACGCGAATGAGCGACGTCGTGCGCGGCAGCTGCCTCTGCGGCGGCATTCGCTTCGAGGTGACGCCGCCCTTCATCCGGGCCAACCATTGCCACTGCTCGCGCTGCCGGAAGCACTCGGGGACGGCGGTCTGTACGCAAGCGCGCGTCCGGCGCGAGCAGTTCCGCCTCCTCGCCGGCGAGGAGCTCATCCGCGTGTACGGAAGGGGCGAAGGCGCCGTGAAGGCCTTCTGCACCGTGTGCGGCTCCAGCGTCTTCGGCGGCGACTGGCCCGACGGAAGGCAGGTGTCGATCCGGATGGGCGCGTTCGACGACGACCCCGGCATCCGGCCGGAGTTCCACACCTTCGTCGACTCGCGTGCGCCCTGGGACGAGATCGCGGACGACCTCCCGCAGTACGCCGACGCGTGGAGCAAGACCGCCGTGCCGCGGAAGCCCGGCACCGGCTCGGCATCCGACGGCTCAGCGAGCGCGTGAGCGCGGCGCGCTGCGGGCCGTGAGCGCGACGTCTCGCCGCGGTCGCGCGCGGCGTGGCGCCGGCGACACCGCGACGGCGGCGTAGCCGCGCTCGCTGAACTCGACGAGGCAGAAGCCGTGTCCGAACGGGTCGGCGAGGAGCGCGAGCCGACCCCACGCGTAGCGCGCGACCGGCTGCTCGAGCGTCGCGCCCGCTTCGACGGCGCGCGCGACCGCGGCCGCGAGGTCCGCGACCGCGAAGTCCAGGTGCACGGGCGTCCAGTGCCGGCGGTAGTCGCGTGCGACGCCGGCGCGCGAGCGACCGAACGGACGTGACCCCGGCGCGCGCGCGATGAGGTAGATCGGCGCGGCCGCTCCACGCATCTCGGCGACGCTTCCATCGAAGAGCCGGCGTGCGAGCCGGAGACCCAGCCCGTCGCGATAGAACGCGACCGCTCGATCGAGGTCCGGAACGTCGACGTTGACGAGGAGCTTCATCCCGCGCGACCTCCGCGGATCGTCGCGCCGCGCTCGCGGGCGACGAAGCATGCCGGGCTCGCTAGACGCCGCTCAGCGGCGTCCGCCGCGTCGCGCACGCGTGCTTCGCCGCCGCGGCGCGCCGCGCGCCCGCTTCGACCGGGCGCCCGTCCGCGGGCGCGCCGCGGGCACCACGTACACGTCCAGGTCGCCGCCACAGAACACGTCGAACGCGATCGCAGCCGCGCAGCCGGCGCGCGCAATCTCGTCGGCGCTCGCCCGCGTCGGGTAGAGCGCCTGCATCGCGCCGAGCGCGTAGGACGCTCCCGAACCGATCGCGTAGTACTCCTCGAACGTGCTCACGCTCATGTTGCCCGACACCTGGTAGATCCCGCCCGCGTTGACGACCAGAAAAGACGAGTCGAGGTCGGCGAACGGCGTCGGGTCGTCCTCGTGCGACTGGTCGTTCACCAGCGTGTAGCGGCTCTTGAGCTGCTTCCAGAAGCGCACGAAGAACGAGAACACCTCCTCGGAGCTCGCGAAGCGCGGCGTCCGCGAGCGCGCGAGGTAGTCGCGCAGAAGGTTGTCGTAGAGGCCCCAGCCGGTCGCGGCGAGGTACGACGCCCCCACCGCGAGGATCTTCTCCGAGCGGTGGTTCGACCGCAGCACCTTGCGATCGCCGAAGTTCTCCTGCGTGTCGGCGGCGACGGCGATCTTGCCCTCCTTCCGGACGGCGACGGCGATGGACATGCGCGTTCAGCGCTCCGCGACCGGAGCGACCGTCACGGCCGCCACACCCGGGGTGGCGTGCGCGTGAAGAGGTCCTGCAGCGACGAAAGCTCGATGCGCCACGGCGTCAAGCGCAGGAAGCCGCAGTCGGGATCGGCGGCGTCCTTCCAGAAGAGGCCGGGGTCGTAGCCCATCGGCGCGGGCGTCGTCTTGAAGAGGTCCCACAGTCGTCGCTTCTCCTCGATCCGATCTTCCCACTCCGCCCGGCACTCGGCGTAGATCTGCTCGTGCTCGGGCGTCCAGTACGCGCACGAGAGGTACGGCGTGTGCGCGAGGTCCTTTGCCTTCCGCGATCGTCGGCCGGTCGCGATCCAACCGACGGCGCCCTCCCAGATGGGGTGCAGGACGCGCGAGCGCGGCCGGCCGCGCTCGTCGACGGTCGCGACCGTGCACCAGACGATTTTCTGCACGCGGCGCTCGAACTCCGCGCGGATCTCCTCGAACGAGCCGGTCGCCATCGCCGTCCCCCGTCGCGCCCTTCGGCCGCCGGAGCGTCGCGGAGCGCGCCGGACCTGTCAAACGCCGGGCGTCGCCCGCGCGGCCGCGCGGCACCGCGTGCTCGCGAGGAGCTCAGGACCCGACGGCCTGCAGCGCTTCGCCGCGCGACGGCGGCGCCGTGCGCTCCTCCGCGAGGAACCGGGCGATCGCGGCGTGGGTCTCCGCCGGCCGCTCGAGCTGCGGCACGTGGCCGCAATCGAGAAAGAGGTGCTGCGCCGAGGGAAGGACGTCCATGACGTGGCGCGCGAAGCCGATGGGCACGAGTCGGTCGAGCTTCCCCCACACGAACAGAGCCGGCGGCTCGAGGCCGGCCAGACGCGTCCAGAAGCCCTTCGCCCCGTGCGGCTCCTCCAGGTAGATCTGGCGCGCCGAGGCGTAGAACGCGACCCGTCCGCGCGGCGTCAAGTACGCGCGAAGGAACTCGTCCACCCCGGCCCGGACCCAGCCGTCCGTGGCTCCGGGGATGATCCGGCGCACGACCGAGTCGACGACCCAGCGCGGCGTCGCCTGGACGAGGCCGATCTCCGGCCGCAGCAGGCGGACGAACGGCGCCCACGGCCGCTCGCGCCGCCACGCGAGCGAGGGCGAGATCAGCGCGAGGCGGCGCACCCGCTCGGGGTGGCGCAGCCCGAGCTCGAGCGCGACCCGGCCGCCCATGCTGTTGCCGATCACGTGGGCGCGCGCGATCCCGAGCGCGTCCATCAGGTGGGTCACGGCGCGCGCGAAGAACGGCGGGTGGTAGGGCGCGAGGAGCGGCTTCGTCGAGTCGCCGAAGCCGGGCAGGTCGAGCGAGATCGTGCGGTACGATCCGGCGAGCGCCGCGACCGTCGGCAGGAAGGACACCTTGGTCGCGCCGAGGCCGTGCACGAGGACCACCGGCTCGGCGGAGGGCGCCCCCGCGGACAGGATCGAGAGAATCCCCGACGCCGTCTCGATGCGCTCGAACCGGAGGCGCTCGGGGCCGTCCATCCCACTCGTCGCGGCGAGGAACGCGACGCCGAGGTGGAGGTTGTGGCGCACGAGGAGCCGCCCGGCGCGGTACGCGTCCATCCCGCCGCGGACGTCGGCGGCGACGCGCCGCCAGATGTCGGCGTCGGCGGTGATCGTGGCGTCCGGCCGGGCACGCTCGTCGGCGCGCTCGAGGCGCGCGCGTCCGCCGCCGAGACACGCGTCCCACGTCCCGACGCCCGGCACGTCGAGCCGGATGCGCGCCCGCTCGTCCGACCCGTCGAGCACGGTCGGGTCGAAGCGCGCGATGAGGTGCGCCAAGGTCGCCGCGGTCGCGGCGATGGCGTCCTCGTCGTCGGTACGATCGCCGAAGGGGTGACGGTCCATCGCGCTCGACATCGAGCACGTGGCCTGCCGGACCGCAACGCCGACGGAGGCGCGAAATTCCGTGGGTCTCGACGGCGCGCTCCTCAGCCCTGCGAAGACGCGCGCTGCGATTTTCGCGCATCCGGGAAAGCCCGCTCGGGGGACCGCCGCACCCCGAGGCGTGGCGCCATCGCGCGCGTCCTCTTTCCATGGCGCCGTCCCGCCAGCTATCACCGGGCGCATGAAGCTCGGTTGGATGGCTGGCTACTGGATGTTCGGGCCGACGAATCCCGTGCCGACCGCGGTCGAATGCGAGAAGCTCGGCTACGACGTCGTCTTCACCGCCGAGGCGTACGGATCGGACGTCTTCTCGCCGCTGTGCTGGATCGGCGCGCACACGAGCCGGATCAAGCTCGGCACCGGCATCATGCAGATCGCCGCGCGGACGCCGGCTTGCGTCGCGATGACCGCGATGACGATCGACCACCTCTCGAACGGACGGCTCGTCCTCGGGATCGGCGTCTCGGGGCCGCAGGTGGTGGAGGGCTGGTACGGGCAGGCCTTCCCGCGGCCGCTCGAGCGCACGCGCGAATGGATCACGCTCTTCCGGGAGATGATGCGGCGCGAGGGTCCGGTCACCTTCGAGGGCAAGCACTACCAGCTGCCGCTGCGCGGCGGCTCCGGCCTCGGAAAGCCGCTGAAGCTCATCAACAAGCCGCTCCGCGACCACGTGCCCGTCTATCTCGGCGCGGAGGGTCCGAAGAACATCGCGATGGCGTGCGAGCTCTTCGACGGCTGGCTGCCGCTCTACTACTCGCCGTTCCACCCCGAGTTCTACGGCGACGCGATCTCGGCCCGGAAGCCCGGCTTCGAGATCTGCTGCCCGGTCACGGTGAACATCAACGACGACCTCGAGCAGGCGCTGCTTCCCGTCAAGTACATGCTGGCCTTCTACATCGGCGGCATGGGGGCGAAGTCGCACAACTTCCACGCGAACCTCGTGCGCCGCATGGGCTACGAGAAGGAGGCGGATCGCATCCAGGAGCTCTTCTTCGCCGGAAAGCGCGACGAGGCCGCCGCCGCCGTGCCCGACCGCTTCGCCGACGAGATCTCGCTCGTCGGCCCGAAGGAGCGCATCCGCGATCGCCTCGCCGCGTGGAAGGAGAGCGCGGTCACGACCATCCTCGCCGGCACCGGAGACGTGAACGCGCTCCGGACGCTCGCCGAGCTCGCGCTCTGACGCGGCGGCGGTCGAACGAGCTGCGCCGATGCCTCTGAGCACCGAGGTCAGGTTCCCGATCGGCGGCAGCCTCGAGATGCGCGGCGCCCTCGCGCTGCCGCCCCACCGGGCGCCACAGGATCGCCACCCGGGCGTGATCGTGATCCACGAGATCTTCGGCCTGAACGACGACATCCGGTCCATTGCGGCGCGGATCGCGGCGATGGGCTACGTCGCGCTGGCGCCCGACCTGTACGATCGCCCGGGCTTGAAGCCCGTGTGCGTCGCGCGAACCGTGGCCGCGCTTCGCCGCCGGCACGGCGACGCGTTCGACGACCTCGAGTCCGCGCGCCGCTGGCTCGCCGAGCGGCCGGAAGTCGATCCCGCGCGCATCGGGGCGATCGGCTTCTGCCTCGGCGGCGGGTTCGCCCTCCTCTACGCCGTGCGGGCGCCGCTCGGCGGGGCCGCGACGTTCTACGGCGAAGTGCCGGCCACGGCGGAGGATCTCCGCGGCGTCTGCCGGTGCTCGGGAGCTACGGCGGCCGCGATCGCGTCTTCGCTGCGCAGGGCGAGCGGCTCGAGCGCCTCCTCACGGAGCTCGGCGTCGACCACGACGTCAAGCTCTACCCCGACGCCGGCCACAGCTTCGTGAGCCGCCACGAAGGCGTGCTCGCGACGCTGGCGGCGTGGGGTCCGATGCGCGTCGGCTACTCGGCGGAGTGCGCGGAGGACGCGTGGAAGCGGGTCGCAGCGTTCTTCGGGAAGCACCTCGGTCCGGCGCGTCCCGCCTGAGCGCGCGGCGGCGCCTCAGCGCGACGACAGCGCGAGCTCCGGAGCGGCGTCGCGTCGCGCGCGCCGCAACGCCTGGAGCGTCAAGAGCCCGGCGCCGGCGACCACGACAGCCACCGCGTAGGCGCCGCCGGCTGCCAAGATGCTCGAGTGCACGAGGCGGAGCGCGAGCGCGACCGCCGCGGCGGTCGCGACGTTCCGCCACCCGATCTCGTGCCATGCGATCCGCTGACGGCCGGCGAGCACCGCCGCGAACGGGACGGTCGAGGTCGCGGCAGCGTAGGCGTCGTACGCGGGACCGCGCTGCGCGCGGATCTTCCGCTCCTGGTGGCGAACGCCGAACGCGAGGAAGACCAGCAGGCCCGCGAAGAACACCGTCCCCACCAGGTGCGTCGCGAGGAGCGCGTGCGCGGCGGCGAGCATGCCGATGCCCGCGAAGAACGGATGGCGCGTGATCCGCTCGACGCCGTACGGCGGGCGGACGCGCGCGCCGTAGGGAGGGTACGGCGATCGCGGGTACGCCGCGAACGAGAGCGCGGCGAGCGCGACCCCGGCGAAGCTGACGGCGAGGAGCAACCACCGGACGGGCTCGACCGACGCGAGCGCGAGGCCCGGCGCGCCCGCGAAGCGCCGCACGGCGAAGGCGTGCATCAGCCCGGCGAACGAAACCACCGCGACGGCGACGTAGAGCACCTCGAAGCCCCGCTGCCCGATGCGATCGACGATCGCCCTCCGCGCGGGCGCGGTCGCCAGGCCGACGTGCGTGCCGCCGAAGACCAGCCACCAGAGCGCGACGGCGAGCGACGGTTCCATGGGAGCCTCCTTCACTTCTCGCGCGGCGTGCGCGACACGAGCCGAAGCGCGTTCTGCACCGCTTCGGGCTCGAACGACTTCCCTTGCGTGAATGCACCGATCCCGGCATCGACGGCGGCGAAGAACGCGCCCATCATCGCGAGCCGCGACTCGAGGAACGCGACCCGCTCGCGCTCCGCGGCGCGCAGCGCGCGCGACGGCGCCTGCGTCGCGCGCCGGGTCTCGGCGACGGTCGCCAGGACCTGACGCAGGTTCCAGCGGAAGCGGCGCTCGAGGATCTCCTGCATCACGCGCCAGAGGTCGGTCGCCGCCTGGTAGTGGTCCTTTCGCGATCCCGGGACCGTCACGCGCCGAACGAGGTGCCACTCGACGAGGCCGCGGATCTGGATCGAGACGTTGCTCTTGCTCTGCTGGAGCTCGGCGGCGATCTCCTCGAGCGAGAGAGACCGGTCGCCGTCCTGCAGGTAGAGGAGCGCGAAGATGCGCCCCTGGAGCTGGTTCAGGACGCCCGACGTCGCCGCCGCGGCGCCGATGCCGTCGACGAAGATCGCGCGGGCTCGATCGGTGACGTTCGTCTCATCCGCCATGTTGCGAACGTTTAGGATATTCTAAACGTTCAGTCAATAGCTTTCGCCGGCTCGGACGACGGCGGCAGCGACCTCGCGCCTAGTCGTGCGCGGGTGCGCTCGCCTGCGCCGGCGACGGCCCGGCGCCGCGAGCCGCCGTCGCGCCGTCCTGCGAGGCGAACAGCGCGGCGTACTGCCCGTACCCTTCCGCCTGCAGGCGGTCGGCCGGAACGAAGCGCAGCGCCGCCGAGTTCATGCAGTAGCGCTTGCCGGTCGGCGCGGGGCCGTCGTCGAAGACGTGGCCGAGGTGGGAATCCGCGCGCTTCGACCGCACCTCGGTGCGCGGGAGGACCAGCTTCCAGTCGGTGTGCGTGGTCACGTTGGCCGGCTCGAGCGGCTTCGTGAAGCTCGGCCAGCCGGTCCCGGAGTCGAACTTGTCGAGCGAGCTGAAGAGCGGCTCGCCCGAGACGACGTCGACGTAGATGCCCGCTTCGTGCTCGTCCCAGTACGAATTCTTGAACGGCGGCTCGGTCGCGGCGTGCTGCGTGACCTCGAACTGGAGCGGCGTGAGGCGCTTCCGGAGGTCGGCCTCGCTGGGCTTCTGGTAGGCCGCCCCCGCAGCGGCGGCGGGCGCGGCGGCGCCGTTCGGGCGGGCTGCGTCGGCCTGGTCCGCCGACTCGCTCGCACCCGGAGCGTCGCACCCGGCGACGACGGCCGCGATGGCGGCGATGGCGAGAAAGCTTCGCATGCGCGTCTTCGATGCCGCTCGCGACTGACCCGTTTCGGCTCGGATGTGGGGTGCGCGCCGTCGCCGGATCTCTCGGCGCACCATCATCTCCCGGCCTCCGGGCGCTTCCGCAGCCGACCGAGGAGGAGCGCCGCGATCCCGAGCAGGAGCTCGTCGACCAGAGGGATCATGTCCGGGACGAGCAGGTCCGCGACGAAGAGCCCCGCCGCGACCAGGAAGAGGGTCGGAAACCGAAGCCGGGACAGGTAGCCGAGGATCGGGGCGGCAAGCGACGCGCGCGCGACGGCCATGGCCATACTCTAGCTCCGCGGCTTCGACGAGAGGAGCCGGCCTGACATTCGACTCGCCCGCTCTGCGTCACCCGCCTGCGGGCGCGTGGACCGACGGAAGAACGCCGAACGTGTCACGCGTCGCGGAACTTCGCCTCGCGCTTCTCGAGGAACGCGGCGACCCCCTCGCGGAAGTCCGCGGACTGGGCGGCGAGGATCTGGTTGCGGTCCTCCATCGCGACCGCCTGCTCGAGGCTGCCGGCGTCGATCGAGTGCTTCAGGCACTCCTTGGTGAGCTTCAGGCCGAGCGGGGTGTTGCGGAGCATCCGCTGCGCCAGGTCCCGGGCGGTGGCGACGAGCTCGGCGTCGGGGACGACGCGGGACACCAGGCCGACGCGCTCCGCCCTCGCCGCGTCGATGAAGTCGCCCGTCAGCAGCAGCTCGCTCGCGACCGACGCGCCGACCATGCGCGGCAGGAAGTAGCTCACGCCGACGTCGCACGCCGAGAGGCCGAGGCGGATGAACGCGGCGTTCATGCGCGTCGACTCGCCGGCGATCCGGACGTCGGCGGCGAGCGCCATCGCGAAGCCGCCGCCGCAGGCCGGGCCGTGGACGGCGGCGATGATCGGCTGCGGCGCCCGTCGCATCAGCATGACGATCTCGCTCACCCGCCGCTGCCCGCGGAGCCCGCCGGAGACCGACCGATCGGCGCCGCCGCCGCCGTCGTCCGAAGCGTGCGCCTTGAGGTCGAGCCCGGCGCAGAACCCCCTCCCCTCGCCCCGCATGACGACGACGCGCGTCTCGACGTCCTCGGTCAAGCCGCGGAAGAAGTCGCTCACCTCGCGAATCAACGTCCCGTTCATCGCGTTCAGCGACTGCGGCCGGTCGAGGACGAGCCAGGTGAGGTGCCCCTCGCGCTCGACGCGGATCGATTCGTACGACATGGCGAGCTCCTTTCGCAGATGGCTCGTGCCTAACCCGCACCCCGAGGGCGAGCAATCCGGCTCGACTGGCATCGCGCCGGGAAAAACGCGACCATGCGGCGTTGCCCGTTCCAGGAGCCCGCATGGCCCGCGACACCCACCACCGACCCATCGACGAACCGAGCGAGGAGCACCGGCTCCTGCGCCAGATGGTGCGCGACTTCGCGGCGCGCGAGGTCGATCCGCAGGCGTCCGATCACGACCGCGCCGGCGCGCTCAACGTCGCGCTGTTCCGCCAGGCGGGGGCCCTCGGCCTGCTCGGCTTGACGGTGCCGGCGGAGCACGGCGGCGCGGGAAGCGACGCGGTCGGCGCCGTGATCGCGCATCACGAGCTCGCGAAGGTCGATCCCGGCTTCACCCTCGCCTATTTGGCGCACGCGATCCTCTTCGTGAACAACTTCTTCCACGCCGCGAACGACGAGCAGCGCTCGCGCTACCTCCCGAAGTCGATCTCGGGCGAGTGGATCGGCGCGATGGGCATGACCGAGCCCGGCGCCGGCACCGACGTCCTCGGCATGCAGACGACCGCCAGCCGCAAGGGCGACGCGTACGTCCTCCGCGGCCGGAAGACCTTCATCACGAACGCCCCCGACGCGCACTGCTTCCTCGTCTACGCCAAGGTCGACGGTCGCATCACCGCCTTCGTCGTGGACCGCACGTGCGAGGGGTTCTCGACCGGCGCCCACATCGACAAGATGGGCATGCGCGCGGCGCCCATGGCCGAGCTGATCTTCGACGACTGCGTCGTCCCCGCGGCGAATCGCCTCGGCGAGGAAGGCGGCGGCGTGACGCACATGATGCGGAACCTCGAGATCGAGCGCATCTGCCTCGCCGCCATGAGCCTCGGCATCGCCGACCGCTGCGTCGAGATCATGCTGCGCTACAGCGTCGACCGCCACGCGTTCGGCAAGCCGATCGCGGAGTTCGGGCAGATCCAGCGCTACGTCGCCGACTCGTACTCCAAGACGGAGGCGGCGCGCTGCCTGATCTACGAGGTCGCGCGCAGCGTCGGCGCCGATCGCCGCAACCGGATCGGGACCGACGCGGCGAAGCTCTTCGCGGCGCCGGTGGGCAAGGAGGTCGCGGACAACGCGATGCAGGTGCTCGGCGGCTGGGGATACTGCAGCGAGTTCCAGGTCGAGCGCCTCCTGCGCGACGCGAAGCTCCTCGAGATCGGCGGCGGCACGCTCGAATCCCACCAGAAGAACCTCACGCGCGACTTGACGCGCTCCCTCGCACGCTGATCGAAGCCACGCGATGAACGACCTCGCGGTCCTCGTGCGCGCGACGCTCGCGCTCTATCGCGACGCGGTCGTCGAGGCGTCGCGCGCCTTCGCGCGCCACGCCTGGGTGATCGTCCTGCCACCCGCGTACTCGGTGGTGCTGGCGGTCGTCGCGTCCTTCGCGAGCGTCCTCGGGATCGCGGGCGGATTCGTGATGGTGCTCGCGCTCGCGGCGTGCGTGAGCTCGTTCCTCACCGTCCTCGAGGGCGCGGTCGCGCGCGATCGAGTGCGTCCGAGCGAGCTCGCGCCGAGCTTCGGCCGGCACCTCTGGAGCATCGTGAACGTCGTCTTCGTGCTGTGGATCATCGAGGTCCTGCTGGGGCTCATCACCGCGCAGAACCCGGCGATGCGCTGGCTCGCGCTCGCCGTGAACGCCGGCATCTTCGTCCTCTGCAACCCGCTTCCCGAGCTCATCTACCAGGGCTCGCGCGAGGGCCTCGCGATGATCGACGAGGCCGTCCAGTTCATGCGCGAGAACTTCGTCGAGTGGCTGCTGCCGCTCGTGCTCCTCCTGCTGCCCGTGTTCCTCATCGACGTGCGCGCCGGCATCTTGGTCATGGCGGAGCTCGGGCCGACGAGCGTGCTCGCCGTCCTCATGCAGATCGTCGAGCGCGTGCTGCCCGAGATGGGCGGCGCCGGGGAGATCGTCGCGACCTTCGTCGCGAGCGCCGCGCTCGTCTGGATGATGCTCTTCCGCGGCTTCCTCTTCCGCTCGCTCGCGCACTCCGGGCGCCGACAGCGCATCTTCGCGGCCCGGAGCCGCACCGGCTGAGCGCCGCCGCTCGATGTTTCGCGCGCTCCGCTCCCGCAACTTCGCGCTCCTCTGGTCCGGATCCTTCGTCGCCAACGTCGGCATCTGGATGCAGAGCGTCGCGATGGGCTGGCTGATCTACGACCTCACGAGCTCCGCCTCGTGGCTCGGGCGCGTGGGCTTCGCGAGCTCGGCGCCGACGCTCCTCCTCGGCCTCCTCGGCGGCGCGATCATCGAGCACGCCGACCGCCGCCGCATCCTGTGCGGTTGCGCGCTCGTCTTCGCGGCGGGAGCATTCGCGCTCGCCGGGCTCACGACGACGGGCGCGATCCGGGTATGGATGGTGATCGCGATCTCGCTCGTGAGCGGAACGGCGAACGCCTTCTTCAGCCCGGTCTTCCAGGCGGTCATCCCGTCGCTCGTCCCCGCCGAGCACCTCATGAACGCGATCTCGCTCAACTCGATCTCGTTCAACGCCGCGCGCGTGATCGGCCCGCTCCTCGGCGGCGCCGTCATGACGTGGTTCGGGCCCGGCTGGTGCTTCGCGGTGAACGGCTGCGGCTTCCTGGTGCTGGTCGCGACGTCGCTCGCGCTCGACATGCCGTCGCGGCGGCCGGCGGCCCGCATGCCGATCGCGCAGAGCCTCGCCGAGGGCCTCGACTACGCGCGCCGACACCCGCTCATCCGCTCGCTCCTCCTCCTCTGCATGCTGCTGAGCCTCTTCGGGTTCCCGTACATCGTGCTCATGCCGGCGCTCGCGCGCGACGTCCTCCACCTCGGGCCCGACGGCTTCACGCAGCTCTTCTCGTCGGTCGGCGCAGGCGCGGTCGTCGGCGGCGTGACGCTCGCGACGGTCGGCGACGTCCGCCAGAAGGGCACCCTCGTCGCCGGCTGCGCGCTCGCGTTCGGCATCCTCGTCATCCTGCTCGCGAACGCGAAGTCCTTCGCGCCGGCGGCGATCGTCCTCGCGCTCGCAGGGTTCGCGATGATCACGTGCATCGCCGCGCTCAACAACCTGATCCAGGTCAACGTCGCGGACGCGATGCGCGGGCGCGTGATGAGCATGCTCACGGTCTCGCTCTTCGGGCTCCCGACGCTCGGCGCATGGCTCCTCGGCTCGCTCGGCGACCGCGTCGGGATCCCGCTCGCGCTCTCGCTCGGCGGCGCGATCGTCGCCCTTGCGGCGATCGCCACCTGGACGCTCTCTCCCGAGCTTCGCCGGCCGATGCCCGGTTAGTCCCGGGCCGTCCGCGCTGGTATTCCCGGGACGATGAGTCGGCGTCTGGCGGCGACGTCACGGCCGGCAGCATGCGCCCTCGCGGCCCTCGTCGTCCTCGGCCTCGCGGGCATGTCGCCGGCGCAGGATGCGACGCCGCCGCCGGCGTCCGCGCCGGCTACGCCGGCGACGCCCGCCCCGACGCCAGCGGCCACGCCGATTCCCGCATCCGACATCGCCGCCGGAGCCGAGGACGTCGCGGGGCTCGCGCGCCGCGCCGAGCGCCTCGTCGAGCCCGATCCCGCGATCGAGGACGTCCGCGGGCGCCTCGCCGACCTTGCTGCGCTCATCGACGCGCGCCGCGCGGACACCTCGCAGATGATCGGCGACGGCGGCCAGCTCCACGCGCTCGATCACCTCGCGCGCTCCTGGTACACCGTGCGCTCCAAGCTCGCGCGCGCCTCGGAGGTCGTGAACGCACGCGTCACGGCGATCGACGAGCTCCTGCGCGAGGCCGACGAGCGGCGCGCGGTCTGGACCGCGACCCGCGCGAGCGCCGTCGCCGCGAAGGACCCGCGCGCGATCCTGGACCGCATCGACGAGGCGCTCGCGACGCTCCGCCGCGTCCAGCAGGAGATCGGGCGCGCCCGCGCCGACGGGCTCGACCTGCAGGGCCGGATCGCGAGCGAGCTCTTCGACGTCGACTCGGCGCTGTCGCAGATCTCCGACGCCCGCATGGCGCGCGTCGGGTCGCTCTTCCGGCGCGACAGCCGCCCGATCTGGAGCCTCGACCTCGGGCCGCGTGCCCGCGGGGAGATCGTCCCGCGCGTCCGCGACCTGCTCGCTTTCGACCTTGTCGAGCTGCGCGACTACGTGACGTCCAACACCGCGGCGCTCGCGTGCCAGGTGCTCCTCTTCCTCGTCCTGTGCGCGCTCTTCCGGAAGGCGCGCGCCAAGACCGCGGACTGGATCGAGGCCGATCCGGACGTCGAGCGGAAGACGCGCGTCTTCCAGGCGCCGTACTCCGCCGCGCTGGTCTTGACGCTCACGGCGGTACAGCTTCTCCTTCCGCAGCTTCCCTGGATCCTCGCGCAAGCGACGGCGCTCGCCGGCCTCTTGCCGGTCGTCCGGATCATCCGGCTCGTCGCGACGCCGGATGTGCGACCGGCGATCTGGGCGGTCGCGGCGTTCTTCGTCGCCGACCGGGTGCGCGATCTGCTCTCGCCCGTGCCGCAGGTCGAGCAGCTCGTCCTCTTCGGCGAGCTCCTCGTTTGCGTCGCGCTCCTCGCGTGGCTCGTCTCGCGCCACTCGGAGCGCGCGCGCCGGCTACGCGACGCGCTCCGCATCCCGTACCCGCACCTGATCGCGCGGACGGCGCTCGTCGTCCTGACGCTCGCGCTCGTCGCCGTCGCGACCGGGACGATCCAGCTCGCACGCCTTCTCGCGACGGCGGTTTTCGCCGGCGTGTACGTCGCGGCCGGGCTCTACGTCGCGGTTCGCGCGGCGGAGAGCCTGGTCGCGCTCGCCGTCCGCGTGCGCCCTTTCCGGCGGCTCCGGATGGTGCAGCGCCATCGCATCCTCATCGAGCAGCGCGCGCGTCGCCTGCTGATGGTCGCCGCGGTCGTCCTGTGGGCGGTCGGCGTCCTGCAGAACCTCGCGCTCGACCAGATCGTCCTCGCGAGCATCCAGAACGCGCTGGCGTTGCCCGTCGCCCCGAAGGGCTGGAGCGTCACGCTCGGCGACGTTCTCGCGACGGCCTTCGTCGTCTGGCTCGCGTTCGCCCTCTCCCGGCTCATCCGGTTCACGCTCGAGGAGGACGTCTATCCACGCGTCGAGCTGCCGCGCGGCATCCCGTACGCGATCTCGACCCTCCTGCACTACGCGATCCTGGTCGGCGGCTTCGTGCTCGGCCTCGGAGCGATCGGCCTCGACCCGAACCGCTTCACGATCCTCGCGGGCGCCTTCGGCGTCGGCATCGGCTTCGGGCTTCAGAACGTCGTGAACAACTTCGTCTCGGGGCTGATCCTGATCTTCGAGCGCCCGGTGCAGGTCGGCGACGCGGTGCAGATCGGCAACGTGACCGGCGAGGTGCGCCGGATCGGCATCCGCTCGTGCACCGTCCGCACGGGCGAGGGCGCGGACGTCATCGTGCCGAACGGCAACCTCATCTCGGGACAGGTGACGAACTGGACCTTCGCCGACCGCACGCGCCGCATCGACGTCCAGGTCGGCGTCTCGTACGACGCGGACCCGGAGCGGGTTCTCGCGCTCCTGCGCGACGTCGGCCGCCGTCACCCGGCGGCGATGAAGGACCCCGAGCCGACCGCGCTCTTCCTCCGCTTCGGCGAGAGCTCGCTCGACTTCGAGCTTCAGGTCTGGACGAACCGCTTCGAGATGACGCCCCAGATCCGGAGCGACCTCGGCGTTTCCGTCTTGCGCGCCTTGCGCGAGGCGGGCATCGAGATCCCGTTCCCGCAGCGGCAGCTCCACCTCGACGTCCCTGCGCCGACCGGCGACGGCGCACGCGACGTCGAGGCCGCGAGGCCGCCGCCCGCGACACGGAGGCTCCCGACATGATGCGCGATCTCGCCTTTCGGCTGGCCGCTTGCAGCGCGCTCGCCGCTCTCGCCGCCTGCAGCGACGCGGGATCGACCGCGTCCGCTCCCGCGATCGCGTGCAACGGCCACGCGGAGCTCTGCGACCGCCCGTTCGACCAGGTCGCGTTCGCCGGCGCCCACAACGCCATGTCGAACGCGGAGGACGGCTGGCTCCTCCCGAACCAGATCTACGGCATCCCGCGCCAGCTCGTCGACGGCGTGCGCGTGCTCCTGATCGACACGCACGAGTACCAGGGCAAGACCTGGCTCTGCCACGACTACTGCGAGCTCGGGAAGATCCCGCTCGTCGACGCGCTCGCGAGCGTGCGCGCGTTCATGGACGAGAACCCGAACGAGGTGCTCGCGTTCGTGATCCAGGACGGGATCTCGAACGAGGCGACCGAAGCCGCCTTCGTCGAGTCCGGCCTCGTGCGATACGTCTACACGCACGAGCCCGGCAGCGCGTGGCCGACGCTCCGGGACATGATCGCTCGCGACGAGCGCTTGCTGGTCATGGCCGAGGGCAGCGGGCCGCCGCCCGCCTGGTACCACTACGCGTACGACCTGAGCTGGGACACGCCGTACACCTTCGCGCGCGAGGAGGACTTCAGCTGCGAGCTGAACCGCGGCCGCCGCGAGAACGACCTCTTCCAGATCAACCACTGGCTCTCGACGCCGTTCTCGATGCCCGAGAACGGCGAGCGCGTGAACCGCTTCGACGTCCTCTGGGCGCGCGTCGACCGCTGCCGGAACGAGACGGGAAGGATCCCGAACTTCGTCGTCGTCGACTACGTCCACATCGGCGATCTCTTCGCCGTCGTCGATCGGCTGAACGGCTTCTGAGCGCCCGCGGTCGCGCTCACGGCGCGCCGCCGGGCGCGGTGCCCCCGCCCGCCGGCTCGTCCGCACCCGTGCTCTCCGCCTCCGCCGCGTCCGCGGCCTCCGCCGCGGCTGCGAGCGCGACGTGGCGGCGCGGGTTCCGCTGGACGCGCTTGAAGCCGGCGACCAGCTCCGCGCGACGCGCCGGGTCGTCGAGCCAGGGGTCGCCGTCGGGAAGGACGGCCGACACGCGGCCGGCCTGCGCCTCGAGCTCGGGACGGACGCGATAGGCCGCGACCGATCCCGCCGCCGCCTCGAATTCGACGAGCATGTTGTCGTCGGTGTTCGGCGTCGCGCCGGCCGCGATGGCCTTCAGCTCGCGGGTCCCGAGAGCCGCGGCCGCGGCGAGGTGCTCCGGTCGATCGATGCCGGCGCGTGCGAGCTCCCGTTGCAGGCGGAGCCAGCGCTGCGCGATCGCCGCGCCGCCGCGCGCGAGCGGCGCACGGCTGCCGACCAGGATCACGTCGCTCGAGTCCGGCACCCAGAACGCGATCGCCTCGGGAAAGGTCTCGAGGAACGTCGCGAGGACGGACCGCCAGGCCGGCAGCGGCATGCCGTAGGTCTGGACCCACTGCACGAACACGCCGTCCGGACGGAGGCGGCGGGCGGCGAGCTCGAAGAACTCGCGCGTGAAGAGGCTCGCGACCCCGGCGACGAACGGATGCGACGGCTCGGACACGATCGCATCCCACGTCGCCTGCGACGAGAGCAGCACGTGGCGCGCGTCGTCCTCGACGAGGTGCACGCGCGGGTCGCGGAGCGGCTCGCCGTTCACGCGAGCGAAGAGCTCCGACGCCGCCACCACCGCCGGCTCGAGCTCGACCGCGGTGATCGAGCGCGCTCCGGATGCGAGCACCGAGCCCACGGTCACGCCGCTCCCCCACCCGACGACGAGGACGTCCTCGATCCGCTCGCCGAGGACGAACGGCAGCTGCGCGAGGAGGACCTGCGTGTGCATGTCCGGTCCGCCGTCGCTGGCGTTCGTGCGCGCGTCGATGCGCATCGATCGCACGCCGTCGTCCTCGAACTCCACGACGACGACGCTCGCGGTCCGCCCCTCGCGGTGGAAGATGACGTGCTGCCCGGCGTCGGAGACGCGCAGCGTCGTGATGTCGCCGCCGAATCGCCCGGCCTCGAACACCCCGAGGTGGAGCACGGCCTGGTTCCAGCCCGGCATGAGAGCGAGCGCCGCCGCCGCAACGACTGCCGAGCCGGCGGCGACGAAAGGCAGGACGCCGCGCCGCGGTGCGGGGCCCCCGAGCGCGACCGCGCCGGCTCCGGCGACGCACCCGAAGCCGAGCAGGGTCGCCTGCGACCCGAAGACGGGAACGAGCAGGAAGCCGGTCGCGAGCGAGCCCGCGATCGAGCCGAGCGTGTTCACGGCGTAGACGCGGCCGACGGCGGCGCCCGTGCCGCGCTCGAGCGGCAGGCTCGCGGCCGCGAGGACGAGCGGCAGGATCGTCCCGGCGGCGAGGACCGGCGGGAAGACGGCGATCGCGGCCGACAGCACGCCGCGGGTCACGAGGCCGCCGAGGGATCGCGGGTCCGTCACCGAGTAGAGCGAGTGGTAGAGCGCCGGCAGGTCGCCGGCGATCCACACGGCGACGACCGTGAGGACGGCGCTGGCGGCGAACGCGATCGCGATCGCCCGCGCGAGCGCGGCACCGGAGCCCGGTCGTCCGGCGGCGCGCCCGGCGATGCGCGTCGCGAGCGCGCTCCCGAGGCCCAGCGCGACGAGGTAGACGACGAGCACCGACGTGAATGCGTAGGTCGTCGAGCCGACGACCAGCACGAGCACCCGGTTCCACGCGACCTGCGTCCCGAGCGACAGGAGCCCGGAAGCGAACGCGGCGGCGCCGAGCGTCGCGCTCGACGGCGCGTCCGCCGCGCTCGACCCGCGCGCCGAAGCTGCGGACCGGGCCGGCGCGCCGGGGCCGGCGCCGCGAGCGCGCTCGTCCGGCGCGGCATCGGTCGCGGCGTCCGCCTCGGGCAGCGCCCACACGAGAGCTCCGGCCGCGGCGTTCAGCGCGCAGCCGACTGCGATCGTCCCCCACACGCCGAGCGACGGCATGAAGGCGAAGCCCGCAGCCGCGGCTCCGAGGACCGCTCCCGCCAGGTTCGCGGTGTAGAGGCGGTCCGGCGTGAGTAGGCGCATGCCGCGACGCGCGCACGCTTCCGCGAGCACCGGCAGCGTCGCGCCCATCATCGACGTCGGCACGAGGAGGATCGCGGACGCGAGCGCGAACCGGACCGCGCTCGAGGCGGCGAACGAGCTCGCGGACGACCGCCAGAGCGCCGCGTACACCGGCTCGACGAAGCGGAGCGCGAGCGGGATCGCGGCGGCGCACGCCGCGATCGCGAGCTCGAGCGCGGCGTAGGCGCGCTGCGGCCTGCCGATCGCGCTCGTCCGGCGCGCGGCGAGGAAGCTCCCGAACGCGAGGCCGCCCATGTAGGCCGCGAGGACGGTCGCGATCGCGTACGAGCTGACCCCGAAGACGTGCCCGAGGAGCCTCGTCCAGACGACCTCGTGCATCAGGCCGGCCGCGCCCGAGAGGACGAAGCCGGCCGCGAGCGCCGCCGGGACCCACGCCACGAAATCGCCCGCGCGGTGCGCGCCTTCGCGCTCGCGCCGCACGCTCCCGGCGGGCGGGCGACGCTGCTCCCGAGCCGCTCGCCGGGCCTTCGCCACGCGCTCCCTTAGCCCGGCCGGCCCGCGCCAGGGAAGGCCGCTTCCTGTCGCCATCGCGATCGCGGTGCTGCTACGGTGCCGGCCGCGTCATGCGGCGTCTCGCGCACACCGCGGCCGTCCTCGCCATCGCGGCCGCGGCGGCCGCGATCTACGCGAACTCGTTCGGCGCGGGCTGGGTTTTCGACAACGCGTTCCTGATCCGACGCGCGACGCGCGTGCACGACGCCACCTGGGCGAACGTCGTCGAGATCCTGACCACCGACTACTGGTGGCCCTACAACGTCCAGGCGAACTATCGCCCGCTCACGACGCTGTCGTTCCTCTTCAACTGGGCGGTGCTGGGAAATGCCGACCGTCCCGCCGGCTACCACGCGCTGAACCTCGCGCTGCACGTCGCGAACGCGCTGCTCCTCTATGCCGTCCTGCAGCGGACGCTCGGCGCGCGCCTCGGCACCGCGTTCCGCGCGGCGCTGCTCTTCGCGTGTCACCCGGTCGCGACGGAAGCGGTGACGAACATCGTCGGGCGAGCCGACCTCCTCGCGGCGCTCGCGGTGCTCGCGGGCCTCCTCTTCTACGGCGAGGCCGTGCGCGCGCCGACGCGGCGCGCGCGCGCGAGCTGGCTCGTCCTGGTCGCGGTGACGGCGCTCGCGGGACTCCTCTCCAAGGAGAGCGCCGTCGGGCTCGCGGGCGTCGTCGTGCTGTACGACGTCCTCTTCGATGATTTTCCGGCGGCCGCGGACGGCTGGCGCGCCACCGGCGCGCGCCTCGTCGGCGCCGCGCGAACGCGCTGGATCGCGCTCGTCCCGCCGGTCGCGGTCGTCTTCGCCGTGCGCTGGTGGATCTACCGCCGCACGCCGCCGTGGGTCGTCGGCGTGGAGCTGAACGCGCTCGCCGGCGTCGGAGGGTGGAGCTCGTACGGGACGGCCTTCGCGGCGTTCCTCCGCTCGCTCGGGGTGCTCGTCTGGCCGGCGACGCTCTGCCCTGATTACTCGCTGAACGAGGTTCCGCTCGTGCGCTGGCCGCCCGCGGCGACGTCGGACTTGCTCGGGATCGCGGGCGCGGCGACGTTCGCGGTCGCGGTGGCGCTGGTCGTCGCGCTCCGCCGCCGCGCGCGGCTGGCGGCCTTCCTCGTCGGGTTCTTCCTCGTCACCTGGCTTCCGACCTCGAACCTCCTCTTCACGAGCACGATCCTCATGGCGGAGCGGCTGCTCTACCTGCCGCTCGCGGGCTTCGCCGGCTGCGCGGCGCTCGCGATCGACGCCGGCGCCGCCGCGGTCGTCGCGCTCGCGCAGCGACAGCGACCACCGCGAAGCGCTCGGTGGCGGACGGCGGAAGCGGTCGCGAGCGCGGCCGTCCTCGCGGTCGCGCTCGCGTACGGCGCGCGCGCGGCGCGCCGGAACCTCGACTGGCGGAGCGAGGTCGCGCTCTGGTCGGCGGCCGTCGAGTCGTGCCCGGCGAGCCACCGCTCGTACGAGCTCCTCGCGGCTGCGCTGCTCGACCCGCTGAATCCGGGCGATCCGCGCGTGGCCGACATCGACCGGGTGATCGCGCTGCAGGAGCGAGCGATCGACATCGTCCGGCGAAGCGGTCCCTCGGGCGCGGTTCCCGCGACCCTCCTCGAGCGCCTCGGCTTCCTCGAGTACCGGAAGTCGCGCCTGCTCGACGACGCTCGCGCTCCGGGTGACGACGCCGCACGTTGGTCCGTGCGCGCCGCCGAGAGCCTCGGCGCGGCGGCCGCGGGCTTTCTCGAGGAGCGCAGGCTCCGGCGCGAGCGCTACGGCGACAGCGCGGACGCTTCGCCCGAGCTCGCGGGTCCGCTCCTCTTCGACGCGCTCGGGATGGCTCTCCTCCGGAGCGGGCAACCCGAGCGAGCCACGTCCGCCTTCGCGGAGGCCGCGGTGCGCGCGCCGGTCGACCCCGGGATCCGCGAGCACCTCGCGACCGCATCGTACCGCGCGGGCGCCGTCGACCGCGCGACGACGAGCCTCCTGCAGGCGGTCGCGCTCGCGCCCGAGCGCGCGGACCTCGCGAGCGCGGTCGCCGGCGTCTACGCGAGCGCCCATCCCGGGGAGTGCTCCTTCGCGGTCGCGGACGGGCGCCTCCGCGCGGTCCCGGATTGCGAGGGCGCGCGGCGGACCGCCTGCGCCGCGTGGGCCGATCTCGAGCGCGACGTCGCGCACGCGAGCGCGAGCGCCCGGACGGGCGTCCGATCCGCCGCGTCGAGCGACTCACTCGACCGCGTGCGCGCGGCGATCGACGAATGGCGGTGTCGTGAATTGGACCGAGATCCGGCAGGATGATACGGCGTGCTCGACGCCCGGCCGAGCGCGCGTCACCACGGAAAGCCGACGTGCCGCCCGAAGCGACGACGCCCATCCCCACGACCGACCTCTCCGTCGACGAGATCCGGCTCGGCCAGCCCGAGACGTGGCTCCGGCCCGATCGCGAGGGAATGTTCGCGAAGCTGCGCGCCGAGCGTCCGGTCTCCTTCCACGAGGAGGCCGACATCCCGAACTTCCCGAGGGGCCCGGGGTTCTGGGCGGTGACGCGCTACGCCGACGTCATGCAGGTGAGCCGCGACGCCGACACGTTCATCTCGGGGAAGGGGTCGAACATCGCGGACCTGCCGGTCGAGCTGAACGAGTTCTTCGGCTCGATGATCAACATGGACGCGCCCCGGCACACGAAGCTCCGGAAGCTCGTGAACAAGGGCTTCACGCCGCGCATGGTCGGCTTGATCGAGGAGCAGGTGAAGACGCAGGCGCGCGCGATCGTCGACCAGGTCGCGCCCCGCGGCGAGTGCGACTTCGTGCGCGACGTCGCCGCACAGCTGCCGCTCCAGGTCATCTGCGACATGATGGGCATCCCGCGCTCCGACGACGCGCGCATCTTCGAGCTCACGAACCGGATCCTCGGCGCGGGCGATCCCGAGTACGCGCAAACGATCGAGGAGCTCATGGCGGCCGGGATGGAGCTCTTCCAGTACGCGCAGGCGCTCGGTGAGGAGCGCCTGCGCGAGCCGCGCGAGGACATCACGACCGCGCTCATGCAGGCCGAGGTCGACGGCGATCGCCTGACCGCGCAGGAGTTCGGCTCGTTCTTCATCCTGCTCGTGGTCGCGGGCAACGAGACGACGCGAAACGCGATCAGCCACGGCATGAAGGCGCTCACGGACCACCCCGAGCAGCGCGACGTCTGGCTGCGCGATTTCGAGGCGGTATCGCCGTCGGCCGTCGAGGAGATCGTCCGCTGGGCGTCGCCGGTGATCCACTTCCGCCGCACCGCGACGCGCGACGTGGTCGTCGGCGGAACCGAGATCCGCGCGGGCGACAAGGTCGTCATGTGGTACAACTCCGCGAATCGCGACGAGCGCGCGTTCGACGACCCGTTCCGCTTCGACGTCCGCCGCACCCCGAACGAGCACGTCGCCTTCGGCGCGGGCGGCCCGCACTTCTGCCTGGGCGCGAACCTCGCGCGGCGCGAGATCAAGGTGATGTTCGAAGAGCTGTTCCGCCGGCTGCCGGACATCGAGATCTCGAGCGAGCCGGAGATGCTCTTCTCCGCGTTCATCCACGGCATCAAGCGCATGCGCTGCCGCTTCACACCGGCGCGCTGACGCTCCGCTCCGCGACTCGCTCCGAATTCTCGCTCCACCCGTTGTCTCTCGCCGACGAATTCTGATACGAACACCTGCGATGGCTGCTCGTCCGTTTCACGGACGAGCGACCGAGGGCTCGGTCTGAGTCTGCCCTTCGGGGCAAAGGGGGAGGCCCATGGCGACTCGGATTCGGTCGATGGCCAGCGTCGCGGCGGTGTCGCTCGCCGTCGCGTGCGCGGGGATGCTCGCCGCCGACGCGTCGGCGCAGCCGAAGGCGAGCTATCCCGCCGCGGGCGTGGTCCACGACCCGTCGTTCATTCCCGTCGTGGTCGTCGGCAGCGGCTTCGGCCCGCCCGGAGCGTCGTCGAATCTGCGCGTCAAGAACTCCACCGGCGACTTCCTCATCAACTCGCAGACGACGTGTCCCGACCCGCCCGCCGCGGCGTCCGGCTGCATCGTCGTGTGGAACGACGGCGGGATCGTCGCGCAGATCGATCCGACGATGGTGCGCGCGCGGCTCCGCGTCGAAACGCCGTCCGGCACGTCGGAGAGCATCCGCGTGCACTACTACGGCTACGACGCCTTCGAGATGGAGGACGCGGCCGGCTACGAGATCTCGTCGGAGCTCGATCCCGATCGGCGGCTCTGGATCGGCCAGGAGTTCGACGCGCACGACATCCTGATGTTCGATCCGACCGTCAACCAGCTGACGACGGTCAACGTTCCTTGCGCGTCGAGCGCGACCTTCTCGCCCGGCCTACCCGGCGGATCCTCGTCCGCCTGCCCGACGTCCTCCGAGGACCTGACCGTCGATCCGTACGGGCGCGTCTGGTTCCCCCAAGCGGGCGGGCAGCAGTCCGACTACAGCGCCGGACCTTCGCATGATCGCGTCGTGATGTACGACCCGACGCCGCCCCCGGGACAATCGGCGCTGCGCTTCTACGACATCCCCTTCAACGCGGACACGCTCGACGGAATCACTTACGAGGCGAACTACGACGGGCTCGGGCACGATCGCGTCTGGTACGCGGCGGACACGCGGCGGAAGGGACCGGTCTCGATCCGCGAGTGGCGACCGGGCTGGTTCGACCCCGAGGTGGCACCCTACGACACCACGGGCTCCTTCTCGTTCCCCGTCGACCCGGCGACGCAAGGGTGCTCGCAGCAGACGTGCCCCGACGGCTCGAACCGGAGCTGCAGCACCGACGCCGACTGCGCCCCGCTGTGCACCGCCGGACATTGCCCCGACGGCAGCACGTGCTCGACCAGCACCGAATGCCAGCAATGCGGGTTCTTCCGCTGCCGGGACGGCACCAATCGCGGCTGCTTCCCGCCGTCGACCTGCGCGCCGATCTGCGGCGCGGGCATCTGCAAAGCCGATGCGACGCGCCCGTGCTTCAACGACTACGACTGCGCGCTCGGCGTCGCCGGCTCGCGCGCGTGCCCCTTCGACGATCCGAGCCCCGACTGCTTCTTCCACGAGTACGAGCTGCAGCCCGGCATCATCCGCTCGGCGCACATCCGGGTCGATCACGAGGGGAACGTCTGGGACACTGCCTACTGGGGCGACAACAGCATCGTGCGCGTCGACCCGAGCTCGCCGACGAACGACTACGTCCGGCTGCCGCTCCCCGCTCCGAACCCGAACAACCACAGCATCCTCGCGTCGGCGCCGTGGGACGTGGAGGTCGCGGCGAACGGCAACGTGGCGTTCAGCGAGTACATGGACGGCGCGGTGAGCGTCGTCGAGGTGGCGAAGCTCTCCGATCCGATGGTCGATTGCACGGCGCTCCAAGGGACGCCGCCGAACGACGTGAACCCCTGCATCCGGAGCGTCGACACCTGGTTCGACGCGCTCCACCAGGTGCACAACATCGACTTCGACAAGTTCCAGAACATCTGGTTCGCCCAGGCCGGGGCGTGCTCCGACCCGAAGGGGACGGCCTCGGTGGGCTACGTGAAGCGCGACCTGTCCGGCTACGTGCTGCTGCCGTCGCCGACCCGCTTCTCGCGCCAGATGTCGGGCGTGCCGAGCTGCCCACCGGGCCCGGTCGAGGTCGGGTTCAGCGGCAGCGGGCTCTCCGTCGACCCGGTCTCGCACGACGTCTGGGTCGGCGAGACGCTGCGCCGGCAGATCGGCCGCTTCAGTCCCCTCACGATCGACCTCGCCCTCGGCCAGCCGGCGACGCAGTCGTCGACGCCCTGCTTCTGGGGCATCTGCGGCTCCGCCGACAAGGCGAACGACGGCAACGTCGACGGCGCGTTCAACGACCAGTCCGTGGCGATCGCGGGGAACGTGAGCGGCCAGTCGTGGTGGCAGGTCGACCTCGGTGCGTCGTCCTGGATCGAGGAGATCGAGCTCTGGCCGCGCACCGATCCGTGCTGCACGACCGATCTCGCGAACTTCAAGGTCTTCGTGAGCGAGACCCCGTTCACGTCGAGCGATCCGGCGGTCGTGCAAGCGCAGCCCGGGGTCACGACGATCTCCGAGCCGGGAGTCGCGCCGCGGCCGTGGTCGGCGCCGGTGAACCGGACGGGCCGCTACGTCCGGGTGCAGATGCCGCCGAACTCGATCCGCGGCCTCGAGCTCGCGGAGGCGGTCGTGCTCGGCGCGCCGCTCTGCGCGAACGACGCGAACTGCAACCGCGCTCGCGGGAAGACGGCGACGCAGTCGAGCACGTTCAGCGGCTTCGCGGCCTCGCGCGCCGTCGACGGGAACGTCGACGGGAACATCAACGACGGCTCGGTGACCCACACCTGGTCCGACCCGAACGCGTGGTGGCAGGTCGACCTCGGCCAGTCGTACGACGTCAAGGACATCGAGCTCTGGAACCGCACGGATTGCCCGTTCCCGTGCTCCGCGCGCCTGCGCCAGTTCTGGGTCTTCCTGTCGGACGATCCGTTCCTCTCCACGAACCCGGCGCAGGTACAGGCTCAGGCGGGCGTGACGACGATCTACGAGCCCGGCACCGTGGCGGTCCGCTGGGCGGCTTCGGTCGACCGGACGGCGCGCTACGTCCGCGTCCAGCTGAACGGGACCTGGCAGCTTTCGCTCGCGGAGGTCGTCGTCGCGGGGAAGAAGGTGTCGCGCCGATAGGTCCCGCGGGGCTCGTCGTCCGCGCCCGGCGATCCTCGCTCGTCGGCTCGCGGGCGGCGACGCCTCACCGGAGCGCGGCGACGAGCTCGTCGACCGCGCTCGCCTCGACGATCGGCTCGAGCCGCCGGCGGCGGATGAGCCCGCCCGCGACCCCGAGCGAGAACGCGGTGAACGTCTTCGTGTGGTCCTGGATGTCGAGGATCAGGATGACCTTCGGCTCCTCGTTCGAGAACCACGGTCCCGCTTTCAGCGTGACCCCGGGCGGGAACGAGCCGCTCTCCGCCATCGCGCGGAAAGCGGTGTAGGCGCGCGCGGCGTCCTCGCGAGACGACGCGTTCAACCAGATCTCGTCGAGGAAGAGCGGCATGGGCCCGTCATGGCGCCGGCGCGGTGGGCCGTCAAACGGCGGGGCCGTCCTCAAGTTCGCGGCGAGCCGTGACGAGAACCGTCCGGCGACCGGCCCGGCGGCCGGCCGTCGGGGGGTCGTTTGCGTCGAGGGACCATCGCGATCGCGGCTCTGGCCGCGCTGCTGGCGGCCGCGCCGGCACGCGCGTTCAACGGGCTCCAGATCGCGCCCGACGGGAGCGGGGTGCTCGTGAGCCGGGACGTCGGCGACGAGCGCTGGTCGATCGTCCAGGACGCGAGCGACGGCAGCCTGACCGGCAACGTCTACTTCGCGGACGGCTCGCCGCCGGCGTTCGTCTTCTGCTCGCTCACGAGCGCGGTGGACGACCCCGATCCCGCGCTCGCGCAGTACACCTACGACTGCTGGGGAGCGTCGACGTGCGTTCCGCCGGACACCTGCCCGGAATGGGCCTTCCTGAGCTCGGTGACGCTCGGCGGGACCTTCTTCGAGCCGCCGCCGCAGCCGACGGCCACCCCTGCCCCGACCGCGACGGCGACGCCGACGCTGACCCCGCGGCCGACCGCCACGCCGAGGCCGAGCGCGACCCCGACGCCGGCCCGGACGCCGGCGCCCACCGCGACCCCGCGGCCGACGCCCGTCCCGACACCGACGCCGACCCCGAAGGTGCCGCCGCTCGTCGTCACGCCCGACAAGGCGACGGTCGCCCAGGGCGCGACGTTCCTCTTCGTCGTGAGCGGCGGCGCGCCGCCCTACACCGTCCGCGTCACGATCGGCGGCTCCGTCATGCCGCAGGTCGTCGCGCAGCCGGGAGACGCTTTCGAGTTCACCGCCGACGCGGTCGGCGCGTCGACGATCATCGTCGTCGACGCGCTCGTCAACATCAAGACCGTCGCGGTCACCGTCAAGTAACGAGCAACCGAGCGGCGGCGCCGCCGTCCCGGCGCCCTGCAGCCGGCCGGGTGTTCGACCGAATTGTGCCCGCTGCGGGCCGGCCGAATCCCCGTTGACAGGCCGCCGGCCCGCCGCCTACGGTGCTGGGCTCGATCCCCCATCGCTCGCGCGAGGCGCGAAAAGCGCCTCCCGAAGCCGCCCCGAGGAGCCCAGCCGAACATGCGCCCGTCTCACCCTTCCCGGATCGCGAGCGTCCTCCGGAGCGCCTTCGCGCTCGCGCTCGTCGCCGCCGTTCCGTCGCTGCTCGCCTCGTGCGCCGACCAGTCGTCCGGCGGCGGCTCGACCTCGCCGCTCGGACACCACGACCTGTCGAGCGCCGCGCCGGCGAGCTTCGAGGCGCACGGAAGCATCCGGCAGGTCTGGATCGTCGACGCCGACCCGGGCGAGACGCTCGACCTGACGGCGCCCGACGGCGACGTCCTGCAGCGCGCCCAGGTCGACGCGCAGGGCTCGCTGATCTTCCGTGACGTCGACCCCGGCTCCGTCCACGTCGTCGCCGGAAGCGACGGCGCGCTGCGGGCGTCGCCGCGCCTCGCCGTGACCGATGCGCGCGACGTTCCGCCCGACTCGTTCTACGACTCGCAGCGCGTCGACCGCGGCTACGGCTACATCGAGACGCGCGACGGCACGCTGCTCGCGATCAACGTGTACATGCCCGGGCCGCCGGAGAACGGGCCCTACCCGACCGTCATCGAGTACTCGGGATACGACCCCGCGAATCCCGACGAGCCGGAGCCGGGCACGCTCTTCGCGACGACGCTCGGCTGGGCAGCGGTCGGCGTCAACATCCGCGGCACCGGCTGCTCGGGCGGCGCATTCCAGTTCTTCGAGACGCTCCAGTCGACCGACGGCTACGACGCGGTCGAGGTGATCGCGCGCCAGCCGTGGGTGAAGGGCAACAAGGTCGGCATGGTCGGGATCTCGTATCCCGGCATCAGCCAGCTCTTCGTCGCGCAGTACCAGCCGCCGCACCTCGCCGCGATCACGCCGCTCTCGGTCATCTCCGACACGGGCCGCGGGACCCTCTTCCCGGGCGGCATCTACAACATCGGCTTCGCGAAGGACTGGGCCGCGGAGCGGCAGTCGGACTCGCGCCCGGGCGGCCAGCCGTGGGCGCGAAAGCGCATCGAGAACGGCGACCCGGTCTGCATCGCGAACCAGAAGCTGCGCGACCAGACGCCGGACGTCTTCCAGCTGATCGACGAGAACCGCTTCTATCACCCCGAGATCGCCGACTCCGTCGCCCCCGCGACCTTCGTGCACGAGATCAACGTGCCCGTCTTCCTCGCGGGCGCGTGGCAGGACGAGCAGACCGGCGGCTACTTCGCGAACATGCTCGACCGCTTCACCGGGACCGACAAGCTCCACTTCACGCTCACCAACGGCAACCACACCGACTCGCTCGGGCCGCTCATCTTCGCGCGCTGGTGGGAGTTCCTCGAGCTCTACGTCGCCGACGAGATCCCCGCGCTGCCGCCCGCCGGATACCTCCTCATCCCCGGCATCGGCGCGGCGGTCTACGGGACGACCGACCTCCCGATCCCGCCCGATCGCTTCACCGACGCGCACTCGGTCGAGGAGGCGCGCCAGCGCTTCGAGGCGGACCCGCGCGTGCGGGTGCTGCTCGAGAGCGGCGCGGGCGCCGCGCCCGGCGTCCCGGTCCCGAGCTTCGAGCTCGCATTCGATCGGTGGCCGATCCCGGGCGTCGAGCCAACGCGCTGGTGGCTCGACGAGGGCGGCCGCCTGACGGAGTCGGAGCCCGCGAGCGCCGGCGCCGACTCGTACGTGTACGATCCGTCGGGCGCAGAGGTGACGACGTACACGGGACCGGGCGACGGCATCTGGCGGACGCTGCCGCCCTGGAACTGGCGGCAGCTCGCCGAGGGCAAGGCGCTCGCGTACGCGACCGATCCGCTCGTCGAGGACCTCGTGATGATCGGCACCGGGAGCGTCGACCTGTGGGTCCAGTCGACCGCGAAGGACGTCGACCTCCAGGTGACCGTGAGTGAGATCCGACCCGACGGCGAGGAGCAGTACGTGCAGACCGGCTGGCTCCGCGCGAGCCGGCGCACGCTCGACGAGAGCCTGTCGACCGACCTCCGGCCAGTTGCGTCGCACCGCGAGGAGGACGCCGCCGACCTGCCGGCGGGCGAGTACGCGCTCGTCCGGATCGAGACGTTCCCGTTCGGACACGTCTTCCGGAAAGGCTCGCGCGTCCGCATCACGATCGAGGCGCCCGGCGGCGACCGGCCGCTCTGGAAGTTCGAGGCGCTTCCGGCCGACGGCGAGGTCGTGAACACGATCGGTCGATCGCCCGGCGTGGCGTCGAGCATTCTCCTGCCGGTGCTGCGAGGCGTCACCGTGCCGCCAGCGCTGCCGCTCTGCCCGTCGCTGCGCGGGCAGCCGTGCCGCCCGTACGTCGCGATCGCGAACACTGCGGGATAGCTCGCGCCGCAGCCCTCAGCGGAGGAGGGCGCGCGCGATCGCGAGCACCGCCATCGCGCTCAGGGTCGCGAGCGCGATCCGCCGGTACGCCGCGGGCGAAGCGCGCCCGAAGAGGCGGTGGCCGACGGCGTTCCCGATCGCCATGAACGGCAGCAGCGCAGCCGCGAAGACGACGATGCGGACGGTCACGAGCCCGGCCGCGAGCGCCGACACGAGGCTCGCGATCGAGATCAGGAAGAAGTACGCGAGGAGCGACGCGCGGCCGGCGGCGTGGCTCGCGGACGCGGCCAGGAAGTAGGCGATCACCGGCGGGCCCGCCATCGCGGTGCTGCCGTTCAGCACGCCAGACATGATCCCGATCGCGCCGCGCGCCGCGAGCGACGGCCGGCGCGCCACGAGCGGCCGGCGCGTGAGCAGGACCACCGCCGCGAGCAGCACGAGGCCGATCGCGGCCCGCATCGCGTCCGCCGGGACGCCCGCGAGGAGCACCGTCCCGATCGGCGTCGCTGCGATCGCGCCGATCAGGATCGGCGCGAGGGCGCCCCAGTCGATCGCGTTCCTGGTGCCCGGGACGAGCTGCGCTCCCGCGGCGATCTGCAGCAGGAGGACGCACGGCACGGCTTCTGCCGGCGGCAGCACGAGCGTCAGGCCGGGTACCGCGGCGAGGGCGAGGCCGAAGCCGGTGAAGCCGCGCAGCACGGCGGCGAGGCCCACCACGGCCGCGGCGACGGCCCCGTCCCCGGGATGGATGGATCGCAGGATCGCGAGGGCGTCGTTCAGGTGGCTCGCCGATGGTGGACGGGCGCCGGAAGGGGCGGCGCTCAGTCGATGTCGTCGCTGGAATCGAGGTCCTGCGGCTGCTCGATGTCCATGTTGGGCTGGGCCGGGAGCTGCCCGGGGTCGTTCAGCATCATGTCGGGCTGCGACGGCAGGCGGCCGGGGTCGTTCAGCGTCATGTCCGAGTCCGACGGCACGTGTCCCGGGTCGCCGACGATCATGTCGTTCGCGCGCGGCACGAAGTGACCGGGGCTGTCGACGATCATGTCGTCCTGCGAGCCGCCGAGCTCGGGCCCGAGCTCGCCCATGCCCATGTCGGCGATCCGGAGATCGCTCCCGACGGCGGACGCTCGCTGGCTGCGCGGCGCGCCCGCCGTGAGGACCAGCGCCAGCAGTGCTGCGATCCAGGTCGTCGTCGCGCGCATGATCGTTCCCTCCGGGGCGGTCGCCCCTTTCGCCCCCGACCGATCCATCGGACTTCGCCGCCGCTCACTCAAGCGCGGAATCGGCGCGTCCTTTGTAAAAGCAATCTGCGCGACCCTACGATTTACACCGCGGCGGCGCGCGCGACGAGCGCGCCGGCGACGGCGGCATGGCGCCGCTCGGCGACCACGAAGCACCGCGTCGGACGACCGACCGGCGGACGAGCGCGGCGACGTGGCACCGCCGTTGCACTGGTCCTGCGACAAACCAGCCGCGGCGGTCACACGGCAGTACGATCGTGCCGACCGGCTGTCCCACCACCTCGTTCCTCACGTTCGCGACCAGGGGGGAGCGGTGCGCTCGAGCGCGACCGCGGCGGCAGCAACCTTTCGGAGGAGACCATGAACGCGATCGAAATCCTGCGCGAGCAGCACCGCGAGGTGCTCGCCCTCGTGCGCAAGATCAACCAGGGCCGCGACCTCGACGAGCGTCCGATGCTCGTCGACACGCTGGTCGGCCAGCTCCGCGTGCACACGTCGCTCGAGGAGCGCATCTTCTACCCCGCGATCGCGCGCGCCGATCGCCGAACCGAGGAGATGGTCCTCGAGTCGTACGAGGAGCATCGGCTCGTCGACGTGCTCCTCGCCCAGCTTCCCACCATGGACCTCGCGAGCGACCTGTTCGAGGCGCGCGCCCGGGTCCTCCAGTCGCTCCTCGAGGAGCACATCGAGGAGGAAGAGGAGGTCCTCTTCGAGCGCGCCCAGGCGCTCGGCGAAGACGAGCTCGTCGCGCTCGGGAAGGACATCGAGCGGGACCTCGCGGAGGTCTCGCGCGTGAACGAGCTGCTCGACCGCGCCGCCGCCGCCGCGAAGCGCACCGAGCGCTGGGCGGGCCGGCTGCTCGACTTCGGGCTCGTCGCCCCGCGCCGCGCCGTGAGCGCGCTCGCGCCGTCGCGCATCTTCGGCCTCGATCGGCGAGGCATGCTGGTTGCTGCGCTGGCGGAGCGGATCCCGCGGTGGATCGTCGACGGCGTCTACGAGCGGATCGTCGGAGACACGAACGGCAAGCGGTATCGGCCGGAGACCGAGAGCGCGCGCCGAATGGCACAGGCGACCGACGTCACCGCGTAACGGCGGCGGCGGTCGCAGGTCTGGATGGAGGCGGCTCGACGGCGTCGCGCCGGGGCGAGCCGCCTCCCGGAGATGCGGCCGGCGCGCTCGGGGGCTCGCGCGAAGCACGAGCCGCTGCCGCCGCCGGACGAGAAGGCGCCGGCGGTGCGCTGAGCTGAACCGGCGCGCCGCCGCGCCGTCGAGCGCAGCATCGGGCTTCGCTCGGATCTCCTCGACCGTGGAGGCGCGCGCCGTTGCATCGCGACGGGGCGCGCCTAAGCTCTGCCGCCATGACCAACGCGGATCTCGTCGAGCTTTCCGACCTCGCCTTCGCGGAGGCAAACCGAGAGCTGGCTCGACGCGCTGGCGGTGCGGTCCACGACGAGGACGGCCTCCTGCTGCTCGCGGGCGCGACGGATCTGCCGGTGCTCTTCAACGCCGCCATGCGGACGGAGCGCGGCCTCTCCGGACGCGAGGCGATCGCGCGCGCCGATCGATTCTTCGGCGAGCGCCGTCGCGGCTACTCCGTCCTCCTGCGAGCACACGCCCCCGATGACGATCTCCGCGCCGCGGCGTCCGACGCGGGTCTCACGCCGTTCGGGGACATGCCCGCGATGTTCCTCGATCATCGCCTCGCGGACGTCGCGCCGCCGCCCGGCGTCGCGCTTCGCGTCGTCGAAGGGGACGAGGATGCGGCGGAGTTCGGACGCGTGATGGGCGAGGCGTACGCGACCTACGGCATGCCGGTCGAGTGCGGGATCGCGGGGGTCGGCCGCCTCGCGGTCCTGCGCGCGCCGCACATCCGCGCGCTGCTCGCGCTGGTCGATGGGCGACCGGCGGGCGGCGCGATGGTGATCCTGTCGCACGGCATCGCCGGCATCTACTGGGTCGGGACCGTCCCGGAGGCGCGCGGACGCGGCCTCGCGGAGCTGTGCACGCGCGCCGTCGGCAATGTCGGCTTCGACCTCGGCGCGCGCCTCGTGACGCTCCAGGCCTCGGTCATGGGCGAGCCGATCTACCGCCGCATGGGATACTTCGAGGTGACGCGCTATCCCTACCTCGTGCGCTTCGAGGCGCCGCCGGCATGCTGAAGCGCGCCCTGAACGCGCGCGTCGCGGAGGTCCTTCCGGACCCGACCCCGCTCGACCGGGCTCCCCGGCTCGGCGCGCGGCTCGGCCGTCCCGTCCTCCTGAAGCGCGAGGACCTGACGCCGGTCTTCTCGTTCAAGATCCGCGGCGCGTACAACCGCATGGCGCGCTTCAGCCCGGACGAGCGGCGGGCGGGCGCGATCGCCGCCTCGGCCGGCAACCACGCGCAGGGAGTCGCCTTCGCGGCGCAGCGCCTCGGGATGGAATGCCGGATCGTGATGCCGCGCACGACCCCGGCGATCAAGGTCCGCGCCGTCGAGTCGCTCGGCGCGCGCATCGAGCTCGTGGGCGACGACTACGCCGACGCGGCTGCCCGCGCGACCGAGATCGCGCGCGAGTCCGGCATGGTGCTCGTGCCCCCGTACGACGACCTCGACGTCATCGCCGGACAGGCGACGATCGCGCTCGAGATCCTGCACCAGGCGCCGCGCGACCTCGCGGCGATCTTCGTCCCCGTCGGAGGCGGCGGGCTCGCCGCCGGCGTGTCGTCGGTCGTGAAGGAGCTCCGGCCGGAGGTCCGGGTCTTCGGCGTCGAGCCCGAGGACGCCGACGCGATGGCGCGGTCGCTCGCCGAGGGTCGCATCGTGGCGCTCGACCGCGTGGGCATCTTCGCCGACGGCGTCGCCGTCAAGCAACCGGGCGAGCACACGTTCGAGCTCTGCCGCCGCTACCTCGACGGCGTCGTCGTCGTGTCGCTCGACGAGACCTGCGCCGCGATCAAGGACGTCTTCGAGGACACCCGTTCGGTGCTCGAGCCGGCGGGCGCGCTCGCGGTCGCCGGCCTGAAGCACGCGGCGCGCTCGGGCGGCTTGCCCGACGGCCCGGTGGTCGCGGTCGCTTCCGGCGCGAACATGAACTTCGCGCGCCTCGGCTACGTCACCGAGCGCGCGGAGGTCGGCGAGCACCACGAGGCGATCCTCGCCGTCACGATCCCCGAGCGTCCGGGCTCGTTCCTCGAGTTCTGCAGCGCGGTGGGCGAGCGCTCGATCACCGAGTTCAACTACCGGCTCTCTTCCCGGCGCGAGGCGCACGTGTTCGTCGGCCTCGAGGTGACCGGTGCCGAGGAAGCGGCGGCCATCGCGCGCGGCCTCGGGCGCGCCGGCTACCCCTGCACCGACCTCAGCGACAACGACCTCGCGAAGTCGCACGTCCGGCACATGGTCGGCGGCCGCGCCGACGTCTGCGACGAGACGCTCTTCACCTTCGAGTTTCCCGAGCGGCCGGGCGCGCTGCTGCAGTTCCTCGCCGGGCTCGGCGCGCGCTGGAACATCTCGCTCTTCCACTACCGCAACCACGGCGCGGCCTTCGGACGCGTGCTGTGCGGCCTCGAGGTTCCTCCGGCCGAGCGCGCGGAGCTGCGCGCCCGCCTCGACGGCCTCGGCTTCCGCTACACCGAGGAGACCGAGAACCCCGCCGGCCGGCTCTTCCTCAGCTGATCCCGACGGGGGCGCGAGGGGGGGGCGATCTGCGAGGACGTCGGCGGTCACGCGGGCGTCGTGACCGCGCGCGGCGACCGCAGGACGAGGAGCGAGATCTCGGGCGGAATCCCGACGCGCATCGGGTAGCCGTAGAAGCCGACGCAGCGGGTGACGAAGAGGCGCATGTCGCCGCGCGAGAAGACTCCCTGGTCGGGCAAGCCCGCGAGCCCCACGACCGTGACCGCGAGCGTCGGCGTCACCTGCAGGCCGACGTGCCCGCCGTGGGTGTGGCCGGACAGCACCAGGTCGGCGCAGCCGTCGGGCAGGTCCGCGAAGGCCATCGGGTCGTGGTTCAGGAAGATGCGCGGCGCATCCGAGCGCGGGCCGAGGCGCGTGACGACGCGCTGGTAGATCCCGGCACGTCCGACGCGCGTGAACACGAAGTCCGCGCCCGCGATCTCGACGGGCTGTCCTTCGATCGCGATCGTCTCCGCGCGGTTCCGGAGGACGGTCACGCCGCTCGCCGTCAAGCGCCCGACGAGGCGCTCGACGTCGTCGAAGTCGTGGTTGCCGAGGCAGGCCCATTGCCCGTGCGGGGCCTCGATGCGGGCGAGCGCCTCGTAGAGAGGCGCGTCGAACGCGCCGCTGCGATGGGTGAGGAAGTCGCCGGTGTGGAGGACGACGTCCGGCCGAGCGCGGTTCGTGAGCTCCGCGACGTGCAGCAGGCGATCGCGATTCATGCCGCCGCCGACGTGGATGTCCGAAAGGTGCGCGACGCGGAGGCCGTCGAGAGCGCGCGGCCAGCGCGGCAGCTCGATCTCGCGCTCCTGCACCCGGAAGTCGTACGAGAGGTTGACGCTCGAGAGCGACACGAAGAACGGAAGCCCCGCTCCCGCGACGCCCGCCCGGCGGAGGAACATCCGGCGCTCGGGCGACGCGGCGAGCCCGCGCGGCGCGCCGGCCGCTTCGTCGGGCGCGAGCGCCGTCCAGATCCGGCTCGCGACCCGCCGCGCGACGCGCGTCGCGTCGACCGCGAGGTAGCCCAGGAACAGCAGCGCGTGCGCGCTGAACCACACCGGCCCGAGCCAGGAGATGCCCGGCCCGTGGATCGTCGGCAGCTGGTGCGCGAGCTGCGCGGTCACGAGCTGCGCGATCATGAGGCCGTCGAATGCGAGCGCGCACCCCGAAAGCGCCGCATAGAGGTTCCGCCGGCGCGGCCCCAAACCGAGCGTCCGCCGCACCATGCGCTCGAGGCGAAGGCGCGCGTACGAAAACGGCAGGAGCCCGATCGGAACGACGAGCGCGAGAAGGAACGCCGTCCGGTTGACCCACGTGCCGAGGACGACCCCCGCGACGAACAACGTGCCGTTCAGAACGGCGAGCCACAGCCGGAGCCAGGGCAGCCGCGGCGCCACCCCAGGCGAACGAAGCCACTTCACCCTCAATTGGGTAACGACGCTTCCGGACCCCGTCCAGTGGCTTCCGACGCGGCCCGGACGTCCACGCCGCACCGCGTCTCACGCGCAACGCTGCGCCCTCTGCCCGGCCGTGCGCGAGCCGCGTCTACGCCGCGCCGTCTTCGCGATCCGGCGTCCGGTCGCCGTCCTCTTCCACCTCGTCGTCGGGCGCCGGATCCGGCGGCAGGAGGCTCACGACGCACTCCTCGACGCCGTGCCCGGCGACCGCCGTGACCTCGAAGCGCACGCCCTGCCACACGACCGCGTCGCCGACCGCCGCCGGTCGGCCGAGGAGCGCGAGCACGAGCCCGCTCGCGGTGTCGACGTCCTCGTGCGTCAGGGTCACCCCGAGCTCCTCGCCCACGTCCTCGATCCGCACCGTGCCCGCGACGTGGAGGCGCCCTGCGGGATCACGGTAGATCTCGAGGCGCTCGAGCGTGTCCTCGGTGATCTCGCCGACGACCTCCTCGAAGAGGTCCTCGATCGTCAGCAGGCCGGCCGTGCCCCCGTGCTCGTCCATGACGATCGCCATCTGCGAGCGGCTCTCGCGCAGCGTCGCGACGAGGCGATCGAGGAGCATCGTCTCGGGCACGAACGGCACGGTCCGCACCTCGCGCTCGGAGAGCGGCATCCCGCGCGGCAGGAGTCGCAGCATGTCCTTGACGTGCACCATCCCGACGACGTGGTCGATATCGTCCTGATAGACCGGGTAGCGCGTGTGCTGCTCCTCCTGGAGCATCTCGCGCATCTCTTCAGCGGTGGCGCCGATCGGCATCCCGGCGATCTTGACGCGCGGGACCATCACTTCGGCCGCGGTCAGGGATCCGAACTCGAGCAGCTCCTGGAGCACCTGAGCCCGCTCCTCTGGCAGGACGCCGCCCTCCTGGCTCTCGCGGACGATGTAGGCGAGGTCCTCGGGCGTCGACAGGTGCTCCGCGCTCCCGCCGCGGCGCTCGATGCCGACGAGCCGGAGGAGCCCGCTCGCGGCCCTGTTGAGGGTCACGATGACCGGATAGAACGCCAGCTGCACCGCCCGCATGATGGGCCCGATCGCGAGCGCCAGGCGGACCGGGTGCACGAGCGCGATCGACTTCGGGACCATCTCGCCGAGCACGATGTGCAGGTAGGTGAGAAGCGCGAGCGCGAGCGCGCTCGCGACGCCGTGGGCGACGAGCCAGCTCGGCGACCCGAGCGCCGCGAACACCTCGTGCACGCCCTCGGCGAGCGCGTGCTCGCCGTACATGCCGAGCCCGAGGCTCGCCGCCGTGATCCCGAGCTGCGCGGTCGCGATGAACCGGTCCTGTCGGTTGGCGTCGCTCTGGACGCGGTCGACGAGGCGCGCCGCGCGGCTCCCGCCCTCGGCGAGCCGGCGGATCGCGGGCCGCGGCGCCGCGACGATCGCGAACTCGGCGGCGACGAAGAGCGCGTTCACCGCGATCAGCGCCGCGACGATGAGCGCCGGTCCGATCGCGGCCGCCGAGTCAAGCATGACGAGGCTCGCGGGCGGCGGCGGCGTCCTTCAGGTCGTCCGCCATCTCTCCGAGGACCGCGTCCAGGATGTCGTCGATCGACACGATGCCGAGCGCGCTGCCGTCCTGATCGCACACGATCGCCATCTGCCGGCGCGCCTCGCGCATGCGGGCGAGCAGCCGGTCGGCCGGCAGGTCGCGCGGCACGTACAGCACCGGACGGATGAGCGGCCGGAGGTCGAACGGGCCCGATCCGGTCGCGTGGAGGGCGACGTCGCGCGTGTGGACCAAGCCGAGGATCCGATCGAGCGATCCGCGGTACACCGGGAGGCGCGTGAACGGGCTCTCCGTGTAGATGCGCAGGACCTCGTCGCGCGAGCTCGCGACGTCGAGCGCCCGGACGCGGTCGCGCGGCACCATCAGCTCGCGCGCGGTGCGCGTGCCGAGGTGGAGCGCCTGGCGCAGGCGGCGGTGCTCGTGCGGCTCGAGAATTCCGCCCTCGCGGCTCTCGGCGAGCAGGAACTCGATCTCGCGCGGCGAGTGGACGTGCGGCGTGGCGGTGTCGCGCATCCCGATCGCGCGCAGCAGGAGGCTCGCCGAGCCGTTCAGCACGGTGATCGACTGGCCGAGGACGGCGAGCGACCAGCGCATGGGGACGACGGTCCAGATCGCCGTTCCCGTCGGGTGCTGGAGCGCGGTCGCTTTCGGCATGAGCTCGCCCAGCACCATCTGGAGAACCGTGAGGCCGACGAGCACGGCGATCGACGCGGTCGAGCGCGCGTTGCGCTGCTCGAGCGAGAACGCGCGCTCGAGCAGCGCCGCCGCGTCGTCCCCGAGCGCGAACTCGCCGAATGCGCCGAGGACCAGGCTCGAGAGCGTGATCCCGACCTGCGACGCCGCGATGTAGCGATCGAGCTGCCGTGGCTCGGTGAGGATCGGCAGCAGCCGCTGCGCGAACGAGTCGCCCTCGACTGCGCGCTGCTGGACCCGGCTCTTCGGGACCGCGACCGCCGCGAGCTCGGCAGCGACGTACACGGCGTTCACGAGGATCAGGGCAAAGATGATCCCCCAGGTGAGGAGAGACATCGCCGCGTCCGATCACCTCGTGCCGCGTCGCGGCGGCCGGGCTGCGACACGCACGACGCCTCGCCTAGCAGGATTCGGCACTGGCGCAAACGCGCGCAGCGCATTGCGCGGCCGGGGGGCCTTCGATAGCTCTGGCCCTCGAGACGGCGGTCTGGGATTCCCGGGCGCGCCCGGGAGGCTTCCATGAGCTTGACGCGGTTTGCGGGACGGGTGGCGATCGTGACCGGCGCCGGCTCCGGGCTCGGCCGCGCGACCGCGAAGGCGCTCGCGTCCGAAGGCGCCGCGGTCGCGTGCCTCGACGTCGTGGCGGAGGCGGCCGAGCGCACCGCGGCCGAGATCGCGAGCGACGGCGGCCGCGGACGCGCGGAGCGCGTCGACGTCGCGGATCCCGCCTCGGCGCGCGCGGCGGTGTCGGCCTCCGCCGGCGCCCTCGGGCGCCCCTCGATCCTCGTGAACTGCGCGGGCGTCGGCCGCTTCGCGAACGCGCACGACATGCCGTTCGACGACTGGCAGAAGATCATCGCCGTCAACCTGACCGGGACGTTCCTCATGTGCCAGGCGACCCTGCCGCACCTTCTCGACGGCGGCGGGAACATCGTGAACGTCGCGTCGAACGCGGGGCTCATGGGCCAGGCGTACAGCGCGGCCTACTGCGCCTCGAAGGGCGGCGTCGTGAACCTGACGCGCGCGCTCGCCGAGGAGTACCTCGAGCGCGGCGTGCGCGTGAACTGCGTCGCGCCGGGCGGCATCGCCACGCCGCTCCAGAAGGCCTTCTACGAGCTGCCCGACGGCGCGGACCCGAAGAAGCTCGACAAGGTCCGCACGCCGTACGGCAACAGCGAGCCCGAGGAGATCGCGGCGCTGATCGCGTTCATCGCGTCCGACCAGGGCCGCTACATGACCGGCTCGATCGTCTCGATCGACGGCGGGCTCACGATGTAGCGGCGGGCGGTGTAGGATCGATTCGTCGATCCCGCCCCGTTCAGCTCGGAGATCGGCCCGCGCCGCGGCAGCCCGGCGCGCGAGAGGAGGCCCACGATGCGAGCATTTGCGCGGATGCGTGTCGGCGCTGCGGTCGCGCTCCTTTTGGCGGCAGCCCTCGCTCGACCGCGGAACGGGATCGCGATGTCGGTCCAGGGCGTCACCTTCCCGGACACGTCGACGGTCGGCGGGAAGCCCGTCAAGCTCAATGGAATGGGCGTCCGCATCGCGTACGTCTTCGTCAAGGTCTACGTCGCGGGCCTCTACCTCACGACCCCCACGCACGACGGCAAGGCCGCCACCGACGCGGACGAGCCGAAGCGGATGCAGCTCCAGTTCCTGCGCGAGGTCTCGCACGACGAGATGGTCGACGCGATGAAGGAAGGCTTCTCCCACACCGGCACGCCCGCGCTGCAACCGCAGTTCGACCAGTTCGCGAGCTGGTTCAAGGAGCCGCTGCGCGAGGGATCCCAGGTGACGTTCGACTACGTCCCGGGCACCGGCACGACCGGGACGATCGCCGGCAAGAACGCCGGCACGATCCCGGGCCCGGAGTTCATGCGCGCGCTCTGGGGCATCTGGCTCGGAGACGACCCGCCGAACCAGGCGCTGAAGGACGGGCTCCTCGGGAAGGGCTGAGATCGCCTATCGACCGTCGCCCGCGAGCCGCGAGCGGAGCGCCGGCCCGCCGATCTTCCAGAGAAGCCACCCGACGCCGAGGCCCGCGACGCCGCCGACGACCCCGTTGAAGATGAGGTCGCCGAAGCCCGGGTGCGGCGGGGCGAACCGCCGGAGCGCCACGACCCCGAACAGAGCGCCGAGCGCCACGAGCGTCGTGAGACCGTCGCCCGAGTCCGACGTCCGCCACGCGTCGAGCACCATCGCGGTGCCCGTGAGGAGGACCCCGAGACCGGCGATCAGCACCGTCGGGAACGCATCGGGATGCACGGACACGCTCACCGAGCCCGTATTCGGCGGCGACAGCTCGTCGAGCGAGATCTTGAACGTCGAGCCCGCCGACGCGTCGAGCTCGTGCTGGCCGGTCGAGCGGACGACGTGGACCGGCGCGCTGCCGCGGCGGCCGAGGCGGCGCATGCCCCAGCGATCGCTGAAGTCGCCGTCGAGGAAGGTCGGCGACGGGGCGGCGCCCTCGACCCGGAGGCGATAGTGCGCGGTCTGGGTCGCGTGCTCGCGCGACTCCGGGAGGTGGCCCTCCACGATCACGCGGTACGGCCCGCTCGCGTCGCCGGTGACGACGTCGATCGCGGCGCCCTTGGTCGCGAGGTCGCCGGCGGCGATCGCGGGCCGCGGATAGAGCGTTCGGAAGAGCGGCAAGGACGTCGCGGCGGCGAAGAGGATCGCGAAGAGGAGGATCACCAGCACCTGGGTCGACGTCGTCTCGTCGGCGATGAAGTCGCGCACTGCCGCGAACAGGCAGAGCGCGAGCACGAGCGCGCCGACGGCCGCGACGCCGGCGGCCATCGGGATGACGCCGGCGTTCGCGAGCACCCAGACGAGAAGCGCGACGCCCGCGAGCACCGACGGCAGGATCGGGCCGCGAGCGCGCTCGAGCCAGATCATGCGCTCGATGTCCGCCGCGCTGCGGCGCTTGGTCGGTTCCTTTGCCCGGGCTCTCGCCTTCGCCATGGGGGCGACTCGTACCAGTTGCGGGGCCGCGCGTCAGCGCGGCGAGCGACGGCCGCGACGGCCGCGGGCGGCGGGACGCGGGGCGGTCGCCGGCGCGGGCGCCGGCGCTCCGGGTGCCTCCGGCGGCGAATCGACGAAGTCGGGATGCATGATGCACCAGGGACTCGGGACGAGGAGCGTCTCGCGGTAGTCGAGGCGCCACTTCCGCGCCCGATCGCTCCAGGAGCGGGTCGCGCGCGCGGTCGCGAAATCCGAGAGGTGCCGGGTGTAATCGCGGAACGTCGGGAACGACCAGAGCAGGACCGCCTCGGTGTCGCGCATGGACGTCCGGTAGGCGCCGATGAGGGTCATGCCGCGCTTGGCGGCCGGCTTCCGCCAGTGCTCGTCGACCGCCTCCAGATAGCGGTCCGCCTTTCCCGGCTCGGTGGTCGCGATCTCCTGCAGGCAGGCGAGCCCGCGCACCTTCGCGCGCAGGATCTCCTCACGCGTCGGGCAGAACGGAGCCGGCTCGAGGATCCGGTCGAAGCCGCCGGAGCGGAAGCTGGTCGCTTCGGTCCACCAGCGGCGCAGCTCGGGGACCTGACCCGACGCGCGCGTGTACTGGCCGTCCAGGATCTCGGCCCAGTGATCCCACCCGTTCATCTCCCACAGGTTGATCACCTTCGGCCAATCGCCGGTCGAGCCCGACTGCTGAAACGTCCCGACGAGCGGCGATCCACCGTCCTTCCGACCGAGACCCAGAATCGCCGTGTGCCGCTTGTAGGCCTCCGACCCGGTCCCGACGATGTGGATGATCTCGTGAAGGTACAGCTTCGCTTTCGCCATCGCGCGCGTCTAGCAGCCACAGACGCCCGCGAGCCAGCTCTCCAACGAGGGATCCCTGACCCTAGCCTGCAAAGCCGGCTAGGGTCCCACTCCCCGGTTCGCTTCGCTCGGCCGCGCGCTTTGCGCGCGGAGTGCGCGGTGACGACCGCTCTGTAACTTAAGCCGCGGCCGTGCGCGCGACGCCGTCCCGGCGCCTCCGGCGCGGGCCGATCGTCAGCTGACGGGGCTTGGTGCGCTCGAAGCGCGGCGTCTGGCCCGAATCGCGCCAGCGCCGGAGGCCGCGGCGCAGGTGCTCGGCGTCGAGCTCGAGCGCGGAGCAGATGTTCTCGAACGAGTACGGCCACTCGTAGTCGCGCGACTCGATCCAGCTCTCGATCTGCCGGAAGGCGTTCAAGCTGCCCTTCCTCCGCACCGCGGGCTCTGGCGACGCGAAGCTCAGGTACGAGAGGATCGCGTCCTCGATCACCGCGCACATGAGCCGTACCTCGGGTCGGTCGGTGCTGCGTGCGCGCACGCGATCGACGTACTGCTCGGGCGTAAGGACTTCGGGCTCGAGGAGCCGCTCGCGAACTGGATCGGCCGAATCGTACATGGACACCCTCCCTGCGGGATGGGCGGCACTGGCAGGTTCCGTGCCGGCGGACGCGACGAAAAAATGTCAGCACCGGCGTGGAGCGACGCCGCGACAGGCACTTTCAGCCGCAGGTCGACGGGACGAACTTACAACCGCGCTGTAAGGCTTACAGCCCGAAAGTTCACACCGCCCCGCTGTGGCCGAGGGTGCTGCGCCGTTCGGGACGTTCCGGCGCGCTCCCGTGATCGTACGATTCCCGTGTGTCCTGAGGCGGAACCAATCCTCCGTCGACGGACATCGTCGGACGACGAACTTCCTAGCCAAACCCTTGCCGACCCGGCGACCGCCAGCCGACCGCGGCCCGAGCGGGCGGACGGCACGGGGCTTGGACCGGTGCGTGAGCTCGGCGGCCGGCGACGCGGGTCGCCGGCCCGCGAATCGACACAAGGAGGAGCGAAGTGAGGGACCAGGCCCAGAAGAACGAAGGCGAAGGGAACAAAACGGCTGCACGACGATACAATCGGGCGGCGACCGAGCACGCCCGTTCGGGAAAGCCGGAGAAGGAGGCCCGCGACGCCGCCAAAGCGCTCGACGGCCGCGAAGGCGAGGATCTCGAGCGAGCCGCGGAGGAAGGACGGAGGCCGGCGCGCGGCACGCGCGAGTGAAGCCAGCACGGCCCGGCGCGCCGACCCGGCGCGCCGGGCGCGCCCTCAATCCATGCGGTGGTCCCGCTTCGCGTCGGACACGGACTCGCGGCCCATGAGGACCTGCCCGATCGCGATCGCGACGAGGCCCGCGACCGCGACCGAGATCGACGTGGCGCCCTCGAGCACCAGCATCATGCACGCGAGCGGGAGCCGGTAGCCCGACCCGAGGAAGCACGCCGCCCCGAGAAACGGGAACAGGTCGGACTCCGTCCGCCCGACGAGCTCGCCCACGATCTGCCCGACGAAGACCCCGCAGCACGCGAGCGACGTGAAGACCCCGCCGCCTCCCCCGCCGTAGACGCAGGTGAGCGTGCCCGCGGCCCGGATGACGAGCGTCGCGAGCAGCAGCCAGATCGGGTACGACCCGTGCCGCACCCAGTCCGACGCGACGTAGCCCGGGCCGAACGTGATCCACGAGCCGGTGAGCGCGTGCCCCGTCCAGGCGAGCCCCGCCAGGACCGCCCCCGCGACGACCGCGCGCCCGAGCGGCGTCCCGCCGCGCGCGAGGCCCTTCAGCCATTCGCCGGTCTCGGCGAAGAGGCGCGCGCCGACGCCGCATCCGATCGCGACCAGCGCGACCCCGAGGGCGAACGTCGCATCGACGACCGGCGTCGACTCGAGCACCGCGATGCGGCGCGCGCCCACGAGCGCGTCGCGGACGGCGAACGCGGCGGCCGCGGCGATCGCGCACGGCACGAGCCGGCGGGCGTCGACGTCCCGTCGAAACGGGATCTCGATGCCGTACAGCATGCCCACCCCGGGCGACGAGAAGACGGCCGCGATCCCGGCGCTCGCACCCGCGACGATGAGCGACCGCCGCTCCTGCTCGGGCAGCGAACCCACGACCCGCCCGAGCGCGTCCCCCATGCCCGCCCCCGTGAGCGCCGACGGCGACTCGAGCCCCTGCGAGCCGCCGAACCCGACCGTCGTCATCGCTGCCAGCACCCGTCCCGGGATCTGCCGGAGCGGCAGGCGGCAAACGTCGGCGTGGTACGTCACGATGTAGAGCTCGGCGGTCGACGGCCTCGTCGCTCGCGTCACGAAGGTCGCGACCGCGAGCGTCACCAGGAGCGCGAGCGGACAGAGGAGCGCGGGCCATCCGTCGGGGAGCGACGCCAGCGCGCCGAGCGCGCGATCTTCCGTGAGCGAGCTCGCGGCGGCGACGATCGCGCCGGTCGCGGCGCCGATCGCGGCCGGCGCGAGGAGGCGCCAGACGACCGCGCGCGCGAGCCCGAGCGGCGGTGACGACGAAGGGGCGTCCACTGCGGCGCGGGAGTAGAGGCGACGAGAGCGCGTGCGTCAAGCGCGGCGAGCGGCGTTGACACGGCCTCGACCGGGCGACATTCGTGAGCCATGAAGACGGTCGCGCTCGGAACGCAGGGGCTGAAGGTCGGCCGGATCGGCCTCGGCTGCATGGGGATGTCCGACTTCTACGGGACGACCGACGAGGCGGAATCGATCGCGACGATCCATCGCGCCCTCGAGCTCGGCGTCGACTTCTTCGACACGTCCGACATGTACGGGCCGTGGACGAACGAGCGGCTGCTCGGAAAGGCGCTCCGCGGCCGGCGCGAGCGCGCGGTCGTCGCGACCAAGTTCGGGATCGTGCGGGGCGAGGACGGGAGCTTCCAGGGCGTCAACAGCCGGCCGGAGTACGTGCGATCCGCGTGCGACGCATCGCTCGCCCGCCTCGGCATCGACCACATCGACCTCTACTACCAGCATCGCGTCGACCCATCGGTCGCGATCGAGGACACGGTCGGCGCGATGGCGGACCTGGTGCGGGCCGGCAAGGTGCGCTGGCTCGGCCTCTCGGAAGCGTCCCCGCGCACGATCCGCCGCGCGCACGCGGTGCACCCGATCAGCGCCCTCCAGAGCGAGTACTCGCTCTGGACGCGCGACGTCGAGGCCGAGATCATCCCGACGCTGCGCGAGCTCGGGATCGGCTTCGTTCCCTACAGCCCGCTCGGCCGCGGGTTCCTGACGGGCGCGTTCAACGACGCCGTCGACCTGCGACCCGGCGACTCGCGCCTGATGCAGCCGCGCTTCCAGGAAGAGAACATCGATCGTAACCGCGCGATCGTCCGGGCGCTCCAGGACATGGCGGCCCGCAAGGGAATCACCGCCGCGCAGCTCGCGCTCGCCTGGGTCCTCGCGCAGGGCGACGACGTCGCGCCCATTCCGGGCACGAAGCGCCGCAAGTACCTCGAGGAGAACGTCGGCGCCGATCGCGTGACGTTGACGCCCGGGGATCTCGCGCAGCTCGACGAGATCGCGCCGCCCGGCGCCGCAGCGGGAAACCGCTACCCCGACTGGGCGATGATGACGATCGATCGCTGAGCGAAGAGGCCGGTCGTCCTCCAACTCTCGTCGCGTGACCACCGCGGACGACTGCGAGCACCGGCTCCGCGAGATCTACGGGCCGGATCCCCGCGATCCGCCGCCGTCGCCTGGAGAGCGCCGCATCGGCGGAGACCTCGCCGCCGACGCGGGCGTCATCCACGTCACCGCCGTCGGACGCACGAACGACGGATCGCTCGCGACGATCGCGATCGGACCGGCGGCGCCGCGGAGCGCGACCGACTGGTTTCTCCTGAACGCCGCGCGCGCGCGCGCGGACGCGATCGTGACGACCGGGAGGATCCTGCGCGCCGAGCCGGACGCGCACCACGGGCCGGATGCGGCCGGGCTCGATGCTCCCGCGCTCGCCGCGTGGCGCCGCCGGCTCGGAAAGCGCGAGCCGCCGCTCAGCGTGGTCCTCACGTCGGGCGCGGCGCTGGACTTTGCGCACCCGTTCTTCCGCGCGGGCGGCCCGGTGCTCGTCGTCACCGGGGCGGCCGCGGGAGCGCGCCTCGCGTCCGCGGCGGAGCGGGCGGGAGTCGCGGTGGCGGAGCGCGAGAATCCGGGGCTGCGCGACACCCTCCGCCTGCTGCGCGACGAGCGCGGCGCGCAGACGATCGTCGTCGAGGCGGGTCCACACACGGCGACGCCGCTCTACGAGAGCCCGCTCGCGGTCGACGAGCTCATGCTGTCGATCTACGAGGAGGGGCCGCTCTCCGCGGAGCTGCGCGCCGGGTCGTTCCTCGACGAGGCGGCGATCGAGCGGCTCTTCCCGGCGCGGAGCGCGCCGCGCTCGGCGCGCGAGGCGAGCGGTCTCTGGTCGTACCGCCGCTACCGGCGTCGCTGAATCGTACGCTGCGCGATCGCCCGGGACTCGAAAAATGGATGCGGGGCGCCCCGCACGGCCGCCGGACGCGGAGCGCTTCGCTCCGAACGGCCGCCGGGGCGTCCCGTCGCGGCGCGCCCCGGCGACCGGTCAGCCAAAGCACGAGCCGGTCACCGAGGTCGCGCCGATGCGGGTCAGTCGAGAAGGCTCGCCGGCGGGTCCAGGAACGCGCGGCTCGCCGAGCCGGTCTGGTTGCAGTTCTCGCGGCAGGCCTCCGCCGCTTCCTTGCACGCCTCGCCGCCCTCACGCAGGTCGTTGCCGCACTCGCCGAGGCACCCGGAGAGGTCGCGGATCACGCCCAGGAGGCACGGGATCGGGTCGTCGCTGTCGAAGCACGCGCCGAACGCCTCGCGGGCGCCGTCGGCGCACTCGCGCGCGCAGGCCTTGCCGGCGTCGTTCATGCCGGCCGCGCACTCGCGCAGGTCGGCCATGCAGGCCTCCTCGCAGTCCGAGGAGTGGTCGCCCGGAGGGGGACACGTCCGCTTGCACTCGTGGCAATCGGACTTGCAGCCGTCCTTCACGTCGCCGTGGTTCGCCTTGCACTCCGCGAAGCAGCTCTCGGGCATGAGAGAGCCGCGGCAGTCTTCCATGCAGCTCTTGAACGTCGTCTTCGCCGCCTGCTTGCAGACGCGGCGAACGTCGTTGCACGCGGGACGGCAGTTGGGCTCGTCGTCGCCCGGGCTGCCGGGATCGCCCGGCTCCTCGTGCTGCCCGACTTCGCCGTCGCCGTCGTCCGCTCGCGCGATCGACCATCCACCGAGCGCGGTCGTCAAGACGAACGCCGCGATCACCACCTCGATCACCCTTTGCCGCCTCATGTTTCCGTCTCCTTTCGCGCGGTCGGCAGGCGAGGCTCGCCTCGCCGACATCCGAGAGATCGGCGAGCGGCGCCCGCAACTGGAGGAAAAAACCGCGGAAGCTGCGATTCGGACGCAGTTTTTTCGGCTTGTCGCCGAGCGCAGTGCGCCGCGCGCAGGAAGCCGCAAGCGGGGCGCCGAAGCTTCCGCTCGAACCTGCGGCTCCGCGTGTCGCGTGCGAGCGGGTTGCCGCACGTCGGCGCTCGCGCGTCGTGCCGCGCGCGTGCGCCGACGTGCGCCCGCGAGCCGGCCGCGCGCATTGACAGCGCGCACGCTCTGCGCTGTAACGCGGCCGCTGCCCTCGGAGCCGCTGCGACGGCCTCCGTAGACGGCGAGACGACCATGAGCTCCCATGTCAGGCGAAGACGCGCGGTCGCCGTCGCGGTGGCGGTGGCGGTGGCGTGCGCGCTGCTCGCCCCGCCCGCTTCGCCGGCCGGCGCGGAAGCGGGCGCGCCGCCGGCGCCCGAGCTCGCGATCGAGTCCGCGAAGTGGGAATCCGGCTACGGCGCCAAGTTCTTCCAGGTGGTCGGGCACGTGACGAACCGCAGCGGCGAGGCGATCGGCGCCGTCAAGATCCAGACCGAGCTCGTCGATGCGAACGGCAAGGTGGTCGCGCAGACCGATTGCTGGAACGGCCGGGCCGAGGCGCTCGCGGACCTCACCGGCCCCGAGGCGCGCGCGAAGCTCGCGTCCGCGAAGCTCGAACCGATCGCGCCCGGCGGCAGCGACAAGTGGCGCTGCACGATCCTCGACGAGGACGCGCCGCCCTTCGAGAGCCACCGCGCTCGGGTCGCCGAGACGCTGCCCGCGCCGTAGCGGCCGCTCCTAGCGATGGCTCGCGACCGTGAGCCCGACCTCCTGTCCGTAGGAGATCTCGAGGTTGTGTCCGTCGGGATCGCCGATGAACGCCCAGTAGCCGACCGGATACCCGGAATCGACGGGTCCCATGCAGGGACGGCCCTCGTCGCGGGCGAGCGCCGCCAGCCGGTCCACCTCGGCGCGATCGCGACACCCGATCCCGAGGTGCGCGAAGCCGGACAGCTCGTTCGCAACGTGCTCGACCTCGGCCAGCACGATCACGAAGGGCCGCGTGAGGTCACTCAGCCAGACGACGCTCCGGCCGGTCGCGTCGTCCTTCCTGCGATGGACGACCGTCATGCCCGCGAAGCGCGCGTAGAAGTCGATGCTGCGCTCGGAATCGCTGACCGACAGAGCGACGTGCGTCAAGCCGAGATCGGACATGGATCGAGCCTCCTCGCCGCCGGCTCCACTCTGCGCAGACCCGCCGGGTGACGCAACGCGATCGGCCGCGTCGCGATGGCTCGGCGCGATCGACCGCCACGCGGCGGTCGCGGCGCTCCTTCTGTTCCTCGCCCACCTCGCCGTCAAGGCGCCCGCGGTCGGGAGCCGGAGCCTCTGGCTCGACGAGGCCTGGACCGCGGCGCTCGCGCACCGGGCGGTGCGCGACATCGTCGCGGCCGCCGCGGTCGACCAGAATCCGCCGCTCTACAACGTCGGGATGCGGGCGTGGGTCGCGCTCGCGGGCGACTCGGAGGCCGCGCTCCGCTGGCCGTCCATCGTCGCCAGCGCCGCGACGGCATCCGCGCTCTTCCTCCTCGCACGGCGCTTCGCGGGCATCGAAGCGGCCCTCTACGCGTCGCTCCTCTTCGCGGCGTCCGAGCCCGAGCTCTACTACGCGCGCGAGGCGCGCTCGTACGCGGTCGTCGGGCTGCTCTGCACCGTCTCCTACTTTCTGTTCCTCGCGAACCTCGCGCGACCCGCGTGGCGCACCGCCCTCGCGCTCGGCGGCGTCAATGCGGCGGCAGCGTGGACGCACTTCACGGCGATCCTGGCGCTCGTCGCGCAGCTCGCGACGGCGGTCGTCCACGCGCGGGCGCGGCCGCGTGCGGTCGCGCTCTACGCGGCCGGGCAGGTCCTCGCGCTCGCGCTCTTCGCGCCCTGGATCGGACCGCTCTTGGCGAACCTGCCGCGCGCGGGGGCGTTCTGGCTCGCGCCGCCGACGCTCGCGGACGCGCGCGAGGTCGTGGGCGAGCTCGCGGGCGGAGAGGGTGCGCTCGTCGCACAGATCGCGGTGCTCGCGGTCGCGGGCGCCGCGCTGCTGCTCGCGGCACGCGGAGCGCGCGCGTCGTCTCCGCCTCCATCCGCGGTCGCCGCCGGCGATGCGCCGGGAACGGCGCGGGTCGCGGTCGTCGCCTTCGCGGCGTGGGCGGTCGTCCCGATCGCCCTCGCGTACGCGCTCTCGCAGCGGACGCCGGCCTTCGGGACGCGCTATCTCCTCTTCTCCTCGCTCGGCTGGTTCCTGCTCGTCGCCGCCGCGCTCGCCCGGCTGCCGATCCACGGCGCGCTCCGCGCCGCCGCCGCGCTCGCGATCGCGATCCTCGCCGCCTCGCAGCTCGACTGGCACCGCACGCGGAACGCCGACTGGCGTGCGGCCGTCGCGTTCGCCGAGCCCGGTCCCGGCACGGCGATCGTGGTCGCTCCAGCGTGGCAGTGCCTGCCGTTCGCCTACTACCTCGACCGCGCGAGCTTCCCGGACGAGGCGCGGCGCGCGCGCGCGCTCGCCGAGGCGCGCGTCGCCTGCGCCACCTCACCGCGCGACGTCGCGGTCGCGGACCTCGCACGCGCGACCCGCGTGGTGGTCGCGTTCGGGAAGGGCGTGTCGCCCGACTTCCGGTCGCTGTTCGCGGCGCTCGAGCGCGCGGGCTTCGCGCGCGCGCCGGCGCGTCCCTTCCCGGGAGGGAACGTCGTCGAGCTCCGCCGCAGCGGGGCGCCGTGACCGCCCGCGACGGCACGGCTCCGCTGCTCGTCGTGGCCGCGCTGGCGATCGAGCTGGCGCCGCTCGTGAGGCGGCTCGGCCTCGCTCGCGACGCGGCGGGCACCTGGCACGGGGCTCGCCGCGGCGCTCGCATCGTCGCGGCGACGACCGGCATCGGCCTCGCGCGGGCGCGCGCGACGACCGACGCGCTCCTGCGGGCGCACGCGCCGCGCGCCGCCCTCGCGATCGGGATCGCCGGCGCGCTGCGACGCGGGCTCGCGGTGGGCGACGTCGTCGTGCCGGCGGATGTCGTCGACGGCGCGAGCGGTGCGCGCTTCCAGCCGATGCTGGCGCAGACGGCGCTCGGCGCGCCGCGTCCGTCGGGCCGCCTCGTGAGCGCGCCGGCCGCCGCGCTCACGCGCGCCGACAAGGCGGAGCTCCGGCGCCGCCACGAAGCGGACGCGGTGGACATGGAGTCGGCGGCGATCGCGGACGCGTGCGAGCGCGCCGGCGTGCCGTGGCTCTGCGCGCGCTCGATCAGCGACGACGCGGATTCCGAGATCGCGGCCGAGGCGCTCCTGCTGACCGACGCGGAGGGCCGACCACGAATCGGCGCCGCCCTCCGCCACGTGCTGCGACACCCCGCGAGCGTGCCCGCCCTCGTTCGCCTCGGGCGCGACACGCGCACCGCGGTCGCTCGGCTCACGAAAGTGTCGATCGCCATCGTCGACGCGCTCTGCGAGCGCCCTTGACGCGCGCAACGGCGAGCCGGCGCGACGCCTACGTCCCGGCACGGTCGTCGCAGCGCGCGAGCTCGGCGCGAAAGAACGTGGAGCCCTCGGCGAGCTCGGCGACGTAGCGCCGCACGTCCTCGCGCGCCGGCGGCGAGAGGTCGCGGAAGCGGACGACGTGCTCGTCCGGCACGTAGCGGAAGGTGAAGTTGACGCGCCTCGTCCGGAAGTCCGCCATCGCCGGCGGCAGCTCGTGCCCGCCGCGCCGGTCGACGCGCTGGACGCGGTGGAACGTCCGGTCCTTCCAGCGCTCGCCGCCGAAGATCTGCAGCGAGCCGTCGTCGAGCCATTGCTCGAACACGACGTCGCCCGGCTCGCCGCGCCGCGAAGGGCCGACGAACTGGAGGAGCGCGCGCTCGCCGAGCGACACCGAGGCGACCGGCCCGGGCTCGAAGTCGCGATGCTCGCCGACGCGCGCGCTGTCGATCCAGGCGTCGCCTTCGCGCCGGCTGCCGTAGAGGTTCACGAGGCAGGTGTTGAGCCGCCAGCCGCGCGGCAGGTCGGGCCCGCGAAAGCGCGCGCGGGCGCGCGCCTCGATGCGGCGGACGAGGCCGGCCAGGACGTCGGGAAACGGCTCCGCGCGCACGCAGCGGTCGTGAACGCCGCGCGGCGGGCGGTAGTACCCGAGGCACGCGAACTGCCAGTTCCCGAGCCAGTAGACGGGGCGGAGGAGGCGGCGCTGCGACTGGCCGGGCGGCGGCGGGAAGTGCGGCGAGAAGCGGTCTTCCCAGAGCGGCCGGAGGCCCGCGAGCCAGCGCACGATCGCCTCGCGCTCGGCGGGCGAAACGAACGCCGGGTCGTACAGGTGCCCGTCGGGCTGGCGCTCCGGTCGCGCGCGCCGCCGCCCGGCCGCGAGAGGACCGCGGGCGGGCGCGGCCGCGATTCGCGTCCGGCTTCCCTCGCTGCGGCGGTTCCCCGGCTTCGGCATGGCGGTCTCGCGACCGATTGTCGGGGTCCGCGCCGCTCGCGACAAGGTCGACGCGCGCGCGGCGCAGCGCAGCGCCCGTGCGCGTTGACACCCGGCCGGCCGCCGCTCATGGAGCAGCGTGCGTCCGGCGCCTTCCCTTCGCGAGGTCGCGCTCGCGGCGGCCGCCTACGCAGCGCTCGGCGTCTGGTGGCTGTGGCCGATCGCGCGCGCCGCGGCGACCGCGACCCCGACCTTCGCGGGGCAGCCGCAGGTCGTGTCGGCGGACTTCTCGCTCATCACCTGGGCGCTCGCGTGGGACGCGCACGCGATCGCGACCGCGCCGTCGCGGCTCTTCCACGCGAACATCCTGCACCCGTCGCCGAGCTCGCTCGCCTACTCCGAGAGCTTCCTCGGGCTCGTCCCGCTGCACGCGCCGGTCTTCTGGGCGACCGCCAACGCGGTGCTCGCGCGCAACCTGCTCCTCGTCGCGCTCCAGCCGGTCTGCGCGCTCTCGATGTACGCGCTCGCGCGCCGCTTCTTCGCCGCGCCGGGCGCGCTCGTCGCCGGCTTCTTCTACGGGTTCACGCCCGAGCGCCTCGCCGACCTCGCGCACCTCCACATCCTGGGCGTCGAGTGCATGCCGCTCGCGTTCCTGTTCGCGGAGCGCTGGCTCGAGCGCGCTTCCGCGATCGACGCGGTCGCGCTGGCGGCCGCGCTCGCGATCCAGGGGGCGACGTCCTTCTACCTCGGCTACGCGATGGCCTTCGCGTACGCCGTCTGGATCCCTCTCGCGCTGTGGGCCTGGCGCGATCGACTGGATGCGCGGCGCTGGATCGGGCTCGCGGCGGCGACCGCTGCCGCGGCCACCGCCCTCGCCTTGCTCGCGATCCCGCTCCTGCGGGCGCGCGCGAGCGGCTTCATCCCGGCCGACGCCGAGGACTATTCGACCCTGCCCTTCGGCCTCTGGCCGAACGTGACGGCACAGGCGGTGCGGACGTTCTTCGCGCGCCGGAGCGTCGGATGGGTCGGCTACGCGCTGATCGCGATCGCCGTCCTGCCGCCGTGGCGCGGGCGCAAACGGGTCACGCTCGCCGGCGTGCTGCTCGTCGCGGCCGGGACGCTGCTCGCGCACGGGCCGCGCATCTCGATCGGCGCGACGCAGTGGTGGAGCCCCTACTCGCTGCTCGTCGCCGTCGTGCCGGGGTTCGGCGCCGTGCGCTTGCCGGTTCGCTTCCTCGTCGTCGCTCAGACGGGTCTCGCCGTCCTGGCGGGCCTCGGGGCGGCACGGCTCCTCGACCGGGCGCCGCAGCGCGCCGCGATCGCGGGAGCCATGGCGATCGCGGCCGCGGCGCTCGCGTCCTTCGCGCTTCCCGCGCTCGACGTGGCGCCCGACCCGATCGTGACGAGCCCGCACCCCGCCGACGCGTGGCTCGCGAGCCACGGCGAGGGTCGGCCCCTCTTCGAGCATCCGGGCGGCGACTTCGTCGAGATCGGGCGGCGCATGGTGCGGAGCACGGTGCACTGGCTCCCGATCGTGGACGGCTACAGCGGCTATCCGCCGGCGACCGTCGGCTACCTCCACGGGCTCGCCGCTGCCGGTCTCACGCGCCCGGCGACGTTGCAGCGGCTCCTGGACACGGTCGATCTCGGGTGGATCCTCGTCCACCTCGACCAGCTCCCGCCGCACGCGCGCGCGCATTGGGACGCGACGCCGCCCGGGCTCGATCTCGCCGGTCGCTTCGGCGACGACCTCCTCTTCCGCGTGATGCGGACGGGAGATCGCGCGCGGCAGGCGCGCTTCCTCTCGACCTCGGAGACCCTCGACGGCACGCCGCTCGCACCGCTCGGCGACGCCTGCCCGGGCGAGATCGCGCTCGCGAAGTCTCCGCCCGAGCCGTGGCCGGCCCGAGGCCGCGTCGACCTCACCGTGACGCTGCGGAACGACGGCAGCCGCGCGTGGCCCGGGCTCGCGTTCGTTCCGAAGCACGCGGTCGCGATCGTCGCGTGCCTCGCGTCGCGCGGCCGCGACTGCAGCGCGCCCGCGCGCCGCCTTCCCGGCGACGTCCCGGCGGGCGGATCGCTCGACGTCCCGGTGACGCTCGACCTCCGCCGCGCCGAAGGGCAGCGCGACCTCGTCGTCTCGCTCGTCCAGCGCGGGGACCTTCCGCTCGCCCGCTGCGGCGTCGCGCCGCTCCGCGTGCCGGTGCACATTGCGGGGCCGCCCGGATGAGCACGCACGCCGCGCGTGGACCGCGCGTCAACCGCGCGTCGCGCGCCCGTTCGCGACCGCGGTCGACCAAGCGGCGCGCGGCACCACGCCGACGCCCGCTCGCACGACGCGGAGGTCGTAGAGGCCGCCGCGACCGAACCGCACGCCGCGCATCGGATCGCGCGCGAACCAGAGCGACGTGTCGAGGTCGACGAACTCGAACCCGCCGAGGCCCGCCGCGAGGTGCGCTGCGGCCGTCATCGCGAGCGGCGACTCGACCATCGCGCCGATCATGAGCCCGAGGCCCGCCGCGCGAGCCACGACCGCGATCTCCCATGCCGCGAGGATGCCCGACTTCATGAGCTTCACGTTGACGACCTGCGCGCAGCCGCGCGCCGCGAGCGCGACCGCGTCCGCGCGCGTCGCGACGCTCTCGTCGGCTGCCACGCGGATGCGCGCGAGCCGGTGGACGTCGGCGAGCCCCTGCCAGTCGTCGCGCGCGACCGGCTGCTCGAAGAGGACGGGCGCGATGCCGGCCCGGCGCAGGCAGCGCACGAGACGGATCGCGGGACCCGCCGTGAACGCCTGATTCGCGTCGAGGAGGAGGCGCGCGCGCGGCGCCGCGGCCGCGACCGCGCGCACGCGCGCTTCGTCCTCGTCGATTCCCGCGCCGACCTTCACCTTGATCGTGTCGACCCCGAGGCGGACGATGCGGCGCGCCGAGCGGCGGGCCGCCTCGGCGTCGACCAGCGCGACCGTGACGTCGGAGCGGACGCTCGCGGACGCGCCCCCGAAGAGGCGGCGGAGAGGCGTGCCGGCGGCGCGCGTCGCGGCGTCGACGATCGCGGTCCCGAGGGCGGCGCGCGCGGCCCCGGAGCCGGCGAGGAGATCGTCGGCCGCCTCGAGGACCGGCCGCCAGTCGGCGACGTCGCGCCCGACGAGGCGATCGGCCGCGGCCGCGACCTCGCGCAGGACCTGCGCCTGCGTCTCGCCGTTGAACGCGGCGAGCGGCGCCGCTTCGCCCCACCCGACGATGCCGCTCGCGAGCCGAACGCGAACGAGCGCGTTCCGGACGGCGGTCGTCTCGCCGCCCGCGATCGCGAACGGCTCGCGCATCGGCACGTCGAGCGGTCCGGCGGCGATCTCCGCGATCCTCGTCGACCCGCGCATCGGGCGCCATCCCATAGCGCGATGTCCGCCGTCGCGACAGCGCGGCGGCGCTTTGATAGCCGGTACGCGTGCCCGAGCTCCCCGACGTGACGGTCTACGTCGAGCGCCTCCGCGCGCTCGTCGTCGATCGGGTGCTCGGCGGCATCCGGCTGGCGAGCCCGTTCCTCCTGCGCTCGGTCGATCCGCCGCTCGCCGCGGCGCACGGGCGCCGCGTGCGCGGTATCCGTCGGATCGGGAAGCGGATCGCCATCGAGCTCGAAGGCGACCTCTTCCTCGTGATCCACCTCATGATCGCGGGACGCCTCCACTGGCGCGCTCACGGAGCGCGCGGCGGTCGGACCGGGCAGGCGGCGTTCGACTTCGACCACGGGACGCTCGTGCTCACGGAGGCCGGGAGCAAGAAGCGCGCGTCGCTCCATCTGGTCGCGGGAGAGGCAGCGCTCTCCGCCTTCGATCGCGGCGGCGTCGACGCGCTCGCGGCCGATCGCGCCGATTTCGCCGCCGCGCTCCGGCGCGAGAACCACACGCTGAAGCGCGCGCTCACCGACCCGCGCCTCGTCGACGGCATCGGCAACGCCTACTCGGACGAGATCCTGCATCGCGCGCGCCTGTCGCCGTTCCGCCAGACCGGACAGATGGACGACCAGGAGATCGAGCGCCTGCACGCCGCGACGCGCGCGGTCCTCGGGGAATGGACGGACCGCCTGCGCGCCGAAGCGGGCGCCGGCCTCCCCGAGCGCGTGACCGCGTTCCGCGACGGGATGGCCGTGCACGGCCGCTACCGGAAGCCGTGCCCGGATTGCGGAGCGCCGGTCCAGCGGATCGTCTACGCCGAGAACGAGGCGAACTACTGCGCGCGGTGCCAGACCGGCGGCCGGCTGCTCGCCGACCGCGCGCTGTCGCGCCTCCTCAAGGACGACTGGCCGCGCACGTACGAGGAGCTCGAGGAGCGCCGCGCCGGCGCGGCCGGGAGGAAGCGCTGACGATCAGTCGTGCAGCCACGCCTGGAAGAGGGCTTCCTTGCAGGGCTCGGAGAGCTCGTGCATGTGCTGCTTCATGCATGCCTTCACGCGCCCTTCTCCGGGAGGGACCTGGCCGCAGAAGCGCGCGATGTCCGGCTTGCACGCTCCGAGCACCATCTTCGCCTCCTCAGCCTTCGCTCCGCGCATCGGGCCGCCTTGCGCGAATGCGGCGGAAGCGGACATCGCGACCATTGCCGTCAAGATCAATCCACGAATCGACATCTTCGTCCTCCGAAGGTGAGGCGAACGCGCCTGGTCCCGGTCGGATCGATGCGCTGATCGCCGGGCTTCGCGTCGATCACGGCGCCGGGACGACGCGGTAGTAGACGCCGTTCGCGCCGTAGGCGGGGCTCAACCACACGCCGCCGCCGCACTTGTAGAAGGCGCCGCCGGGCAGCGCCATGTACGTGCAGCCGGCGGGCAGCGTCGTGTAGATCGAGCCGATCGGGTACTGGCTTCCCGCCGCGTAGCCGGCGGCGTACGCGTTGGACGCGGAGGCGTTCGCGCTCGCCGAGCCGACGGCGGCTCCGACCATCGCACCGGCCGCCGCCGCTCCCGCGGTGTTCCAGCCGCCGCAATCCCAGCAGCCGCTCTCGTAGTACGTGTTGACCGTCGTGGGCGGGTGGTACGCGGCGTAGCTGCCGCCGTAGTAGTGCGTCCCGTACGCGACCCCGCCGTCGGGGCCGACGGCCGCCCACCGGCCGTAGCCGCCGGCCGCCGCTCCGCCGTCGGCGCCGTTGGCGTGCCAGTAGCCGTCGTTGCCCGACGCGGTCCCGCCGCGGTAGCCGGTCGCATTCCACGAGCCGTCGCCGCCCGAAGCCGTGCCGCCCCGGAAGCCGTTCGCGCTCCACGAGCCCCCGCCTCCCGAGGCCGTGCTGCCGCGGAACCCGGTTGCGCTCCACGAGCCGCCGCCCCCCGATGCCGTGCCGCCGCGAAACCCGGTGTGCGACCACGCATACGCGGACGCGCTCGACGCGGCGACGATCAGAGCCGCTGCCATTCCAACGATCGAGGTCTTCATCGCACTTCCTCCTCGAGCCCGATCACTTCGCCGGCTCGCCGGCCGTCGCCTGCGGCTGGCTCGTCGCGTCCGGCGACGGTTTCGCCGCCGGCGGCTGCGGATCCGGTCTCGCGAACGCGATCTTCTTCGCCTTCGCCGCGTTCGCCGATCGGAAAGCGGCGTCGTCCACCTTCCCGTCGAGCTTCCAGTCGGAGAACGCGACGGCCTGACGCAGGCGCGACGGGTCGTCGAGGTACGTCACGCGATACGCGCGCGGCAGCTTGTCGTCGGCGCCGATCCACATCTGGCCGAAGAGGTCATCGGTCACGATGCCGACGACGTCGGTCGTCGTTCCGCCGACGACCTTCGAGCGTCCGATGTAGAAGACCTTCCGCAACCTCGGCTCGAGGTCGCGGTAGGGGTCCTCGACCACGACGTCGGTGAACGGGAAGTAGATCGCGGCCGACTCGTACGCGACCCGGAGCGCGCCGTCGATCGTGGGCGGAGCCGGCGCGACCGCGACCAGGTCCTCGGCCGGCGAGTACGCCATCATCTCCTTGCCGTCGTAGTAGAACTCCGACGGTGGGCCGTCGCCGGGCGTGATGATGCGGAGCTTGTCCGGACGCTTCAGCGCCACGTGCGAGACGGTCGCGTAGACGAGCGGCGGTCCGAGCCGCGACGGGCTCTCGTACTCCGCGGTCGCGGTGAACGACATCGTCTTCGCGGCGGCCAGACGGCGGCTCGCCGCCTTCAGAACGTCGACGGCCTTGGGATCGAGCTGCTTCGCCTCGGCAGCCGACGGAGCGGCCGACGGCTCCGGCGCGGCGGTCGTCGCTTCGCTGTCGGCGGTCGCGGCCCGCGCCGTCAGCGCGATCGCGACGGCGATCGACCCGATCGTCCAGCCCCCAAGCTTCAGCATCTCGCGTTTCCTTTCGCGCTCGGAGCCCCTCGGACGCGCCGCTCTCGTGGCACGGATCCGGTCGGAGGGGCAACCCGCCGTTGCCGAGCAGCGTCATGGCGCGCCGTGAACGCGGCGGGCCAGGAACGTGCGGAGCGCCTCGCGATACGCGGTCGCCGCGACGAGGAACCCGTCGTTGTGGCCGCCTGCGAGCCGCACCAGCCGCTTCGGCCCGCGCGCCGCGGCGAGGAGCTCCTCCGCCATCGCGAACGGGACGATCTCGTCGTCCGGGCTGTGGAGGATCAGGATCGGTGCCGTCACGCGCGCGACGCGCGACGCCGCGTCGTAGCGATCGGATAGCAAGAGCGCGACCGGAACATACGGGTAGTGGTGACGCGCGACCTCGATGATGCTGGTCGGCGCGCTCTCGAGGACCAGGCCGCCGACGGGCCGCCGCGCGGCCAGATCCGTCGCGACCGCGCCGCCGAGCGACTCGCCGTACGGGACGATCTCCGCCGGCGCGACGCCGCGCGCGATCAGCCAGTCGTAGGCGGCGTCGGCGTCGCGGTAGAGCCCTTCCTCGCTCGGTGTGCCTTCGCTCGCGCCGTACCCGCGGTAGTCGAGCAGGAGGACGCTCGCGCCGAGCGAGTGCAGCACGGCCAATTTGTCGAGGCGATGGCTGATGTTGCCGGCGTTGCCGTGGAGGAAGAGGACCGCGGGGCGCTGCGCCACGGCGCGCGGCGTCGCAGCGCTCTCCTCCGCGGGAACGAACCAGGCGTGGATCGCGACGCCGTCGCTCGCCTGCAGATGAACGTCCTCGTACGCGAGCCCGAGCGCCGTCGGGGTCGCGTCGTGCGGGCCGACCGGAAAGTAGACGAGGCGATCCGCGAAGGACATGGCAAGAACGATCGGAACGACGAGCGCGCTCGCGAGAAAGGCGGATCGCCGCGACATCGCCGGTCCTCACGCTCCGGCTTGTCGCGCGCCCCGATCGCCGTCAAGGGGCAGCGCGGACGCAGATGGGGATTCAGCGGATGCTCGGCGGACGAAGCGAACGACCTGGCTTCAGTGCGTCCACTGCAGCCCGATGCGGCCGCCGACGACGCTGCCGCCTTTCACATCGGCGACGGGGTCGCGACGAACGGAGTGCTGTGCACGTGGCCGGATGCGGGGTCGTGAACCGGTCGATCTAGCCCAGCGCGGGACGGCGCCCGCGATCGGGCGCCTCGTGCTCCAATCGCGCGGCGAGCGCGAGCAGCGCCTCGTCCGTTCCGACCCGCGTGACGAGCTGCACGGCGAGCGGCAGGCCGTCGCCGGCGAAGCCCCACGGCAACGAGATGGCGGGCGTGGCCGCGAGGTTCCAGTAGTTCGTGAGGCGGGCGAAGCGCAGCACGTTGCGATGGTCGCTTCCGAAGATCTGGATGATCGTCTCGGCGTCGACCTGCGGCGAGGCCGTGAGCGGCGACACGGGACAGATGAGGACATCGACGTCGTCGAAGAGCGTGTCGATCCGCTGCCGGAACGCGCGCGCGCGGATCGCGCCGTCGACGTGCACGAGCGGATCGCGCGTCGCGACGTGGGCGAGCGCGTGACGCGTCAGCGGTCCGTAGTCGGCGGCACGCTCGGGATGGAGCGCCGCATGCGCCGCCCGCATCTCGACGTCGAACACGTCGGCGATCGTGGCCAGCGTCGTCTCGAGGTCCGGAAGGGAGACCGGGACGATCGTCGCGCCGAGCTGCTCCATGCGGTCGCGCGCCGCGCGCACCGCCGCGACGACCTCGGGCATGACGCCCATCGTCGCGAACTCCTCGTCCCACCCGATCCGGACGTTCCCGAAGTCGTCTCGCGGCATCGGCTCCGCGGGCGGCGCGGGCTGTAGCCGTGTCGACGGGTCGCGCGGATCGGGGCCGGCGATGCAGTGAAGCAGCAGCGCTGCGTCTGCGACGCTCCGGGTGATCGGGCCGACGTGATCCAGCGACGCCGAGAGCGGAAAGGCGCCGTCGCGCGACACGCGGCCCCAGGTCGGCTTGAGGCCGACGGCGCCGCACCACGCCGCGGGCTGGCGGATCGACGCCGCCGTGTCGGTTCCGAGCGTCGCGCTCGCGAGGCCGGCGACCGCGGCGATCGCGGAGCCGCTGGACGAGCCGCCGGGCGAGCGGTCGGCGGCCCACGGGTTCCGCGGGAGCGGCGTCTCGGGATGGTGCGTGATGAAGGCGAACTCGGTCATGTGGAGCTTGCCGAGGACGATCGCACCCGCCTGCTCGAGCCGCTCCACGGCGGTCGCGGTGCGCACCGGCAGGTTGCCGCCGAGGATGCGCGGCGATCCGCACGTCGTCGGCATGCCTGCGGTGTCGAAGATGTCCTTCACCGCGACCGGGACGCCGTGCAGCGGGCCGAGATCGCGGTGCTCTGCGATCGCCTGCTCGGCGCGGCGTGCCGCTCGGAGCGCGTGGTCGCCGGCGACGTGAAGGTAGGCGTGAAGCTCGCCGTCGATCCGCGCGATGCGCTCGAGGTACGCGCGCACGGCTTCGAGCGGCGATAACTCGCCGCCGCGTATCCGGTGAGCGAGACGGACGGTGGACTCGTAGCAGAGGTCGTCCGGCTTCACGGAGCTCCCTCGGTGCGACGCCGCATCAGTCGCGATACGCGAGCTCGTCCATGTGCTGGGCGAAGCGCGACCAGTTGATTCGCTTGCTCAGCTGCCCCTTGCCGCCGCGCCAGCGCAGGGATCCCCGGCCGATCTGGAGAGTTCCGATCTTCTCACCGGACGCGAAAATCTCCAGATCGAGCGACGTCCCGGTCTTCGTCAGCTCGAGGACGCTCAGCTGAGCACGGACCTCGTGTCTTCGAACTCTCCGGCGCCTGCGTACCGCCATGGACCTCCTCCGCGCCCGCGACGGTCAGGCGACGCCGAAGCGCTCTAGCCAGGCGAGCATCCGCTTCCACCCGTCGGCGGCGTCGTCCGGACGGTACGACGGCCGGTAGTCCGCGAAGAACGCGTGCCCCGCCTCCGGATAGACGACGATCTCGGACGGGCTCTTCGCAGCCGCGAGGGCGCTCCGCATCGCCTCGACGTCCTTCATCGGGATCCCGGTGTCGGCGCCGCCGTAGAGGCCGAGGACGGGGGCCTTCAGCCGCGCCGCGACGTCGAGCGGGCCCTTCGGATGGAGCGCATCCGGCGGCGTCGCGAGCCGGCCGTACCACGCGACGCCAGCCTTCAAGCGGGCGCTGTGCGCGGCGTAGAGCCAGACGATCCGGCCGCCCCAGCAGAAGCCGGTGATGCCGAGCTTCGCCACGTCGGCGCGGCCAGACTTGACGGCCCAGTCGACCGTCGCGTCGAGGTCCTTCATCACCTGATCGTCCGGGACCTTCGCGACGACCTTCGAGACGATCTCCTGGACGTCGGTCATCTTGGAGACGTCGCCCTGTCGCGCGAAGAGCTCGGTCGCGACCGCGAAGTAGCCGCGCTTGGCGAGCCGCCGGCAGACGTCGCGGATGTGCTCGTGGACGCCGAAGATCTCCTGGACGACGAGCACGATTGGACGGCGGTCGGCGCCGTTCGGGACCGCGCGGTAGGCGGGAGTCTTCTCGTCGCCGGCGGTCGGGATCTCGACCGCGCCCGCCTCGAGCCCGTCCGCGTCCGTCGTCACCGTCGCATGGCCGACCTCCGGCGCGACCGCCGCCGCGAATCCGGCCGCGAGCGACGCGGCGACGAATGCGCGTCGCGTGAGGCCGCGCACGTCCGGGGGATCGCGATCGTCGTCCGCCATGCGGTCGTTATGCTTCGTTCTCGCCGCGAATCGCGAGGGGCTTGTTGAAGATCGCGTCCGGGAAGTGGTTGTTGAAGCGCACGTCCTCGATGAACTGGTCGACGACGAGCCCGCCGATCGGGTGCCCGCTGTCGTCGGCCGGGTAGAACTGGCGGCGGCGCTCCTTCTTGATCCCGTCCCACTCCTGGAACTCGAGCCACCGCCCGAGCCAGAGGTCGTGCGGAAGGAACGACGCGGTCAGGTGCGCGAGGACCCGGTCGATCAGACCCGTGCGCGCGTCGAGGTAGAGGACGACCCAGTCGAGCGGCGCCTCCGACGCGCCCTTGTCGAGCTTGACCTTCAGGCGATCCAGCGTGACGTCGTCCGCGCGCTCGGGTCCGAGATCCTCCAGGGCCACCGGCATCTCGGCCAGGCTGAACGGCAGCGAGAACCAGAACGCGTTGCTGAGCATGTTGAAGCGCGAGAACACCAGGCGGTCTTCCTCCGCGAGCGGCCGCGGGCCGCGAAACGCCCACGCCTCCTTGCCGTCGAACCCGAGGACGAGCGGCTCGACCATGCCGAGGGGCTCGAACCGAACGCGCGGCGGCGACCCGTGGAGCGGCTCCTTCTGGATGCCGATCGTCTCGGAGCGGACCTCTCCCATCGGGCCGTACAGGATGAACGTGCTCGCATAGGCGACGTCCTCGATGGCGGCCCAGCGCTCGCGGCCGCCGGCGGCGGCGATCGCCCGATCGCGCAGCTTCGTCGCGCTCGAGCTCGCTGCGCCGCCCGCCGTGCCGCGCGAGCGGTCGCAGCCCGCGAGCGCGAGGGCGGCGAGCGCGACGGCGGTCGCGCACCGCGCGATGCGGAACGTCGCCCAAGCGGAAGGCCTCGCGCTCTCAGCGGCCGCCACGCCCGAAGCTAGCACGGCGGGACCGCCGGCGGTCAATGCGCTCGCCGGCTGGATCGCCGCGGGCGCCTCCGTCGCAGCTCGCCGACGACGAAGAGCGCCGTCGTCGCTTCCTTCCACCGCTTCAGCTGCGGCTTCGTGAGAAACGGACGGCCGAGCTGCCGGCTGACGCCCGGCTCCATGATCACGGTCCCGAGGTTGATGAGCACGGTGTGGAGCGCGGCCCACTCGAGGTCGAGATCGGCGCGCAGCATCCCGCGCCGCTGGAACGCGGCGAGCTGGTCGCGACAGAGCTTCGTCAGCGTGTCGAAGATCGCCATCGCCGCCTCGTCCTTCTCGGCGACGCCGCGCGCGACGTAGAGCAGCGCGAGGAAATGGTCGGACACGAGACTGGTGACCCGCTGCGCGATGTCCTCGACGACGTCGCCTTCGACCTCGCGTACCGAGAGCGCGCCGCGCGCCAGCTGGGTGACGTGCTGGTCCACGGCCGCGCGCAGGGCGGTCTTGGACGGGAAGTAGTGCTGCACGAGGCCGGGCGAGACGCGCGCCGCGGCCGCGACGTCGCGGATCGAGGTCGCGGCAGCACCTTTCCGCGCGAACCCCTCCAGAGCGGCCGCGCGGATGCGCTCGTAGGTGGATGCTTTCGGTGATCGGGCAGCCATGCGGGGCGGCGGGGCTCGCCGGACGACGAAGATACGCCGACGGGGCCGGCGGCGTCGAGGCTCGGCACAGCAGCACGCCGTCTCCACTTGACGATACAATCGTATTGGATCTACGATACGGTCGTATCGGAGGTGCAATGCCGTTCCGACTGAACGCGATCTGGAAGAGCGGCTCGCTGGATCCCGGGACCGGCCCCGTCCACGTGAGCATGAACGACTACCTGATCCACCGGCTTCGCGATGTCCCGCGCGTCGCGCGCGAAGGCTTGCGCCTCCGCAGCCGATGGCGTCGGACCGAGGGCGCGCTGGGTCTCTGGTTCGCTTCGTTCAAGTTCGGCCGACGGCAAGTCTCCGTCTCGATCTGGCGTGCGCCCGAGGACCTCCGGCGCTTCGTCCGGTCGCCCGAGCCTCTGCGAATCATGACGGGGTTCAGAGACGCCGGGGCGCTCTACACCAACGCATGGACGGCGGAGCGCTTCGATCCCGAGCTGATCTGGCAGCAGGCACTCGACCGCCTGACGGGAAGGGTCGAGGGCGTCGCGCATCACTGAGCGTCGCCGCCGTGGACGTCGCACGATCCGCCCGGACACGACCGACCAACCGAGAAGGAAGAAGACGTGCGCGACGTAGAGCGAGCGCAGCGACCATCCGGCGCAAGCTACGCCCGATCGAGGATCTCCGCCGCGACGCGCTCGCCGGAGCGAACGGCACCGTCGACCGCGCCGTGCGAGACCGTCGCCGTCTCGGTGCCGGCCCAGTGCACGCGTCCGAACGGCTCCCGCAGCAGTCGTCCGTGGCGCGTGAGCGTGCCGAGCGTGAAGTGCGCCATCGAGCATCCGCGCGACCACTCCTCCTTCCACCACGAGGTCTCGACGAAGTCCGACGGCTTCGCCGCGCGAGGGCCGAGTCGAGCAGCGAGCGCGTCGATCACCGCCTGCCGCCGCGCGCCGGCATCGAGCGATTCCATGCGCTGCGCCACCGGCCCGAAGGTGAACGACGCGATGACGCCCGGGCTTCCGGACGACGAGCTCGCGTCCAGCGTGACCTCCGCGGCCGATCGCGGTCCGGCCGTCTGGCCGCTCAGGCCGTCGCTTCGCCAGAACGGCTCTTCGTACACGACGAGCGTCTTGGTCTCCCAGCCGCCGATCGCGTTGCGATAGAGCGCCGTCCGGTCGTCGGGAAGCGGCGGGGCGAACGCGATCCCGAGAGCGAGCGCCGGCGGCACGGACACGACCGCCCTCCGCGCGGAGACCTCGAGCTCGTCGCCGGCGACGAGCACCCGATCGTCGCGCTGGGTGATCGCGCGCACCGGGGTGCCGAGCCGGACGGATCCGCCGAGCGCGTCGGCGATCCGTCGCGCGATCGAGCCCAGTCCGCCCTCCACCATGTTCTCCTGGGCGCCGTTCTCGATCGAGAAGAGCGTGTCGATGCTCCCGTGCGAGTGGGCGAGGAAGAGCAGATGGAGCAACGACGCCTCCGAGAGGTCGGACGTCATGAGGCCGCGCACCGCCGACTCGAACAGGTCGCGAGCGATCTTCGGGCGGATCCCGGACTGGTCGATCCACGACGCGATGGAGCGCGCATCCCACTCCGCCGCGCGCGCGGCGGTCCACGGCGCGTCGAGCGGGACCTGCCGCGCCATCCGGTTGATCCGCCACTGCGCGAGCACGACCGTCAGCACGGCGAGCGGACCGATCTTCGGGATGAGCCCGGTGTAGCGGCGCACGCGTCCGTCGTCGACGAGAAGGTGCGCGCCCTTCACCCACGTCCTGTAGGTCGTGACGCCGGTCTCGGCAGCGAGGCGGAAGATCGCGTCGTGCCGTGGACCGAGCCATCCGCCGCCGCGATCCACCGCCGAGCCATCCGGCAGATGGTGCGTCCAGATTCGACCGCCCACCCGGTCGCGCGCCTCGAGGACGACGACCGACTTTCCCGCCTGGCTCAGCCGACGCGCGGCCGTCAAGCCGGCGAATCCCGCGCCGACCACGCAGACGTCGCACTCCAATCGTTCAGGCAGAGCGAGACCGACTATGCGGGCGCCGGCGAGCGGTCAAGCTCGCCCGCGGCACACGTCGGGAGACCGCTAAGGCGGCTCGTCGAGAGCCGGCGAATCCATGCAGAGGAATCGCGGATGCCGACCCTGATCGGATCGACCAAGCGAACGTTCTGGTCGTGGGGGCTCCTCGCGACCCTCGGCCTTCATCCGCTGGCCGGTTTCGCACCCGCGCCGGCCGAGGCGCAGAGCTTCGACGGCGAACGAACCGCGTTCGCGGTGCCGCACGGTCCCGGCCCGGAAATCTACGACTGCGTCTTCGTCCGAAAGTACGGCCCGCGCGACGCGAAGCACGTGCTCGTCCTCAACGCCGGCTCGCCGTCGGGGCAAGGCAACTACACGTCGCTCGCACCCGAGCTGGTCGCGCGCGTGCCCGGCCTCCAGGTGTGGACGATCGATCCCGTCGAGCCGGACGACGCACCCTTCGTGCGCGAGTGGGGCCTCAACGTGCCGATCCGCGACGTGCGCGCGGTCGTGCTCGCCGCGCGCGACGGCGGAAGGCGCGGCGTCATCCTGGGCGGGCACTCGATGGGATCGATCTTCACGCCGGTCTACGCCGCCTGGGACTTCGACGGCGAGCCCGGCCATCGCGACCTCGAAGCGATGGTGCTGATCGACGGCGTCGGCTTCCGCGCGTTCTCGAGCTTCGTCGCCGGCACGCCGTTCGCGAAGCGGACGGTCGAGACGGTCCGTCAAGTCTGCCTCCGCGTCCGTCGAACCACGTGAACGGCCGCCGCTACGGTCCCGGCACCTCGGCGCCGTCCCGGACGAACACCGGGATCACGTCGAGCGGTGCCTCGACGGTGGCCGTGGTGCCGCCCTGGTGCACCTCGGAGGCGTTCCAGTAGCTCCGCCAGCGGCCGCGCGGGAAGTAGACGCTCCGCGCTCGCTCGCCGATCCGCCAGACCGGCGCGACGAGCAGGTCGGGCCCGAACAGGTACTCGTCCCACAGATCGCGCAGCGCCGGGTCGCTGCGATCGGCGAACGGCATCGGCCGCACGATCGGCATCCCGCTCTCGCCCGCCTCGCGCGCGGCCGCGACCACGTACGGCTGCAGCGCCGAGCGCAAGACGGTGTACCGACGGTAGATCTCGATCATCTCCGCGTCGTACGACGGCTCGGTCGGCATCGTCCACGGCGCGTGCGGGCCGACGCCGCCGATCTCCATGATCCCGGAGAACGCGCTGAACTCGATCCAGCGCGCGAACACGTCGCGGTCCTTGAACTCGTAGTACCCGCCCGTGTCCGAGCCCCAGATCGGGAAGCCCATGAACGCGGCGCGCTGCTGGCTGATGATCGCGCTGCGGAGACCGAGATCCGTTCCGGGGCCGCCGCCGAACAGCTCGCTGCCCGGGATGTCGCCTCCCCAGACGACCGCCCACTGCTGCGCCCCCGCGTAGCCCGAGCGCGTGAAGAGCACGAAGTCGCCGTCCGGGTGCGCCTCGCGCAGCGCCTCGTTGTGCAGCTTCGTCTGGATGTTCACGTAGTCGTTGTGCACCTCGCGGCCGGTGCGGCCGTCCGCCCAGAGGTCCGACGCCGCTGACGGGATGTGCTCCTCGCCGCGGTCGAGCTTGATGCCGTCGATGCCCCAGGCGGCGACGAAGTCGCGCACCTTCTCCTTCCACCACTCGCGCGCGTCGGCATTCGTCACGTCGAGGATGAAGCTCGTGCCGCCGACGTCGGCGCAGCTCGGCGGGCCCGCGGAGCCGGGGGCAAGGAAGCCGCGCGCCTGCGCTTCGAGGCCGTTGTCGCCCGGCTCGGAGCCGCACGTCCACGTCGAGCTCCAGATCATCGTCCGGTAGCCGCGCCGATCGAGCGCTGCGAGCATCGCGCCCGGGTTCGGGAGGCGCGTCTCGTCCCACGCGAAGCGCGCGAAGCCGTAGTTCCCCGGGAACACCGGGCGATCGAACAGGTAGACGCCGGGCGGGATGCCGAGGTCGTCGAACATCGACACGTCCTCGGCGAACTCTGCGTTCACCGGCGTGCCGTCGAGGACCGCGGGGTCGGCGACCTCGAGCTCGCCGCGCCAGCGCCAGTTGAGGAAAGCCCAGTCGGGCGGCACGAACGGTCGGCCGAAGCGCGCGGTGTACTCGTCGAGGATCGTCGCGTACTCGGGACCGACGTACAGGTCGAACGCGAGCCGCTGGTTCTCGGGCCGCGTCCCGGTCTCGAACCGGAAGCTCAGCACGTCGCTCTCGGTGGACGCGACGTCGAATGCTCCGGGCATCGTCCCCTGCACGGCGAGGCCGTAGCCGCGGGAGCTCTGGTAGAACGGCGCGTACAGCGAGAAGGTCGGGGTGACGAACATCGCGACGGTCTCGCCGCGGCGATTCAGCGATCCGACCTCCGGCGGCCGCACGTCGTCGACCGGGATGTCGATCGTCCCGGGCGCGAACGGCGGCGCGTCCCGGAGGCGCTCCGTCAAGCCGTAGATCGCCTCGTCGGAACGCGAATCCCAGCGCGCTCCGAGCGCGACCACGCTCGTCGGGGCCGCGGGCGCGAACACGACCTCGACGGTGCGCGCGCTCGCGAAGCGCACGGTCACCGACGCCGGCGCCGAAACGCCGGCGAGCGGATCCTCCTCGCTCGTCGAGACGTCGAGAGCGACGCCGCCTTCCACGTCGCTCTCCGAGTCCACGGAGCGGAGGTCGAAGCGTCCGCCGGAGCGCTCGAAGAAGAGACCGCCGGTCGCGGTCTGGCTCGCGAGCACCGCACCGTCGCGATCGGAGACCGAAATGCGGAACGGCGCGTGCGCGATCTCGACCGTCGCCTCGCGTCCGACGATGCGCGTCCGATCGCCCAGGTGCTCGACGCGAACGTCGGCGCCGCCCGGCGCCGCGCGATCGCTGCATCCCGCAAGAGCGAACACGAGCGACGAGGCGACGAGCGCGTACGCGACCGCTGCGAGCGGACGCAAGCCGCCGAACCAGGACGTCGCGGACGACATCGCCGCCCGCGATATCAAGGGGCCACGTCGGCCGCCAGACGCCGGCTCGTCAGCGCGCGAGCGCGAGCAGCGGATCGAGCGTCTCCGGTTCCGGCCGATCCCGGCGCGGGACGAAGTCGAACGACCCCTTCCGGATCGCGACGAACGCGAGCTCCGGCGCGCTGAAGAAGGCGCCGCGGAGGCCGCGCCAGAGGAGGCGCCCGCCGTCGACCGGCGCGACCGCGACGCCGGCGACGCTGGCGCCGACCGCCGCCGCGAGGTTCGCCGCCCCGAGCACCGGCCGCACCGCCGCCAGGCCGTCGGTGAAGAACACGAAGAACGAGTCGCGCTCGCCGGGGCGCGGCGAGATCGTGGACGAGAACGTCGTCGACTCGCGGAGGCGCGTCGGCAGGTCGCCGTCGCGCTCGGCGAGCGCGGCGAGCCGGAGCGCCCGGTACGACGGCACGTCCTCTTCCGCGACCACCCGCAGCTCCGCGCTCACCGCCGCGCCCGACACGATCGGGATGAACGTCAAGCGCTCGCCGGGCGCGAGCCGGCCGCCGAGCGACACCACCGCTTCGCCGCCCAGCGTCTCGTCGACCACCCGCCAGATCTCGGTCACGCAGTTGCGCGCGACGAGGCCGTAGCCCGCGCGAGCGCGCAGGTCGTCCTCGGCGGCGCGCAGCGCATCGTTCGTCGCGGCGAGCGCGCGCGCGAGCTTCTCCGCCGCCAGGTCCGGCACGATCGCCGCCTTCCGCCGCGCCGGCCGCGACGGCACGAGGGCATGCGGCGCGACGCGCAGCTCGTCGCCGAACGAGGCGGCGCGCTCGAGCTCGAGCACGCGGTTCGCCGCGGTCTCGACGCGCGTCCAGTCCGCCTCGCGCGGCCGCTCCGCTTGCGGAAGCGATGCGCGCGCGGTCGCGAGATCGTCGCGCGCCTCCAGGACGAGCTCGGGGAGAAGATCACGCTGACGGCCGATCGCAGCGCGGTCCAGGCGAAGTGGATTCGCGGGGTACGCATCCAGGACGACGAGCCTGTTCGAGTCGAGCGATTCGCGAAGCGCCGCGAGACGGGCCATTCCGACGATGAGCGCCCGGCTCCAGCCCGGTCGCTCGGATGCTGCGAGGCGCGCGAGCGACGCTTCGAGGTCGTCGGCGAAGCGCGCGATCCACGCGCGCTCGTCGTCCGCGAGCGCGAACGACCCGTCGCCGGGCGCCCGGTACGCGTTCGCGCGAAGCGGCAGCGCGCGCTCGAGGGCGTCGAGCGCGAGGACGCCCGCGAAACGATCGAGGTAGCGCGCCGCGATGCTCCCGGGCCGGGGGAGCTCGCCGGCATCGGCGCCGCCGCTCGCGAGGTCGCGCGCGAGCGCCGCTCGTCGCTCCGAGAGAAACGCGGCGCCACGCTCGCGCGCGACGCGATCGCGCAAGCGGGCGAGAGCGGGCGACTCGCGGGCGGCGCCGCCCTCCGTCGGCCGCTCGTCGGACGCGTCCGCCAAGAAGAAGCCGGCGGCGGGAACCGAGACGAGCGGTCCTTCGGCGCGGCGGTCGCGCGCCGCGACGAGCGCGCTCAGGAGATCGCGATCGCGCCTGAGCGACTCCAGCCGCTCGAGGTCGCGCGTCTGCGCGAGGAAGCGCTCGTTGAACGCGTCCCGCAGCGCGCCGTACGTCTCCTCCGACACGGCGATCCGGCCCACGTGCATCGAGCGGTTCTGCAGGACCGCGTACGCCGCCAGGAACTCGCGCGAGTCCTCGCGCGTCGAGCGGACCAGGCCGAGGTCGTCGTGCTGGAAGTGGTAGGTCTCGTCGCCGAACCGGATGGCGGCGTGGCCTCCGCTCGAGCCGCCCTCGTTCGCCGCGATCGTCAGGTAGTCGATCGCGCGTGTCAGGCCGTCTGCGCGCGCCGCCGACGCGTCGGCCGCGAAGAGCGCGATTGCGAGCGCGAGGCCGAGCGACTGCGGCCGGATCCGCGGCGGCCGGCGCCGCCGAGCGCCCCGCAACCCGACCTCAGGCCGGCCGGTACGCGTCGTAGCCGCGCTGGATGTCGGTCATGTGATCGGGGTCCGAGTCGGCGAGGTTCTTCTTGAACACCTCGAGCTCGGTATGGTTGACGCGCGCCTTCGCGAGCCCTTCGCCGATCCCGACCCAGGTCGTCTGGTCGCTCTGCCAGTTCGAGATGCCGTGCTTCTCCGCGACCCCGGCGAGGCCGCGTTCGAAGTCCCCGGCGCTCTTCGTCGAGCGCACGTACGCGTAGGTGTAGTCGCGGACGTCGTTCTTGTAGGCGGTCTGGTCGTCGCCCGGAGAGGAGCTGCGCGAGCTCGCCGAGCTCGATGCGAAGCTCGCGCCGATCGACTGCGAGATGCTCGCGGAGCTGTCGACGAACGAGCACGCGGGGAGAGTGGAGAGCGCGAGGATCAGCGCGACGGCCAGAGCCGACCGACGGCGCTCGCCTGGGTGATGCGTCATCCGGCGAGTCTTGTCCGCGACCGCCGAGGGATGCAAGGGTCGCGCACCCGGCGCCACGTGCGTCGGCCGGAGGAGCGATGAAGCGCGCTCTCACAATCCTCGGACGCGTCCTGCTCGCGATCGCCGCCGTCGCCGCGATGTTCCTGCTCGTGGTGCGCCTGCGCCACGGCGGCGGCTCGCACCTCGAGGACCGCTGGACGACCGATCCCGCGCTGCCGGAGTCGGCGCTCGAGACGGTCGCCGACCTTCCGCTGCCGCCCGGGAACGTCGCGGTGTCGCGATCGGGGCGCGTCTTCTTCACGTTCCATCCCGAGGCGGGCCCGGACGTGAAGGTCGCCGAGCTCGTCGACGGCAAGCCGGTGCCGTACCCCGACGCCGCCTCGCAGAAGCCGCGCGACGACGGCCCGTCCTTCGACACCCCGCTCGCGCTCCGCATCGACGCGAAGGATCGCCTCTGGGTCCTCGACTACGCCCGCCACGGCGCGGGCGCGCCGAAGCTCCTCGCGTTCGACCTCGCGACGAACCGCCTCGTGCACGAGTTCGAGTTCCCGAGCGACGTCGCGGGCCTCGGATCGATGCTGAACGACTGCCAGATCTCGCCCGACGCGAACCGCATCTACATCGCGGACGCGAGCATCTTCCGGAACCGCGGCGCGATCGTGACCTACGACGTCGAGCGCCGCCGCGCGCGCCGGCTCCTCGAAGCGCACCCGGCGGTGCAGGCGATGCCGTACGTCACGCGCGTCCGCGGCCGCGACATGGTCGTGCTCGGCGTGTTCACGGTGCGCCCGAACGTCGACTCGATCGCGCTCGACAAGCGCGGCGAGTGGCTCTACTTCGCGCCCGTCACGTCGACCCTCCTCTACCGCATCCGAGCGCGCGACCTCGACGACGAGTCGCTCTCGAACGACGACCTCTCCCATCGCATCGAGGTCTTCGCGGAGAAGCCGATGAGCGACGGCATCACGATCGACGCGCAGGACCAGGTGTACCTGAGCGACATGGAGCACGACGCGATCCATCGCCTCGACCGCCAGGGGGAGCTGAAGACGCTCCTCAAGAGCGATCGCATCCGCTGGCCCGACGGCTTCAGCTTCGGACCGGGCGGCTGGCTCTACTTCACGTGCAGCTCGCTGCAGGAGGTGATCTTCCAGCCGCGCTCGAACGTCGACGCGCACGCGCCGTACCAGATCTTCCGCTTCAAGCCCGGCACGGACGGCGTACCGGGACAATAGCCGGTTCGCGGGCGAGCGCCGCCGTCACTCCTCGCCGAGGTAGACCTCCGAGTCCTTGTAGCGCGCGATCGCGAAGCGGACGACGACGCCGATCACCGCGCACGCCGGCACCGCGAGCAGGACGCCGACGAATCCGAACAGCACGCCGCCGGCGAGCACGCCGAAGATGACCCAGAGCGGGTGCAGACCGACCTTCTCGCCGACGAGACGCGGCGTCAAGAAGTAGTCCTGGAGGATCTGACCGGCGACGAAGATGCCCGCGACCAGGGCGATCCACCCCCAGTCGCCCCAGAACTGATACAGCGCGACGCCGACCGACGTCGTGAAGCCGACGATCACCCCGAGATACGGGATGAACGAGATCGCTCCCGCGGCGAGCCCGATCAGGAGCCCGAACTCGAGCCCGGCGAGCGTCAGCGCGACCGCGTAGAACGCCCCCAGCACCAGGCAGACGAGCGCGGCACCGCGCGCGAAGCCGGCGAGCACGCCGTCGATCGCGCGCATCTGCTCGCGGATCGTGTCGGCGTGGTCGCGCGGGAGCCACGAATCGACGTCGCGCACGATCTTCGGCCAGTCGCGCAGGAGGTAGAACGCGACCACGGGTGTGATCGCGAGGAGCGCGAGCGCGTTCACGAGCGCGAGGCCCCCGCTCAGGAGGCCCGTCGCGAGCCCGCTCACGAATCCCGCGACCCGCTGCACCATCTCGGGCGACGGCTGCGAGACCACCGGCGCGATGCGGAGCCCGAAGCGTCCGGCGAACCGGGCGACGATCGGCAGGAGCGACTGGCGCAACCAGGCCACGAGGTCGGGCAGGCGCTGCACGAGCGCGGTCACCTGCTCCACGACGAGCGGAACCAGGAAGACGAGCGCGACGCCCGTGACGACGATGAAGCCGACGACGAGCCCGCCGGCGGCGATCGTGCGGGAGATGCCCCGCTGCTCGAGCTGCTGGATGAGAGGGCTCAGGAAGTAGGCGATCGCCATGCCGAGCACGAACGGCAGGAGGATCGACCCCAGCAGCCAGAGGAGGATGCCGAGGCCGACGAGGAGCGCGACCCAGAACGCCGCGCGGCGCTGCGCGGCGCGCGCCGCCGCCTCGCGCGATCGCGGCCTCACGTCCCGAATCGGCTTGCGTCGGTCTGCCTGCAATCGCCCTCCGGCTACGCGCCGGGCCGGCTCCCCGGCGGTCGGATGAGTCTAGAGCGACGCGGTCGCGACGGAAACCGCTTGACTCGTCGGCGCCGGTCCCATATCGACGCCCCATCGTGGCAACGCGCGCGATCACCCGGCTCGGCCTCCTCGGCCTGCTCCTTCGCAGGGCGGGAGAGGCTCGTCGCGCGTAGCCCCGAAGAATAGAGCGACGCGAAGCCCTCTCCCGCCGATCCGGCCGGAGGGGGTTTTCTGTTTCTGGCCCCCGGCGCTTCTCGGCGTCGCCTCCTTCGGCCGGTCCACGGCGGATCGGGCCTCGCGTCTCTGACGAGACGAGACGGCGAGACGAAAGGAGACGACGATGAGACCCGCGAAAGGGAAGTACCGGCCCTATCCCACGGTCGCGCTGCCCGACCGGCGCTGGCCGAGCCGCGTGATCGAGCAAGCCCCGATCTGGTGCAGCGTCGACCTGCGCGACGGCAACCAGGCGCTCGTCGAGCCGATGGGCGTCGATCGGAAGATGCGCTTCTTCGACCTCGTGGTCGGCATGGGGTTCCGCGAGATCGAGGTCGGCTATCCGAGCGCATCGGAGACCGAGTTCGAGTTCGTGCGGGCGCTGGTCGAAGAGCGCCGCATCCCGGACGACGTCACGATCCAGGTGCTGACCGCCGCGCGCGAGGACCTGATCGTCCCGACGTTCGACGCGATCCGCGGCGCCCGGCGCGTGATCGTCCACCTGTACAACTCGACGTCCTGCGTGCAGCGCCGTGTCGTCTTCGGCATGGATCGCGCGGGCGTGACCGCTCTCGCGGTGAACGCCGCGCGCCGGATCCGCGATCTGGCGGACGAGATGCCGGAGACCGAGGTCGTCCTCGAGTACTCGCCCGAGAGCTTCACGGGCACCGAGCTCGATTACGCCGTCGAGATCTGCGAGGCGGTCATGGACGTCTGGCAGCCGACGCCCGATCGCAAGATGATCCTGAACCTGCCGGCGACGGTCGAGATGGCGACGCCGAACGTCTACGCCGACCAGATCGAGTGGTTCGGCCGCACGATCTCGCGCCGCGACGCGATCGTGCTGAGCATCCATCCCCACAACGATCGCGGCACGGCGGTCGCGGCCGCCGAGCTCGCGGTGATGGCGGGCGCCGAGCGCGTCGAGGGGACGCTCTTCGGGAACGGCGAGCGCACCGGCAACGTCGACGTCGTCACGCTGGCGCTGAACCTCTATACGCAGGGCATCGACCCCGGCATCGACGTCTCGGACGTCGATGCGATCGCGCGCGTGGTCTCGGCGTGCAACCGGCTGCCGATCCACCCGCGCCATCCCTGGGCGGGCGAGCTCGTCTACACCGCGTTCTCCGGCTCGCACCAGGACGCGATCAAGAAGGGCATGGCGGCCCGGCGCGCGGATCCCGACGGCGTCTGGGACGTGCCGTACCTGCCGATCGATCCCGCGGACGTCGGCCGCACCTACGAGGCGGTGATCCGCGTGAACAGCCAGTCGGGCAAGGGCGGCGTCGCGTGGGTGATGGAGGAGGACCACGGCTTCGTCCTGCCGCGGCGGCTCCAGATCGAGTTCGGGCGGGTCGTGCAGGAGATCGCCGACGGGACGGGCGAGGAGGTCACGAGCGCGGCCGTGCGCGCCGCATTCGAGCGCGAGTACCTGGCCGCGGCCGGCCCGCTCGCGATCGTCGCGCACGAGGTCGGCGAGGACGCACGCGCTCCGGGCGTCTGGAAGGTGCGCGCCGACGTCGCGGTCGCCGACGAGCGCCGGCGGATCGCCGGGACCGGCAACGGCCCGATCGACGCGTTCGCGCGCGCCCTCCAGGCCGGCGTCGGCGTCGACGTCCGAGTGACCGACTTCCACGAGCATGCGGCGTCCGGCGGCGCTTCGGCGGTCGCGATCGCGTACGTCGAGATCGCGACGGAGGACGGGGGCCGCGTGTGGGGCGCCGGCCGCGACCCGAGCATCGTGACGGCGTCGCTCGAGGCGGTCGTGAGCGCGCTGAATCGCGCGCACGCGCACGGCTGCGCGCTCGGCTCCGCTCGAGCGCCCGAGCCTGCTAAGGTCGCCGCCGGCGAAGCCATGCCGACGGCGGACGGTGCATGAGCGAGGTGGTGAAGTGCGGCCTCTACGCCGACGGACAGCTCGACCGCGAGCTGAACGTCGACGAGCTCGAGGACTTCGAGTGCGCCGAGGGGAACTTCGTCTGGGTCGGCATCCACGAGCCGACGCCGGAGCTCCTGCGCAAGGTGCAGAAGGTGTTCCACCTGCACGACCTCGCAGTCGAGGACGCGCTCCGCGCACATCAGCGGCCGAAGATCGAGGAGTACGGGCAGTCGCTCTTCATCGTCGTCCGGACGGCGCGCTGGAACGAGCAGAACAAGAAGGTCGAGTACGGCGAGACCGACATGTTCGTCGGGTCGAACTACTTCGTCACCGTGCGGCACGGCCCGTCCGCGCCTTACGCCGAGGTGCGGGCGCGCGCCGAGTCCGTCCCGCACCTCCTGCGCAAGGGACCGAGCTACGCGCTCTACGCGGTTCTCGACTTCATGGTCGACAACTACTTTCCGGTGTTCGACCAGCTCGAGGGGACCGTGGAGGACCTCGAGGACCGGTTGTTCCGGGACGACCCGAACCCGCGCTTCACGCGCCGGGTCTACCAGGTCCGGCGCGAGCTCGGCCGGTTCAAACGGGTGGTGACGCCGCTCCTCGAGGTACTCGCGCGCCAGACGCGCGCCGACCTGAAGCTCGTGAGCGACGACATCCGACCCTACTTCCGCGACGTGTACGACCATCTCGTGCGCATCAACGAGTCGCTCGAGCAGCTCCGCGAGACCGTGCACTCGGCGCTCGAGGCGAGCCTCGCTCTCATCTCCGTCAAGCAGAACGAGACGATGCAGATGCTGGCGGCGTGGGCCGCCATCCTCGCGATCCCGACGGTCGTCGCGGGCGTCTATGGGATGAACGTCGACTGGCTGCCGGGCGCGCACTTCCTCGGTGGGTCCCCGCCGATCGTCGGCGCGACGCTCGTCGCGTGCGGCTTGCTCTACTGGCGCTTCAAGAAGAGCGGCTGGCTCTGAAGCGCATTCGGTCCGCCAACGATCATCGCCGCGTCATCAGGCCGTCACCTACCGGCGCTAGGAACGCTGGGCATGCAGGCGATGGATTTCCACGAGCGCCTCGAGCGCTCGGCCTTGCAGGCGCGCGCGCGTCCGACCTTGCTCGCGCTCCTCGATCGGCTCGCGGAGGAGCTCGCCGACCGACGCGCGGCCGAGCGTGAGGTCGCGGCCGTCTTGCGGGCGCTCCGGCGCTGCTGGTCCTCCGCGTCCGTGGAGCCGGCATCGCCGCTCGGGAGCCTCGTCGCGCTCGTCGAGTCGGCCGGGCCCCGGCTGCCGCTCCGCGAGCTCGCCGAGCGCTGCGAGCGGCTGGCGATCGGCAACGGCCCGCCCCCATCGCAAGCGTCAAGCGGCCGGCGGGAGGAACGCGAACGCCCGAGCCATCGCGGCGCGCCCGCCGCTCGCCAGCACCTCGCCGTGTGAAACGACCACACGGTCGAAGTCCCATGCGAGGATCGCATCCACGGAACGCCGCACGGCGCGCCGATCGCGCATCCCGAGCCGGACGACGCGATGGGGGCCGAAGCGGCCGGCGGCCCCGACGAGCCAGTAGAAGAGCCGCGCGCCCGAAGTCCTGCCGGCGGGCACGTTGAACGCGAGGTCGGTCAGCACGAGGGTGCGCGAGGCGCGGTGGAGGAACGCGACCTCGTTCATGACCGGTGCCCCCCGGACGACGCGCTGATCGATCTGCCCGCGCCACTCGGGCGGCGCGTCGTCACCCAGGGTCGCGTGGAAGGCGAGCTGCGGTCGCTTCTCCGCGAGCCCCGGCGCCCCGAAGCGGAGCGCGTCGGGCCAGGCGGCGGCCGCCGCCTCGAAGAAGAGCGAGTGGACCTTGTTCGGCGCGACGAGGAAGCGCACCGGGCCGAGCGCCGCGACCGCGTCGCGGAGGGCCGCGTCGATCGCGACCGGCGAGTGCAGCCAGAGGCCGCCGTCGGCGAGGCGGACGACCGTCATGCGGCAGCCGACGTCGCCAACGGCGATCGGAAGCGGCCGGGAGGCGACCCAGAGGTCGGGGGCGAGCGGCTCGAGCGTGGTCACGAGCCGCAATGACGACGGATGCGCTGAAGCGATTCAAGCGTGGCACGCCTGCAGCGCCCACCGCGCTTGCCGCCGCGCCGAGTCCCATACACCATGCGCCGCGTGCGCCTCGCCGTCGTCGACCACCGCTCGCACCCCGACGCGTGGGCGCGCGACCTCGCGATCTCGACCGAGGCCGTACAGCTTCATCTCGCGTCCGACGTGATCGACCTGCACGTCGACTCGTTCATCTGGACGCGCGTCTTCGGCTACGACCTCCGCACCCGCCACGGCGCCGGCCTCTTCGGCGGCGACTTCCTCTCGCAGGTCGACTTCCCGCGCATCCTGGAGGCCGGGGTGACGGGAGCGATCTGGAGCATCACGACGAACCCGCTCCGGTCGGCCGCCGGCCGCGGGCGCGCGTTCGCGGCGAACCTCGCGCGCCTGCGCGGGATCTTCGCGTCGGTCCCGGAGCAGTTCGCCCTCGTGCGGAGCGCCGCCGAGTACCGGGCCGCGCGCGCCGCCGGCAAGCACGGGGCGTTCGTCGGCATCCAGGGCGGCAACGCGATCGACCGCGACCCGTCCGCGCTCGACCTTCTCGTGGACGATCTCGTCGTCCGCGTCACGCTCGTCCACCTCTCGTCGTCGAGCCTGGGCGCGACCAGCGCCCCCACGCGCCGCGGCCCGGACACCGGCTTGACGGGCGCCGGCCGCGAGATGGTGCGCGCGCTCGAGGCGCGGCGCGTGCTGGTCGACCTCGCGCACGTCAGCCGCCGCGGCTTCTTCGACGCGGTCGAGGCGCACGACCGCTCGCGCCCGCTCGTCGTCACGCACACCGGGGTGAGCGGCGTCCACCCGCACTGGCGGAACCTCGACGACGAGCAGCTGCGCGCGATCGCCGACAGCGGCGGGACGATCGGCGTCATGTACCACTCGAGCTTCCTCTGCGGCTCGTCGTCGTGCCGGTCGTCGGTCGTCGTCGACCACCTCGCGCACATCGTCGACACGGTCGGCGAAGACCACGCGTCGCTCGGCAGCGACTGGGACGGCACGATCATGCCTCCGACCGACATGAAGACCTGCCTCGAGCTTCCGCGCCTCGTGCAGCACATGCTCGACCGCGGCTGGTCGGACGTGCGCATCCGGAAGATCCTCGGAGAGAACTTCCTGCGCGTGCTCGCCGCGGTGCGCGGCTGAGGGCGGGGTCTCGTAACGGCCGCATGCGCGGCGCAGCGCCCGCGCGTACCGCGCGAGCGGAGCGACCTGGGGAGTGGGACCCTGGTCGCGGCTTTGCCGCGACTCGGGCGAGGGGAAGATCCCCTCGCTATGATAGCCCGCATGAAGAACGTCCTCATCACCGGCTGCTCGACCGGCTTCGGCCGCGCCACCGCCCTGCTCTTCGCCCGCCGCGGCGACCGTGTGTTCGCGACCATGCGATCGCCAGAGAAGGGACGCGACTTGACGGAGGTCGCCGAGCGCGCGGACCTCCCGCTGCGCGTCCTGCGCCTCGACGTCGAGGACCCCGCGCTCGTCCAGTCGGCGATCCGCGAGGCGACCGCGAGCTCCGGGCCGATCGACGTGCTCATCAACAACGCCGGCATCGAGCTCCGGTCGTCCATCGAGGATGCGAGCGAGGAAGACGTCCGCCGCCAGTTCGAGACGAACGTCTTCGGGCCGCTCCGGACGATCCGGGCAGTCCTGCCCGCGATGCGCGAGCGGCGGTCCGGGACGATCGTGAACGTTTCGTCGATCGCGGGGCTCGTCTCGCGGCCGTTCGGCGGGTTCTACGCCGCGAGCAAGCACGCACTCGAGGCGATCTCCGAGGCCCTTCACTACGAGGTGCAGCCGTTCGGCATCCGCGTCGTGCTGATCGAGCCCGGGCAGTACCGCACGCAGCTGCTCGACAACGCCTACACCGGCCGCGCCTTCACGCCGCAATCGCCCTACTGGGAGCGCTCCAGCCAGTTCGACGAGGTCGTCAAGCGCCTCGTCCCGGGCGGCGAGGCGCCGGGGCCCGACGACGTCGCGCAGCTGATCCACCGCGCCGTCCACGATCCCGAGCCGAAGCTCCGCTACCTCGCGGGGGACGACGCGAAGATGATCGCGGGCGCCTACCGCGGGATGGAGTTCGAGGCCTACGAGCAGGCCATGCGCCAGGCGCTCGACTGGTACGACTGATCCGTCGTCCCGCGATCGGCGGACGCCGCCGGGTATCGCGCTCGCCCGGGACGGCGCGATGGCCGACGCGCCGTCAACTGACGCGCCTCGGCGGCCGATGATCCGGAAAGGCGCGTCGGGGCTCGGGGCGGCGCCAGGCGCCGAGGAATGCCCATCGTGTCGAAGCCCGGGCCCACGCCGAGCATGCCGGATCCGATACCGGATCCAATGCCGGATCCGGTCGCCGAGCCCGCGGAGCGCGCGGCCGCCACCGCGCAGCCCGCGACTGCCGCTCCCGAGCGGAAAGTCCCGTTCCAGCTCGGGGAGCGCCACTTCCGCGCCATGATCGAGAACGGTCTGGACCTGGTCTCGATCCTGGACGCGAACGGCATCATCCTCTACGCGAGCCCGTCGCACGAGCGCGTGCTCGGCTATCGCCCCGACGACCTCGTCGGCCGTGGCGCCTTCGACCTCGTCCATCCCGACGACGCCGGCCGCATCCTCGAGACGTTCGCCGACGGCCTGACCGACCCGGGGCGCGTCGCGACGCTCGAGTTCCGGTACCGGCACAACGACGGCTCCTGGCGCGTGATCGAATCGATCGGCAGCCATCCGCTCCCCGACGAGGGCGTCGGCGGCTTCGTGATCCACTCGCGCGACGTGACCGAGCGCCGCGCCGCCGAGGACAGGACCGCCGTCCTGCTCGACGTCGCGCGCGATCTCGCGAGCACGCTCGACCCCGCGGAGATCCTCGATCGCGTGCAGCGGCGCATCGCGGCCGTCCTGCCCTGCGACATCGTGACCACGTACCGCTGGAACCCGGACGAGGAGCGGTTCCGGCTGGCGTCGCAGTTCGGCATGTCGCCCGAGGCGGTGGAGCAGGTGCGGCATCTCTCGTTCGGGGCGACCGAGCCCTTCGACGGCCGGCTCTACTCGGGAGCGGTGATCGTGAACGACGCGGCCGCGCAGCCGGGGCCGATGCGCGAGCTCGCTCGCCGCTTCGGGTTCTCCGCCCTCATCGCGGCGCCGCTCCGCGTCCCCGGGCGGTACTTCGGATCGCTGTGCGCGTACCGGGCGGCCCCGGGGCGCCCGTTCGACGATGGTCACGCCCAGCTCTGCACCGCGATCGGATCGCAGCTCGCGGTCGCGCTCGAGCGCGTCGAGCTCTACCGGACGGAGCGCGAGGCGGCGGAGGTCTTCGGAGCGCTGGCGCGCGTCGGGCGCGAGCTCCTCGGCTCGCTCGACCTTCCCGGCTTGACGGACCGCCTGTGCCGCATCACGTCCGAGGTCCTCGGGTGCGAGATCGCGCAGACGCTCCTCTGGCGACCCGCCGAGCAGGCGTTCTCGGTGGTCGCGGCGCACGGCATCCCGGCCGACGAGCTCGACGCGCTCGGGCTCGTGCGGATCCCGGGAAGCGCGATCGCGGACGCGCTCGGCCCGCTCGGCGACGAAGGCGTGGCGCCCCTCGTCGGAACGGTGGAGGCGAGCGCGGCCGGGCTCGGCACGCTCGCTCGCGGCGGCGGCGTCGGCCCGCGGCTCGTCGTCGCCCTCCGCCGCGGCGCGGAGATCGTGGGCCTTCTGGTCGCGTCGCGCTCGGCCGAGCACGGACCTTTCCAGACGAGCGAGATCCGGATCGGTCAGGGACTCGCGCAGCTCGCGTCGCTCGCCCTCGAGCACGCCCGCATCGTCGACGAGCTCGACGCGGCCAACCGCTTGAAGTCGGAGTTCGTGGCGATGATGTCGCACGAGCTCCGGACGCCGCTGAACGCGATCATCGGCTACGGCGACCTGCTGCGCGAAGGCGCGTTCGGCGACCTCGACCGGGAGCAGGGAGAAGTGCTCGACCGCATCGGCCGGAGCAGCCGCGAGCTCCATCGTCTCATCAGCGACGTCCTCGACCTGAGCCGCCTCGAGAGCGGGCGCGTGCCTCTCCGCCAGGCCCGCGTCGCGATTTCCGATCTCGTGGCCGAGCTCGCCGTCGAGCTCGAGCACCTCGAGCGCGCGCCCGCAGTCGCTCTCCAATTCGACGTCGCGACGGCTCTCCCGGACGTGACGACGGACGCCGCGAAGCTGAAGGTCGTCCTGCGGAACCTCGTCCTGAACGCCTTGAAGTTCACCGACGAGGGGGCGGTATCGCTGAGCGCGGCGCCGGAGGACGACGGTGTCGTGCTGCGCGTCGTCGACACCGGCATGGGCATCGCGCCCGACCAGCTCGGGATCATCTTCGAGCCGTTCCGCCAGGCGCACACCGCCGCGCGCCGGCAGGGCGGCGTCGGCCTCGGCCTCTACATCGTCCGGCGCATCATCGACATGCTGGGCGGGACCGTGTCCGTCGAGAGCGACCTCGGGAGGGGATCGACGTTCCGGGTCTGGGTGCCGGCGGCGACGGAAGAGGCTCCGCACGCGGGCGCGGAGCCGCTGCGCGCGAGCTGAAGCCGTCTCCGGTCGCGCGCCTCCGACGCGCGGATCGTCACAGCGAGAGGCAGGAGTCGTCGCGATGAAGCCAGCAAGACGCGCTCGGCGCATGTGGCTCCAGGAGAAGCCGGCGAACTTCGCCGGCCCTGCCGGCCGCATAGGCGGACGCGAGCCGCTCCGCATCCGCGTCGTCGCGTCCGCCGACGCAGGGGAAGATCACGATCCCTGTCGGGTCGAGGAACCGAGCGTCGAAGGTTCCCGCGCGTCGCGTGACGACCAGGACGTTGCCCCACGCGTGCGGCCCCGTGAGCGGCAGGACGAGGCGGCCGCCTTCGCGAAGCGACTGGACCCACAGTCGGCGCAGCAGCGTCGCACCGGCGTTCACGAGGATGCCGTCCGACGGTCCCGGGTCGTACGCGTTGCCGTCGGCCCGGACGACGGTGACGTTGGGCCGATCGGCGAGGTTCGCCCGCGCACGCTCCGCGAGCTCGGCGTCGTACTCGACCGCCGTCACGCTTCCGTTCTCGCCGACGACCTCGGCGAGAATCGCGGTGAAGTATCCCGTTCCAGATCCGACGTGCACCGCATGCGCGCCCGGGCGCAGGGCGAGCGCCTGGATCAGGCACGCCACGATCGAGGGCTGACCGTTGTTCAGGAGCCGCTTGCGATCGATCGCCACCGGGACGTCCCGGTAGACGTGCCGCGGGTCGGCGTCCTCCGTCATTCGATACGGCCCCGGCCCATCGAAGACGTGCCACGGACCTGGTCCGAGAAACCGCTCGCGCGGGACCACGGCGAAGGCGCGTCGCAAGGCGCAGCGGCCGCGAACTCCGGCGGCGTCACAGACGAGGCGCGCGTAGCGCGAGCGTTCGGGGGTGGTGGGAGAACCGTTGCGCGTCACGCAGCGCAAGATAGTCGACGTGTCGCGCGCCGTCGAAGAGCAGCATCCCGCGGGTGACGTCGCGTCGCGCGATCGACGCGGTCACGACGGACCACCTGCTCCGGTCAGCGGCGCGACAGCACTGCGCCGTGCCAGCGCTCCGCTGCGGCGAATTCGCGACGGCCCCCGACATGCAGCCAATACAAATCACGCAAGCTGTGCTTGACGCACGAGTTGTCAACGCGATCACGTCTCGTCGGGCTTCCAAAGTGGAAGCACGCGACTGTTGAATCCTTCGAGCGGGTCATTGACGCGCTCCGCGGCGCCAGCTCGATCGGGCGCGCGATCGAAGTGGACACCGATCTATGCCAACTTGGTGAACGACAGTGATCTTCAGGGCGACACGAATGTAGAGATCTATCGGGAGCAGTGGCGGGCGCTCGTCGCAATGCGGGATAGCTCGTTCAAGAACCAGGGATTCGGGCTGCGCGTCGAATCGATTTCATTCAAGGCCGAGGCGCAAGAGCCTCTGCTGCTCCTGCCTGACTACCTGGCGGGCTGCTTCCTCGCGGACAGGCACCGAACGGTGGTCAGACCGGTCGGGCTGGGCAATGAGTTCCTACCACTTGCCAGACGCCTCTTCGCTGTGCCCGGAATCGGCGTCAGCTTCGAGGCATTCCACCACGAGTATCCAGCCAGCGTGGCGGCGCTCGTCGAGGACCGAATTGCTCTTGCAGCGATCGCTGGCGCTAGTCGACGGGTTCGGAAGACGCCAACCCCACCCCGATCACACTAGGCAAGCTCCTCAATCATCAGCTTCCTCCTCGGCGCGGGGACCGCGTTGCCCGTACCGGCGCTTGGTCGTAACGACGATCCACAACGCACCATCCCGCCGAGATGCCTGCGAACCGTCGGTTGACTGACCGCTCCCCGCCGCACAACATCTTTCTTCGATGGACCGCCTCGCCTACACCCGCGACGATCTCCTCGCCGAGCACGCGTACGCTCGTCCGCTCGAGGTCGACGGCGTCCGCCTGCACGGCGGCTTCGACGCGACCGGTACCTACCGGTCGCCGCGGACCCTCCATCGGTGGCCCGCGGTGCGCGCTTGGCGGGAGCAGCTCGCGCGCCGCGGGTGGCCGCTGCTCGACGCGGACGCGCGGCTGCTGAAGGCCGGTCCCTATCCCAGCTACGAGCAGCAGAAGCTGCTCCTGCAGCGCGGGCTCGGCCAGACCTTCTGGAACTCGCTCACGATCACCGGCGTCATCGAGGCGCGCGGGCGTCTTCTCGTCGACCTCCCGGCGCCGGACTTCGCGCGCGTCATCGCGGACGACGTCTCCGAGACCGCGACCGGGCACCTGAACAAGGGGCTTCTCGTCGCGCACGGCATGGACGAGGGCGGCGACCCGGCGACCCGGCTCGGCGCGCACGACGCGATGTGGTTCGCGGTGCGCGACCTGGTCTTCGGCCGCGACGCCTACCCCATCCCCGAGGTGCCCGCGAGCATCGCGCGGCCGGACGCCGAGCGCCTCGCGCCGCGCATCCCGCTCGGGCACGAGCAGATGCTGACGCTCCTCATGAACGTCCTCATGATCGAGGTGCGGGCTGAGGTCGGGTTCGACTTCACCCTCCGCGTTCTGCGCGACCCGGGCCTCTTCGCCGACCGCCGCGATCGCGCCGAGCGCGCCGCCGAGATGGTCGAGCGCATCCGGATCGACGAGGCGATCCACGTCGCGTACCTCCAGACCGTCCTCTCCGAGATGCGGAGCTTCACGTGGAGGGCGGTCGACGGCGGCGACCTTCCGGGAAGCGACGTCATCGATCCGATGTGGAGCGCGCTCGTCGCCTGGCACGCGGTCGAGAACCCGCGCCTGCAGAGGCCGATCCTGCGCGACGCGATCCACCGCCGGCTCCTCGCGCAGCCCGCCGGCGCGGATCTGGTGCGCGCGTTCGACGCGCTCGAGACGCCGCTTCCCGATTAGCCGCGCACGCCGCGCGGCGCACCGCTCGCTGCCGCGAACGGCCGCGCACCGCGGCCGTTCGCGCGAGATCGTCGGCTACGGAAGGACCGTGACCGACAGGCTCTTGCCGCCGGGCGCCGTCGAGCTCAGGCCCGTCGACGCGTCGTCGGCGGTGATCGTCGCTGTCCCGGGCGCGTTCGCATGCAGGCGGCCGATGTTCGGCTCGGCGACGTCGATCGAAACGATTGCCGGGTTGGACGACGCCCACGTCACGCGCTTGGTGATCTCGTCGCGGCTGTCGTCGCCGTAGACCAGGAACGCCTTCACCTTCTTCAGCTTGCCGACGCGGAAGCTGAGCGTGTCCGGTGAGATCTGCACCCCGACCACCGGGACGCCGCAGCGCACGAGCGCGTCGCCGCCCGTCGTCGTCGACGTGAGGCCGGAGAACGGATCGCGCACCGACAGCATCACGCTGCCGGCGGAGAGGCAGGTCGCGACCCCGGTGCGGGTGACGCTCACCTTCGCCGGATCGGTCGTTCGCCACTCGACCTTCGTCGTCACGTTCACGGCTTTCGTGACGCCCTGGAAGATCGCCTGTGCCTTCATGTTCGTACGCGCGCCGAGCGCGAGCGAGAGCGGCGTCGGGCGAACCGTCAAGCTGGTCAAGTCGCCCACGACCTCGACGCGGCCGTCGGCCCCGCTGTCGGTCGACGAGATCCCGGTGTCGCGGTCGGTCGCGACGACGGAGGTCGAGCCGATGCCGGCGCCGGTCACGCGGCCTTCCGCGTCGGCGGTTGCGACCGCGGCGTTGCCCGTGCTCCAGTCGACGTCGGTCGAAACGTCGGTGGTGTACCCTTTCTCGAACGTGCCGGTCGCCTTGTAGCGGACGCGCTCGCCGACGCGGATGATCCGGTCGTCCGGCGTGACCTCGATCGACACCAGCGTCCCGACGACGTTCATGCGACCGGTGGTCGACTCCGAGCGAACGCCGGTCTCGGGATCGCGCGCCTCGACGTTCGTCTGCCCCGCCGCGACGCCGATCGCGACCACGGCGCCGTCGGCGTTGGTGCCGATCTGCACGACCGATTTCTTCTTCGACGCCCACTGCACCTGCGGCGTGATGTCGATGCCCGTCGTCCCGTTGTCGTACGTCCCGATCGCCTTCAGGACGACGCTGCCGCCGACGCGCACGTTCGCCGAGACGGGATCGACGACCATCGAGTCGAGCTCCGCGACCTCGAGCCGCGCCGCGTGGCGCGCAGCAACCCGGGCCGAGGCGACGCTCGCGCTGATATCCGTCCGGCCGCTGCCGACCGCCGTCGCGAGGCCGGTCGCGTCGATGGTCGCGACGCGCGGGTCGCGCACCGCCCACGTCACCTGGCCGGTGAGGTCGGCGGTCGTGTTGTCGGAGTAGACGCCGGTCGCGGTGAACGCCTGAGTTCGCCCGGGAATCACGCTCGCCAGCGCGGGCGAGATCTGGATGTCGACGAGCTTTCGCTGGCTCGCGGCTGCGGCGTCGCGCGCGAGCGCGGCCGCTCCGAGGACGGCGATCGCCAGCGCCGCGCAGAGCGCGCGACGGCGACGGGACGGGCGAGTCGCCTCCAGGTGGCGTTCGGTACAGGTCATGTCGGGATCCTCTCGCCGGGCCGCCGAGGGCAGCCCTCCCCCTCGGATCCGGCACGTCGCCGCACGGGCGCCGATCCGGATCGCCTCGGGAACTCGCTATAGGTAGCAACCGGAACTCCAGGACCGACGAGCGGGATGCCCGTCTTTCCTGGATCTTTTCCCCTCCGCGACCCCGCCCGGTGGCGCACGGCTGCAAGGCCGTGCATTCGCGCCCGGCCGCGAGCGCAGGTGCAATGTCTGGAATGGACCTGCTCGCGCGCCACGCGAGTGTCAATCCCTGCCGACTTGAAACCCGCCACACCGTGGGGGACGGTGAGCCGGGCCGGCCACAAGGGGGTGCGAAGATGACCTCGCCCGCATACGACCGCTTGACGGCTCTCGACAGCTCGTTCCTGCTGCTCGAGACGCCGCACGCGCCGCTCCACGTCGCCTCGACGCTCACGTTCGAGGCCGGTCCGCTCCGCACTCCGCAGGGCGGCGTGGACGCCGATGCCATCCGCGCGCGCTTGACGGGCGAGCTGCACCGCATCCCTCGCTATCGCCAGAAGATCGCCTGGGTGCCGTTCACGCAGCGCCCGGTCTGGGTCGACGACCATCGGTTCAACATCGACTACCACGTCCGCCACACGAGCCTGCCGCGCCCGGGCGACGAGCAGCAGCTGAAGCGGCTCTCGGCACGCATCATGGAGCAGTCGCTCGATCCGTCGCGTCCGCTCTGGGAGATGTGGGTCGTGGAGGGGCTCGAGGGCGGAGACCGCTTCGCCCTGATCTCGAAGGTCCACCACTGCATGATCGACGGCATCTCGGGCGTCGATCTCCTGAACACGATGCTGTCGCCCACGCCCGAGGTCGAGCCGCACGATCCCCCGCGCTTCATTCCGCGCCGCGTGCCGACGGCGTTCCAGCTCTGGCGCGACGAGATGCTCCGGCGCCTCCGCCTTCCGGTCGACACCATCCGCGACGTCGGTCACTTCGTGCGCGAGGCCGCCGACCTGCGGCGCGAGCTGCTGTCGCGCGCACGCGCGATCGCCGGAATGCTCGGCACGTCGCTCTCGGTCCCGTCGGCGACGCCGCTCAACGACAAGATCGGACCGCACCGCCGCTTCGACTGGCTCGAGATGAGCCTCGACGAGATCAAGCAGATCCGGCGCGCGCTCGGCGGCAGCATCAACGACGTCGTGCTGACCGTCGTGACCGGCGCCGTGCAGCGCTTCCTCGAGCGCCGGAACGTGAACCCGGGCCAGATCGACTTCCGCGTGATGGCTCCCGTCAGCGTCCGGTCGACCGACCAGCGCGGCAAGCTCGGCAATCGCGTGTCGGCCTGGTTCCTCGACCTGCCGATCGGCGAGCCCGACCCGCGCGAGCAGCTCCGCCAGATCCGCGAGACGAGCCTCGCCCTGAAGGAGTCGAAGCAAGCGGTCGCGGCGTCGATGCTGACGGAGGTCGCGGAGTGGGGCTCGTCGACGCTGCTCGCGCTGGGCGCTCGCAACATGACCCGGATGCTGCCGTTCAACCTGGTCGTGACGAACGTCCCGGGCCCGCAGTTCCCGATCTACATGCTGGGATCGCGGCTCCTCGAGACGTTCCCGCTCGTCCCGCTCGTCGACAACCTCGGCCTCGGCATCGCGCTCATGAGCTACACCGGGAAGCTCTTCTGGGGCTTCAACGCCGACTACGACCTCGTTCCGGATCTGTCGGCGTTCGTGCGCGCGACCCGCGAGTCGTTCGCCGAGCTCATGCGGCTCGCGAGCGCGCCGCCGAGCCTCGCGTCCGACTCGGACGCCGAGTCCGAAGCCCGCCGGGAAGCCGGAGCGACGATCCGGCCGCCCGCGGGAATGGAGCCGCAGCTCCACCTGGTGACGAAGGCGTAGTGCCGAGCAGGCGCTAGGCGGCGGATGACCCCGCCGGCGGCGAGCCCGCCCCGTCCTGCGCGCTCACGAAGCGCGCGAGCACCGCGGCGAGCGCATCGCGCTTCACGGGCTTCGCGAGGAACGCGTCCATCCCGGCCGCGATGCAGCGCTCGCGGTCGCCGGGCGCGACGTTGGCCGTCATCGCGACGATCGGCGTGTGGCGGACGCCGTTCTCCGCGCGCCGGATCTCCGCCGTGGCCGCGAGCCCGTCCATCTCGGGCATCTGGCAATCCATGAGGACGAGGTCGTAGCTCGAGACCTGGACCGCCTGGACGGCTTCCCGGCCGTCGCCCGCGACGTCGACGGCGAAGCCCAGGCGCTCGAGCATCCGCACCGCGACGCGCTGGTTGATGTCGTTGTCGTCCGCGACGAGGATCCGACCGCGCCGCAGGGGATGGACGGCGCGATCGCGAGCGCGCGCGGCTGCCGGATCGGGCATGGGAGGCGGCGCCGCGCGCTCGGGCTCCGAGGCCGCGGGAGCACGCGCCGGGCGAGCGCTGTCCGCCGCCTCGCGAGCCGCTTCCGGCGCCGGCGACTGCCCGAGGCGGGCCGTGAACCAGAACGAGCTCCCCCTCCCGGGCTCGCTCTCGACGCCGATCTCGCCGCCCATCAGCGCGACGAGCCGGCTCGCGAGCGCGAGCCCGAGCCCGGTGCCGCCGTGTCGGCGGGTCATCGACCCGTCGACCTGCGAGAAGGCCTCGAAGACGCGCGCGCGATGCTCCGTATCGATCCCGATCCCGGTGTCCGTCACCGTGCAGCGGAGCCCGCATGGCGCGTCGGACAGCGGCGCGAGGCGCACGTCGATGCCGCCCTCGCCCGTGAACTTGACGGCGTTGCCGACGAGAATCATCAGCAGCTGTCGCAGGCGCCGGCGGTCGCCCTCCACCTCGTCCGGCACGCCCGGCTCGACGTGGAGCCGAACCGCGATTCCCTTCTGCTCGGCACGCTGCTGGAAGAACGCGACCGCCTCGCGCGTCACCTGCACCGGCTCGAACCGGCGCGTCTCGAGCTCGATGCGACCGGCCTCGATCTCCGCGAAGTCGAGGATGTCGTCCACGATCGCGAGCAGAGTCTCGCCCGAGCGATGGACGGTCTCGGCGAACTCGCGCTGCGCGTCGTCGAGCCGCGTCTCGAGAAGGAGCCCGGTCATGCCGATCACGCCGTGCATGGGCGTCCGGAGCTCGTGGCTCATCCGGCCAAGGAATTCGCTCTTGACGCGCGACGCCTCGAGCGCCTCGTCGCGCGCGACCGTCAGCTCGCGCGCCTGGTGGGAGATCGTCCGCTCGCGCTCCTCGAGCGCCGTCACGTGGCGCGCCGTGAGCCGCCACGACGCGAGCGCGAACCCGAGCAGGACCAGGACGAACAGAGCGCGCGCGACCAGCAGCTCCGTGCCGACGGCGGTGTACTCGGGCGGGATCGTGACGAAGAGCTCGCTCAGGTGCACGAGCGCCATGGCCGCGATCGCGATCCCGGACCACGCCGCGGCCGCGCCGGCGCTCAGGAGGTGCGCCGCGAACATCGGGATCGCCGCGAGGTACCAGACCGACATCGACTCGGACTGCCCGCTCGTGAGCGCGATCCCCGTGATCCCGAGGGAGGACACGGCGAGCGCCGCGTGCGAAGCGATGCGGGCTCGGCGGTCGTCTTCCGAGGCCCGGACCCAGCGCCACAGCGCGAACGTCGAGCCGGCCGCGACCAGGTTGATCGCGCTCGCGATCCACCGTCCCTGTGGCGCGTTCTGGACGGCGAACGAGATCCACCCCAGGCAGGTGACCAGGAGGAACCACCGGACCCGGCCGCGATAGAAGGAACCGGCGCCCGGCCCGGCGCCGGACGGGGTGACTGGCGGGCACGGCATGTCGGTGCCCAGGCTCATTCTTTTTCGTTATCGGCCGGCGATGCTGCGTCGCTTTAGCAGCCGCCCGCCCGATCCTGGTGTGACGCAAAACCTGCGGGGTGATAGGGCGGCTGCGGGAGGTGCTCGATGGAGCGAGTGCTCGGGCGCTACTCGGAGGAAACGTACGCTCTCTTGCGGATCGTGGTGGGGTTTCTCTTTGCCTGTCACGGGGCGCAGAAGCTGCTCGGCTTCTTCGGCGGCATGGCCGACATCCCGCCCGGCATCCGCTGGATTGCCGGGCCGATCGAGCTCGTTGGCGGCATCCTGATCGCGGTCGGGCTCGCGGCGAGCTGGGCCGCCTTTCTCGCGAGCGGCCTCATGGCGTTCGCGTACTTCCTCGCCCACCACCGCATGGAGACGCCTCTCCCGATCCAGAACCGCGGCGAGCTCGCGGTCGTGTACGCCTGGGTCTTCCTCTACATCGCGTCGCGCGGCTCCGGCGTCTGGAGCGTCGACGCGGCGCTCCGGGAGGGCCGTCGCGCGACCGCGTGAGCGAAGCCGGCGTTCCGGCTAGCCGGTCGAACTCAGCGATTCGCCCAGCCCGTCTCCGTGCCCGGAGCGCGCCGCCGCGCGGTCGGCGGTCGGGCGCACCTCGAGCTCGAGCGGGAACTCCCGGAGGCGCCGCCAGCGCAGGAGAAGCTCGCTCGGACGCGCGGGCAGCCGGTTGCAGTACTCGATGAAGCCGGGCAGCGATGCGAACGTCCGCTCGGCGGCCGCGAAGGAGGGATCCGAGCGCAGCGTCTGCTCCTCGCGTACCGGGGGCGCGGCTCCGGGGTCGGCTCGGAAGCGGCGCACGTAATCGAGGAGGCGCGCGTGGTAGCCCGGGTCCTCGACGATCGCGGCGATCGTGCGATGGCGCGGGTGCGTCCCGTCGACCATCGCCGCAACCTGGCGCTCGAAGTCCTCGAGGCCGTCCTCGAACATCTGGATGAGCTGCAGGTCGTAGACCGGGTTCAGGTGAACGACCTGCATGACGTGGCCGACGATCGTGTCGCGATCGGAGAGGAAGCCGGTCGGATCGACCATCGAGACCGGGTCGTCGAGGACGCGCAGCAGCTGGTGAAAGCCGAACGAGATGCCCTTCTGGCGGTAGTAGTCGCGCGCCGCCGGCTCGATCACGAACCGCAGCATGTCGACGCCGCCGAACAGAATTTGCCAACGCGTGGGCCGGCGCGAGACGTAGCCCTTCCGCTCCAGCGTCCGGAGCCGGCGGTCGATCTCGGCCGCGTCCGTCCAGAGTCGCAGCGTCCGCGCGAGCCGGAGGAGCTTGCCGCGGATCGCCGAGGGGCCGCCGATCGCGGTGAGGACGAGCGTCACCGGGCCTGCGGTGGCGCGCAAGGCTCGCGGTCCCGGCGCACGGGATGGGGCGCTCGCTTCCGGATCGCTCACGGCACTCTGCGCTCGGATGGCACCTGAGGGGTAGCACGCCGGCGCGGCGGCGACGACGACCCCGTGCCGCACCGTCGAGAATGCGACGCCGGAGCGTCGATGCCGCAACGCGCTGCGAGCGCTCGTTCGCCGGAAATCCGAGGAGATTTCCGCGACACGCCGCGTTCGCGGCCCGGTCCGTCGGCGCGTCGCGTCGCCACCGCGCAGGCGAGCGGGCGACCTCCGGCGCCGAGCCGTAGGCGTCGGCGCAGCGCCGAGCGGTCCCGCCTTTGCTCCGGGTGCCCGGCGTGAAACCGTCGACCGCAAAGTCGCATTGCCCGCTCGGCCGCAGCGCCACCGCGGTCGCTGGTTCCCTCGCCCCCGCGAGCGCCCGCGCACTCGGCGCAGTCCTGGCGCTCGCCGTCGCTCTCCTGGCGGCCGAGGTGACCGTCTTCGCCGTGCCGGCCGCCGACGCGGCGACGGAGCGCGTGAGCATCGCGTCCAGCGGCACGGAGGCGAACTCGTTCAGCACGGCGTCGTCGATCTCGAGCGACGGGCGGATCGTGGCCTACGCCAGCGTCGCCTCGAACCTGGTTGCGGGCGACACGAATGCCGTCTCCGACGTCTTCGTGCGCGATCGCAGCACCGGCTCCACGATCCTCGCGAGCGTCGCGCCCGGAGGGCTGCCCGCGAACGGCACCAGCATGACGCCTTCGGTGTCCGCCGACGGGCGCCTGGTCGCGTTCGCGAGCCGAGCCCGGAACCTCGTCCCGGGCAAGTCGTCGAACTTCTTCGACGTCTTCGTCCGCGACCTCGTCACGGGCACGACCGTCCGCGCCAGCACGTCGATGACCGGCGGCGACGGAACGGGCGACAGCTTCCAGCCCGCGCTCTCCGGCGACGGCCGCTTCGTCGCCTTCGCGAGCCTCTCGTCGAATCTCGTGCCGGGCGACACCAATGCGACCTTCGACGTCTTCGTGCGCGACCTCACGACCGGCGCGATCGAGCGCGTGAGCGTCTCGAGCTCCGGCGCCGAAAGCAACGGCTCGAGCGTCACTCCACGCCTGTCGGGCGACGGCAGCCGCGTCGTGTTCCACAGCTTCGCGTCGAACCTCGTCGCCGGCGACACGAACGCCGTCGCCGACGTGTTCGTCCGCGACCGCGCGAGCGGCGTGACCGTGCGCGCGAGCGTCGCGTCCGACGGCTCGCAGGGGAACCAGCAGAGCCTCGCCGGCACGCTGTCGGCCGACGGTCGCTTCGCTGCGTTCGTGAGCGACGCCAACAACCTCGTCGCCGGCGACGGCAACGGCCGGACGGACGTCTTCGTCCGCGACCTGCAGACCGGCGTCACCGAGCGCGCGAGCGTCGCGAGCGACGGCAGCGAGGGGAACGGCCAGAGCGGCTTCACCGACCCGCCGTCGCTCTCCGCCGACGGCCGGTTCGTGGCGTTCACGTCCGCGTCGACCAATCTCGCCGCTTCCGACGTCAACTTCGTGAACGACGTGTTCGTGCGCGATCGCCGGCACGGCAGCACGCGGCGCGCGAGCGTCTCGTCCGCCGGGGACGAGGGCGACGGCGGAGCGACCTTGTGGGCGACCCTCACCGCCGACGGACGTGCGGTCGCGTTCGCCAGCTCGGCGTCGAACCTCGTCGCCGGAGACGGGAACGCCGCACAGGACGTGTTCGTCAACACGAACGACTGCGGCAACGGCGTGCTGAACGTCCACGAGTCGTGCGACGATTCCAACCTCGACGACGGCGACTGCTGCGACGCCGAGTGCGGCTTCGAGACCGCAGGCAGCGCGTGCTCCGACGACGACCTCTGCACGCAGAGCGACGCGTGCGACGGCAGCGGCAGCTGCGTCGGCGCGAACCCGATCGTGTGCCCCGAGTCGGACGACGCGTGCCGCACCGCCGGCGCGTGCGATCCCGCGACCGGCACCTGCCCCGTGGTGGACGCTCCCGCCGGAACCGCATGCGACGACGGCGACCTGTGCACCCGGACCGACGCCTGCGACGGCGCCGGCGCCTGCGTCGGCTCGAACCCGGTCGTCTGTCCCGACGGCGACGATGCGTGCCGCGCCGGGGGCGCGTGCGATCCGGCGACCGGCACTTGCCCCACCGTCGACGCTCCGGCGGGAACGCCTTGCGACGACGGCGACCTCTGCACCCAGACCGATGTCTGCGACGGCGCGGGCGCCTGCGTCGGCTCGAACCCGGTCGTGTGCCCCGAGTCGGACGAGGCGTGCCGCAGCGCGGGCGCGTGCGATCCCGCGACCGGCACGTGCTCCTCGGCGAACGCACCGGCCGGTACCGCCTGCGACGACGGCGACCGCTGCACGCGGACCGACGCGTGCGACGGTGCCGGCGCCTGCGTCGGCTCGAACCCGGTCGTGTGCCCGGTCTCCCAGGACGCGTGCCGCACGGCCGGCGCCTGCGAGCCGGCGACTGGGTCGTGCTCGATGGTCGACGCCCCCGACGGAACCGCCTGCGACGACGGCGAGGCGTGCACCGTCGGCGACCTCTGCCTGTCCGGCGTTTGCCAGCCCGGCGACGTCGAGCCGAGCGCCTGCCTCGACCCGTCGCGCTGCTACCACTCCGAGCTGAGCTGGCTCGACGCGCTTCGCTGGCGCGCGCGCCAGGTCGCGCTCTCGGACGAGTTCGCGTCCGCGAGCTACTGGCTGATGCGTCCGACCGAGGTGTGCGCGACCGCCAACACGTCGCTCCTCACCACCGACGACGACGCGCTGCCCGAGCTCATGGCCTGCCACGACGTCGATCCGGCGCGCACGAGCTCGTCGACCGCGCCCGACCCGAAGCGGCGCGCCGTGGTGAAGAACGCGCTCGGCGTGCAGCAGCTGTCGGTCGGCAGCGCGCGCGAGCTTTGCCTTCGCGTCAACGAGCATGGCGGCCAGCCGTCGACGCTGCTCGACGACTACACCTGCTATGCCGCTCACGTCCCATACGGCGACCCCGACCCGGCGCGCCGGTCCGTCGAGCTCCGCGACCGCTTCGGCAAGGCGCGCGTCAGCGTCGGCCGGCCGACGATGCTGTGCAACCCGACGTCGGTCGACGGCGGGCCGGTCGAGCAGCCGCTCGCCCACCTCGTCTGCTACGCGACCTACGACGAGTGGCGCTCGGGCGCACCGACGCCGCTGCGGCCGGTCTCGCTCACGCTCGACGAGCGCTTCGGGACGATCAAGCCGTTCCTCTTCTTCTCGCACCGCCTCTGCCTCCCGACCGCGCTGCGCGAGGTGGCCGTCGAGGCGAACGCTTCCGACAAGCACGGCAAGTCGGGGAAGGACAAGTAGGCGCATCGGGACGTCTGGTCTCGGCATGCGCGCCCGTACTAGAACGGGCGCGCATGCCGAACGTCGAGCTGCTTCGCCTTTCGCTCGCCGAGGCCGCCGATCGAGTGCGGCGCGGCGACCTCTCCCCGGTCGACCTCGCGAGCGCGGTCTACGACCAGATCGAGCGCCTGAACCCGGAGCTCAACGCCTTCACGACCCTCGTCCCGCGCGATCAGGTCATGCAGGCCGCGCGCCGCGCCGCCGACGAGATCGCGCACGGTCGCTACCTCGGACCGCTCCACGGCATCCCCGCGAGCGTCAAGGACCTGATCGACACCGCCGGCCTCCGGACGACGTACGGGAGCGGCATGTTCGCCGACCATGTCCCCGCGAGCGACGGCGGCATGCCCGAGCGCCTGAAGGCTCTCGGCGCGATCGTGACCGGCAAGACGGCGACTCACGAGCTCGGCCTCGGCCTGACGACGAACAACTTCTTCTTCGGCGCGACGCGGAACCCGTGGAACCGCGACCACGTCCCGGGCGGGTCGAGCGGCGGCGCGAGCGCCGCCGCGGCGGCGCTCATGGGCCCGCTCCACGTCGGAACGGACGGCGGCGGGTCGATCCGCTTCCCGGCCGCGTTCTGCGGCGTCGTCGGGCACAAGCCGACGCTCGGGCTCCTGAGCATCCGCGGCCAGTTCGGCGGCGAGGGCACGTCGTTCTCCGTGCCGGGACCTCTGGTGCGGAGCGTCCGCGACGCTGCGCTCGCCTCGCAGCTCCTCGCGGGCTTCGACCCCGCGTACCTGTACTCGCTTCCCCACCCCGTGCCCGATCTCCTCGGCGAGCTCGAGCGCGGCGTCGAAGGGCTCCGGATCGGCGTCAGCGACGACCTCCTCGTGCCCGAGCCCGACCCCGACGTGCGCGCCGCCTACGAGGCCACGGTGCGCCGCCTCGCCGACCTCGGCGCGCGCATCGTGCAGATCGCGCTGCCGAGCCAGTCGCTCGTGCTGCGCGGCGTGATGGGCGTGTTCGGCATCGAGGGCGGCACGCTCACCGACCGCCTGATCGGCGACCGCCCGAAGCGCTTCAGCCCGCAGGTGGAGATGATCCGCTCGCGCTCGCTCGAGCCGGACCCCGGGCTCTGGATCGACATGCAGCGCGATCGCCAGCGGATCGCGCGCGGCTACGCCGAGGCGTTCTGCGAGGTCGACGCGATCGTGTCGCCGGTCTCTCCATTCAAGGCGCCGCGCATCGACCAGGAAGAGCTCGCGCTCACCCCGCGCGCCGTTCCGTACACGGGCGCCGCGAACCTGGTCGGTTTCCCCGCCGTCTCGCTTCCCGCCGGATCGAGCGAAGGGCTCCCGCTCGCGATCCAGGTGATCGCGCCGACGGGCGAGGACGGGCGCGCGCTCCGGATCGCGTTCGCGCTCGAGCGCGCCCACCCCGACCACCGGGTCGCGATCCCGCCCGCAGTTGCTTGACAGCCGACAAGGCCGGCCCACACGAGGTTGCCCCATGAGAGAGCTTCGCCGCGACCGTCTCTGCGCGGCCGTTGCCGCAGGCGCGCTCGCCGCGCTCGTCGGCTGCTCCGACGCGCCGGCGCCCGACGGCGCGTTCCTCGAGAACGCCGCGATCCTCGTTCCCGGCGTCGGCGTCGCGAACGACGATTGCCGGACCGGCGTCTGCCGCCACAACGAGAACTGCGACATGACGCGCTTCGACGGCGCGATCTGGCTCGTCCACCGCACCGCGCTCAGCCAGGTGCTCGGGCCGAACAGCTCGCTGCGCGTGTACCGCTCCGAGGACGGGCGGTCGTTCGAGCTGCAGTCGATCATTCCCGCGGTGAACGGGCGCGACATCCGAGACCCGTCGTTCTACCAGCGCGACGGACGGCTCTTCATCAAGGCGATCACGCGCCTGCCCGGGATCGGCCTCCGCGACACGGCGGTCGACTCGATCTCGATCGAAACGCACTCGGACGACGGGCGCGCGTGGTCGATGCCGACGGACATCGGCCCGGTGCGCTTCGGGTTCTGGCGCGTGACCGAGACCGGCGGAACGCTCTACTCGGCGGCGTACGAGGACGGCGACCTGCGCGTCGTGCTCTTCCGCTCGCAGGACGGGCTCCACTGGGAGCGCGGCGCGGAGATCTACGGCGTGTCGGAGGACACGCCGCTCGAGACGGAGCTCGTCGTCGTGCCATCGGGCCGGATGCTGGGCCTCGTCCGCATGGACGGCACCGACCCCGAGCTGAGCGGCAACCGCCGGCTCCGGACGAAGGTCTGCTGGGCGACGCCGCCGTACGACGCCTGGGACTGCCCGCAGGAGCTCGAGGGCGTCCGGCTCGACGGGCCGGTCGCGTTCTGGTGGCGCGGGCGGCTCTTCGTGATCGCGCGCAAGCACCTCGGGCTCGACAATCGCAAGCGCACCGCGCTCTACGAGATCACGGGCGAGCTCGACGGCGGGCCGATCGGCATCTTCGAGCACGGCGAGGTCCCGAGCGCGGGCGACACCTCGTATGCCGGCGTCGCCGCCATCGACGACCACCGCTTCGCGACCGCCTGGTACTCGAGCGACGTCGTGCTCGACCCGCCGTGGGTCTCCGGGATCTTCATCGGCTCCGACATCTGGCAGGCCGTGATCGACGCTTCGCACCTGCCGCGACCGTGACGGCGACGCGCGCGGCCGGGGTCTCAAGCCGCGCTCGTGCCCCCGTCGACCGGGATGACCACGCCGGTCACGTAGGACGCCTCGTCCGAGGCGAGGAAGCAGGCGACGCTCGCGATCTCGTCGGCGCGCCCCATGCGATCGAGCGGCGAGCGCGCGAGAAGCCGGGCGCGCACGTCGGCCTCGGCGTCGCCGAAGCTGCGAAGCCACGCGGCCAGCATCTCGGTCTCGATCGCGCCCGGGCAGATGCAGTTCGCGCGCACGCCGCGGCGCCCGTAGTCGACTGCGATCGATCGCGTGAGGCTCGCGAGCCCGGCCTTCGCGGCACAGTAAGCCGCGTGATTCGGGATGCCCCGGAGCGCGGCCGTCGAGGCGATCGCGACGATCGCGCCGCCCCCGGCCGCGATCATCGACGGCAGCGCGGCGCGCGCGCCGAGGTGGAGATGGCTCAGGTCGCTCGCGAGGCACGCGTTCCAGTCGGCCGGCGTCGTGTCCGCGACCGTCGCCGTCAAGTCGGCGCCCATGTTCGCGACCAGGGTCGTCACGCGGCCGAAGCGCCGCTCCGCGAGCTCGACCATGCGCGCGTTCACGGCCTCGGTCGTGGCGTCGCCCGCGAGCACCGCGGCCGAGCCGCCGTCGCGCGCGATGCCGGCCGCGACCTCGTCGAGCCGCTCCGCCGTGCGCGCCACCAGCACGACGGCCGCGCCCTCGCGCGCGAAGCGCTCCGCGATCGCGCGGCCGATGCCCCGGCTCGCGCCCGTGACGATCGCGACCTTGCCCGCGAGGCGCCCGGCCATGCGGCGGCTCGTAGCACGAGGGCGGCGACCGGCGAATCCGCGGCGCGTCGCCGTGCGCACGATGCCGGCCTCGCGAGCGCGGGACGCCGCCCTCATGGATCGTCGAGCGACGGCTTCCGATCGGCCGACGCGAGCGTCCCTCGAATGAACACGAGCAGCTCGTCGATCGAGCGAAAGCGCGCGGCCCGGCCCGACTTCACGTGCTCGACCCGTCCGACGAGCCGATCGCCCGCGATGGCGGCCCCGGACTGCAGCTGCAGCACGAAGGCCGCCTCGGGCGGCAGCATCCCGGCCCTTCCGTCCTTCGCCTTGGTCCTCACGCCCCGTCGATAGGGCGAGCCCGCCCGGCGAGTCATGACGGCCCGGTCACGATTCGGTGACGATCGGGCCGGCGGCGTTGGCAGGAAGGGTTGAACGCCTTTTCACGGTCCCGGTAGAACGACGGGCGTGGGCGGTCCGCGCCTCGCCTTCGGCCCCTACCGCCTCGACGTACGCGACGAATCGCTCTGGCACGGCGATCGCCGCCTGGCGATGCCGCCCAAGAGCTTCGCGGTCCTCCACTACCTGGTCGAGCACGCCGGCCGCCTCGTGACGAAGGACGAGCTCCTGGAAGCGATCTGGCCGGACACGTACGTCGCGGACGGCGTCCTCAAGGTCCGCGTGCGCGAGATCCGCGCCCTGCTCCAGGACGAGGCGGAGGCGCCGCGCTTCATCGAGACCGTGCACCGCCGAGGGTACCGCTTCATCGCGGAGGTGCGCGCGGACGCGGTCGGCGACGGCGGCGCGCTCGCCGCGGGCGCCGACGGCGCGCCCGGCGCGAAGCGTCCGCGCGCGGGCGAGCTCGCGACCCCGGCTGCGTCCGCGGCGATCGAAGCGATCGCGGCGGCGGAGGCGCCGATCGGCCGCGAGCGCGAGCTGTCGCAGCTCGCCGAAGCGCTCCGCGCCGCGAGCGCGGGTCGGCGCCGGATCGTGTTCGTCAGCGGCGAGGCCGGGATCGGCAAGAGCTCGCTGGTCGACGCCTTCCTCGCCGCGATCCCGTCCGGCTGCGCGCTCGTCGCGCGCGGCCAGTGCCTCGAGCACCACGGCGGCGGCGAGGCCTACCTCCCGATCCTCGAAGCGCTCGCCCAGCTCGCGCGCGGCCCGGACGCGGAGCCGGTCACGGACGCGCTCCGCCGCGTCGCGCCGACCTGGCTCACGCAGCTCCCGTGGCTCCTCTCCGCGAGCGATCGCGAGACGCTCCAGCGCGAGCTCCAAGGCACGACCCGCGAGCGCATGCTGCGCGAGCTCGCCGAGGCTCTCGAGGCGCTCACCCGGGACCGCGCGCTCGTGCTCGCGCTCGAGGACCTCCACTGGAGCGATCCGTCGACGGTCGACGTGCTGTCCCTGCTCGCGCATCGCCGGGCGCCGGCGCGCCTCCTGGTCGTCGGCACCTACCGCCCGGTCGACGTGATCGTCACCGGGCATCCTTTGAAGGTCGTCAAGCATCGGCTCGAGATGCAGCGCCTCGCCGCCGAGCTGTGCCTTCCTTTCCTCGAGCGCGGCCACGTCGCGCTCTACCTCGAGCGCCGGCTCGGGGTCCGCGACCTGCCGGCGGGCCTGGCCGAAGCCGTCCTCGAGCGCACGGCCGGCAACCCGCTCTTCGTCGTGAGCCTCGTCGACCAGATGCTCGAGCGCGGCTGGCTCACCGCCGTGGGCGGCGCGGCGTCGTGGCGCGTGTCGCGCGCGAAGCTCGGGGACGAGGTGCCGGAGGGACTCCGGCAGATGATCGAGCAGCAGCTCGAGCGATTGTCGGCGGACGACGCGCGCGTGCTCGAGGCGGCGAGCGTCGCTGGCGGCGAGTTCGCCGCAGCGGCCGTCGCGGCCGCGCTCGACGCGCCGCCGGCGCAGGTCGAGGTGGTGTGCGAAGGCGAGGCGCGCCGCGGGCAGTTCCTGCGCTCGCTCGGGAGCGCCGCGCTGCCCGATGGCGAGGTGTCCGGCCGGTTCGCGTTCGCGCACGCGCTCCACCGCGAGGTGCTGCATGCACGCCTCGGACCGTCGCGCCGCGCCGCGCTCCACCGCGCGATCGGCGAATGGCAGGAGCGAATCGGCGCGAGCCCGGCGGAGACCGCGCGCCACTTCCTCGACGCCGGCGCCGCGGGCGTCGAGCGCGCGATCGCGCACTCGCTGAAGGCGGCGGAGCGCGCCGAGCGCGTGCACGCGCACGCCGAGGCGGCGGCGCACTATCGGCTCGCGCTCGAGGCGCTCGCGCACGCACCGGAAGCGCCGCTGCGCGAGCGCTGCCGCGTCCTCGTGGCGCTCGGCGAGGCCGAAGAGCGGAGCGGCGCGCTCGGCGACGCGCGCGCGACCTTCGCGCGCGCCGCGGAGCTCGCGCGCGCCGCCGAAGCGCACGACCTGTTCGCGCGGGCCGCGCTCGGGATGGGTCGCGGGCATCACGTCGTGTCGCGCGTCGACGAAGAACTGGTCGCCCTCCTCGAGGAGGCGCTCGACGGCGTGCCGCCCGCCGACGTCGCGCTGCGCGCGCTGCTGCTCGCGCGGCTCGACGCGGCGCTGTCGCCGATCGCCGGCGCACACGAGCGGCGCGAGCCGCTCGCCCGCGACGCGATCGCGATCGCGCGCGGGCTCGACGACCCCGACGTCCTGCTCGGCGTGCTTCGCTACACGCGCTGGGGCTTCTCGGGCCGGGAAGCGGTCGACGAGCTGCGCTCCGAGGCCGCCCACCTCGGCGAGCTGGCGCGGCGCGCGACGACGAAGGAGCAAGCCCTCGACCTGCAGCTGCTGCGCATCGCCGACCTGCACGAGGCCGGCGACGTCGCGGAGGCGGGCGAGGCGCTCGCCGACTTCGAGGCGCTCGCGGACGAAGCGGGGATCCCGTGGTTCTGCTGGTTCGCGCTCCGCCTGGCGGCGCTGCGCGCGGCGCAGGACGGCCGGCTCGCGGAGGCGGATCGGCTGATCGGGCGCGCCGCCGCCTTCGGGCGGCGCATGGACCACCCGAACGTCCTCCCGGTCTTCGGCGTCCAGCGGCTCCAGCTGCGCGTCCTCGAAGGACGGCTCGCGGAAGCGGCGACGATGGCCAGCGCCTGGATCGAGCGGAGCCCGGACCAGCACTCGACGCGCGCGACGCTCGCCCTCGTCCGGCTGCGGTCGGGCGACGTCGCCGGCGCGCGCGCCGACCTCGACGTGCTGGCGGCCGAGGGCTTCCGGCAGATCGCGCGCGATTCCGTGTGGCTCATCTGCATCGCGACCGCCGCGGAGGTGTGCGCCGGCCTCGCTGACGAGCGCGCGGCCGCGACGCTCGAAGCGCTCTTCCGGCCGTACGCGGAGCGCGTGATCGGCGTCGGGCCGAACCTCGCGTCGCTCGGCCACGGCACCCGGCCTCTCGGCCTCCTCGCGCGGACACTCGGGCGATGGGACGAAGCGGCCGCGCTCCTCGAGCGGGCGCGCGCGGAGCACGACCGTATGGGGGCCCTCCCCTGGCTCGCGATCACGCGCCTCGATCAGGCCCGGACGCTCGCCGCGCGGTCGCGGACGGGCCGCCGGCGGGCCGTTCCGGCCGCCGCGCGCGATGCCGCGCGCGACGCGGAGAACCTCGCACGCGAGCTCGGAATGGGCGCGATCGCACGCGAGGCGGCCGCTTTCGCGTCCGAATCGGCGTGAAGCCAGCGCTCGGCTGCCCAGCCGTATTTTTTTGGCGATTGCGCTAACCCATGCGCGAAGCTATGCGTTCGGTGGGGCTAAGACAGGGAGGGTTCGGCCATGCTGCGACACCTGGTCGCTTCGTGTGGGTTTGCTCTGCTTTTGGTTCCCGCCGCCGGCTTCGCCACCACGCTTCCGAACCCGCCGTTCGCGAGCGGCGGCTTCGTCGCCCCGGACAAGTACGTCCTCAAGCAGGAAGAGTACGTCAAGAAGCTCCTCGGGGATTATCTGAAGAAGCGCGTCAAGTGCGACGCGATCGCCCTCGTGAACCTCCAGCTCGCGTACACGCCGCAGAACCAGCACAAGGTCCCCGACATCCAGGCGAGCTGGCAGGGGTGCGTGCAGTACGCGAACGACTGGTACGCCGGCCATCGCGACAGGCTCCTCCTGAAGGGCACTCCCTCCTGCCTCGACCAGACCGGGATCGACGCGCAGAAGACGGCCGTCGACAACCAGCACGCTTCGAGCGTGAGCGCCGTCTATTGCGATGGCGACAGCGCCGCGCCGGATCCCGTCACCGGGTTCAACATCCCGGACGAGAAGCGCGAGGTCATCGGCGAGAACGAGGTCGCGAAGATCGTCCTCAAGGCGCAGCTGTCCGCGGACAAGTGCTACTCGAGGGCGGCGTCGTACGCGCTCCGGAACGGCGGCACGCTCGACCAGTACACCCTCGACAAGATCCAGCGCTGCTTCGACAAGATCTCGGACCACGCGGCGGCAGCGATCGCGGACCTCGACCAGATGCAGAAGCTCCCGGCCTGCTTGCCGCCGGCGAACGCGCAGAGCGCGGTCGACGCCGCGACGGCGTTTTCGGGCACGTCGACGCCCGCGATCTACTGCCAGGAGTGACGCGCGTGCGGCTCGCGTGCGGATGACCTCGACCGCACGCGAGCCGCGGGGCTCGGCGCTCAGGTCTCGCGCGCGAGCGCTCGTTCGCAGCGCGCGAGCACCTCGGCGCGATCGGGTCCATCGGGGATCGCGTACGCCCGGTTCCGCCGGCGCCCGCGCATCCACACGCGGAGCGACCGCAGGACCACGCTCCTCCGCCCGAACGCGACCTCCGGCGTCTCGAGCATGTTCATCATGCGCACGAAGGCGCGATAGACGACGGGATCGCAGCGCGTCGCGACCGCGACGCCGTCCTCGAAGAAGCGCTGCGCGAGGCGCGCGCGCCAGCTGCGCGATCGCCGACCTTCGGCTTTGCGGACCGCCTCGCGGTCCGCGATCACCGACGCCCGGTAGAACGGCTCGATCTCGCGCCGGGCGGCGGCGTCGAGCGCCCGCGCGGCGGCCGCGAGGTCCGCGCCATGCCGGTCGAGCGCCTCTCCCAGCATCTCGGCGTGGAGGAAGCCCTGGGCGCAGCCGCGCCCGTAGAGCGGGTTGGTGCAGTACGCGGCGTCGCCGAGCGCGAAGAGGCCCAGTGCCAGCGGCCCGCGCTCGTCGCAGAAGCGCCGCAGGCGATTGATGAGGCCGCCCATCGCCTGGACGGGACGCTCGGGATCGCCGATCGGCTCGGCGCGCGCCGGGTCGATCCAGCGAGCGACCGCCGGCAGCGAGCGCGCGACCTCGTCGAACGCGGCGGTGCGCGCGAGCACCTTCATCTCGGGAAATGCGAGCGGCGCCGCCAGTGTGATCGAGAACGTGCGATCGTCGGTCGGGAAGATCGCGAACTTGATCCAGTTGTAGTCGGCCGCGCCGGGATGGCGATCGGGCGCGGGCTCCTCGGCGCCGGGCCGCAGGCGATAGAAGCGCGTGTAGTAGACGATGCCCGAGGGATCCGTCTCCTCCCTCGGTGCGCGCGCGCCGATCTCCTCGAGCCAGCGCGGCGCCGGTGATTGACGCCCGCTCGCGTCGACGACGATGGCAGCGGTGAGCTCGCGCGCGTCCCCGTCCACCCTGAACCGCACGCCGGTGACGCGCGGCGGATCCCCGGGCTCGGCGACGAGCCCGTCGACGAGCGCGCCCGCGACGATGTCGACGTTCGCACGCGCCCGGAGGTACCGGCGGAGGACCCATTCGAACGTGATGCGCCGGCAGCCGAGCATGACGAGGTCGTCGTCGCCCGGCTCCGGCGGGACGGGTCCGAGCGTGACGGGCGGGAAGTCCAGCATGCGGAGCTCGCGCGCTCCGGCGTCGACGAGCGCGGCCAGCAGGTCGGGGTGGCGGTCGCGCAGCAGGTTCCGGAGGCGGCCGAGGAAGGCGTGCGAGTGCCGCACCTGCACGGCGCCACGGCGCCGCCAGACGTCGAAAGCCTCGCGCGGGGTCGCGGCGTCGGGCTCGAGATCGCGCTCGAGGATCGTCACGCGAGCGAAGCGCGCCGACAGCACGAGCGCGGCGGCGAGCCCGGTGATGCCGCCGCCGATCACGACGGCGGCGCCGGAAGTCGGGTCGGGCGCGCGGCGGCGCAGCTCTTCGGAACTTTCGGTCATCGAACCTGGGTGGGATCGCGGCAGAGGCCGGGCGGCGCGCAGTATGGCGATCGGACCGCCGGCCGACAAGTCACCTCTGCCCGTGGGTCGTGTCCGAACCGAAATCGAGCGATACAGCGCCGACCGTTCTCGTCACGGGAGCGGCGCCGGCACGCACGGGAAGGCGGACTCCGGGGAATTGGCGCCGCAATTGATCCCCGCGATCGCGCTGCTGCTGCAGAACGTGGTGAAGCCACCGGTCAGGGAGGGATAGGGCAGCTTCATCCTCACGCTGTAGAATGCGATGTCCGTCCCTTCGTCGCGCAGGACGTTCCAATTGACGTAGAGCTGTGTGCCGGCTGCGTTCAAGCATGCCGTCCCGGTGGCCGCGTGGGGAACCGACGTCGACCCCTCGTATCCGGTCAACGAACGGCACTTCCCTCTCGAAGGTCTCTTGTAGCTCTTCGCAACGAAGACCAGTGACGTCGGGTAGAAGCACAGTCGAGCGCCGAAGCCGGCACGGCAATCACGAGTGCGGCCAGCGCGATCGCTACGATCTTCACGGTCGGCATCTACGTCCTCCCTTCACGGCGGGCGGGTTGGTCGTGAACGCCCGATGTACGGGGCGTTACATTGCATCGAACACTGTTCGCAGGCCACGGCGGGCATTCGCTAAGCTCGCGCGCTCGCGATCGAGGGAGGTGACGATGAAGCGGCGACGGCTCGGGCGCTCGGGATTGGTGGTCTCGGAGATCTGCCTCGGCACGATGACGTTCGGCTCGATGGCCGACGAGGCGACGAGCCTTCGGATCCTCGACCGCGCGTACGACGCCGGGATCGACTTCCTCGACGTCGCCGAGGTGTATCCCGTGCCGCCGGATCGCGGCTGGGCCGGGCGGAGCGAGGAGATCGTCGGCAAGTGGCTCGCCGGCAAGCCGCGCGACGCGGTCTTCGTCGCGACCAAGGTCGCGGGGCCGGGCGGCGGCTGGTTCCAGGCGCCGGTCCGGAACGGCCGCACCGCGCTCGACCGGCACTCGATCGCGCGCGCCGTGGACGCGAGCCTCGCGCGTCTCGGCACCGACTACATCGACCTCTACCAGACGCACTGGCCGGATCCCGACCTGCCGATCGAGGAGACCCTCGAAGGGCTCGCGCGCGTCGTCGACGAGGGCAAGGTGCGCGCGATCGGTTGCAGCAACCAGACGGCGTACGGCCTCACGAAGAGCCTCTGGGCGGCCGACGCGCACGGGCTCCCGCGCTACGAGACGATCCAGAACAACTGGAGCCTCCTGAACCGCCGCTTCGAGGACGCGCTCGCGGAGGTGTGCCGGCGCGAGCAGGTGAGCCTCCTTCCCTACAGCCCGATCGCGGGCGGCGTCCTGTCCGGCAAGTACCTCGACGGCGCCTGGCCCGCCGGCGCGCGCTTCACCTGGTACCGAGAGCACAGCCCGCGCACGCAGGCGATGGCCCGCCGCTTCGTGAACGCGAAGACCCTCGAGTCGACGCGGCGCTTCGCCGCGATCGCGGCCGACGCCGGTCTCCCGCTCGTCACCCTCGGCGTCGCGTGGACGCTCGCGCACGACTTCGTCGGGTCGACGATCGTCGGAGCCACACGGCCCGAGCAGCTCGACGACCTCGTCCGCGGCGCGGAAACGACGCTCCCGGAAGAACTCCGCGCCGCGTGCGACGCGATCACCCGCGAGATTCTCTACCCGATGGGCTAGAAACGACGGCATGCGCGGCCGCGCCTCGAGCTCGGCGACCCCTGCCCTGCGAATCGCCGTCGGGGGCTCGATCGCGATCGCGTGCGCGGTCTCGCTGTGGCTCCTCGCCCGCCCCACGCCGTTCGCGCTCGGCGGTGATAACCTCACGCTGACGCATCCCTTGCTCTCCGAGGTGGCGCGTCGGCTGCAGAGCGGACAGCTGCGGATCTGGTCGTGGGATCGCTGGGGCGGCTCGCCGCTGATCGGCGACCCGGTCGTCGGCGCGCTCTACCCGCCCCACCTCGTCGGCTTCCTGGTGACGCCCTTCCCCCACCGCCGCGCGCTCGACGTCGACGTCGCCCTCCACCTGGTGTGGCTCGCCGCGGGCGCCGCGTGGTGGCTCCGCGCCCTCGGGGTCTCGGCAGCGCCGGCGGTCGCAGGGGTCGCGCTGCTGCTGTCGTGCCCGACGTTCGTCGCGGTGGCGGCGAGCTGGATTCAGTACTGGGCCGCGCTTTCCTGGTGGCCGTGGCTCTTCGGCGCTGCGCTGACGTTCACGCGCGCGCCTTCGCTTCCGGTGGCCGTGCTCGCGGCGGTCGCGCTCGCGGCCCAGGTCTACGCCGGCTATCCCGAGTTTGGCCTTTACTCGGGCGCCGCCGCGCTCGCGTGGGTGGCCTTCCGCGTCGGGCGGCGCGGCGGCGGTGCCCTCGGGCGCGCGACCGGGGTCGCCGCTGCGATCGCCATCGGCGGCGCGGCGATCGGGCTCGCCGCGCCGCAGATCCTGCCGGCGCTCGCGATGGCGCGCGATTCGATCCGGAGCGGGCCCGAGAGCGGACCGATGCTGGCGGCGATGTCCGGCCTGTCGATGCGGTTCGAGAACTGGGCCGACGCGTTGGCACCGTTGCCGATGAACGATCTGGCGCCGTTCCGGATCGCGCCCGCCGTCGCCGTCCTCGCAGTGCTCGGCGCGGCGCGGGGCGGCGCGCCCGCGCGCTGGCTCGCGGCGGTGGCGATCGCCGCCGCCGCGCTCGCGAGCGGCGTCCTCCGCGCCACGCTCGGATCGATTCCCGTCCTGAGCTCCTTTCCGGCGCCGATGAAGCTCTTCTACCCGTTCGCGTTCGCGGTATCGTCGCTTGCCGCGATCGGCCTCGATCGAGCGCTCCGCCTGCCGGCGGCGGGGCAGCGCATCGCGATCGGCATCGTGGGCGTCTCGATCGTACCCGCCGCGCACGCGGTGGCGTCGAGCTTCGCGTCGAGCTTGGGATGGATCGCGCCGGCGGCCGCCGTGGCGAGCGCGGCCGCGCCGGCGCGGCGGCTATCCGCGGTCCTCATCGGCGTCACGCTCGCCGCGGCGATCGCGACCTTCGCCGCGACGGATCCCGTGCACGTCGCCCACGTGTTCGGTCCCGCGCGATACCAGCGCCTGCTCGAGCGTCCGCTGCCGAACTCGTTCGCGGGACGGCCGTTCGCCCGCTCGCTCGCGCTCGCGGACACGCAGGAGGTCCGCCAGATCGGCATGAACTTCGGAAGCCTGTTCGCGCAACCGTCCTGGAACGGCGTCGGGCCGCTCGCGCAGGCCCGGCAAGCCGCGGTCCTCGAAGGCGGGATCGCGATCGGCGACGCCGCAGCCGTGGCACTCGCGATCGGAGCGAGCCCCGTCGTCGTCTGGACCGGAGGCCCGCTCGACGCGACGCTGCAGGCGGCGGGCTTCGTCGGCCCGCCACCGCCCGCCTTCGGTATGCGCGCGCTCTTCGCACCCGAGGTGCGGCCGCGCTTCGCCCTCGCGCCCGACGTTCGATTCGCGTCCCGCCGTGAAGCGATCGCGGCCGCGCGCGCCGGCACAGCGCTCGGCCCCGGGCCCGTCCTCGTCGAGCGCCCGCGCAACGAGGCCGGCGACACCTCGGAGACCGGCGACGTGCCGGTCAGCGGCGATCCGGCGGGGAAGGTCGAGGTCGTCGAAGCGCGCTGGGATCGCTCGCGGCTCGCCGTGACGGTCGATCGGCCCACCTGGCTCTTGGCGCGCGATCCCTACTATGCGGGCTGGCAGGTCGCGATCGATGGAGCGCCGGCCACCGTCTACCCTGCCGGCGGCTTTCTCTTCGCGTTCGAAGTCCCGCAGGGCAGCCACGAGATCGTCGTGGCCTATCGCGAGCTCGGCTTGCAGCACGGGCTCGCGATCGCCGGCGGCACGCTCGCCGCGATCGCAGCCGGCATCTTCCTCACGCGGCGAAGTCGCTACGCGCGCGGCCGGAAGTAGTGGAGCCCGAGCGCATCCGAGAGCTTCTCGAACGCCACCTCGACCGGAACGCCGATCGCGAGATCTCGGAGCGCGATCCCGCGGAGGCCGGTCACGAGCCGCGGGCCCTCCTCGAGCTCGACGACCGCGACCGCGTACGGCACCCGGTCGCCGAAGCCGGGCACGAGCGGCTGGTGCGTGATCGTCCACGAGAAGAGCGTGCCCCGCCCGCTCGAGCGCGCCCACTGCCAGCGCTCGGAAGCGCAGCGCGGGCAGAGGACGCGCGGCGGGTGGCGCCACGTGCCGCAGTCGTCGCAGCGCTGGAAGCGGAGCTCGCCGCGCGCGCAGTGCGCGTAGAACTCGGCGTGGAGCCCGCTCGGGCTCGGCGTGAAGCCGGGTTTCCAGCCGATCTCTTCGGACACGTTCGCCTCCGAGTCGATCCCGGTCGCCTCAGCGCGCGAGGATGGCGACGCTCCCGTCGCCGAAGTCGCCCCAGCCCGTGACGAGACCGATCTCCGCGTCGCGCACCTGCGCGGCGCCGGCTTCGCCGCGCAACTGTCGCGTCGCCTCGACGACGTGGTTCATGCCCCACATGTGTCCCTGCGAGAGCAGGCCGCCGTGCGTGTTCATGGGCAGCTCGCCGCCGAGCTCGATCCGGCCGTCGCGGACGAACGCGCCGGATTCGCCCGGGCCGCAGAGGCCGAGCGCCTCGAGCTGGAGCAGCACGACGTAGGTGAAGCAGTCGTAGATCTCGATGAAGTCGAGGTCGCGCGGCGCGACCCCGGCCATCGCGAAGGCCTTCGGCGCGGCGAAGCTCAGGCCGATGCGAAAGACATCCGGGCGGTTCGGGATGTCGTCGGCGGGGAACGGGTGCCCCTCGGCCGCGGCCAGGATGCGAACGGGTCGGTGGCGGAGGTCGCGCGCGCGCTCGGCCGAGGTGACGACGATCGCGTTCGCGCAGTCGGTCTCGAGCGAGCAGTCGTAGAGCCGGAACGGCTCGGACACCCAGCGCGCGGCGAGGTACGTCGCCATGTCGAGCGGCTTCCCGCGCATGAGCGCGCGCGGGTTGTGCTGCGCGTGCTTGCGACAGGCGATCGCGACCGCGCCCGTGTCCTCGTCGCGGATGCCGAACGTCCGCTTGTGGCGCGTGCAGATCCACGCGTACATCTGGACCGGCAGCATCGCGCCGTAGGGCATGTAGAAGTCGGTCACGGTCTCGGCGAGCGCAGTCGGCGCGAAGCCGAGCTTCGGGACGCGGGCGCCCGGCTTCGGCCGGAACGCGGAGTAGCCGTTCCAGCCGACGACGACGAGCACCGCGCGCGCGAGCCCGCTCGCGACCGCCATCGCCGCGCTCTGAAGCGCGGCCGTCGGGCTCGCGCCGCCCATGTGCACGGTGGCGGCGAAGCGCAGGTCCTCGATGCCGAGGTTCGCGGCGAGCTCCTCCGTCGTGGTGAAGCCCGGGGGCGGGATCAGGCCGTCGACGTCCTTCAGCGTGAGACCGGCGTCGACGACGGCGTCGCGCGCGGCGTCCAGCATGAGCTCGAGCGGCAGCTTGTCCGAGCCGCGGACGTAGTCGGTCTCGCCGATCCCGACGATCGCCGCGCGGTCGCTGAATCCTCGCTCCATCGTGCCCCTCGCCGTGTCAGGCGAGGACGTCGAGCGCAAGCGGCGCGCGGCCGACCGTCGCAACGCCGGGAATGGCTGGTGGCCGCCCGCCTCAGCGAGCCCGGCCGCGAGCCACCTTTCGGGCGGGCCGCCGGGCCGGCTTCCGGCGGCGCTCTCCCGCGTCCTCCTCGCGCGCGAGGTGCTCCACGACCGCGAACGTGACCTGCCGCCGGCGCAAGGAGACCTCGGTCGCCTCGACGCGCACGCGATCGCCGAGGCGGAAGCGCGCACCGGTGCGGGTGCCGACGAGCGCCTGCGTGCTCTCGTCGAGCTCGAAGCGCTCGTTCAGCTGGTCGGCGCGAACGAGCCCTTCGATCGGGCACGCGTCGAGCTCGACGAAGAACCCGAACTTGGTGACGCCGGTGATCGTCGCGGGCTCGGGCTCGAGCAGATGGTCGAGCATGAACTCGGCCTTCTTGAGGTCGAGCATCGCGCGCTCGGCGTCGACCGCCTGCCGCTCTCGCTGCGAGCTCGCGATCGAGAGCTCCGTCAGCTCGGCTGCTCGCTCGCGCGCCGCGTCGTCCTCGCCGTCGAGGACCGCCGCGAGCTGGCGATGGACCAGGAGATCGGGATAGCGCCGGATCGGCGACGTGAAATGGCAGTAGATCGGGAACGCGAGCCCGAAGTGGCCGACGTTCTCGGTCGAGTAGTGCGCGAGCTTGAGCGCGCGCAGGACGTAGCGCGAGAGGACGCGCGCCAGGCGATGGCCCTCGAGCGCGGCGAGGGCGCGCTGGACGTCGCCCGGCCGCACGGAATCGCCGTCGAGCTCGATCGCGAAGCCGAACGCGCCCAGGAGCTCGTTCAGCTGTGCCACGTCGCCGGCGTCCGGCGGCTCGTGGACGCGATACGGCAGAGGGACGTCGCGATCGGCGAGGAATTGCGCGACCGCCTGGTTCGCTTCGAGCATCAGCTCCTCGATGATGCGGTGGGCGTCGTTGCGCGGCGAGAACCGGACGCCGATGCTGCGGCCTTCCTCGGAGAGGTCGATGAGGGCCTCCGGCAGGTCGAGGTCGAGCGAGCCGGCCGCCACACGCCGGCGGTAGAGGACGCGCATCAGTTCGCGCATCTGCTGGAGCTCGGGCAGGAGGTCCGCGACCTCCTCGCGCTGCGCGCGCACCGCGGCCGTGTCGGTCGCCGAGAGGACCGCCGCGACCTGCGTGTACGTCAAGCGCGCGCGGCTCCGGATGACGCCGCGGTAGAACCGCGACGCGCGGCGCGCGCCGCGGCGGTCGAGCTCGACCTCGGCGACGAGGACGAGGCGGTCGCGCTCGGGGACGAGCGAGCAGAGGCCGTTCGAGAGCGCCTCGGGGAGCATCGGGATCGCGCGATCGGGGAAGTAGACGCTCGTGCCGCGCTCGCGCGCCTCCGCGTCGAGCGCGCTGCCCGGCCGGACGTAGTGCGACACGTCCGCGATCGCGACCCGGACGAGCCGCGCGCCGTTCGCGAGCGGAGTCGCGCAGACCGCGTCGTCGAAGTCGCGCGCGGTCTCGCCGTCGATCGTGACGAACGGCTGGTCGCGGAGGTCCTCGCGCCCGCCGACGTCGGCGACGCCGGGATCGCGCGGAAGGGTCGCCGCCTCGCGCTCCACGTCGGGCGGGAACTCGACGCGAAGCCCGTTCTCGAGCGCGACGGTCAGGAACTGGACCTCCGGGTCCTCGGGGTCGCCGAGCACGCGCTCGAGGTCGCCGGCGGGCGGGCGCGCGGCGTCCGGACGCCGCGACAGCCGGACGAGGGCGACCTTGCCGGCGTCGAACGGACCCGGCTCGATCCCGCCCGCCACCTGGACGATCGGCAGGAGGTCGTTCTGCGGCACGACCCACCAGCGGCCCGGCGCGCCGCCGTCGCGCTCTTCGCGCGATCCCCGCCGCGCCGCCCGCGCCGCCCCTCTGAGCGTCGCCGAGCGGCGGGCGTCCTCGAGGATGCCGACGACGCGATCGATGCCGGGCCGCACGACGTCCGTCACGCGGCCGCTCGCGCGATCGCCGCGCGCGTCGCGCCGGACGATCTCGACGCGCACGCGATCGCCGTGCAGCGCCGGGCCCGACATGCCTTCCGGGATGAAGAGGTCGCGCGGGAAGCGGGCGCGCGCGGGCCCTTCGACCTGCACGAAGCCGAAGCCTGCACGGGCTCGCGTGTAGCGGCCCTCGAGCGGCGCCCCGGCGGGGCGCGCGGGCGCGCCGCGACCGCGCTGCTCGCCGTCGTCGCGGTGGTCGCGCCGCGCGCGCGTGTAGCGATCGGCGCGTGTTCCCTCGCCCCGGCCGCGCAGGTGCCGATCGCCACGCGGCTCGCGATCGCGACGTTCGGTGCGCTCGCGACGCTCGGGGGACTCGTCCCGGTCACGGCCGCGGGCGCGATGGGCGCGGTCGCGCTCGTCCCGGCCGTCTCGCCGCTGGCCGATGTGCGCGACTCCACGCCGGTCGTCGCGCCCGCGGCGGGCGTCGCGGTCCTTCGGCCACTGCCAGCGACTCGACCCGATCCGGCGCGCCCTGCCCGCGGTCGCCTGCTCGGCGAGCGCAGCCTCCAGACGCCGGCGGTCGTAGCGCTCGAGGCCGAGCCGTTCCGCGATGTCGCGCAACGTCAGCGGCCGCCCGCCCGCGCGCTCCAGCACGGCGGCGATAGCGTCGGCATCGAGATCGTCGCGTCGTCGGCGGGCCACGTACCGGGTATTTCCGGCCGTCGCACGTGCGTCAACCGACAACGGTGCGCCGGCCAACGCGAAGCGACCATCGCGCTTCTTCGCCGCGCTACTGCACCGAGCCACGGTGCGAGCGTCGATACGGTAGCGGCGCCCCGGAGATTCACGGCCCGATGTACGTGAACCGCCGCGACTCGAAATCGTCGAAGTGCAGCGTGCCAGTGGCACCCTCTGGAACGTTCATTGCACCTATTCGCAAGCGATCGATTCTGCCGCTGGGATTGTCGATTTTCGTCACGTCGACGCGCAGCAAGCCACCGATCCACATCCTGAAATGGCCGTCCGTCATGCCGCTGTTCGCCCGCCGCCATTCGATTTCGACGGCGGTAGCACCGGCGAGCGGCACGAATGGAGATTTGAGGATCGTGCCGTCGTCGAGTCGCAACCGCGCTGCTATCGCGGGAGCGCCGTTCTTGACACGTAGGTCGAGCCTAACGACCGCGGCAAGTCCTCCGAATGTCGACATTGCCTGTACGACCTTCAACCGATCAGCAGCTCGCGCGGGTGCGTAGCCACTCGCATCGAGATAGAAGCGCAGACGATAGCTGCCCTCGGCATTCGGCGACTCGTCGGTGACGAACAGCTGCCTCGTGTCGTCAAGCCTCACCGACAGACCCCAGTGACCGACGATAGCTGCATCGGTGGCGGTCATCAGGTCGCCTGCGTCCGTTTTGGCCAAGCCCATCCAACGCGAAACGTCCCCAGATTCGAAGTCGTCCGCGAAGATCACGTCGCCGGCCGTCGAAACCGGGGTCGGTGTGAGACTCGGCATCGCGCTCGGTGTCGGTGTTGCGGTGGGCGTGGGGGTCGGCGTCGGGGTGCGGGTTGGCGCCGACGTCGGCGTCGCGCTCGGTGTAGCCGTCGCAGTAGGCGTCGGCGTCGCCGTGTGTGTGGGGGTCGGCGTCGGGGTGCGGGTCGGCGTCGATGTCGGCGTGGCGCTCGGTGTGGCCGTCGCGGTTGGCGTAGGCGTCGCCGTGTGTGCGGGGGTCGGCGTCGGGGTACGAGTCGTCGTCGACGTCGGCGTGGCGCTCGGTGTGGTTGTTGCGGTTGGGGTAGGCGTCGGCGTGTACGAGGAGGTAGAGGTCGGCGTCGCAGTGGGGGCGGGCGTCGCGGTCAACGTTGGAGTGGCGGTGGGGGTCGGTGTCCCGGTGGGGCTTTCCGTGGGAGTGGGCGTCGGCGTCCGGACAGGCGAATCGTCGATTTCGATCGCACTGATCCATGTGGATGCTCGGTTTCGCACGGGGACGAACGCACCGCTCACCCAGAAAATCCGCGAGTCGCTCGGATCAACGGTCACGGCGGCACTGTAGTCGCTGAAACGGGCGACGCCTGGAGCATAGGTCGGCCCACTCTCGTCGTAGATCTCGGTCCCCGCTTTCAGCAGCAACGGCGCGTCGAATCGGAGCCGGCCTTCGGCGCCGAGCCGAGCGACCGAGCAATACGAGCTCGCAAATTCGTCGGGGCCGCTGCGCGTATACGCGACGACCACGTCGCCGGTGTCGTTCGCGGCGATCGAAGGATCGACATAGTCGTGGTCGGGATCCGCGATCACCCCCGCGTCGACGATCTCGAGCGTCGACGCGTCCACCTTGACCCACACGACTCCGACGCGTCCGTAGATGGTCGCCAACATTGCCGTGTAGAGGTCGCCGCCCGCGCGAAAGTTCACGTTCCCGACGTTGATCCCAAGGTTCACATCGGTGGCGGGTTGGTCGCCGCCCGAAGGCGTGGGGGCGGCGAAGTAGTCATCGGGTCCGGAAAACGAGCCTGACACCTCACTCCATGCAGTCAACGTCGCGCCGGCGCCGCCGGCGCCGAGGATCTGCTGCCCCCGCAACCAGACGTACCCGGTCGACCGCGCTCCGCCAGACGAGAAGTACGCACCACCGTAAACGAGAAGTCCGTCTGCGCTGGCCCCGGAGGTGTCGACTTGCGGGTACGCGGGCAGCAGGTCGAGAGGGCCGAAATCGTTAGGGAAGACCGGCGGAGTGCCGACAAGCCGCGTCATACGGGTCGCGGATGGCTCAGCTAAAAGGAGATCTTCCTTGGGAATCGACATGAGCTCCGTTCTCAGCGTCGTGGCCGCGTCGATGCCCCACAGGTTGAACCGCACGTAGACGGCCGCTCCATCGACGCCGAGCTGCGGATAGTCGGCCCACCGGAGATCGGCGGGATCGGCATCGAGTACCAGCCCTTTCCACGTCCCCGTCGGATCGCTCGAATCCGAGATCGCGAGCAAGACCGCGCTGGTCGCGCTGAAGGCGCCCGCGAGGCTGATGGCGAACCATCTCCCGCTCTGCCGATCGTACTCGATGTGCGGGTCGAAAGCTCCGCGGCTGATCCCGGCCTTGTTCAGCCAGAACGCATCGAGCGATCCAGAATCGTACGCGATGCCTCCGGTGGCCTTGTCGTATACGCGAAGCGCCCGGTTGCTGATTTCGACGAAGTGAACGTCGCCGACTGCGCTGTCGCAGTCAAAGCGGAATTCGGTGTGCCCCGCGAAGGTCCTCAACACGGCGCCATTGGGTACGTCAGCGCGGGATGTCGCGGCCGTCGCCAGCGAAATCGCTACGAACAAGACGCTGAGGAGGCGTCCCTCACTCCTGCGTACCGCGTGATGACGACTGTTTCGGCGCATGGCGTATCGTGCCGGACGCGATTCCGGCACCAGAAGCCGCTCTTTGCTTGCGCGGCTAATGCAGACGTGTCGCCGTCGCTGGTCGATGCGACGGCGCGGAAGGGGCGGGCGACACTACAAAATGACGCTCCCCGGAGTCAAGTTGCTCGTCACAATATTGTAGGGAGCAGATGATCTGTCCGCTCGAAGCAAGTGAATTGACCGCCCTGACCGGGGTGCGCGGTAGCGACTGACCTCCATGGGAGACGTGGAGGTGCGGATCGCACGCAAAGCCCTGGAGCGCGCGATGACGGTGCGAGAGGTGATCGCCAAGGCGATGAGCGGAGAGATCTCGTGGATCCGGGCTGCCGAGATCGCCGGGATGACGGCGCGCAGCATGCGGCGCTGGAGGCGCCGCTAAGAGGAGCGCGGCTACGACGGGCTGTGGGATCGCCGCCACCAGAGTCCATCGCCGCGCTGCGTGCCGGTGGCCGAGGCGCAGCCGATCCTACGGCTCTACCGAGGCACCGTCGTCTTCCACCAACTGCGTCTTCAGATCGAAAACCAGCCTGGTCGGCGGACGTGCGCCAACGCGCACGTCCTCGTACGTCGTCACAACATGCGGAGCCAAGACGGACGACGATGCGAGACCGCTATCGGCGGCTCCTCTTGTCCAGCATCGCCCGGACGCCGTCGCGGTGGGCGCGGGTGGTGAAGCACATCGGCTCCGCGAACTCCTCCATCGCGAGCGACTGGTCCCAGGTCGCGTCGGCGGCGGCGCGCAGGAGCGGCTTCGTCATCGCGACGCCGTGGGCGGGGAAGCGCAGCACGCGCTCGGCCCACTCGCCGGCGCGTTGGAGGAGCTCCTGGTGCGGGACGACCTCGTTCGCCAGGCCGAGGCGATGCGCGTCCGCCGCGCTCAGCACCTGCCCCGACAGGAACAGCTCGAAGGTCTTGTGGACGCCCAGGCGACGCGTCAAGAGCCAGCTCGTCCCGACTTCCGGGAGGAGGCCGATCGGCCCGAACGCGAGCACGAGGCGCGCGCGCTCGGATGCGACGATCAGATCGCACGCGAGCGCGAACGCGAGGCCGACTCCGGCGGCGGCGCCGTTCAGGGCCGCGACGAAGACCTTGTCGGTGCGCGAGATGAGCCGCACGACGCCGCCGAACTGGTAGCGGATCCACCGCCACATCGCGGTCGCTCCGGCTTCGCCGCGATCGACGAGGCCGTGGACGGTGCCGGTCATCGCGCGCAGGTCGCCGCCGGCGCAGAAGGCGGGATCGCGACCGGTCAGCACGATCGTCCGGACGTGGGGGTCGGACGCCAGCTCTGCGAGGCGATCGAGGAGCTGGACGGTGAGCGCGGCGCTGAGCGGGTTCAGCCGCTCGGCGTCGTCGAGCCGGACGATCGCGCACGCCCGACCGGGATCGCGCTCGACCTCGACCAGCGCGCGGTCCTCGCCGCGCGCATCCGCGACCATCTGCTCGTAGCTGGGATCTTCCATACCTGAATGTTGTTCTAGAGGATTATTCTAGTCAAGCGTCGGCGGCGAACGCACGGGCCCGCGCGCCGCGCTCAGCGCTCGGCGTAGAGATAGGCGGCGATGTCGCGCGCGTCTTCGGGGTCGACGCCGAGCGCGGGCATGGCGCTTCGGGGTGAACGCCCTGCGGGTCCCGGATCCACCGCATCAGGTTCTCGGGCGTGTTCGGAAGCGCGCCCGCGAGACACACGCGGTCGCCCAGGCCGTCGAGCGGCGGGCCCACGAGCCCGCGCGCTCCGCGCACGCCGGGGACGGTGTGGCAGGTCCCGCAGCCGTAGCTTCGCACCAGCGTGCGGCCGTGCTCCGGGTCGCCGCCCGTGAGCGCGATCGCGCGGCGCTCCCGGCCGTCGTCGCAGGCGGCGAGCGCGGCCGCGACGAGCGCCGCCACGATGGCGGCGACGGCGGTCGCGGTGCGCGCGGGTCGACGGGGCGCGGGTCGCATCGCCCTCACCGGTCGCGCGCCGCCCGCCCGCGCGATCCCGCGCCGACGACCGCGACACCGACGGCGGGGACGCGCATCGCCGCAGCGATCGCGCGCCGCGCTCGCTCGTCGGACTCGCGCAGCCCCCGGCGACCAGCGCGAGGCCGGCGACGAGGTACACGAGAGCCGCCGGCACCCACATGACGAGGCCGCCGAGCTGCTGGTCCTCGATCGGCGTCAGGTACGCCCAGCGCGCGCGCCCCGTGTCCGGGTCGCGCGCGAACATGCCCGCCGTCCACTTGTTGTCGGCGGGCCGCAGCTCGGGGTTCCATGGACCCGGATTGCCGGTGCCGTAATAGATGAGGCGCAGGCCGGGATCGTAGGAGATCCAGCCCCAGACGGTTCCGCCGCCGGTCTTCCACGCGTCGGGCGGCCACGACGTGACGCCCAGGTCCTTGCCGCGGTCCTGCGGGTAGAACGGCTTGAAGTCGTCGCCGATCAGGACGTCCGAGTCCGGGCCGGTGCTGTAGGCGCGCCAGAGGATGAGCCCGTCGTCGCGTCGAGCGCCGCCAGCCAGCCGCGCACCCGGAACTCGCCGCCGCTGTTGCCGACCAGCACCTTGTGATCGACGACGAGCGGCGCCATCGTCATCGTCTCACCGAGGTTGAAGTCCCCGAGCTTCGTGCGCCGCGCCGCGCGCGACGGCGCGGACGGCGTCGCGGCGGGCGCGCGCCGGTCGCCTACCAGTTGGAGGCGCGCAGCGTGCGGTTGTCGATCGACGACTGGAGCTGCGCCGCGAGCTGGCGATCGAGCGGCCGGAGCCGAGCGAGCACCTTTCGCGCGCTCCCGTAGCGGCCCATCATCACGTACGTCTCGCCGAGATACTCCAGCGCCTGCGGGTAGGCCGGCCGGAGCTTCAGGGCCTCGTCGTAGGCGGCGATCGCCTCGTCGAAGCGGCGCTGGTTCTTGAGCGCGTGGCCGAGCCCGTTCCACGCCTCGGGGATCGTCCGCGACGTCGCGATCGCGGCGCGATATCTCGCCTCGGCGGCCTTCCACTCGCCGCGCTTCGCCTGCGCCAGGCCGTCGTTCACGAGGCTCTCGGCCGACGGCTCTGCGTGCTTGCCCGCGGTCGGGGTCGGGAGCGGGTCGTCGCCCGAGGCGCGGGCGCAGCGCGCCGCGGGGCCCGCGAGAACGAGCGCGGCCGCGAGGAGAGCCAGCCCGGCGCGGCGCGCAGAGGCCGGACTCGAAAGGCTTTGTTGGTCGAAAGACGGCGATCGCATGGCGCCCCCCTATCAGCTCGCGGCGGCCGAGGCGACCGCCGCGCGCGCACCACCGCGCCGCGCCGCTAGAACGGGAAGAGCTTCTTCGCGTTGTCGCCGAGGATCTTCTTCTTCGTCGAGTCGGAAAGGTCGTTCCGCTCCGCGATGAGCTTCACCGTGTCGGGGAACGCGCAGTCCCAGTGGTAGTAGTCCGAGGCGTAGATGATCCGGTCGTCGCCGCAGAGCTTCACGACCTCGGGGATCATCGGCTCGTCCGGATCGCACGAGATGAAGCAGTTCGAGTAGAAGTATTCGCTCGGCTTGCGATCGATGTTCGGAGCCTGCTCCGGCATCTTCTCGTAGTGCTCGTCGAGGCGCCACAGCCAGAACGGCAGCCATCCGCAGCCCGACTCCATGAACGCGACCTTGAGCTTCGGAAAGCGCGCGATGATGCCCCCGACGCAGAACGAGTCGAGCGCGACCATGTTGCCGACCGGGTGCGTGATCGCGTGCACCTCGAGGCGCGTATTGAAGCGGTCGACGCAGACCGGGTACTGGTCGGGCGCCTGCCCGCCGCCGTGGATGCAGACCGCGACGCCGAGCCGCTCGGCCTCGGCCCACACGGGGTCGAAGTCGCGATGGTCGAGGTTCTTCTCGCGCACGTGCTGCGTGCAGACCATGCCCTTCAAGCCGAGCTCGGTGACGGCGCGCCGGAGCTCCTTCGCCGCGGCCTGCGGATCGATCATCGGAAGCTTCGCGACCGAGCTCACGCGCCCGCCGCACTCCTTGTTGAAGCGCGCCTTCGAGTTGTTCACGGCCTGGCAGAGCGCGAGCGAGAACTCGGGGTCGAGCATCGCCCACTCCTCGCCGGCGCCGCCCGGGAACGTGACCGTGACGTCGATTCCCTCGAGGTCCATGTCCTCGAGCCGGAGCTTCGGGTCGTTCATGCCCGGACGGATGTCGAAGCGGTCGCCCTTGCGGGCCTGACCGCCGCCCGGAAGCGGGAGTCTGCCGTAGTGCTGCTTGATCCTCTCGCGGTACTTGGCGAGGGTCGGCTTGAAGCGCTCCGGGACGTCTTCCTGCCAGTTCGCGAACTCGCCGCCGTGCCCGTCGGCGTCGATCACCTGGTATCCGAACTTGCTCATTGGGTCGTCTCCCTTCGCCCCGTGCGGGCACTCTCTACTGCGAAATGTCGAACACGCCGCGCGCGAGCTCGCCCTTCTCGAGATCCTCGATCGCTTGGTTGACGTCGTCGAGCGCGTAGTGCCGGGTGATGAGCTCGTCGATCTTGAGACGTCCTGCCAGGTACAGTTCGGCGAGCATGGGGAAGTCGTGCTGGGGGCGGGCCGTGCCGTAGCGGCAGCCGAGGATCGCGCGGTCGACGCGGAGCGCGTTCACGAGGAAGTCGGCGCGCGCGTCGAGCTTCGGGACGCCGACGATCGTCAGCGTCCCGCCCGGCGCGAGCGACTCGAACGCCTGGCCGATCGCCTTCAAGTTGCCGACCGCCTCGAAGGCGTAGTCCGCGCCGCGCCCGCCGGTCAGGTCCTTGATCGCCTGCACGGGATCCGCAGCGCGCGCGTCGATCACGTCGGTCGCGCCGAAGCGCTCGGCCCACTCGAGCTTCGCCGGAACGAGGTCGACCGCGATGATCCGGCGCGCCCCGGCGAGGACGCCTCCCTGCACGATGTTGAGCCCGATGCCGCCCGCGCCGAAGACCGCCATCGTGCGCCCGGCCTCCACCTTCGCGCGGTTCAGCACGGCGCCGACGCCGGTGATGATGCCGCACCCGATGAGCGCCGCCTGCGCCATCGGCATCTCGCGCGGGATCGGGATCGCGCTTGACGCGCGCACGACCGTGAGCTCGCTGAACGTCGAGCTGTTGGCGAAGTTGTAGGCGGGCTTGCCGCCGACGGTGAACGGCGTGCTCGGACGCGGCGCGTTCCAGCACAGCGTGGGACGGCCGACGTCGCACTCCGGGCAGTGACCGCAGTGCGCGAGCGTCGAGAGGATGACCGGGTCGCCCTCCTTGAGCGTCCGGACGCCCGGACCGACCGACTCGATCACGCCCGCGCCCTCGTGCCCCATCACGGTCGGGCGCGGCGTCGGATAGGTGCCGTTGATCGCGCTCACGTCGGAGTGGCAGAGGCCCGCGGCCCGGATCGCGACCCGGACCTCGCCCTCGGCGGGCGGCCGCACGGAAACGTCGTCGATCGCGACCGGTGCCCCGACCTCGTGGAAGACCGCTGCCTTCAACTGAACCTCGCTCGCCGGCCGCGCCCGCGCTCGGCCGCCGCGATCGCGCGGACGGCACGAGCCCGCGCGCCCCAGCGCGTCAGCTGGACCATCCGATGTACTTGAGCTCGCTGTACGTCCCGAGCGCGAAGCGACCGCCGTCGCGGCCGATGCCGCTGCGCTTGAACCCGCCGAACGGCGCGTCCGGATTCGGCGGGCTCCCGTTGATCTGCACCGTTCCGGTGCGGATGCCGCGCGCGACCCGCAGGCCGCGCGCGAGGTCGCTCGTCCAGACGTACCCGTAGAGGCCGAAGTCCGAGTCGTTCGCGAGCGCGATCGCTTCGTCCTCGTCCGCGAACGGGATTGCGGTGATGACGGGGCCGAAGATCTCCTCGCGCGCGATCGTCATGTCGTTGCGCGCGTCGGTGAAGAGGGTCGGCTCGAAGTACCAGCCGCGCTCGGGCTTGGGGGGGCGGCGTCCGCCGCACGCGACGGTCGCGCCTTCCTTCCTGCCGATCTCGACGTAGCGCTCCACGCGGTCGCGCTGCGCGCGCGACACGAGCGGGCCCACGACGACGCCGGGTTCGTCGGGATGGCCGATCTTGAGGGCGCCCGCGGCCTTGGCCATGCGCTCGGTGAACTCCCGGTAGATCGAGCGCTCGACGAGGAGGCGTGTCGGCGCGATGCAGATCTGGCCGGAGTGGAAGGTCCAGACGCTCATCGAGCTGCGGAGCGCGCGGTCGAGATCCGCGTCCGCGAAGACGACGTTCGCCGACTTGCCGCCGAGCTCCTGCAGCGTGCGCTTCAGGCCCGCGGCGGCGACCTCTTCGATCTTCTTGCCGACGAGCGAGCTGCCGGTGAACGAGATCATGTCGACGTCGGGCGACGCGACCAGCGCCTCCCCGACCTCCGGCCCGGACCCGCACACGAGGTTCACGACGCCCGGCGGCAGCGCGGAGGCGACGACGCGCGCGAGCTCGCAGATGCCCATCGGGTCGAGCGGCGGCGGCTTGATCACGACCGTGTTGCCGCAGGCGAGCGCCGGCCCGATCTTCCCGGCGCAGTTCGTCATGGGAAAGTTGAACGGGCTGATGCACGCGACGACGCCCACCGGCTCGCGCACGACGACGCCGGCCGCGACGGTCGCGCTCGAGCCCGCGACCGGCTCGCGCTCGATCGGCGGAAGCCCTTCCTCGGCGGGCGTCGCGGCGAGCTCGGCGTACTTCAGGAGGCGCGCCTTCACCTCGCCGACCTGCAGCCGCTCCGCGATCGGCCGGAGGGCGCCGGTCTCCGCGACCGTCAAGTCGACGAGGCCGGGCGCCTCGCGCCCGAAGCGCTCCGCCGCCTCGCGGAGGAGCGCGCCGCGCTCCGCACCGCTCATGCGGCGCCACGGCCCGCGCTCGAACGCCTCGCGCGCGGCGCGCGCCGCGGCGGCGACCTGCTCGAGCGAGCACTCGGGCGCGCGACCCGCGAGATCCTCGGTCGCGGGGTTGACGATGTCGTACGTCCCGCGCGCCGCCGGCACCCACTCGCCGCCGATCAGCACGCGATCGAAGACGGGAACCGCCGCGCTCACGCTCGCATCCGCCTTCCGGCTGAAGTGCCTCGTCTCATGTGCGGTGCCCGAGCTTACCTCTCAGGCGGCCCGCGCGGCCAGCGCGGCCTCGCGGAGGCGCGTGGTGCGGTGCACCGGGTCGCGATCGAAGCGCGGAACGACGTGCTTCCCGAACGTCGCGATCGACCGCAGCACGAGCTTCTGGTCCATGACCATCGTGAGCGGCGCGTAGATGAGCTGGTCGACGCCGAGGTCCTCGTAGCGCTGGATCGACGCGGCGATCTCGTCGGGCGAGCCGACCATGTAGCCGCCCGCCTTCGTGCGCTCGAGGAGCATCTCGGGCGTGGGCTCGGGGAGGACGACCGGGCCGGTCGCCGGAAGTCCCGGGGGCCGCGGCACCGAGTCGAGCCACTTGAAGAAGAACTCGAGGAACTTGCTGGTCTTGGCCTTCGCGAAGTGGTGGCGGGCCTCGTCGCCGTCGTCGAGGCAGAACATCTGGCTCGTGACCGCGATGTTGTCGTTCACGAAGCCGCCGACCGGCTTCGTGCAGCGGCGGATCGCGTCCTTGTATGCCTTGATGAGCGGCCGGATGTCGTCGAGCGTGCCGTTCACGAAGCAGAGCGCGCCGAGGCCCATCTCTCCGGCGAGCGCGAACGTCGGCGGGCTCGAGCACGCGAGCCAGATCGGCGGGTTCGGCTTCGAGTAGGGCTTCGGGAGGATGTTCCGCTCCGGCATGCGGAAGAAGCGGCCCTCGAACGAGTACGGCGCGTCCTGCCACATGCACGGGATCTGCTCGATCGACTCGAGCCACATGTCCTTCGTGAGCGGCGCGTTCGGGATCGCGAACCCACCCCACTCCGCCGACGACGACCCGCGCCCGGTGCCGAACTCGACGCGCCCCTCCGTGAGGTGGTCGAGCGTCGCGATGCGCTCGGCGACGCGCGCCGGGTGGTTGACCGCGGCGGTGATGTTGACGATCGCGTGGCCGACGTGGATGCGCGGCGCACGCGCGGCGACGAAGGACAGGAAGACCTCCGGCGCCGGCTGGTGCGAGTAGTGCTCGAGGAAGTGGTGCTCGGGAGCCCAGTCGTACTTGAAGCCCACGTCGTCGACGGCGAGCGCGACGTCGACCTCGCGCAGGAACCGGTCGTGCTCGCTCTCCCCCGGCGGGACGTGCATCTGCGAGAAGATCCCGAACTCCATCGCTCGTCCTCCGCTGGCCTCTGAACGCGCGCGCGCCGCACCCCCCGGCAACGGGTCCGCAGGCGCGACGCGAGGATTTCCGAACTACCATTCGGAATCGCGACTTGTCAATCGGTTTCGTTCTGATATGATTCGACAGTCGGAGCAGCGATTCGAGCAGCGATTCGATGACGACGGCAACGGGCAAGAGCGGAGCGCGCAGCGCCGCGCCGGCCGGCCAGGCGGGCCGCCGCGCGCGCGCCGCGAACGGGACAGGCCCGCGCGCAGTCGCGCGCGAGGCCCGCGAGAACCTCTACCGCGAGCACATCCTGATCGCGGCCGAGCGCGTCTTCGCCGACCAGGGCTTCGACGCCGCCAAGGTGCAGGACATCTCGCGGCTCGCGGGCCTCTCGATGGGGTCGATCTACACGCTCTTCCCCGGGAAGGAGCAGCTCTTCGCGTCGATCATCGATCGGCGCGGAAACGAGCTGCTCGCGCTCGCACGCTCGGTCGTCGCCGAGCACGCGGACCCGGTCCGGGCGCTCGAGGAGCTCGCCCGCGCCTACGTCGCGTACTTCCACGAGCACCCGGACTTCCTTCGCATGCACCTCCGCACCGGCACGTCGTGGGCGCTCCAGCCGGCGGTGGGTGCGCGCCGGGCCCTGTCGGAGAAGATCCACGCGCTGCAAGCGGACATCTTCGCGCGCGGGGTCGCGAGCGGCGCGTTCATCGACGAGGACCCCGCGTACCTGGCAGTGCTGTTCAGCGGGATCGACCAGGCACACCTGTCGCAGTGGGTCGCGAGCGGCATGCCGGGCTCGCTCGACGACCTGAGCGCGCGCTTCCTCCGGATCGTCGGGCGTACGTTCCTCCGCTCCGCGGCCTCCTGAGGGATCCCCGGGCCGGGCGCGAGCAGCGCCTATCGATTCGGCCCGCGCATAAGCAGTCCTCATGCGGGACCCTCCAGATTCGTAGCTGGTGTCGTATTCCCGGGTTCCGCTATACTGGCGCTTTCTCACGCGCCGGCGCCAGCCGCGCCGACCGGCCCCACCCCACGGCGATACGCGCAACAAGGGAGAAGCGAGAGGCATGAGCACGGCAGCGCAGCGCAGGGACGCTCTTCCGGCCAACCCGCATCTCGAGGCCTGGGTGAGCGAGATGGCCAAGCTCACGCAGCCCGACCGCATCGTCTGGTGCGACGGCTCGGAAGAGGAGCGGAAGCGCCTCACCGAGGAAGCCGTCGCGCAGGGCCTGCTGATCCCGCTCAACCCCGAGAAGCGCCCCGGCTGCTACCTCCACCGCTCGAACCCGAACGACGTCGCCCGCGTCGAGCACCTCACCTTCATCTGCACCCCTACGCGCGATGAAGCGGGTCCGACGAACAACTGGATGGAGCCGAAGGACGCGTACGCCAAGCTCGGGAAGCTCTTCTCGGGCTCGATGCGCGGCCGGACGATGTACGTGATCCCGTACGTGATGGGCCCCGTCGGATCGAAGCTCTCGAAGATCGGCATCGAGATCACCGACAGCGTCTACGTCGTCCTGAACATGCGCATCATGACGCGCATGGGGACTCCGGCGCTCGAGATGCTCGGCGACTCGAACGACTTCAACCGCGGCCTCCACTCGACGCTCGACCTCGACCCCGAGAAGCGCTTCATCTGCCACTTCCCGCAGGACAACACGATCTGGTCGTGCGGCAGCGGCTACGGCGGCAACGTGCTCCTCGGCAAGAAGTGCCTCGCGCTCCGCATCGGCTCCTACCTCGGGCGGCAGGAGGGCTGGCTCGCCGAGCACATGCTGATCCTCGGCGTCGAGAGCCCGCAGGGCGAGACGACGTACGTCGCCGCCGCGTTCCCGAGCGCGTGCGGCAAGACGAACTTCGCGATGCTGATCCCGCCGCCGGCGTTCAAGGGCTGGAAGGTGTGGACGGTCGGCGACGACATCGCCTGGATGCGCGTCGGCGACGACGGCCGTCTGTGGGCGATCAACCCGGAGGCCGGGTACTTCGGCGTCGCGCCCGGGACGAGCCTCAAGTCGAACGCGAACGCGATGGCGTCCGTGCAGAGGAACACGCTCTTCACCAACGTCGCGATGACGAAGGACGGCGACGTCTGGTGGGAGGGCATCGACGGCGCGCCGACGGAGGACCTCATCGACTGGCAGGGCCGCCCCTGGAAGCGCGGCTCCGCCGACAAGGCGGCGCACCCCAACAGCCGCTTCACCGCGCCCATGACGAACAACCCGGCGCTCTCGCCCAAGGCGAACGATCCGCAGGGCGTGCCGATCTCGGCGATCATCTTCGGCGGCCGCCGCTCCACCACCGTCCCGCTCGTCCTCCAGAGCTTCAACTGGACGCACGGCGTGTATCTCGGCGCGACGATGGGCAGCGAGACGACGGCCGCGGCGACCGGCAAGGTCGGCGTCGTACGGCGCGACCCGATGGCCATGCTGCCCTTCTGCGGCTACGACATGGGCCGCTACTTCCAGCACTGGCTGGACATGCAGCACCGCATCCCGAACCCGCCCAAGATCTTCCAGGTGAACTGGTTCCGTCAGGACAAGAACGGGAAGTTCCTCTGGCCGGGCTTCGGGGAGAACATGCGTGTGCTCAAGTGGATCGTCGACCGCGCGCTCGGGCGGGTCGGCGGCCACGAGACGACGCTCGGCTGGGTGCCGAAGCACGGCCAGCTCGACATGCACGGCCTCGACATCTCGCCCGAGCAGCTCGACGCCGCGACCCACATCGATCGCGACGAGTGGCGCGAGGAGTTCAAGCTGCAGGACGAGCTCTTCGAGAAGCTGTCGGCGACGATGCCGCGCGCCCTCGTGCTGCAGCGCGAGCTTCTGCTCTCGCGCGTCTGAAGAAGCTCAGCCCGCGTCCGCGCGCAGCGCGACGAGCCCGAGCCCCTCGTACAGCAGGTGCGCCGCGAGGTGGCACGTGAGGTCCGCGTGGTCGAGCGCGGGGCACACCTCGACGACGTCCATCCCGACGAGCGAGACGCCCGCGAGACCGCGCACGAGCTGGATGGCCTCGCGCGACGTGAGCCCGCCCGGCACCGGCGTGCCGGTTCCGGGCGCGAACGCCGGATCGATCGCGTCGACGTCGAACGTCAAGTAGGTCTTGCGATCGCCGATCCGGCGGCGGACGTCCGCGGCGATGCTGTCGACGCCGCGCTCCGCGGTCTCGAACGCGGTGTAGACGCGCGCTCCGCGGCGGCGCGAGAACGACGCCTCGAGCGCGTCGGCGGACGGCGCGCGGACCCCGACCTGGTAGAGCTGCCCGTCTTCGACGAGGCGCTCCTCGAGCGCGTGCCGGAGCGGCGTGCCGTGGTGGTAGGCGTCGCCCCAGACGGCGTCGTCGCTGGTGTCGGGGTGCGCGTCGACGTGGACGACGGCGAGCGGACCGTGCCGCTCGGCGGCGGCGCGCAGCGCGGGAAGCGCGATCGAGTGGTCTCCGCCGAGGAGGATCGGCACCGCGCCGCCGGCGAGCACGTCCGCGACCTCCGCGCGAATCGCCTCCCGCACCGCGTGCGGGTCGAAGGGCGGAAACGCGACGTTGCCGCCGTCGACGGCGCGCGTCGCCTCGAAGACGTCGACCTGGTGGTACGGGTGGAACGGCTGCAGGAACGCGCTCACCCTCCGCACGTGGTACGGCGCGAGGCGCGCGCCGGCGTGCACGGTCGCGCCGCCGTCGTACGGGACGCCGAGGACGACGGCGCCCGCGCGCTCGCGCGACCCGCGCCGCCGCTCGGCATCGCACAGCGGCAAGCGGAAGAACGGCGTCTGGCCGGAGCGGATGTAGTCGAGCGCCGGCTGCTGCGCCGCCGCGCGCGCGCGCTCGGTCTCCGCGATCGCGGGCGCGCTCATGCGGCCACCGCGAGCATGTGTCCGACGATCGCGCGCGCCTCGCGTGCGAGGTCCTCGGCGCTGCCGTAGCGCTCGGGCGTCATCGGGTACCCGAAGCGCACGTGGACCAGCGCGCCGCCGCGCGCCGCCATGCGGAGGTAGTGGGGGACGAAGCGCGCGTCGCCCGTCCACGAGAGCGCGGGGTCCTCGAGCTGGATCGCGACCGGCACCACGGGGATCGAGAGAGCGCGCGCGAGACCGAAGATCCCGCGCCGGAACGGCAGGACGCCGTCGCCGCGCGTGGTCGTGCCCTCCGGGAAGTTGAGGACCGAGACGCCGGAGGCGAGCGCCCGGCGCGCCCGCAGGAGGCTCGCCGCACCGCTCCGCGCGTCGCCGCGCTCGACGAACAGGACGCCGTGCGCCCGGCCGGCCGAGCCGATGAGCGGCCAGCGCGCGACCTCCCGCTTCGCGAGCGGCACGCACGGGACGAGCGCCGCCAGCACCAGCGGGTCGACGTAGCTCACGTGGTTCGCGGCGAGGATCACCGGCGCCCGCGGCACCGGTCCGGCGATCGCCGTGCGAAGCCCGTGCGCCGCGCTGATCTCGCCAGCGAGCCGCGAGAAGGCGAAAGCCCGCGCGCGGATGCCGTCCGCCGTCCCGGCAGGCGGCGCGGCGGCGCGGCGTGTGGCCGCGATCCGGCGCGCGACGCGCGAAACGCTCCGCATCGCGCACCAAGCCGCGGCCGCGCGACTCCGGCCGGCGCGCGATCGCGCGTCGGCGGAGCCGGGATGGTCGAAGCGATCGCCGGGCAGCGACGCTCCCGCGCCCGGCAGCCATCCCGCGCCGGTCGCGATCATGCCGCGGCCTCCGCGCGCGCCGGCTCGATTCCGAACGCCGCCGCGACGCGCGCGTACCGCCGCCACGCGCGCACGAGATCGCCGCGGTCGATGCGCGACACGATCCGGTCGTCGCCCGGCCCGTAGAAGTCCCGCCGCACCTCGACCTCGCGTGCGCCGAGCGCGGCGTGCAGCGACCGCGCGGCTACGTTGTCGGCCTTGACGGTGAACCAGCAGGAGTCGACGCGCGCGACCAGCGCGCGCACGAGCGCGGCGACGAGACCGACGAGCACGCGCGAGCCCTGGTAGCGCGGCAGGACGGCGAGCGTCGTGCAGTACGCCTCGCGGTCCTGGACGAAGCAGAGTGCATAGCCGACCGGCTTCCCGCGATCGACCGCGACGAAGCAGGTGTCGCGGAAGAACTCGCAGCAGAGCCGCACGTAGTAGGCGCCCAGGACCGCCTCGCCTTCGGCCCCGAACACGTCCTCCTCGAGGCGCATCAGCTCCTCGAAATCCTCGCGCCGGAGCGGCCGCACGACGCGGCCGCCTTCGGCCATCCGGCGCACGCCGGCGCACCCTTCACTTTCGATTTTTCCTTCATTCACGCGTGCGACCTTAGCGGCCGCGTGTGGCGGGCTCGTGTCAGCCCCGCGAATTGTCGGCGAAAGGGCGCCACCTCGTCACTCTGCGCGCATCGCGCGCGCCCGAGCGAAGCGGGCCCGCGGGGCCCGCAGGGAGTGGGGTCCCGTGCTATGCCCGGCCGCATGCTCACGTGGGACGAAGCGGTGCGGCTCTTCGAGCGCCGGCGCGACGCCTGGCTCGCCGAGGACCTCGACGCCTACCTCGCGCTCTTCGCGCCCGGCCTCGAGTTCCGGTCGCCCGTCCACGCGGAACCGCTCGGCCACGCGGCGTTCGCGGACCTCGTCCGGGCGTCGAACGCGCGCATGCGGCCGGTCTCGTTCGACTTCGAGCGGCTCGCCGTCCACGGCGACGACGTCCTCGCCGAATGGCGCATCCGGATCGCCGAGCGCGCGACCGGCCGGATCGTCGAGTACTCCGGAATGAGCGCGTGTCGCATCGCGGGCGGGCTCATCGCCTGGTGGCGCGAGTACTGGGATCCCGCCGAGCTCGGGCTTCGGCGGTAGCGCTCTTCGCTAGCGCGACCGCGGCCGTCGGATCATCGGCGTCACGAGCGGCGCCGCGCCCACCCGGATCTCGCCGATCTCCTCGAAGCCGTGGCGGCGGTAGAGCGAGATGTTCCGCGGGTTCGACGACTCGAGGTAGGCGAGCGCGCCCTCGCGGTCGCAGCGCGCCAGCGCGTGGCGCATGAGCTCCGCGCCGAGTCCCCGCCCCTGCGCGACCGGATCCACGCCGAGCATCGCGAGGTACCAGTGCGGCTCGTCGGGGTGATGCGTCTCCATCTGCTCGAACGTGCCGAGCAGGTCGTCCAGGCGCTCGGGCGGCACGGTCGCGCGAAAGAGGCGCTCGAGCGCCTCGCCGTTCGGATGGACTCCCGGCGGCAGCCACAGCGCGGCGCCGAGGAAGTCGGCGGAGACGTAGGCCGCGCCGTGCTCGAAGCCGCGTCCCGCGAACTCGCGCGCGCCGACGGGCATGCCGTCGAGGTGCAGGTGCGGCGTCGGCCACGCGAATCGCGCGAGCGGATCGGTCATGAACGCGGCGACGATCGCGGCGACCGTCCGCGGCATCTCGCTCGGGCGCGCGCTCCGGATCTCGCTCGGTGGTCGAATCATTCGTGCCTCCTCGTAGCGGCCAGGCGGGCGAGCCAGCCGTCGAGCTCGCGCTCGAGGCCGCCCGCTCGCGCGGCCGCGCGCATCGCCGTGGTCGCGGCGTCCTCGTGTGCGACCTCGAAGAGAAGGAGCGCGCGCAGCGTCGCCGAGCGCGACGCGACGATCCGGCCGACGTCGGCCGCGTCGCGCGCCTTCCAGATCTCCCCGAACCCGGACAGGATCGCGTCCGCGATCGGCACCGCGTCGGCGAACCCGGCGTCCGCGATCATCCCGAGCGTCTCGCGCGGCGCCTCGTGAACGAGCGCGACGAGCTTCAGCAGCCAGGCGTCGTCGTCGCCGGCCGCGGCGCGCTCGACGCGATCGACGACCGCCGCGACGTGCGCCCACGGCCCGCGCGCACGATCGTCTCCCATCGCGGCGGCGCGCACGCCGGCGAGCGACGGGTCGCGCGCCAGGAGGTCCTCCACGTCGGCGAGCGCGTGCGGCCGCTCGAGGAGCGCGCGCAGCGCCGTACCCGCGGCCCGGTCGGACACCGCTACGTCAGGAACACGCCCCGGAGCAGCGCGTTCAGGATCGTCAGCACGATCGCGCCGAGGAAGGCGGGCCCGAAGCCGAGGACGTGGAAGCCCGGCACGATGGCCGCCGCCATCTTCAGCATGAGGGCGTTGATCACGAAGAAGAAGAGCCCGAACGTGATGACCGTGATCGGGAAGGTGACGATCTTGAGGAAGAGCCCGAGCGTCCCGTTCACGAGTCCGACCACGATGGCGGCGAGGAGCGCCGACCCGAAGCTGTCGACCATGAACCCCGGGACGATGTGCGCGACGATCAGGAGGCTCACCGCGCTCAGCACCCAGTGCAGCAAGAGGACCATCGATCACCCTCCTCGGCGCCGACCCATATCACGGCCTCCGCCGGGCAACGACCGCCCCGCCCGGTCGCGGGCACTCGGCGCTGCCGCCGGCTCGGCTCGGTCGCGCGCGTAGCGCCCGGGCGTCGTGCCGAGCGCGCGCGCGAACGCGGCGACGAAAGCGCTCGTCGTCTGGTAGCCGACGTCGAGCGCCACCGACGTGACCGAAGCGCCGCTCGCGAGGAGGCGCATCGCGTGCAGCAGCCGCGCCTGCTGCTGCCAGCGGCCGAGCGTGAGCCCGGTCTCGGAGAGGAAGAGGCGCTCGAGCGTCCGCCGGCTCGCACCGCTCGAGCGGACGAGCACCGCGACGTCGACGCCGCCCGCCGGATCGTCGCGCAGCCGCCGCGCCACGCGAAGCGCGCGCGGGTCGCGCGGCAGCGGCAGCTCGAACGGCACGACCGCGGGCAGCTCACCGAGGTGGTCGAGGAGAAAATCCACCAGGCGGACGTGCGCGGCAACGTCGCTCCGGAGCGCGCCGATCGCGACCGCGTGCAGCACGAGCTCGCGCGCGAGCGGCGTCATCGCGAGCACGCTGCAGCGGTCGGGAAGCGCTCGGAGCAGCTCGGGCGCGAGATAGAGCGTCCGCATGGCGACCCGGCCCGACATCGCGATCGAGTGCTCGGTGTGCGCCGGAATCCAGACCGCGCGATGGCTCGGAACGACCCACGTGCCGTCCGCGGTCTGGACGCTCATCACGCCCTCGGCTGCGTAGACGAGCTGGCCCCACGGATGCGCGTGCTGCTCGAGCAGCGTGCCCGACGCGTAGCCGACCGCGAGGGTCCGTACGAGCAGCGCCGGCGGGTCGGCGCTTTGTCGCTTTCGCGACATCCTTTGTCGAAATACCGAAAGAACGGCGCACGGGGAAGCGATAGATCGGCGTCATGGCAAACAACGTGGCGCACTTCGACATCGCGGCGGACGACGTCGAGCGGGCTCGCCGCTTCTACGAGCGCGTCTTCGGCTGGCGCTTCGAGCCGTTCGGGCCGCCGGACTTCTACATGGTCCACACCGGCACCGCGTCCGACCCAGGCATCCACGGCTCGGTCAGCAAGCGCGAGAAGCCGGTCGAAGCGGGCGGCCGGACGGCGTTCGAGTGCACGATCGCGGTCGAGGACCTTGGCGCGATCAAGGCCGCGGTCCTCGCGAACGGCGGGAAGATCGTCTTCGACGAGTACGAGATCGTCGGCGTCGGCCGGATGTTCCGGTTCGAGGACACCGAGGGGAACAGCGTGTGCGCGATGCGCTACGTCGACGGCATCTCGTGCGGGTAGCCGGGGAGCTCCACTCCGCGCGCGTCAGCGCACGATCGAGTGGAACGACAGGCGCGCGAAGTCGAGCGCGTGCGATGGGAAGACGCCGAAGTAGATCGTCCCGACGGTCGCGACCAGGAGCGAGAAAGAGAGATACGGGCGGCGCTCCCACGCGGGCACCGGCTTCACCGGGTCGCGCATGAACATCGCGATCACGACCGCGAGGTAGTAGTACGCCGCCAGCACGCTGTTCAGGACCACGGCCAAGGAGAGCCAGAAGTAGCCGGCGTTGACCGCGGCCTCGATCAGGTAGAGCTTCCCGACGAAGCCCGCGAGCGGCGGGATCCCGGTCAGCGACAGCAGGAAGATCACCATGGCGCCCGCGAGGAGCGGGCGGCGATCGCCGAGGCCCTGGTAGTCCTCGATCATCTCGTTCGCGTCGCCGCTCGCGCCGAGCGCGATCACGACCCCGAACGCTCCGAGCGTCATGAACGCGTACGTGAGGAGGTAGAAGAGCACGGCCGCCCCGCCGCGCGGCGTGCCGGCGACGATCGCCACCAGCAGGTAGCCGGCGTGCGCGATGCTCGAGTACGCGAGCATCCGCTTCACGTTCCGCTGCGCGATGGCGAGCACGTTCGCGACCGTCATCGTCAGCACGGCGAGCCACCAGACGACCATCGCCCAGTCGACGTAGAGCGACGCGAGGCCCGACAGGAAGAGGCGCGCGAGGCCGGCGAACGCCGCCGCCTTCACCCCGACCGCCATCAGGGCCGTCACCGCCGAGGGCGCGCCCTGGTACACGTCCGGCGTCCAGAAGTGGAACGGCACCGCCGCCGCCTTGAAGCCGAGGCCGACGATGAGGAGCGCGAGACCGCCGAGGAGCGCCAGACGCGGCGCGCTCGGGATTCCGGCCGCGATGCCGGAATAGCTCGTCGCGCCGGTCGCGCCGTAGAGCGCGGCGATGCCGTAGAGGAGGAAGCACGTCGCGAACGCGCCCAGCACGAAGTACTTGAGCGATGCCTCGCCCGACGCGGGATCGCGGCGGTGGATCCCGGCGAGCACGTACGACGCGACCGACATGATCTCGAGGCCCAGGAAGAGCACGATCAGGTCGCGCGCCGCGCCCATGATCATCATGCCGGAGGTCGCGAAGAGGACGAGCGGATAGAACTCGCGCGCGCGGACGTGGATCATCTCGAGGTAGCCCTGCGCCATGAAGAGCGACAGGCTCGCCGCGAGCAGGAAGACGAGGTTCGAGAAGAGCGCGATCCCGTCGAGAGCGAACGTCCCGCCGAAAGCCGCTTCGTTGCGGCCCCAGAGGAGGATCGTCGCGACCAGGCCGGCCGCGAGGCCGATCTGCGAGAGCCAGAGGATGCGCGCGGTCGGCGGCCGCTCGGCGGCGAAGACCTCGTAGAGGAGGACCGCCATGCCGCCGATCGCGACCAGCGCGAAGGGCGCGATCGCTCGCCACTCGGCGGGTCCGAAGGCGACGCCCGTCACGGGCGAGCCCCGCCCGGCGACGCGAGCGCCACGGCGCTGCTTCCCGCGCCCGCGTCCGCCATGTACCGGGTCGCGCCCGCCTTGCTGAGGCGGGAGAGCAGCACCTGCGTCGTCGGCTCGATGCGCGAGAGGAACGGATCGGGATAGAGCCCGATCCAGAAGAACATGAGGACGATCGGCGCGACGGCGCCGATCTCGCGCCAGTCGAGGTCGACCAGCGCCTTGTTCGCGGCGTTCTTGACGGGACCGAAGATGACCTGCTGGTACATCGTCAGCATGTAGCCGGCGCCCAGCACCACGCCGAGCGTCCCGATGCCGCCCGCGAGCGGATGCGCGCGGAACGCGCCCAGCAGGATCAGGAACTCGCCGACGAAGCCGTTCATTCCCGGCAGGCCGATGGATGACAGCGTCACCACCAGGAAGAGCGCCGAGAAGATCGGCACGACGCTCCACAGGCCGCCGTACTCGTCGATCTGGCGCGTGTGCCGGCGGTGGTAGATGTAGCCGACCATGATGAAGAGCGCGCCCGTCGACAGGCCGTGGTTGATCATCTGGAGCACGCCGCCGGTGATCCCCGCCATGTTGAAGGCGTAGAGCCCGAGCATGACGAAGCCCAGGTGGCTCACCGACGAGTACGCGACGAGCCGCTTCATGTCGGGCTGCGGGAAGGCGACCATCGCGCCGTAGACGATCCCGATCACGCCGAGGATCATGATGAGCGGGAACGCGTCCTCGGCGGCGGCCGGGAACATTGGGAGCGCGAAGCGGACGAAGCCGTAGGCGCCCATCTTGAGCAGCACGCCCGCGAGGTCGACCGAGCCGCCCGTCGGCGCCTCGGTGTGCGCGTCGGGCAGCCAGGTGTGGAGCGGGACCATCGGCACCTTGATCATGAAGGGCAGCGCGAAGCCCGCGAAGCAGAGGACCTGCTCGGTGTAGGTCAGCGGGGTGTCGTAGAGCGAGACGACGTCGAAGGTGTACGCGCCGGTGGCTCCGGCGTGCCGGAGCACGACGTACAGCATCGCGACGATCATCAGCGCGCTTCCCGCCATCGTGTAGAGCACGAACTTGACGGCGGCGTAGCGGCGGCGCGGCCCACCCCAGATCCCGATGACGAACGCCATCGGGAAGAGCATCAGCTCCCAGAACATGAAGAAGAGGAACAGGTCGACGGCCGCGAGCGCGCCCAGCATGCCCCACTCGAGGAGCAGCATGAAGAAGAGGAACTCCTTCACGCGCTTCTCGATGTCGTGCCACGACGCGAGCAGGATGACGGGCGTCAAGAAGGTCGTGAGGATGATCAGCCAGAGCGAGAAACCGTCGACCCCGAGCGAGTAGTAGACGCCGAGGCTCGGCATCCACGTCACCTTCTCGCTCAGCTGCAGCGTGCCGACGCTCGGGTCGAACATCGCGAGCATCGCGAGGGAGAGCCCGAACGGCACGAGCGACAGCACGAACGCCGTCATGCGCACGACGTTCAGCGCCTGCCCCGGCAGCAGCACCACGATGAACGAGGCCACCAGCGGCGACCAGACGATCAGCGAGAGGACGGAATCCGTCATCGTCGTCGTCCCGGCCTCAGCGCGCGACCCAGTAGTAGTAGCCGGCCGTCACCACCGCGCCGAGCACCATCGCGAGCGCGTAGTGCTGGACGTTGCCGCTCTGCACCCGTCGCCAGAGGAGCGCGCTTCCGTCGAACACGCGGCCGACGCCGTTCACGACGCCGTCGATGACGGTCGCGTCGACGACCTTCCAGAAGAAGCGCGACGTCGCCACGTACGGGCGGATGAAGACGAGGTCGTAGAGCTCGTCGACCCAGTACTTGTTCGCGAGCATCTCGTACGCCGGGCGGAAGCGCTCCTGGAGGCGCGACGGCTGCTCCGAAGGCCTTCCGTAGAGCCGCCACGCGGCGAAGATGCCGGCGAGCGCCACCCCGGTCGTGAGGAGCATGAGGAAGAGAAGCGTGCCGGTCGCGAGCTCGGCGTGACCGCCGGCGTGCGCGGCCGACTCGGCGGCGTGCGCGGATGCGTGGGCCGCCGCCGGCGTCGCGAAGACGGGCTGGAGGAAGTCGCCGAAGCGGTCGCCCCAGAGGAACCCGTGCGGCAGCCCGACCCAGCCGCCGACGATCGACAGCACCGCGAGCACGAGCAGCGGGATCGTCATCGTCGCGGGCGACTCGTGGACGTGCGCCTCCTTCTCGGGGTCCATCCGGCTCTCGCCCTCGAAGGCGAGGAAGTAGGCGCGGAACATGTAGAACGCGGTGATCCCGGCGGCGACCAGACCGAGGAACCACTGCACGCGGTAGCCGCCCGCGAAAGCCGCCTCGAGCACCATGTCCTTCGAGAAGAAGGCGGCGAGCGGCGGCACGCCGGCGATCGCGAGCGTCGCGATCAGGAACGTCTTCGAGGTGATCGGCAGGTGCTTTCGAAGCCCGCCCATCTTGAAGACGTTCAGCTCGCCGTGGAGCGCGTGCATCACGCTCCCGGCGCCCAGGAAGAGGAGCGCCTTGAAGAAGGCGTGCGTCATCAGGTGGAAGACGCCCGCCGAGAACGCGCCGACCCCGACGCCGAGGATCATGTAGCCGATCTGCGAGATCGTCGAGTAGGCGAGGATCTTCTTGAGATCCGTCTGCACGACCGCGATCGTCGCGGCGAAGAGCGCGGTGAGCGCGCCGATGGTCGCGACGACCTCGAGCGCGACCGGCGAGAGCACGTAGAGGTGCGAGAGGCGCGCGATCATGTAGACGCCGGCGGTCACCATCGTCGCCGCGTGGATCAGCGCGGAGACCGGCGTCGGGCCGGCCATCGCGTCGGGGAGCCAGACGTAGAGCGGGATCTGCGCCGACTTCCCGGTCGCGCCGACGAGGAGGAGCAGGCAAACGGCGGTGACGATCGCGGGCGAGTGCTCGGCGAGCGCGGGCGCGAGGCGGTTGATGTCCGGGAACGAGAGCGACGGCGTGCCGACCGAGCCGAGGCTCCAGAAGAGCAGGAACATCCCGATCAGGAAGGCCGCGTCGCCGACGCGGTTCGCGACGAACGCCTTCCTGCCCGCGATCGCGTTCGGCAGCTCCGCGTACCAGAACCCGATCAGCAGATAGGAGCAGAGGCCGACGCCCTCCCACCCGATGAAGAGCACCGGCAGCGCGTCCGCGAGCACGAGCACGAGCATCGAGCCGGTGAAGAGATTCAGGTACGCGAAGTAGCGGGCGACGTCCGGGTCGTCATGCATGTAGCCGAGCGAGTAGAGGTGGATCAGGAAGCCGACGCCCGTCACGACGAGCACCATGACCGCGGTCAGCGCGTCGAGGCGGAAGGTCATCGCGACGTCGAGCGGCGGGACGCGGATCCACGTGTAGACGTGGTCGACGAGCGAGCCGCCCGCGGGCAGCGACCAGAACCGTCCGACCGACACGAGCGCGACCGCGAACGCGAGCAGGATCACGCCCGGTCCGGTCGCGCGCGCGAGCGCCTTCTTGCCGGTCGCGGCCGCGAAGATGCAGGCCGCCGTGCCGAGGAACGGCAGCAGCGGGATCCAGCGCAGCAGCGAGGTCGTGGCTTCCGGCATGACGACGGTCTTTTCCCGTTCGCGGTTCAGCCGCGCAGCGTGCTGATCTCGTCGGCGTGGAGCGTCCGCCGCTGCGCGAAGTTGGCGAGGATGATCGCGAGGCCGACGGCCGCCTCGGCCGCGGCGACGGTCATCACGAAGAAGACGATCACCTGCCCGTCCATCGACGCCCGCTGCCGCGCGAGCGCGACGAAGGCGAGGTTGACGGCGTTCAGCATCAGCTCGATCGCCATGAAGACGACGATCACGTTCCGGCGGACGAGCACGCCGACCGCGCCGATCGCGAAGAGGATCGCCGAGAGAACGAGGTAATGCTGGACCGGGACCGCCATCGCTCGGCCGCCTCCTACGCCCGCCGCCGCGCCATGACGACGGCGCCCACGACGGCGACGAGGAGGAGAAGGCTCGTCAGCTCGAACGAGAGGAGGTGCGTCGTGAAGAGCCGCTCCGCGAGCGCCTGCGTGCTGCCGTACGACGGCGGCTCGGCCATCGGCTCCCCGCCGGGCTTGGCGGCCACCACGGCGCCGAGCTCGACCGCGAGCACGACCGCCGCCGCGAGAACGACCGTGCGGAGCCCCGGACGCTCCGCGGACGCGGGCTCGTCCGGCGACCCGAGCAGCATGATCACGAAGAGGAAGAGCACCATGATGGCGCCCGCGTAGACGATCACCTGGAGGAACGCGATCATGTGCGCGTCGAGCAGCACGAACATCACCGCGATCAGGAAGAGCGTGTTCACCAGCGCGAGAGCGCAGTAGATCGGGCTCCGGTGCACGACGACGACGATCGCCGACAGCACCGACAGGATCGCGAGCAGGTAGAAGACGATCACGAGCGCACCGTCCAGCCCTGGAGGAGCAGGATCAGGACCGCGCTCACGGCGAGGTTCGCGAGCGCGTACGGGAGGAGGCGCTTCCAGCCGAGGTCCATGAGCTGGTCGTAGCGCAGGCGCGGCAGCGACCAGCGGACCAGGATCTGGAACCAGCAGAAGAGGAAGAGCTTCACGAGGAACGACAGGACCTGCAGCACCGTGACGAGGAGCGACGGCACGGCGATCGAGAAGCCGCCCGGGAAGTGGAAGCCGTCGCGGTAGAGGTAGGGCACCTGCCAGCCGCCGAAGAAGAGCGTCGTCACGAGCGCCGCGACGATCGCGACCTCGACGAAGTCGGCCATCATGAACACCGACTGCTTCGAGCCCGAGTACTCCGTGAAGAAGCCGGCGATCAGCTCCGACTCCGCCTCCGGCAGATCGAAGGGCGCGCGCTTCGACTCCGCCATGCCGGCGATGAAGAGGATCACGAGCGCGAGCGGCTGGTAGAAGACGCCCCACGCCGGGATCACGCCCCACATGAGGTCGCCCTGCGCGCGGACGATCGCCTGCAGGTCGAGGGTCCCGTAGGTCAGCACCACCGCGACGAGCGCGAGACCCATCGCGATCTCGTACGAGATCATCTGCGCCGAGCCGCGGACGCCGCCGAGGAGCGCGTAGCGCGAGTTCGACGCCCAGCCGCCGAGCACGACGCCGTAGACGCCGAGCGACACCATCGCGAGCACGAAGAGGATCCCGACGTTCAGCTCGACCGCCTGCAGGTTGATCGTCGTGTCGCCGATCACGAGCACGTCGCCGAACGGAATCACCGCGTACGTCAGGAAGAGCGGGAAGAGCGCGAGGAACGGCGCCAGCCAGTGGAGGAAGTGGTCCGCGCCCTCGGGGACGATGTCCTCCTTGTGGAAGAGCTTCACGGGATCGGCCATGAGCGTGTTCACGATCCCGAGGTTGAACGGCAGGATGCCGCCGAAGATGTTCGCGCGGTTGGCGCCGACGCGGTCCTGGATGAGCGCCGATCCCTTGCGCTCGACCCACAGCAGGATCACGCCCACCTGCAGCACGATGAGCAGCGACACCAGGCACTTCGCGAACGCGATCAGGAGATCCATAGTCAGCGACGACGGCTGCTGCGCGGGCCGCTCAATCCCACTCGAGCGCGCCGACCTTCCAGACGTAGGCCAGCCCGACGCCCAGGACCACGACGAAGGCCGCCATCTCGGCGAGCCCGAACCAGCCGAGCTGCCGGAAGACGATCGCCCACGGGTACATGAACACGACCTCGACGTCGAAGACGATGAACAGGATCGCGGTGAGATAGAACTTCACGGGGAAGCGATGGGTCTTCACCTCGCCGACGGAGCGGTTGCCGGCCTCGAAGACCGACTGCTTCGCGCGGTTCGGCGTGCGCGTCCCGAGGAGCCGGCTCGCTCCGACCATGATCGCCACGACCAGGGCGCACAGCCCGGCGCTGATCAGCACCGCCGCGTATGATTGTTCCACCAGGCCGGTCTCGATCCGCCGCGGGACCTTCCGCGACTTCCGCGCTGAACCGCGTTTGACTAGGGAAATCGCAAGGCGGTGTCAAATTTGCGCGCCTCATGCGGGCGATGAGCCGCACCTGGAGTTTTCGGACGCGCGTTGGTACGCGCGCCGCATGACGGCGGCGGAAGGTGGAGCGGAGTCGCTGGAGGAGCGCGTCGCCGGCGTGGTGGCGCGCGCGTGGCCGGGCGCTCGCGTCACGTCGTTCGCGATGCTCGCGGGCGACGCCTCGGCCCGGCGCTACGCGCGCCTCGGTCTCGACGGCGGCGGCGCGCCGGCGACGTCGGTCGCGATGCTGCTCCCCGCTCAGGCGGCGTACGCTTCGGAGGAGCTGACGGCGGGCGGCGTGCCGACGGAGCTGCCGTTCCTCTCGGTCGGGCGTTTCCTCTCCCGCCACGCCATCCCCGTCCCCGACGTGTTCCGCGCGGAGGTGCCGGAACGCGTGCTCCTCCTCGAGGACATCGGCGACGTCCCGCTCGCGCAGGCGGCGACGGACGGGCCGGCGCGCGGGCCGATGGAGGCCGCCGTCGACGTGCTCGCGCGGATCGCCGCGCTCGCCCGCTCGCCCGACCCGACGTGCTGCGCGTTCCGGGAACGCTACGACCGCGCGCTCATCGGGAAGGAGCTCGAGGTCGTGCACACGCACGGCCTCGCGGAGTCCGACGACGGCCCCGCGCGCGCGACGGGCGGCGATCCCGAGCTCGAGCGCGGCCTGGCGCGCCTCGGCGACGCGATCGCGTCCCAGCCGGAGGTCTTCATGCACCGCGACTACCACGCGTGGAACCTGCACATCGATCCCGCCGGCCGGCTCCGCGTGATCGACTTCCAGGACGCGCTGCTCGGGCCAGCGCTCTACGACCTCGCGAGCCTCTGCACCGATCGCGACAGCCATCGCTTCGTCCCGCCCGAACTCGAGCGCGACCTCGTCGAGCGCTTCGCGCGCGCGCTGGTGGCGCGCGGCGGTCCCGACCTCGGCGCAGGGGCGGCGCTCGAGCGGTCGTACTTCCAGGCGGTCGCCTATCGGACGCTGCGCGTGATCGGTCGCTTCCGCTTCCTCGCGATCGAGAGAAGGAAGAAGGGCTACCTCCGCTTCCTCCCGGACATGGCGCGGCAAACCCGGCGGGCCCTCGGCGCGACCGGAGACCGCGAGCTCCTCGCGCTGCTCGCGGCCCGCGCGGCGATCTTCGCTTGACTGCGCCCCGCGACCCGACGCCGCGCGCGCCGGCGCCCGCTGCGACCGCGCGCGCGATGATCCTCGCGGCCGGACGCGGGTCGCGGCTCCGGCCGCTGACCGACCGGACCCCGAAGCCGCTGGTGGAGATCGCGGGGCACCCGCTGATCGCGTACGGGCTCGGGCTCCTGCGCTCGGAAGGCGTGCGCGACGTCGTCGTGAACCTGCACCACCTCGGCGAGCGCGTCGTCGCGGCGCTCGGCGACGGCGCGCGCTTCGGCGTCCGCATCCACTACTCGCTCGAGTCGACGCTGCTCGACACCGGCGGCGGCATCCGGCACGCCGCCCCGCTGCTCGACGAGATCGGGCGCGCGACCGGCGACACGGGCGGCCCGATCGTGATCCTGAACAGCGACGTCGTGTGCGAGATCCCGGTCCGGGACGTCGTCGCGTTCCACCGCGCCCGCCGGGCGCTCGTCACGCTCGTCCTCCGCGACGACCCGCGGGCCGCGGAGTACGGCGTCTTCGGGATCGACCGCGACGGTCGCATCCGGCGCTTCCTCGGCGCCGGGGACCCCGATCCCGCGCTGCGCGAGCTCATGTTCGCGTCGCTGCAGGTGATCGAGCCGTCGGTGATCGAGCGGATGCCGGAGGGGCGGCCGTTCGGCACGATGCGGGATCTCTATCCCGCGCTCTTCGCGGCCGGCGAGCCGTTCTACGGCTACGTGTACCCGGGCCGCTGGTTCACGGCGGACACCGCGGCCGACGTCGAGCGCGCGGGCGACGCGCTCCGGCGCGATGGGCTGCCGGCCTACATGCGCGACCTCGCAGAACCGCCCGGTTGAAGCGTTTTGCAATCCTGGGAGGCGTTGGTCCCGGGCGTTCGACGCAACGCGAATGCCCTGCCGGGCATCCGAGCCCGCCGAGCGCTTGCGCGAGACGCGAGAAAGCGAGAGAGGGCGGGAGGCGGTCGCCGCGCCGCCCGCTCGGCGCGGCGCTCCGGGGTCGCGGCGCTGCCGGCACGATGTTTGCGATGCCACCGGTCGCGCACCCTGGCGCCGGACCCCCGAGGACCCATGGGCATCACCATCATCCGAAAGAGCAATCCGAAGACCCGGAAGCTGAATCCGAAGGTTGCGCTGGTGCTCGCGGGCGGCGCCGTCACCGGCGGCGCGTTCAAGCTCGGCGGCCTGAACGCCCTCGACGACCTGCTCGTGAACCGCAAGGTCGTCGACTTCGACATCCACATCGGGTTGTCCGCGGGCGCCTTCCTCGCCGCGCCGATCGCGTCGGGCATCACGCCGGCCGAGATGCTCGACAGCCTGGACGGCGAGGGCGAGCTCGGCCACTTCCGCGTGAGCGACGTGTACGCCCCGAACCTCGAGGAGATGGTCTCCCGGCCGCTCGAGTTCGTCGCGGACCTCGTGAGCTTCTTCCCGCTCGCGGTCGGCGACTTCCTCGCGAAGAGCCCGGAGACCGTGGCGAACCTCCGCGAGCCGGCGCTCGCGTGCCTCAAGGAGCCGTCGCTCGCGAACCTCGGCACCGTCGCGTCGACGCTCGTCGCGGCGCTCCAGACCCGGCGTAGCTTCCCGATCCTCCTCGACTATCTCCCGTCCGGGCTCTTCGACAACAGCCGGCTCGAGCGGTTCATCCGAAGCGGCTTCAAGGCGCGCGGTCTCACGAACAACTTCCGGACGCTCTACCAGCGCCGCGGCAAGGAGCTCTACATCGTCGCGATGAACCTCGACACGGCCGAGCGGGTGGTGTTCGGCCACGACGAGGATTCGGCGCTCACGATCTCCGAGGCGGTCCAGGCGTCGACCGCCCTCCCCGGCTTCTACAAGCCGGCCCGCATCAAGGGCGTCGACTACATCGACGGCGGCGTCCGGCGGACCGCGAACATCGACGTCGCTCTCGAGCACGGGGCCGACCTGGTGGTCTGCTACAACCCGTTCCGGCCGTTCAACAACCAGGTGGTTCCCGGCAGGCGGCGGCGCGGCGAGGAGGGGACGCCGCTCGCCGAGCACGGCATGCTGGTCGTTCTGAACCAGGTGTTCCGCTCGATGCTCCACTCGCGGCTGCACCTCGCGCTCAACCAGTATCGCGACAACCCCGATTTCACCGGCGACATCATCCTCATCGAGCCGGGCGACACGGACGACACGTTCTTCCAGATGTTCCCGATGAACTTCTGGGCGCGCCGGCGCGCCGCCGCGCACGGGTACCTCTCGGTGACCGCGTCGATCGACGCGCACTACGAGACGATCCGCTCGATCCTCGAGCACCACGGGATCGCGATCCAGCGCCAGAAGGTGCGCGAGAGCGCCGAGCGGATCCAGGACGAGCGCCGGGACGACGAGCCGCTCGTCGGCGCCGGCGGTTTGTAGCTCCGGCGTTTCGCTCCCGGCGGCGCCGTCGCGTTCGCGCGATTCTCCAGCGCGGACGCTGAATTGCCGCAGGTGGACCGCCGTGTTAGGCGACCGGCATGTCGAGCGTCGACGTGATCCCCGAGGCTTCGCTCGACCTCGCCGCTCTGAACGATCGATTCGAGACCGCGGCGCCCGAGGACATCCTGCGCTGGACGGTCGCGGAGTTCGCGCCGGACGCCGTCCTGACGATGTCGTTCCAGCACGAGGGTGTCGCGATCGCGCACATGCTGCGGTCGGTGGCCCCGGAGACTCCGATCTTCTTCATCGACACCGGGTACCACTTCCCGGAGACGCTCGCGTATCGCGACGAGCTCGTCGCGCGCTTCGGGTTCCCGATCCGGAATCTCACGTCGGCGATGCCGCGCAGCGAGTTCGTCGGCCGCTACGGGGACGATCTCTACAACCGCGACCCCGACCTCTGCTGCAAGATCAACAAGGTCGAGCCGATGCAGCTCGCGCTCGTCGGCGTCCGGGCGTGGATCAACGGACGGCGGCGCGACCAGGCGATCACGCGGCGCGCGATGCCGATCGTCGAGCGGCTCGCGGGCGGGATCATCAAGGTGAACCCGCTCGCGAACTGGACGTCGCGCGACACGTATCGCTACCTGACCGCGCACGACATCCCGACCCACCCGCTCTTCGAGCAGGGGTACACGAGCATCGGCTGCGCCCCGTGCACGCGCCCGGTGCTCGCGGGCGAGGACGAGCGCGCCGGTCGCTGGGCCGGCCGCGGCAAGGTCGAGTGCGGCCTGCACACCTTCCTCGATGGGCCGGCCGAAGCGGAGCCGGATGCCGCGGCCCGGAACGGCGGCCCCGCGAGCAAGCCGGCCGATTGACCGGCGCCCGGCGTCAGTCGTCGCGCAGGTCCTCGTCCCCCCGAAGGATCAGGAGCCCCTGGCCCACGCGGCGCACGATCCAGCGGTGCACCTGCGTCGTCCACGCGTCGATCCGGTCGTCGACCATCGGCCAATGGCTCCCGGGGAGGACGAGGTCGTCGGCCTCGATGCCGCGCGCCGTGACCGCGACGAGCGGAGCGGGCACGAACGGGTCGTCGGATTGAGCGATCAGCAGGGCGGGAACCCTCGGCGAGCCGGGCGCGAGGGCGCGTCCCCGAAGCGACGCCACGAGACGGCCGGACTCCGGGCGTAGGCCCTCCACGAGGCGACCTCGCGCCGACGCGGAGAGCCCGCCGAGCCGCGGATCGGACGGCGCGGGAGGCGGGACATCGCGCCCGGCGAGCCGCGCCGCCCACCCGGCGAGCGCGGGCACGAGCCCGCCGCTCCCGGCGAGCAGCGGCGCAGCGGCCACGGCGGCACGGACGAGACCGCGCTCCGCGAGCGCGAGCGCGACCAGGCCGCCGGCGTCGTGCCCGATCGCGATCGGGGGAGCGGCGAGCGACTTCGCGGCGTCGGCCGCGCGACCGCACCAATCCGCGACCTCCGACGGCCCCGCCGGCTCGCCCGCGTCGGCCGACGCACGCGCGTCGAGCAGCCAGCAGCGCCATCCCCGCTGGGCGAAGCCCAGGGCGATCGACCTCCAGAGGGTCGGCGCGGCCCAGAGGCCGTGCAAAAGGAGAAGGTCGGCCGTGTAGCGCTCACCCTCCGGCTCGACTGCTTCCAAGTTTTGCATTGTGCGACGGAAAAGCCCCCGAAACGAAGAGAGCCCTCGGGTCGACGTTCGACCGAGGGCTCCCTCCTTGGTTCGGGCTTTCAGCCCAGCTCGCCTGAGATCAATCTTTTTCGATCAAAAACCCTGAAAATCCGGGAGGCGCTCTCACGCCCCCCACTTCACATCAACGAAAAAACGGAACGGTGATGCTTACTTCTTCTTGGCCGGCGACTTCTTGGCCGACGACTTCTTGGCGCCGCCCTTCTTGGCGGGAGCCTTCTTCTTTGCCTTTGACGCCGTAGCCTTCTTGGCTCTCTTCTTCATTGGCATGAAATTGCCTCCTTCGGTTCGATCCGAAATTCGTCCCCTCTCAGGCGAGTTCCACCACCACCACCCTCCACTCCTCCAATAAACGGCATTTTACGCGCGTCTCATTAGGGTTGTCAATAGGAGAATGACTTTTTAAAGCGGCACGCGCGGCGGTGCGAACCGATTCGGGGGTCAGAATACCGTTTCTCGCTAGCGGCGAGTCGTCGAGAACTTCGTTTTGTCCTTCGCCGTCCTCCGCTTGCCACCCGGCCGGCACCCGGGCTACACCGCCCGGGTGGTGCGGTGGTTGCAGGCGGCACGCGAGCGCTGGCTCGCGATCGCGCTCGTCGGCCTGGGCTGCGCGCTGCTCGGCTCGGCCGTCGCCGGCGAGCACGGCCTCGCGAAGATCCGCGGCCTCCGCCGCGAGCTCGCCCACGTGAACGACCGCAATTTCCAGCTCGTGCAGGGGATCGACCGCGCCCGCACCGAACTCCACCGCATCCGCACCGACGATGCCGCCCTGGACCGCGTCGCCCGCCGCCGCCTCGGCCTCGTCCGCGACGGCGAGACGCTTTATCAGGTCGAGGGGCTCTCGCCCCTCGCCCCGCCTGGCAAAGCCAGTCGGGGCCCCGCTCCCTAGCTCGCTGCGCTCGGCCGCGCGCTTCGCGCGCGGAACCCAGCGCAACGATACTCACTGCGCGAGGGGCTCTCGGCCCCTGGCGGCGCGGTCCGCACCTACTCGTCGTCCTGCTCGCCGGCGATGAGCTCGTCGTACTCTTCGGCTTCGATGAGCTCGCCGAGCTCCTCGTCGTCGCGGAGCTCGACCTCGAGGAGCCAGCCGTCGCGGTAGGGGTCCTCGTTCACCAGGATGGGCTGGTCCTCGAGGTCGGTGTTGATCCCCACGACGACGCCGGTCACCGGCGAGATGAGCTCGTGGACCTCGCGCGCCGACTCCACCTCGCCCATCGGCTCGCCGCGCTCGATCTCCTCGCCGACCTCGGGGAGGTTCACGGAGACGATCTCCCCCAGCTTGTCCTGGAGGAAGTCGGTGACGCCGACGTGCGCCACCTCGCCCTCGATTCGCACCCACAGGTGCTCGTCGGAAAATTTCATTTTCTCCGCCATTGCAGCAACCTCGCCCGACGTGCGAGGGTCCTAAGATCGGAGTCGGCGGGAGTCAAGCTAGAAGCGCCCCGCCGTAGGGACGTCTGGCTCGCCCCGCGAAGCGGGCCAGAACGAGGAGCGGGGCGCCCTCGCGAGCGCCCCGCTCCCACCACCGCCTGGCCACCACCCCCCACACCCCGGGCCGGCGCCGCCACCTCCCCACCACACCGCCGTCGCCGCGCCCGGCTCGCGCGGCCAGGCAACCGCGCGAGCGTCTTCGTTTCCGCTTCCGCGGGATCCGGTCAGGAGCACCCGCTCGTCGCGCCGCAGTTCGTGCAGCGGTAGCAGGAGCCGTTGCGAATCATGATCGAGCCGCAATCCGAGCAGGTCGGGGCATCCGCTTGCGGGCTGAACGTGATCGTTCGCCGACCTCCGTCCGCGACCGCCGCGACCGGCAGACCGGCGGCGTGGGCCGCCGCATCGGCGGAGCCGAGGGCCTCGACGTCCGGCCGCGCCTCGACGGCGTCGTCCGCCGTGAGGCCGACCTGCGTCCGCTTCTCGGGCGTCAGGAACCGGACGCCGAGGAAACGGAAGATGTAGTCGGTCAGCGACTTCGCGTAGGGAACCTCCGCGTTCTTCGTGAAGCCGGACGGCTCGAAGCGGACGTGGCTGAACTTGCTCACGAGGGCGTCGAGCGGGACCCCGTATTGGAGCGACATCGACGTCAGGGTCGCGATCGTGTCCATCAGGCCGGAGATCGTGCTGCCCTCCTTGGCCATCTTGATGAAGATCTCGCCCGGGGTGCCGTCGTCGTAGAAGCCGACGTGGATGTAGCCCTCGTGCCCGGCGACGTCGAACTTGTGGCGGATCGACCGGCAGTCGGCGGGTAGCCGGCGGCGTACCGGCTGGAACTCCGCCGGTGCGGGCTCGGCCCGACCGGCCTCCACCGGAGCGACCGCGGTCGCGGCCGCCGGTGCCGCCTTCGCGTCGCCGCGCGACGTGTTGAGGGGCTGGGTCCGCTTGCAGCCGTCGCGGTAGATCGCGACCGCCTTCAGGCCCAGCTTCCACGCGAGGAGGAACGCGTTCTCCACCTCCTCCACCGTGGTGTCGTTCGGCATGTTGATGGTCTTCGAGATGGCGCCCGACAGGAAGGGCTGGACCGCGCCCATCATCCGGAGGTGGCCGCTCGGGGAGATCGCCCGCGAGCCCTTGGCGGCCTTGAAGGCGCAGTCGAAGACGGCGAGGTGCTCGTCCTTCAGGTGCGGCGCGCCCTCGATCGTGTCCTCCTGGTCGATGTACTCGACGATCTCCTCGATCTCCTTCTGATCGTAGCCGAGGCGGCGGAGCGCGCGCGGGACGGTCTGGTTCACCATCTTGAGCATGCCGCCGCCGACCAGCTTCTTGTATTTGACGAGGGCGATGTCGGGCTCGACGCCGGTCGTGTCGCAGTCCATCATGAAGCTGATCGTGTTGTGGCTAACGAAGCCGTTCGCGACATACGTGACGTTGTCGGGAACGGAGAGGTCGAACGTCGGCTGGTCGTCAAGGACGTCGATCGACGCGACTTCGTCGTAGTAGAAGCCGAGGAGACGGTCGAGCTCGGGATCGGCCGCTCGCTCGAGCAGCTGAGCTGCGGAACGGCGCGAGACGTCGCCCCGGCGGGCGAGCGCCATCAGCATCGTCTTCCGGAGCGGATCGTTCTCGGGCGCGAGCTCGTCGACGAGCTGCCTGCTGACCGGGACGTGATCGTGCCGCGAGGCCTGGCGGTGATCGCCCACCTTCA
>DASRFA010000049.1:0-107862 GCA_035651755.1 Binatia bacterium | reverse complement strand
GGCACCGGAGTCGGGGTCGGAGCGGGCGAAGGCGTGGGAGTCGGCGTCGGGGTACCCGCCGGGGTCGGAGTGGGCGTCGGCGCGACCTCGATGCGGCACCCTTGGTCGCAGCCGTCGCCGTTCACGCGGTTGCCGTCGTCGCAGTCCTCGTGGTCGGCCTGCACGATGCCGTCGCCGCAGGTGCTCGGCATGCAGAAGATCGCGAGGCTGTCGACGTCCTGCTTCCCGTTCGAGCTGCGCACGGCGATCTTGATCGGCGTCTTACCCTTCACCTGGCCGCCGTTGCGCTTGATCTTCAGCGGCGCGATCACCGACACCGCGTTGCTGCAGGCGTTCTGCGTGGAGAAGACCCCGCCCACCTCGTGGAACGCGCCCTTGCGCACGACGGTGACACCGAACCCGCCGGAGCCGCCGGCCGCCTCGAGCGCGGCCAGGTTCTGCTGGTCGACGGGCTTGGAGCTGCTCGGATTCGGTTGCTTGACCTCGAACGTCGTCATGTCGATCGGGGTGCACGGCAGGCGCGGATCGGTGTTGTTGGCGCAGATCCGGACCTCGACCGTGCAGCTCGCGTTCAGGATGTCGGAGTCGCTGTCGCAGAACGGGTCGCCCTCCCAGCACAGGATGCGATTGCGCGGGATTCCCTTCTTGAGCTCGGGCACCGGATCGATGAGCCACTCCGCGGGACAATCGCCGCTTCCGCCGCCGCCGCCGGGGACGCAGGAATTGACGGGCGCGGGATCGGTGCAGTCGTTCGTCGTCGCGGTCGTCCGCGACCCGGGAGCGACGAGCGACAGAAGAAGAACGAGCGCCGCGCTCCAGATCATGACGCCGCGCCGAGCGCGCTGCGGGTGGCGACGCGATCGCTCACCGGAGCCCATAGGAATGATGTTCATCGGGGTGCCCCTTCCAGCGTCGGCGCCCGCATCGCCAGGGGTGCCGGCGGGCGAGGTGGCGGCTACCGGGTCGTTCGATCTCCTTGAGCCCAACGCGCGCGTATCAACTCGGTCGCCGTGTGGTCAATGGGGAACCCGCCGGCATCTCGCCGCTCCGCGCTGACCGCTCGGTGAGGCGCGTGAGCGCGGCGAGACGTCAGCGCGCTCGGCGTTGGCGTTCTCGTGTCAACCGAGCGTGGCAATTCGCCCCAGCAGCCGCGTCACGTGTTGCGGCAACGCGACGAGCGAGCGAAAGCGGGGATGGTGTCGGAACGCCGAGCCGCCCGAAAGCGTCGCGAAGCCGTGCACCGACGACCAGAGGAGGATCGCGGTTTCGAGCGCCTCTTCGTCGCCGCGACCCGGTTCGGCGTCGCGCAGGACGGCGACGATGAGCTCGAGGCAGCGTTGTCCGTCGCGGTGCGGGCCGGGATACCTCTCCGGATCGGCGAGCTCGGGGAGGAACATCGTCGCGTAGTAGGTCGGCTGCTCGGCCGCGAAGCGAAGGTACGCTTCCGCGAGAGCCGTGATGCGGCCCGCCGGGGAACGGCGGCGCGCCCTGCGGTGCACATCGACCAGGGCAACGAGCAGTCGTGCGTAACCCTCCTCGGCCAAGGCGGCGAGCACCGCGCCGCGATCGGCGAAGTGATGATACGGAGCGGCGGGCGACACGCCGGCGCGGCGCGCGACCTCGCGCAGCGAGACCGCGGCGGGTCCGCCCTCCCGCGCGAGCGCGAAGGCGGCGGCGAGCAGAGCGCGGCGCAGGTCCCCGTGATGGTAGCCGCGCTTCTTCGGCTCCGCGCCGCTCAGCCCTCTCCTTGACACGCCCATGCGGGTCGCCTAGGGCGATCTAAGCACTGCTAAGATTGAAACGAAAGGAGCCCGGCATGGAGCGATCGGTCGTCGTCACGGGCGGTCATGCGGGAATCGGCGGGGAATGTACGCGGACCCTGCTCGCCGACGGCGCACACGTGGTGGTCGCCTCGCGCGACCTCGAGCGCGCCCGGCGCGAGCTCGCGGCGCCGCCCGGCGCGCGGGTCGAATTCGGGTCGCTCGACCTCGCGTCGCTCGCTTCGGTGCGCGCCTTCTCCAACTGGCTCGGCGATACGGCGCAGCGCCGGCCGCCGCTCCGCGCGTTGGTCTGCAATGCCGGCGTCCAGGTCGTCGCCGGTCCCGAGCGCACCGAGGACGGATTCGAGCTGACTTTCGGCGTCAATCACCTGGGCCACTACCTCCTCGTGCACCGCGTGCTCCCGCTGCTCGTCGCCCCGGCGCGCGTGGTGGTGGTGGCGAGCGGGACGCACGACCCGGCGCAGCGCACCGGCTTTCCGACGCCGAAGTACCGCGGCGCGCGCGGCCTGGTCGAGCCCGACCGCGAGACCATCGACACAGAAGGGATCACCAAGGCGGGCCAGCGCGCCTACAGCACGTCGAAGCTCTGCAACATCCTCTTCACCTATGGGCTCGCCGAGCGGCTGCGGCGTGACAGGCCCGGCGTGACCGCGGTCGCCTACGACCCCGGGTTCACTCCGGGCACCGGCTTGGCACGCCAGTACGGGCGTGCGATGCGCTTCCTGTTCGGGACGGTGGGACCCGCTCTCGTTCCGCTGATGAAGCCGTTCATCCACGTTCAAACGGTGCCGCAGGCCGGCGCTGCCCTCGCTCGGCTCGCGATCGACTCGGACGTCGACGGAATCACGGGCGTCTACTACGCCGGGCGCCGTCAGAGCCGGTCGTCGGACGCGTCCTACGAGCGGGACACGCAAGAGGAGCTCTTCGTCGACAGCGCGGAGCTCGTCCGCCTCGGCGGTGCTGAAGCCGCCGTCACGGTGGCCCGACTCGGCTCGGACAAGGAGTAGGGGATCGTCGTCTACGGAGTCCACCGCTCTCGTCCGACGTGCCAAGCGCGGACGTCGTCGAAGCGACGTCGTCGTATTGACGGGAGACGGATCGAGTGATCAGAGGCGCCGCATGACGCAGCATCGGTCGCGCTACGGCCCGCACAACCCCGACGAGACCTACGTCGGCCACGCGTTGTCCGAGCAGCTCGTCGACCTGGGCGAAGTGCGGATGAACTACGCGACCGTCGGCGACGATTCGTCGCCGGCGCTGCTGCTCATCCCCGGGCAGACGGAGTCGTGGTGGGGGTACGAGGCCGCCATGCCCCGGCTCGCCGAGCACTTCCAGGCGTTCGCCGTGGACCTGCGCGGCCAGGGCCGGAGCACCCGCACGCCGGGTCGGTACACGCTCGACAACATGGGCAACGATCTGGTCCGTTTCATCGACGCGGTCATCCGACGGCCCACGTACGTGAGCGGCCTTTCCTCGGGGGGTGTCCTCAGCGCCTGGCTGTCGGCGTACGCGAAGCCCGGCCAGGTCGTCGCGGCGCTGTACGAGGATCCACCGCTGTTCGCGTCCGAAGTGCGACCGGCCGTGGGACCGGGCATCCGTCAGTGCATCGGCCCGATCTTCGACCTGTGGAGCAGCTACCTCGGCGACCAGTGGTCGATCGGGGCGTGGGACGCCATGCGCGAATCCGCCCCGGACCGGCTGCCCGAGTGGCTGAAGGGCATCCCAATCCCGGAGGAGCCGCCCCAGAACCTGAAGGAGTACGACCCCGAGTGGGGGCGCTCCTTCTGGACGGGAACCGTGGCCGCGTCGTGTGATCACGAGCGCATGCTCCGCAGCGTGAAGGTCCCGGTGCTGCTCACGCATCACTTGCGCATCACCAACGACGCGACGGGCTTCCTGTTCGGCGCGATGTCCGACCAGCAGGCGCAGCGCGCGCAGGACCTCTTGCGGACCGCCGGCGTGTCGGTCGAGTACCGCTCGTTCCCCGACGTGGGCCACTCGATGCACGGCGACAAGCCCGATCTCTACGTCGATACCCTGCTCGCGTGGGTCCAGTCCCTCGACGTGTGAACGTGTCGAACAAGATCGACGTCCACGCCCACTACCTTCCAGAATCCTACCGGGCCGCGTTGCTCGCGGCGGGGCACGATCGGCCCGACGGGTTCCCGCACGTGCCGGCCTGGTCGGTCGAGGAGCACGTGGCGGCGATGGATCGCCTGGGGATCGCGACGTCCCTCCTTTCGATCTCGTCGCCCGGCGTGTACTTCGGCGACGAGAAGGCGGCTCGGGATCTCGCTCGCGAGATGAACCAGATCGGTCGGCGCGCGGTGGTCGACCATCCCGGGCGGTTCGGGCTCCTCGCCTCGCTCCCGCTGCCCGACGTCGATGCCGCGATCGCCGAGATCGCCCACGGCTGCGATCGCCTCCACGCGGACGGCTTCGCCTTGCTCACCAACGTGGGCGGCACCTACATCGGCGATCCGTCGCGCGAGCCGGTCTTCCGGGAGCTCAACCGGCGGCGGGCTCGGGTGTTCCTCCACCCGACCTCCCCGGCGTGCTGGGAGCACACGTCGCTCGGAAGGCCGCGACCGATGCTCGAGTTCCTCTTCGACACGACGCGCGCCGTGGTGGACCTGGTCCTGAACGGCACCATCGCTCGTCACGGCGACATCGAGTTCATCGTCCCGCACGCCGGAGCGACCCTTCCGATGATCGTCGACCGGGTGAACGCCTTTTCGCGCCTGCTCGACGTCGGCCCGTCCGTCGACGTTCTGCGCGACGTCGCCGGCCTCCACTACGACCTGGCGGGCTTCCCGGTGCCCCGTCAGCTCGATGCCTTGCTGACGATCACGACGCTCGAGCATCTCCATTACGGCAGCGACTATCCGTTCACACCGGAGGTCGCCGCCGCCCTGGCCGCACGACGCCTCCAAGCGGCCGGCGAGGCGCACGGCTCGTCGATCGAAGCGCTGCGCGCGAACACGGAACGGCTCTTCCCGGCGCTCGGGGCAAGCTCGCGCTGATCGCAACGTCCGGACCCAGCGAAGACGAAACGTCAACTCGGGCCGACGAACGAGCACGAGAAGTCGACCGGGTCACACGTGTCGGTCGTCGACGGATCGCCGTCGTCGCACGCCGGGCGGTGCACGCAGCCGGCGGCCGGGTCGCAGTCGTCGATCGTGCAGGGGTCGCCGTCGTCGCAGGCGGCGTCGTGCGGCCTGTGCTCGGTGCATCCCTGGAACGGGACGCAGACGTCCTCCGTGCACGCGATGCCGTCTTGTCCGATCGAGTCGCAATACCCGGCCGGACGCGGTCGCGTCTGGCAGCCGACCGCGGGATTGGTGCAGTAGTCGACGGTGCAGGCGTCACCGTCATCGCAGATTCTCGGCGAATTAGAACATGCGCCGCTACTCGTCAGACAGATGTCGTCCGTGCAGAGGTTATCGTCCTCGCACTCGGCGTTGGACGTGCAGCCGAAGGCAAGTCCACACTCCCCGATGCCGGTGCCGCAGCCGAAGGCCGAGACGCACTGCGTGAGGCAGATCCCCGAGCTCGTGCTGCAGAACGCGCCGTAGCACGGGTCGGATGGCTGGTGGCAGTCATAGTTCTGGATGATGCACTGGTCGTTCGCCACGTCGCATTCTCCGTACTGGCAGAGATTGGCGGGGTTGCAGGCCGTATTGCTGTCACAGCGGCCGAGCCGGCACGAATCGGTGGTGCAGCTCACGCCGTCGGTGCACGCGGCGCCGTCCGACTTCTGCGGATCCTGGATGTCGGCCAGGTCGCGCCCCCGCTCGATCCAGTCCGCCTTGGTCGCGGAGCCGTAGCAGGCGGGCGTCGCACCGGCTGGACCGCAGGCCTTGGCGATTGCGTCGCCCGCCTTCGCGTCCGCCGCCGCGAGGCACGCTGCCGTCGCCGCGTCGGCCGGGCTCGGGCGCCGACAGCTGCCGTCCGTGAGCGTCCCCTTGGCGATGGCGGCGTTGCACGCGTCGAAGCACTTGACGCGCGCGGCGGCGAGCTTCGCAACCGTCTTGTGCACGGCGTCCTCGCACTTCCTCTCGGTCTTGCTCGGCTTGCGGTCGCCACGCTCGACGCAGTGGGTCTCCATCGTGAGGTTGTCGAGCGTCGTCTCGACGTCGGCGATGACGGGCGCACCCTCGGAGCACTTCTGGCATTGCGGGCATGCGTCCGCGCATTTCTTGTCGATGGCGGAGCGGGCCTTCGCGTCGGCAGCGGCGACGCACGTCGCCGTCCTGCCGCCGTGCGGGGCGATGCAGTCATCGTAGCTGCCCTTCTTCGATCGCGCCGCCGCGGCGCACCTCTGAACGCAGCTCGACTTCGCCACGGTGAACTTGGCGGCCGCTTTCGTGAGCGCGGCCGTGCATGCACGCTCGTCGACCGTCATGTGGCCGACCTGCGCGAGCGCGGCTGAGGCGGCCAGGCCGATCGCAGCGGCGATCAGCAGCGATCCAGCACCAATCTTCGCACGCATGTCGACACCTCGCCGGCGCGAGATCGTCGGCTCAGCGCGGACGAGCCCTTCCGCCGGAGCGTAGCCCCGTGCCGTGCAGCAGCCGGGTGGATCCCGGCTTGCACGCGCGCGTTGAAGGGTTCTCTACACGGCCGCAGAGGATATGGTGAAGCCCTCTAATCAGAGGGACGCCCGACCCGCGCCCACCCGTCGATCGCCATGGCTGAGGCACGTTCGCACACTCTGCTGCCCGGTGAGCGCGTCGCGCGGATCCACGAACTATGGGACGAGCTCGCCGACTTCGGCGCACACGAGACGGACGCGGCGGTGGTCCACGCGATGCGGGTGCTGAGCGATCTCATCGGCGCGCAGCGCGCGTTCTGGCTCGGGGCCGTCCGGTTCGGGGTCGACGGCGATCCGCTCGGCGGATGGCGGATGCGCGCCGTCCGCAGGATGGACCCGACGCCGGAGGACGAGCGCGTCTATCGGGTCTCCCGTCAGCGTCTCGACCACGGAACGGCCGACGAGGTCACGCTCGCGCAAGTGCGTGAGGCCGGTGCGTTTCGGACGCGCTTGCTTCGGGAGCTCGCCTCTTGCGCGTTCTTCGGGACACCGGACTACGACATCCTCTACCGGTCGCGCGACGTCAGCGACGCGATCTTCGCGGCCTTTCCCGTCAACGACGACGCCGAGTCGTACTTCGGGTGGTATCGCGTGGGCGAGGGGAGCCGCCCGTTCTCAACGCTCGATCGCGACGTCGTCGCCTACGCGCTGCGCGCGCTCAAGTGGTTTCACCGTCGCGTCATGCTCCACCACGGCTTGCTGATCGCGAAGGCGCCTCTCAAGCCTTCGGAACGCCGCCTCGTGAGCCTTCTCCTCACCGACCGCACCGAGAAGGAGATCGCGGCCGACTTGGCGCTCACGCTCGCCACGACCCATACGTACATCACGGCTCTGTTCCGGAAGTTCGGCGTGAGCGGCCGGGCCGGGCTGACCGCGCTCTGGCTCGGGAAGTCGCCGACTTGACGCAGCTCGGGTGGTTTCGAATGCGTACCGGATGCGAGCCGTGGAGGTCCGATGAGTACGATCTTGTTGACCGGCTTCGAGCCCTACGGGGACACCCCGATCAACCCGGCGGAGCAGGTGGCGCGAAGTCTGGATGGCGTCGAGGTCGAGGGCGCGCGGGTCGTGTCGCGGATCGTCCCGAACACGTTCTTCAAATCCATCGACGTCGTCACGGCTGCGATCCGCGAGCTGCGGCCGGACTCCGTCGTGATGATGGGCGAGTTCAGCGGCCGCGCCATGGTGACGGTCGAGCGGATCGCCCAGAACCTCAACGACGGCGCCCGCTACGGCCTGCGCGACAACGACGGGAACGCGCTACGAGGTCAGATGACCGTTCCCGGTGGCCCGGCCGCCTACTACAGCACGCTTCCGATCCGGGCCATGGTGAGTGCGATGCGGCAAGCAGGCGTTCCGGCGGACATCTCCGATGCGCCGGGAACCTTCTGCTGCAATCATCTCATGTACGGCACGCTGCACTACCTCGCCACGGAGCAGCTCGCGATCCGAGCAGGCTGGGTCCACCTTCCGGCCCTGCCGGCGGTCGCCGCCCGCGTGGAGAACGTGGGAATGCCGAGCATGTCCACGGAGACTTCCGCAGCGGGCGTGCGGGCTGCGCTCGCGGCGATTCAGCTGCATCCGGTCGACGTCGACGAAACCGTGCGTTCGCGACTCCAGGTCTGAGCTCGCTCGCATGAAAGGCGGGCGGCCGGAGATTTTGCCGAAACCGAGCATCGACGGTATGGCCAATTTCTCTGCGAGGGAGCGTGACAATGGCAGCCAGACAGGGTGAAGGCCAGACGGCGCTGGTCACCGGCGCGAGCATGGGAATCGGGGTCGATCTCGCGGAGTGCTTCGCGCGGGACGGATACGACCTGATCCTGACGGCGCGCTCCGAGGCCGCGTTGCAGGAGGTCGCGGCGCGCCTCTCGGCCAAGCACGGCGTCAAGGCGACGACGATCCCGTGCGACCTCGGCGTCCCCGGCGGCGGCGAGAAGCTCGCGGCCGAGATCGCCGCGCGCGGCCTCGCGGTCGACGCCCTGGTGAACAACGCGGGGTACGGGATCGCCGGCGCCTTCGACGGCTCCGACCGCGCCGGCCAGCTCGGCATGATCGACCTCAACGATCGCGCACTGGTCGAGCTGACGCACATCTACTGGCCGCGCATGCTCGCGAACAAGCGCGGCGGCGTACTCAACGTCGCGTCCACCGCGTCGTTTCAGCCCGGCCCGCTCATGGCGATCTACTACGCCTCGAAGGCGTTCGTCCTTTCGTTCTCGGAAGCCCTGTGGAAGGAGGCGGAAGGGACCGGGGTGCGGGTGAGCTGCCTCTGCCCCGGGCCTACCGTGAGCAACTTCCGCGAGCGCGCCGGAACGGGCAGAACGCGACTCTCGCGCACGGGCCAGCCGATGCCGTCGGCCGAGGTCGCCGAGATGGGCTACCGCGGCTGGCAGCAGAACCGGCGCGTCGTGATCACCGGCTCGCGCAACGCGATCATCGCGCGGCTCGTGCCCTTCCTCCCGCGGCGCGCGGTCCTCGGGCTCGTATACAACCTGCAGAGCCCGGCGTAACGCCCCTTGCAGCCGTGATCTGCTCGGCCGGCTACCTCGCCGAGCCCGCGACGAACGAGCGCTCGAAGATGCCGAGGCCCGGATCGAGGTGCCGTCGGAGCAGCGGACAGGAGCCGCCGACCTCGATGAAGCGCGGCGCGAGGGTTGCGATGGCGTCGAACCCGAGCACCCCGTCGTCGAGGATCGCGAGTCGCGGGAACCCGGGCGCCGGGGTCGCGAACGTCACCGCGGCAGGGATGCACAGGCGCCGGTCCGCACCGAGCGGGTCGAGCAGCTGGCTCCCGAAGGCGCTCGCCACCTCGACGACCGACGGCTCCGTGGGGAGCGATCCCGACACGGGCGACGTCTGATAGCAGGCGAACGGGCCGTCGCCCCGCAGCTTGGCTCCGTGAACCGTCAAGGGAACGCACACCGAGCGCAGCCCCTGGATCGCCACGGCCCCGAGCCCGTCCGCGAGCTGAACGACCTGTCCGGAAGAGGAGCCGTCGCCCGCCGCCGCGGTGCAGCGATACGCACCCGGCGCGAGGATGCACCCGACGTCGAGCGAGCCGTCGTCCGAGGCCGCCGCCGACAGCAGCATGTCCGGCAGCACCTCGCCGAAGCTCACGTCCTCCACGCCGAACGCGTTCGTCAGGATCGCCGCTGGTAGGGTCTCCACCGGCGCCCCGAACTCGGGACGCAGCACGTAGCCGACGAAGCGGCGATCGGGATCTGCCATCGCGGCAGGCTCGACGGAAGCCGGGCCGCAGACCTGTGCCTCGCGCACGATCGCGTTTTTGGTCGACTCGTGCGGATCGGTGAAACGAACGTCGTCGAACGACGTGAACGATGCGGAGCCCGGGGCGAGACCGGCGTCGTAGCAGACCAGCGAACCCGGGGGAGCGGGCGCCGTCGCGACGGCGGCCGGCACCGTCGAGGCCGAGCTCGAGCACGAGCTCGGCAGCGGAAGGATCTCGTCGACCTCCTCGTTCAACGCCTGTGTGATCACGGGCGCGATCGCGCTCTCGATCACCGACTTCAGTCCGTCGGCGATCTGATCGGCGATCTCGTCGGCGAGCTGCTCGTCGATGTCGTAGCTGGAGCCGGAGGTGACGATGTCGGTGCTGACGCCGGTGAGATGAAGCTTCAGGTCGCTCATGCCGAGGTACACCAGCGACGCAAGACCGCTGTTCGCGCTGCAGATACCGGCGCAGTACTTGAGGTCCGCGGTCGCAGTGCCGCCGGTCGCGGTCGCGGTGGCACGCCCCTCCCAGATCGTCTCCTTGAACTTGTCGAGCCCACCGAGCGCATCGCACTCGACGCGGATCTCGATGCTCGACAAGTCGGCGGATACCGTCCCGGTGAGCGCGGCGTCGCCGATACCCTCGCCCGAGTAGCTGCAGCTGAAGGACGTGTCGTCGACGGCGCTCGACTTGTAGGGGCAGCTCGTGCCGCTGTTGGCGTTGGTCGACGTCACGGTCAGGGATGTCACCGCGAGATTCTCGAGGCCCGAGATCTGCGAGACGTCCACGTCCGCCCACATGCTCTTGCACGACGACGCCTGCAGGCCGCACACCGTGTTGCCGAGGTCGCCGAGCCCGCACCCGAGGTTCACGGAGCCGTCGTACACGTTGTCGAAGGGATCGAGCCCCGTGGCCTGGCAGATCGCGGGCCACGCGTCGTTGAACGGCGTGACGACGTCGTCGAGCAGCCCCTGCACGATCGACTCCCCGTCGCTCACGTCGCACTGCTGGGCGCGTGCGACGCCGCGGCCGAACGAAACCGAAACGAGCAGGGCGAGAACGAGGATCTGCGACCGTTGAGCCATGTCCACCCTCCGGCTCGGTCATCGGTCGACGGGCCGTAAGTCTTCAGTGGACATGACGCTCTACGGCGCGAACCGCGCGGACCTGGGCTCCGGTGGACGAGCGGAGCATAGGGCCATCGATGGCACTGGGGCGATCGTCCCCACCTGATCGCGGCTGCCGGTCCGCGAATGCACGGACTGGCGCGCGGTCACCTCTCGGGCTTCGCCCGAGTCCGATCGCTCAGCGCGGCCCGAGCTCGCGCCGTCCGCGCACGCCGATCCCGCCGTCGCAGTTGTGCACCGAGCCGGTGACGCTCGCCGCGTTCGCTCGCGACGCGAGCAGGACGTAGTGGCCGGCGTAGTCGCTCGCGGCGAAAGGGCGCTCGAGCGGCGAGAAGCGCTCGACGATCCGGTCGACGGGCATCGACGCCCAGGACCGGTCGGCGAGACCGAGCGCGCGCGGCCCGCGGAGGTCGCTCGGCATGCCGCCGGGCGCGACGCCGTTCACCCGCACGTCGGGAGCCAGCTCGTACGCGAGCTGCTTCACCAGCCCGACGACCGCGTGCTTCGAGGCCGTGTACAGCGGCCCGCCGCCGCCCGGCCAGAACCCGGCGTTCGAGACCGTGAAGACGATCGCGCCCTTCGTCTCTCGGAGCGCTCCCACCGCCGCCTTCGCGCCGAGCAGATACGCCTTGACGTTGAGGGAGAAGATCTCGTCGAAGGCGGCGCCGATCCGCGCCGCCGGAAGCGCGTCGAGCGACAGGCCGTAATCCCAGAGGCCCGCGTTCCCGACGAAGACGTCGAGGCGCCCGAACGCGGCGACCGTATCGGCGACGGCGCGCTCGTCGTCCGCGAGGCGCGTGGCGTCGCCGACCGTCACGCGAACGCGGCCGCGATCCAGAGCGCGGAGCGCATTCGCCTTCGCCGGATCGATCTCGAGCGCGCCGACGTGCGCGCCCTCGGCGAGGAACCTCTCCGCGATCGCGCGGCCGAGCCCGGATCCGGCGCCCGTCACCAGCGCCACCGTGTCGTCGAGCCAGCCCATGTCAGAAGAAGTTGCTCAGGTTGCGCGACAGGAGGACGGTCTGCTCCAAGAAGATCTTCCGGTCGGCGATCCGCAACGCGCCGTCGATCCGGCGGAGGACGTCGTGCCGCGAGCCGATCCACGAGTCCTCCTCCGAGCGGAGGCGCGTCCGGTAGAGGTGGAAGTTCGATTCGACCCGGAGCTCGTGCCCGTCGTCGGCCACGATGCGCACGTTCGTGATCAGGTGCCGGGTGCGCGACGGCGGGTCCTCCGCCCACGACCGCCCCGTTTGGAGCTTCGCGACGCGCCCGGCGAGCAACGTCTTGTCGTCGTCGAAGAAGGCCATCTCGCCGGGCTGCGTGAACTCCTTGTCGAGCTCGCGCTGCATGCGCGTCCTGCGGATCGGCATGAAATAGTGCGCGTCGTCGGTGAAGAGAGCGAGCCACTCGTCGTAGCGGTGCGCGTCGAGGAGGGCCGCTTCGTCGTAGTAGAACCGCTCGACCTCGTACTGGCGCACCGCTGCCGCGATGCGGTCGGCGTCCGGCTGCGAGCCGTCTGATCCGCCCATCGGTCGCTCCTCAGAGCACGTCGCCGGGGGTCGTCGCGGCGCGCAGCGCATCCCAGCTCGTTCCCTTCATCCATTCCGCCCACGCGTGGTACGTCCACCGCTGGCCGTGCTCGCTGGTCAGGCCCTCGATGCGCGCGAGCCCGTGCTCCTTCACGATGCGGCCTCGTCCGAGCCCCATGTTCACGAGGTGCTTGACGCGACGGCTGGCCACTCCGCGGCTCTGTGCGGTCGCCTGCGACCAGTTCTCGCCGTCGTCCTGCTCGAGCACCCCGGCAGGCCCGAACACCCGGTTCGCGAACTTCACCATCATCCTCTGAAGCTCGGGCGGCATCCGGCGGTCGACGAACGTGAACCACCAGATCTCGGTGTGCGTGGGATCGCGCGGGATCCGGAGCGACAGCTGTACGGGCGCCACCGTCACCCACGCGGTCGGGAAGATGCTCGGATGGCCGGCCACCTCGACGCCGACGGGGCCGAGCGCCGCCTTGGCCTCTTCCGTCGCGCGCCACGAGCTGTCCATCTCGACGTTGCCCGACGACGAAACGCTCGGTCCGCCGATCCCGTGGCCGTACTCCCCGATGACGACGATCTGGTCGAACTTCGAGGCCGTGATCGTGCCGACGGGGACGTCGAGACCGGCGCCGGTGTCCATGTTGACGCCGGTCATGTCGATCGGCTCGATTCCGCCGGCGCGTACGGGTTCGGGTCCCACCGCACCGGAGCGGAACGCCGCCGCGTGCGACACCTGCGGATGATACCAGTCGAACAGGTTGTCGACGGCGATCTTCCAGTTGCAGTCGACGACGAACTTCTGGACGCCCGGGACGACCGCCATGTCGCCGCGCGCCGCGATGAGGTCGAGCCCGAGGCGTCCGGTCGCGCCGAGGTACTCTTCCAGCGGCGGCGCGGTCGCGTCGTGCGTCCCGAAGACGAAGCCCTTGTAGCTCGCGAGCTGAGCGACCGGCGGAAGGCCGAGGCGGCTCTTGTCGAGCTCGCCGGCGTAGAAGGTCTTGTAGCCGGGGATGCCGGCGAGCCGTCCGTCGATGCCGTACGACCAGCCGTGGTAGGTGCAGAGGAATCCCTTCGCGTTGCCTTCGTCGGCGCGGCAGACCGCGTTTCCGCGGTGCGCGCACGTGTTCAGCATCGCTCGGACGCCGCCGTCCTTCTGCCGCACGACGAGCACGTTGTCGCGGCCCATGACCGACGCGAAGAAGTCGCCCGGCTCCGGGATCTGCGACTCGTGGCAGAGGAAGAGCCACGCACGCGCGAAGATCTGCTCCATCTCGCGCTCGAAGATCGCCGGGTCGCTGTAGATCCGCCGATCGACCTCGCCGCGCTCGAGCGAGACCAGATCGTCGATGTCCGTCGTCAGCGGCGTCATGCGGTGATTCCCTCCAACGGCAACGCCCCGTTCATCGCCGATTCCGGCGCGGGGCGACGTCCATCTCGCGGACGAGCGCGGTGAGCGCGCGCCGCAAGAGGCCGAACGAGCGGCGGACGTCCGCCTGCTCCGGATCGATGTGCTGCGCCACGAACGATCCGTCCGCGACCACGAGCACGAGGCGTGCGAACTCGTCGGCGATGTGGTCCGCGTCTCGCGGCCCGAGCGGCTCGAGGAGCACGAGCAGCATCTTCCGGATACTCGCGAGCGCGCGGGCTCGCACGCGTCGGATGACGGCGAGCGAAGTCGGGTCGACGTCCCGGCGCTCCAGCGCGATCAGGAGGAGCAGCCGCAGGAACTCCGGATGGGATTCGAGAGACGCGTCGATCGCTTCGAACAGGGCCGCGGTGCGCCGGGCCGGATCCTTCAGGAGGCGATCGATGCGCGGCAGGGCACCGAACCACCGCCGCGCGCCTTCCTCCACGACCGCCGCGAGCAACGTTTCCTTGCTGTCGAAGTGCCAGTAGATCGACCCGGACGGAAGGCCCGAGCGCTGGCTCACCGCCGCGATGCTCGTCCCCGCGAAGCCGCGCTCGGCCATGAGCGCGGCCGCGGCGTCGATGATGCGCCGTCTCGACTCGACGCCGAGCTGCTCGCGGCGCGACAGACGGCGGGCGCCGCTGCGCGCCGCGTTCGCGTCTCGGGTCGCGAGCGGTCGGATGGCCCTCATGCTCACGCGGCCGTCGGCCGGCGATGCCCCCAGACGCTCGTCCGGTCGTAGGTTGTGGTCTGCCAGGTCGCGTCGTCGATCTTGCGTCCACCCCACCCGAGCTCGAGGTCGAGCCCGGACGGCGTCCGCGCGTAGAACGAGAACATCCGGTCGTTGGGATGGACGCCGAGTCCGTTCGCGATCGGCACGCCGGCGGCGAGGCAGCGATCGTACGCCGTCCCGACGTCGTCCATCGCGCCGACCTCGAGCATGAAGTGGTGCATGCGCTTGGGGAGCGGCGCTTCCGCGAACGCGACCGTGTGGTGGCGTGGATTCGCGTGCAGGAACGTGATCCGGAGCGAGAAGCCGGGAGCCATCTCCGCGACGATGCGATCGGAGAGGCGCATCCCGAGCCGGTCGCAGTAGAACCGCTCGGTGGCGGCGGCGTCGGTCGTCCCCAGCACGACGTGACCGAGCCCCTCGGCGCCCGTGACGAACCCGGACGGCACGAGCTCGGAGCGGAACGGCTCGCGCGCCACCTCCGGCCCGCAGAAGAGCTCGATCGGCACGCCGTTGGGGTCCTCGGTCTCCCACAGGCGCCGCACGCGTCGCGCGCGGGCGAGCTGGTCCGGCGCCTGCACCGACCGGACCCCGGCAGCCGCGAGCTCCGCGCCGAGGCGGTCGAGAGACGCCTCGTCGTCCAGCTCGAACCCGACGTGGAGCACGTCGTCGCGAGGGCCCGGGTGGAGAACGATGCGCTGCGCTCGCTCGTCGACGCGGAGCGCGACGCCGCCGTCCGTCCGGCGCTCCGAGACGGCGAGCCCGAGAACGTCGACGAGCAGGCGTTCCCACGCCGGGACGTCACTCACCTCGAAGCCGAGGTAGCCGAGTCGCGAGACGGCACTCATGCGAGGCGTGCCTCCATCGCTCGTCGCCACGGACGAGCCGCGTTGCATCTTGGTCGACCGTTCTAGAACGGCCGACCGAGTACTGCCCTGCCGGCGCCATGTCAACGGGATCAACCCGACTCGAGTGCGATCGGGGGCCCATCGCGGGAGCGGTGGAATTTCATGTCTCGCTATTGACACGAAATCGCGATTCATGTCATAAGCGTGACATGAATCGCGGAGCGACGAGATCCCGGCGGCCAAAGCGGCCCTCCCGCAAGCGCGCCTACGACGGGGCCGGTCGCCGGGCCGAGGCCGAGCGGACGACGTCCCGCATCGTCGCGGCCGCGACCGAGCTCGTGAAGGAAGGGGTGCTTCCGGAGGACCTGTCCTACGCCGACGTCGGCGCGCGCGCCGGCGTCGCGACCCGGACGGTCTACCGGCACTTCCCCGAGACCAGCGACCTGCTGAGCGCCGTCGCCATGGCGACCATGGCTCGGATCACCGACGGAGTGCCCGCGGTCGATCTGCCCGGGGCCGCCGCCCAGCTCGCGCGGACCCACGAGGCTCTCTGCGCGGACCCGAGCCTCTTCCACGTCTTCGCGGTCACGCCGCTCCGGAGCGGCCTCGACTACTCCAACTACGTGCGCGCGATCTTCGCGGACGTCCTGGCACGCCTTCCCGAGGAGCGCCGGGACGCCGTCGCCGCGACGTTCGAGATCCTGAGCAACCCGTTGGCATGGCGGGTGATGCACGAGTTCTGGCACCTGCCGCGCGAGCAGATCACGCGCACGGCGCTCGCGGCCGCGCAGGCGGTCGCCGACCGCTTCGTGCGCGAGCCGCAGCTCCTCGACCCTTCGGCCCCGCTGCCGCCGCTCTTCCGCGCGCCGCAGCCGGCCAATCCCAAAGAACGACCGACGAAAGGAAACAAGCGATGAGCTCGCATTTCGATTTCGATGGGAACGACTCGCCGGACGCTGCAACGCGGCCCGGCGCCGCGCCGGCGAACCGATCGCCGCGCGAACGCCGGGCGAGCCGGCGGATGCGGATCGCGCTGCGAGGGTGTCTGGTTGCGGGAACCGCGCTGGCCGTCGCGGCCGGATGCGGCGGCGGCGGGAGCGGTGGCGACGGCGGCGGCGCGAGCGAGACGACCGTCGTCGCCGGTGACACGCAGGAGCTGTTCGGCGGGCCGGTGTCGCTGTGGGCACGGCTCGCAGCCGACGGATCGCTCGAGGCGGTCGGGATGACGATGCCGTTCGCTGCGATCGCGAACGCGCCGGTGGCGCCGGCGGGCACGGCGGCCGCGGCAGGTTGCGGACACCAGCGCGCGAGCCTCGCGAGCGCAAGCGCAAGCGCGGACGGCGGTGGCGGTGCGCCGCACGGCAGCGGCGACGGCCCGGCCGGCGCGGTCGCCGTGCTGAAGTTCCCCGACGTGGTGCGCGAGCAGACCGTCTTCGACCACCTCGAGCTGCACTGGAACCCGAGCGGCCACGAGCCCGAGAACATCTACGGGCGCCCGCACTACGACTTCCACTTCTACACCGTGCCGGTGAGCGACGTCCTCGCCGTCGATTGCGCGAACCCGGTGCAGCCGAGCCCGGACCGCATGCCGCCGGGATACGCGCTGCCCCCGGGCTGTGTTCCGGAGATGGGCCAGCACGCGATCGACCCGAGGTCGCCGGAGTACGCGGCGGTCGACGCGAAGTTCAGCGCCACCTTCCTGATCGGCTTCTGGGACGGCGGTCTCACGTTCCTCGAGCCGATGGTCACGAAGGAGTTCCTCATGGGGACCCCGGACTTCGATTTCGACATACCGGTTCCGGCGGCCTTCGGCCGGTCGACCGCGTACCCGACCCACTTCACCGCGAGCTTCGACGCGAGCGCGGAGGCGTACGAGATGGAGTTCACCGACTTCGTCGCCGTCCAGTAGCGATCGAGAGGGCGAGCCGGATCGTCCGCGCGATCCGGCTCGCCCGATGTTGCGACGTCCTACGGCGACGAGCTTCGGAGGCGCCGCGCCTCCGCCAGGTGGCGCTCCGCTTCGTCGCTCCGGCCGAGCCCGTCGCGATAGAGAAGGCCGAGCAGCTCCTGGATCCCGGGATCTGCCGGGAAGTCGGACGCGAGATCGGACAGCTCGCCGGCCGCCTCGTCGGCCCGGCCCGACTGGTACGCGTGGATCGCATACGCCCGCGCGAGCAGGTCGAATCCCTTCGGCAACGTCGTCTGGTCCGGGCCGCGATACGCCGCCCGCAATCCCGATCGGAGCTCCGCGATCGCCTCCGCGCGGTCGCCGCGCTCGAAGAATCGCTGCGCGCTGATCCCGAAGTCGACCGATCGATACCGCATCCGCGTCTCGAGACGGGCGAGCATGCGCTGCGATGCGCCGACGATCGCGATGGCCGTGACGCAAGCCGCGGCGACCGGGAGCCACCGTCGACGCGCGAGCTGCGATGCCGCCCACGCGATCGCCGCGCCGCAATAGATCGCGAGCACCAGCGCGATCGGCAGCCGGTAGCGGCCCAGCACCGGCGTCACCATGAGCGAAAGCACCGAGAACGCGAGGAAGAGCCGGAGCGGCCCCTGTCGCGCGCCGGATCCGCGCTCGACGATCAGCCCGACGACGCCGAGCGCAAGCACGACGTGAAACGGAAGGGTCAAGTCCAGGATCGGCGAGCGGTCGCGCAGGTAGTACCAGCTCACGTTGTCCATGCCCTCGAAGCTCGACACGATCGCGGCGAGGCGCATCGCCTCGTGAGCCGCGAGGGCTCGCCAGTCGCCCGCATAGGTGCTCCAGATCTGCCGGAGGACGTCGATCAGGCTTCCGTCCGCCGCCGTCAGGACGCGCGCGACGTCGGGCGTCACCTCGAGAAGTGCCGGGCTGCCGTCGGCGACGTGTCCGAGCGCGAGCGCCTGGATTCCCTGCGGCGACAGCGCCCACGGCCGCACGCCGACCGCGACGTTCCGGGCGACGAGCGGAAGCAGCGCGAGCACGACGCCCGCGGCGAATTTCCCCGCGCTTGCGGCGAGCAGCGCCCGGCGACCCCGATGAACCCATGCGAGCCAGCCGGCGACGAACGGCAGGAACGCGACCATGTTCTCGCGCGCGAGAAGCGCGACCCCGAACGAGAGCCCGGCGAGCCACCAACCGCGACCGCCCTCGGCTCGCACGAGAGCCCACACGACCCCGAGGGCGGTCGTCGCAGCGAGCCCGTCCCGCAGAGCGAACGACTCGTAGAGCAGCATCGGTCCGAAGAGCGAGGCCGTGAGCCCGGCCGCGACCGCCGCGACGCGACCGAACACGCGATCGGCGATCGCGAACGCGACCGCGACGCCGGCGAGTCCGATCGCGAGCTGCGCGATCGCGATCGCGCGAAATCCGTCGCCGAACACGAGCCGGAAGCCCGCGAGGAGATACGGATACAGCGGCGCGTTGTGGAACACCTGCCGGCCGCCCCACCAGCGCTCCCACGTCCCCTGGGGAGCGATCGCCCGCATCCACTGCGTGTACGGATGCGGCGTGTCCCGGCCGAGGACGTCCCCGTCGAGGATCTTCCCCGACCACGCGTAGTAGAAGGCCATGTCGCCTTCCGGCCAGCGGACCTGCTCCGTGACCAGCGGCAGCCGGCTCATCCACCAGAGGTTCGCGAGGCGGAGGGCGAGCGCGAATGCGAGCACCGCGAAGAGGGCGAGCCGTCGCGAATGCGCGCCTGCGATGCTCGCTGCCGGCGACGGCCTCGCCACGCGCGACACCATAGACGCGGCGTGCGGCGCGCGCGACCGCCGCGTATGGTCGGGCCGGATGGTCATCCGGCTCCGCCATGCCGCGATCGTCCTGGTGCTCGCCGTCTCCGCGCATGCGGAGACGCCGGTCGCGGCGCCGCGTCCGACGAGCTTTCCAGGACAGTACGCGAGCCCGCCAGAGCCGCTTCTGCCCGTGTGGCCGAAGGCGTGCATGTCGTACTCGAAGGCCGACGAGCGAGCCGCCTGCCTGACGTACGTCGCGAGCGACTTCGCTCGCCTCGACCGCTATGCCGCCGCGAACGCCGCGCTCGCCCCGCCGGCGAAGGGCGAGCACCGCGTGGTCCTCATCGGCGACTCGATCTTCGACCGCTGGTCGAGCCCGGAATCGGACGGGTTCTTCCCGGGCAAGCCGTTCGTCAACCGCGGAATCGGCGGCCAGACGAGCGCCCAGATGTTGCTCCGGTTCAGGCAGGACGTCGTCGCTCTGCGTCCGGAGGTCGTGGTCATCCTGGCCGGCACCAACGACATCGCGGGGAACGGCGGACGAACGACGCTCGACGCGATCGAAAGCAACCTGCGCAGCATGGCCGAGCTCGCCCACGCGAACGGCATCGCAGTCGTCCTCGGCACGGTGCTGCCGGTGTGCGACTGTGCGAAGTCGAGCGACGGGACGACGATCGTGCAGACCGCGGAACGCCCGCTCCGGCAGATCGACGAGCTGAACCAACGCATCGCTCGCGTGGCGCGCGAGCGGGGATACGTACTTCTCGACTACAACGCCGCCATGCGCGACGACGCGGGGCAGCTCCGGAAGGCGCTCACCAACGACGGCCTGCACCCCAATGCGGCCGGCTATGCGGTGATGGGACCTCCGACGGAAAGGGCGGTCGCGGCAGCGCTCGAGAAGCGGCGGCGCTCCGAAGCGGCCGCGCGAACGCCGTAGGGCCCGGCAGACCGACGACCCCGAACAGCGGCCTCCTGATCGAGCCGCACGTGAGCCACTTCGCGTTCCTCCAGAACCCGCACCAGTTCGATGCCGATCTGCTGCGCCTCCTGAAGGAGCGCTGAAAGCCCGGGTCGGAAGCCGGCGGGCCGCCCGTCATCCCTCGTTCGCGAGGAACTGCCGGACGAGCGCGATCGCCATGCTGCCTTCGCCGACCGCCGAGGCCACTCGCTTGACGGGGCTCAGCCGCACGTCGCCGCACGCGAACACGCCGGGGACGCTGGTCTCGAGGAGGTAGGGATCGCGCCGATGCGACCAGCGGCCGGCTTTCCTCAGATCCTCTCCCGTGAGGACGTATCCGCGCGCGTCGCGCGCGATCTCCGGCGGCAGCCATCCGGTCTCCGCGTCGGCGCCGATGAAGACGAAGAGCCCGTCGCTCGGATGGCGGCTGACCTCGCCCGTTCGGGTGTCGCGGACGTCGATCGCGGTCAGGTGGGCGTCGCCGTGGACGGCATGCACCTCCGACGATGGTCGGAGCTCGACGTTCGACCTCGCCCGGAGCTTCTCCGTCAAGTAGTGCGACATGCTCCCGTCGAGCGATGCGCCGCGGACGAGGAGGGTCACCCGACGAGCGTGGTTGGCGCAGTGGAGCGCGGCCTGGCCGGCCGAGTTGCCGGCGCCGACGAGGTGGACGTCGAGGCCGTGCGTCGCGCCCATCTCGCCGCGCGCCGCTCCGTAGGAGACGCCCTTCCCGATCAGCCGATCGAGCCCGTCGACCGCGAGGCGCCGCCACGCGACGCCGGTCGCGAGGATCAGCGTCCGGGCGCGCAGGGCGTCTCCGCCGTCGAGGAACAGCGCGCGCGTCGCTGGATCGATGCGATCGACGGAGCGCGTGACCAGGATCTCGGCGCCGAGGCGCCGCGCCTGCTGGAGGGCGCGGCTCGCGAGCTCGTCGCCCGAGACGCCGCCCGGGAATCCGAGATAGTTCTCGATGCGCGCCGACGTCCCGGCCTGTCCGCCCGGCGCCTCGCGCTCGACGACGATCGTGCGCAGGCCTTCCGACGCGCCGTACACGGCGGCGGCGAGGCCCGCCGGGCCGCCGCCGACGACCGCGACGTCGTACTCGCGCTCGCGGGCGCTGGTCGCGAGTCCGAGGCGAACGGCGAGCTCGCGCACGCCGGGCCGCGCGACGACCGCGCCGTCCGCCAGCCGGAGCACCGGGAGATCCGCATCCGCGGGAAGAGGCCCTTCCCAAGCGTGGGCGAGCTCCGGCGAATCCGGCAACAGCCACTGGAGCGAGATCTGGTTGCGCGCGAGAAACCTCCGGACGTCGCTGCAGGCCGCGTCCCAGCGGTGTCCCACGACGACCACGCGCGGCCCGGGCGGCTCCGCCGCGATGCTCTGGAGCCCCCCGATCCGCTCGCGCGCGAGCGCGCTGACCTTGAGCGAGACCTCCTGCGAGGCTGCTGCGACCGCGTAGTAGTGCTGCGGATCGATCCGCATCACGCGCGACGGCTCGAGCGCGCGGTATCCGCCGGGGAACGGCGTCCCCAGCGCCATCGGGACCTCCCCGAAGATCGTGCCGGGAAGCCGAAAGCCGAGGCGGCGCTCGATCCCGTCGATCGTCTTCACGACCTCGATCCTGCCGGTCAGCACCGCGAACAGCGCGCGCTCGCCGCCTTCCGGCACGGCGAACTCGCCGGGACCGAGATGGATGTCCGCCGACGTGCGCGCGAGCCGTTCGAGCTCCGCCGGCGGCAGCTCGGAGAAGAGCGGGATCGCCGCGACGTCGTCGATCGTCAGCATGGTGCGCCCGTCGGACCGCTATCGCCGCAACGTGCGCGCCACGATCCCGTGCCTCACGGAAGGATGGCTGCGGCGCGCAGGCTCGGAAGCGGACGGCAGCCGAGCGGAACGCGCGCGCCGGCCGCGACGCGGCAGCTCGCCGAGCCGGTGATCGGCTCGGGTCCGCTCGGCGGCAGCACGTGTCGCGCGGGCGCTCGCACGGCTCCTCCGTCGGGCTCCTCGAGCACCGGCAGGCGGAGCTCGAGGTTGCTCGCCCGCACGGTGAACTCACCGTTGGATGGGCGGCCGTACGGCGCGCTCCGTCCGAGCAGCTCGAGCTTCGCGACGTGGCCCGAGCGGAACGCCCAGCCGTTGGGGTGGAGCTGGAAGACCTGTCGAGGCGCATCGTCGGTGCGCGGCCGGTAGAAGGCGTGCGACACGAGCGTCTGCGAGCCGTCGGGCGACACGTCCCACAGGCGCGCCGCGATCTCGGCGAAGTCTCCACGTACCGCGAAGTCGGCGATGATCGTCGGCGAGCCCATGAGCGTGTAACCCGCCCCCGTCGCCGCGGGGAGGCGATAGGTCGCGGCGCCGGGATCGTCGTCGGCGTCGACGGTCCGGCACGGGCCGCCGCTCAACGGGTCGAGCGCGGCGGCGGTCGCGGCGTCGCCGCCCTTCGAGTCGAACGACTGGGCCGACCGACTGGAATAGCGCACCTCGCCGGGATGGATCGCGTCCCAGCTCGCCGCGACGAACGGTCCGCCGGCAGGGCCGCCGTCGCAGACCTGGGTGTAGGTCTCGAGCGCGGGGGGCAGGGCGACGTCGTCGCCCCTCAGGTGCGCCGCGAAGAAGGCCTCGACCCGCGCCGCGACGCGCGCCGTGTCGCCCGCGAGGCTCGCGCGCGGGTGGCCGAACGCGTCGGCGAAGTGGAGCGCGATCTCGGCATTCGGGTGCTTGCTCTCGACCTTGCGCCAGTAGCGGAGCGCCTCGTCGACCGGGAACAGGTCGTCGGTCCACGCGTTGTAGATGAAGAGCGGCGCGGGCGGCACCGAGTCGTCGATCGAGTAGGCGGAGTGATGCGCCTCGATCTCGGCCAGGATCCGCGCGACCTCGAAATCGCCGTCGTACGGCTCGCCTGCGACGATGCGCGCGTTCCAGCTCGTGATGTCCGAGCTCGGGTCGACTCCGGGCGGCGCATAGAATCCGCTCGCGAGCCCGGCGCCGTAGAGGACGGCATTCCAGGATTGCTTCTGCACGCCGGCGCGCGGGCCGTAGTCGTTCACCGTCCGGTAGTCGAGCGTGCGGCCGTTCGGCTGCAGCGAGTACGCGAGGTCGGACCACGGGACGAGCGGCGCGGCGGCCGCGATGCGAAGAGGCGTGCCCGCCGGGCTGGTCCACGGGACGAGGCGCCCGTCCACGCGCATGACGCGATCGTTCAGCGCCGCGAGGATGAGCGACTGCCCGCCGCCGTACGACCCGCCGGTGACGCCGATCGCGTCCGGCCGGACGAGACCTTCGTCGACGAGGAGACCGACGAGATGCTGGGTGTCGTGCGCCTCGTAGCGCGCGTCGGCGAGGCGGATCCAGCCGCGCTTCTCGCAGACGTCCGGATCGGAAAGCGAGGGATCCGGGGCGCGCGAGGCGGCGCTTCCGCACGACCCGTGGAAGCCGCGCGCGGTGTAGCTGAGCACGGCGTAGCCCTCGTTGGCGAAGCCCGTGAACGGCCCTTCGGCCTTGCCCTCGCTCCACCCGTGCAGCTCGACGATGAGCGGGTAGGGCGCGGCGACGCCCGGCGGCGGAAGCGTGAGATTCACGTCGAGCGGTACGCCATCGAACGACTCGATCCGGGTGGCGACGCTGCCGGCGCAGAACTGCACACCGCTCCGCACCTCGCACGGGATCCGCCCGCCGAAGACGCCATCCACCGCGGCGGCGTGCGCCGCCGAAGCGGCGAGCCAGACCGTCAAGCCCATCGCGAGCCGGTGCGGAGTACGCAAAGCCTGTCTCCCTCCTGACGGAGCCATGCCGACCGCCGGGGTACCACGGGCGTCGCTTCACCGACAAGACGAATCGCGGCGACACGGGCGTGTCGCAGGCGAGCTGGCGCGGCCGCTTGCGCGACGCCGGTCGCTCCGTTTGGTGCGAAGCGATGAGCCGGTTGCCCGACTTCGCGGTGATCGGTGCGGCGCGCTGCGGCACCACGTCGCTCTACGCTCACCTGCGCGAGCACCCTCAGATCTTCATGAGCCCCGAGAAGGAGACCGATTACTTCTCGCTCGGAGACCTCCCACCGGACGAAGTGCCTGCCGCGGCATCGCCCTATCGCGCTCGAAATCGCGCGGAATACGAGGCGCTCTTTCGCGGCGCGGGCGGCGCGCGCGCCGTCGGCGAAGCTTCGCCCACCTATCTCTTCTACCCGAGAAGCGCCGCGCGGATGCGCGAGCTCGTTCCGGACGCCAGGGTGATCTGCATCCTGCGAGACCCGATCGAGCGCGCCTACTCGCACTTCGGGCTCGCGCGCAAGATGGGCTTCGAGGTCATCCCCGATTTCGAGGCCGCGCTCGCGGCGGAGGACGAGCGGTGGCTCCGAGATCGGAGCATGCGCTTCACCTATGCCCGGGCGAGCTTCTATTCCGGAGGGCTGCGAGAGTTCTGGGTGCGGTTCCCGCGCGAGCGCATCCTGGTCATTCTCTTCCACGAGTTCGCGGCGGACCCGGCCGGCACGATGCGGAAGCTGTACGGGTTCCTCGGGGTCGACGATCGGTTCGAGCCGGACGTGGGCGTCCGGCACAACCGGTCACTCGTGCCGCGCACCTCGGTCGTGCGCGAAGCGTTCAGCCGGCCTCGGCGTTTTCGACGTCTCCTGCAGAGGAATCTGCCGCCCCGCCTCGTGACTCGCATCGGGGATCTGATCATGCGACCGCCGCCCGGCCTCGCGCCCTCGATCCGGGAACGCTTGCTGCCCCGCTTCGACGACGACGTGCGACGTCTCGAGGCGCTGCTCGAGCGCGACCTGAGCGCGTGGCGATCGGCGTGACGCGCCCGTTCCGGCGGGATTGACGGCCCTTCCGGTGACTGGCAGTCATGACGGGTCACCGCGGCGGCAGGTCGCGTGGAGGAGAGATGGAAGGCGACCGCTACTGCGTGAACGCGCCGTCCGTGATCAGCGAGGTCATCGACGGCGAGACGATCGTCCTGAACTTCGAGAGCGGCCACTACTACAGCTTCAACCCGACTGCTTCGGAGATCTGGACTCGGGTGTGCGCGGGCAGCTCCGTGGCGGCGGCAGCGGAGCAGGTGGCGCAGCGCTTCGCGGTCGATCCGGCGACCATCGCGTCCGAGGTCGCGGCGTTCGTCGGGCGTCTCGAGGAAGAGCGCCTCATCTGCCGCGTGGCGGCCGACGCGGTCGGTGCTCCCGAGGCGGCCGCCACCGCATGCGACGGAACGCTCGCGGCGTTCTCCTCTCCGGACTTCGAGAAGTTCACCGACATGGAGGAGCTGCTCCTCCTCGACCCCATTCACGAGGTTGCCGACTCCGGGTGGCCGCGCAAGCTCGCGTGACATGGCGCTCGCGAGCAGAGCGCGCGTTTCGGTCGTGCTCCCGGTCTTCAACCGTGCCGCCTACGTCGGCGAAGCGATCGAGAGCGTGCTGGCACAGACGCTTCCGCCCGACGAGCTGATCGTCGTCGACGACGGCTCGACCGACGACTCGGTCGCGATCGCGGAAGCCTTCTCGCGGCCGTCGCTGCGCGTCCTTCGGCAGGAGAACGCCGGCATCGGCGCGGCCCGCAATCGCGGACTCGCCGCCGCGACGGGCGACTTGATCGCGTTCATCGATTCCGACGACGTCTGGGAGCGCGACAAGCTCGAGCTCGAGGCGCGTGCGATGAGCGCACGCGAGGAGGTCGATCTCGTGTTCGGGCACCTCGTCGAGTTCCTGTCACCCGAGCGCGAGGAGGAGCTCGCCGGCTCGCTCCGCTTTGCCGCCGATCCCGTTCCCGGTCTGATCGCGTCGACTCTCCTCGCCCGGCGCGGGGCGGTCGAGCGCATCGGGCCCTTCGACGAGCACCTCCGCGTCGGGGAGTTCGTCGAGTGGATGGCTCGCGCGCGCGATCTCGGGCTCGTGCGCCTCGTGCTTCCGGACGTCGTGGCGCGACGGCGCATCCACGGCCAGAACACCGTGCTCACGCGCGGGAGCTCCGACTACCTGCGCGCGATCAAGAGCACCCTCGACCGGCGCCGCGCGCGAGCCGCGCATGCCGGCTGAGCGTCGCGCCACCGTCTCCGCGCTGATTCCGGTCTGGAACGGTGCCGCGTTCCTGTCCGAGGCGATCGCGAGCGCGCTCGCGCAGGAGCCCGCCGTCGACGAGGTCGTCGTGATCGACGACGGCTCGACCGACGAGAGCGGTGCGATCGCGCGCAGCCACGGCCCGCGCATCCGGTGCGTGCGCCAGGAGCACAGCGGCCTCGCCGCCGCCCGGAACGCCGCGCTCCGGAGCTCGCGAGGCGACGTCGTCGCCTTCCTCGACGCCGACGACGTCTGGCCGCCGGAGCGGTTGTCTCGGCTCCTCCGCGCGCTCGAGCGGAATCCCGATTGCGAGATCGCGCAAGGCCGGCTGCAGCGCATGGTGCGAGACGAGCGGACGATGCGATGGGAGCTCGTCGACGAGTCGTGGCGCGCTCCGAACGTCGCCACGGCGCTCATTCGCCGCTCCGCCTTCGAGAAGGTCGGCCTCTTCGACGAGAGCGTGGCCGGAGGCGACGACGTCGACTGGCTGCTGCGCGCGCGCGAGCTCGGAGTCCGCGAAACCGTCGTCGACGCGATCACGCTCCTCTACCGCCGCCACGACGGCAACATGACGAACGACGTGGCGGCGGATCAGCGGCGGCTTCTGCGCGTGCTCGGGCGAGCGGTCGCCCGGCGCCGCGCGGCGGTCGCGCCGGGATCCGCGGGCGGGAAGCTCGGCGAGCGCTCATGACGGGCGACGCGTTCGCGCGCGCGCTGCGCTCCCTGGAGACGCTCGACGTGCCCGCCGCCTGCGAGCGCCGGCTCCTCGTCGCCGGCGTCGACGTGCATGTGCGGGTCGCTTCGCATCTCGGCGGCGTCTCCCTGCGCGCCCTGGCTCACCACGCTTCGGGGCCGGCGGCGAGCGCTGCGCCGCCCGACTTGACCATCGACATCCTCGATCGGGAGGTGCCGGGCAATCCGCTGCGCGATCTTCCCCCGGCGGAGCGTCCGACGCATCCGGCGGGCGATCGAGTGGAGCGCTGGTCGTACGAGGGCACCGCAGGACGCGGCCTCCTTCACGAGGGCTTCCGGGCGCTCTTCCTCTGGAATCGCCTGCACCGCCGCGCCGCCGTCTGGCTCGGCGAGGCGGACGACCTGCCGTATCACCTCGTCGCGCTGCCGCTGCTTCCGATCCTGAGCTGGGTCCTCTCCGAGCGCGGGCTCGCGGTCGTGCACGCCGCGGCGGTCGCGACCGCGCGCGGAGCGGTGCTCGTCGGCGGCCGATCGGGGACCGGCAAGTCTACGGCGGCGCTCGCTTGCCTGAGCGCGGGCATCGGCTTCCTGGGCGACGACATGTGCGTCATCGAGCCCGGCGTCCGGCCGGTCGTCCACTCGCTCTTCTGCTCGGCGAAGCTCGACGCTCCGGACACCGGGCGCTTTCCGGCGCTGTCCCCGGCGCTCGTGAGCGACTCCGGAGCCTGCTGGGAGAAGGCGGTCTACGTCTTCGATCGCCATCTCGCGGACCGGATCGTGCGGAGCGCGCCCCTCTCCGGCGTCGCGATTCCGCGGCGCGGCGATGCCGGCGTCGCGCGCCTCACGGCGCGGCAGGCGTTCCTCGCGATGGCGCCGAACACGGTCTTCCAGCTCCCCGGAGCGGCGCAGGCCGCCGCCGCGGGCGTCAAGGAGATCGTGTCGAGGGTGCCGGTCCACGCCGTCGGGGTGGGCGACGCCATCGCGGAGATCCCGGCGCGTCTCGGCGCCTACGCGAGAGCTCTGTCTTCGGACGCCGCGCGCGCGGAGAGCGCGGCGTGATCGCGCTCCGTCGCGCGTCGACGGACGCGGTGCGCTGCCGGCCGACGGCGCTCCAGGAGCTCCTCCTGCGCGCCTGCATCTCGGACGAGCCGACCGCGCTCGCCGCATGGCGGCGCTGGAGCGCGAGCGTCGATCTCGATCGCATCGACGAGGAATCGCTGCGGCACCTTCCGCTCGCCTGTCACCGACTTCAAGGCGCCGCGCCGCGCGATCGCACGTTCCGGATCGCCAAAGGCGTCTATCGACGGGCCTGGTATCGCAACCAGCTTCTCCTGGGGAAGCTGACCGGCGTCCTCGACGTGCTTGCGGACGCGCGCATCGACGGCCTGCTTCTCAAGGGCACCTCGCTCGCGACCCGCTACTACCCGCGCCCCGCGACCCGCCCGATGGTCGACATCGACGTCCTCGTCCCCCACCGCGAGGCCGAGCGCGCCGTCGCCGTGCTCCAGCGGGAAGGATGGCGCCCCGTCAAGCGCACGCCCCCGAGCGTCCTGGTCCACTACGCGCACGCGGTGTCCCTGGTGCGCGATCAGGTCAACCTCGATCTGCACTGGAACGCGCTCTGGCCGCAGCGGAGGGCGGACGCGGATCGGCCCTTCTGGGAAAGCGCGCAGCGCATCGATCACCAGGGCCGACCGGCGTACGCGCTCGCGGCGACCGACGAGCTGTTCCATGCTTGCATGCACGGCGCGCGGCTCAGCCAGAACGCGTACAGCTGGGCGCCTTTCCCGCTCCTCCGCTGGGTAACGGACGCGTTCATGATCGCGCGCAGCAGCGAGATCGATTGGAAGCGCATCGACGCGCTCGCGGGCCGCTTCCACGCGCGCCTCCACATGCGCGACGCGTTCTCGTACCTGAGGACCGACGTCGGCCTTCCCGTTCCCGGCGCGCTGCTCGACGAGTGGGCGCGGACGCGCTCGGCCGCGGACAGGCTCCACTACGATCTGGCCCTCGCGCCGCGGCGACCACGGCTCTTCGCCGACCTGCCGCGCTTCCGGTTCTGGAAGAGCTACCGGATGAAGGCGTACATCGACCAGCACGCGAGTCGCGCGGGCGCGCCGAGCGGGCTTGCGCGCCTCGCCGGGTTTCCCGCGTACGTGGCCGCGTTCGTCAAGGCGGACCTGGATGCAGAGCGCCTGCGCGACGTCCCGGTCGAGCTCGCGCGGAAGCTCGGCAATCGGCCGGCGCTGATGGTGCCGTATCGCTCGGCCGGGGGATACGACGCGCGGCGGTTCACCGACGACGAGCTTCGCGCGGCGAGCTCCGCAGCCGGTGCACGCGGCCCCGGCGTGGGCGCGGACTAGAAGCCGCCGGCCTCGATCGATCTCGCCGAGCGACGAGCGTCCCAGGCGCGCTCGAGCTGGCGCATCAGCGCCGGATAGACGACGAGGTGGCGGAACGGCTGGATCAGCAGCAGGTAGAGCTCGCCGAGCGTTCCGCGCGGCTTCACGTAGACGGCCATGTGTGCCCGGTGGCGGCCGTCGCCTTCGTCGACCCATGCGAGGTGGAGAACGCCGTGGACCGTGGCGTTCGAGATCTCGGCGGCCCACTCGTCGCGCGTCCGATAGAGCGGGGTGAAGCCGCCGGCCGCTCGTCGGACCGCGGAGCTCATCGCCGTCCCGTTCGCGCTTCCCCGCAGGGCGTCGGGGAGACGAGCGCTCAGCGACGTCTCGGTGCACCCGGGGATCGGTCGTTTCTCCGCGGCATCGTCCCATCCGAACCAGGCGCCCAGGCGAAACCGCAACCGGAACAGCGCCCGACTCGCGGCGCAGTCCGCCGCGGCGGGATCGAGCGACGTCAAGACCTCGAGCGCGGCATCTCGATCCTCCGGGCCGCCTCGCACCGGGAGAGCCCAGACGTCGAGCAGCGTGAAATCGGGCGCGATCCGCGAGATCACCCACGGACGCGACTCGTGGGCGGAGCTCGGGAGCCTCACGAGCGACCGTTCGCGGCGCGGCGCATGCGCCCGACCGTCGCGCCCAGCAGGCCGGGCATCAGCGAGCGGTGGCCGGCGGAGAGCAGACGCCCCCAGATGACCGCAGCGATCGGCCGCTCGTAGCGGACGAAGGTCGCGACCGAAAGCCGGCCGTCCTCGACGTACAGGACGAGATGGGCGGTCATGAACCACGACGACGCTTCGGCCCGGATCCAGCGGTCGCCGCGACCCGCGATCGTCCAGCCGCCGACTCGGTCCGGCGAAGGCCGCACGTCGAGACGGAGGCCGCACAGGACGCGCCACACGAACTGGCCGCCGAGGTCTGCGGCGTCGACCGCTGCGCGCGTCCACTCCTCGGGAGACCTGCCCGCAGCGCCGTCGGTCGGGATCGTGAAGAGGTCGACGTAGTCCGGGCGATCGAAGCCGCTGACGGAGGCGATGGCCGCGGGCACGTTGTGCTGTTGGACGACGTTCGGCACGGGCACCACTCCTTGCGCGGGACCTCCGCGCGGAAATCACGTACAATGCGTACATTCCGTATGTTTAGAAAATCATGAACATTGCGCCTGCTCGATGCAATAGGCCGACACGCCCATCGTGCGCCCGGGAGCCACTCCGGGCGCGAGACGCATGCGAGCCCGGGAGACCCCGCCGATCGAGGGCCTGCCGGGCTCGTGCCCGGATCGCGTTCCGCGCGGCGCACCGTCGCGGCGCGATCCCGACCTCCGCCGCCGGCCGCCCGCCGAGCACGGCTCGGGCTTTGCCGAACGGGGCGAGGGGATCGATCCCCTCGTTGAACTATCCCTGGCCGAGGCGGTTGATGCCGAGCACGCTCACCTCCACCTGATCGTTCATGCCCGGAATCTTGTCCTTGTCGGTCAGCATCGTCTCGACCTGGTAGTAGAGAGTGCCGGTCTGCCCATCGACCGGCGGCTGGTACGTCCAGTCCTTGAGCTTCGCGCCGACGTACTTCACGTGCTGGTCGCTGCAGCTGTACGAGAGCTCGAAGCCGGTGAGCATCGGGATCGCGTAGTGCGACGTGAGGCCGGTGATCGCGTAGTTCCGGACCACGGTCAGCGGGCCGCCGAGCTGGACGTTTCCGCACGACGCCGTGGCACGCGGCTCGAGGTCGATCCCGTTCGGCTGCGGCAGGTAGACGTCGTTCGAAAGGACCCCCACCTGTGCGGGCTTCGTCACCTTGATGTTGCGGCCGCTCAGGATGCTCACCGCCGCCGCCGACTGGTAGCGGCGCCTCCTCGCCTTGTCCTTGAGGATCGCGGTCGACTCCCAGCTGAGCGTCTTGCCGGAGATCGACTGGTCGCCGAGCACGAAGCCCAGCTGCGCGACGTGGTGGTCGCCGTGGTCGTAGGCCATCGCCATTCCCGCCGGCAACGCGGCGCGCGGCACCTTCTGGTTCGGGGAGGTGAAGGTTCCCCGAATCGTGTGGACGGCGAACGAGTCCTGGATCTCGCCCTCGACGAACAGCAGCTTGCCGCTCGGATCGGAATGCGTGGCGCGGATGTCGAACTGGGTCGAGTTCGTCGGCCAGTAGACGATGTCGTAGTTGTAGCACCACTCGTACGCGTCGTCGCCCTTCCGGTCGCTCAGGACGCCGCCCGCATCCCAGAAGAGCTGTCCGTCGATGTTGCGGACGTTGAAGATGACCCCGCCCAAGCCCATGACGTGATGATCCTTGCTCTGGTAGTCCGCGTTCCAGCCGTTCATGAAAACCGTCGCGTCGTAGTTCTCCGGGATCGGGGCTTGCTCCATCACCCGGACTCCGAGAACGCGCTTGCTGGCGGCACGGTCGGCGGCGATGCAGCTGTAGCCGTGGTCGACGCGCAGCCGCTCGTCGTTGAACGCAGTCCACCGGTCGCTGTCGTACGGCTGTGCGTACGGCGCCGTGTTGAGAATCTCGTACAGGTCCCCCGGCGTATCCAATCCGATCGGCGATCCGAACGAGCACGCGATCAGCATGACCGCGGTCCCGGCGCCGAGCCCGAGCTCCGTGAGCGAACGAATCGTGCGAAACATTGCCGTTTCCTCCCTTTCGTCGCGGACGCCTTGCCGTCCGGATGATTTGAAGATGCGACGCGCGGTTCGCCGCCGCGCGGCGTGCACGCCCGGCGTCGCTTTCGGGAGGTCGGCGCTACCTTTCGAGTAGCGGCTCGCTACTCGGGGCGCGGGCGCGAAGGCGGTCGCATCCCATCCGCGAGGCGGCGTCCGGTGTATCGGTCGTAGGAGGTGACCGATGACGACCGCACGATGGAGAGAATGGCTGCTGCACCCGCCGATCGACGGACCGCGCGCGACCGTCGCCATCCGCTGGATGGCGGGCGCGGTCTTCCTCTGGGAGGGGATCCTGAAATTCGTCTATGCGAATCAGGGGGTCGGTCGATTCACGAAGCTCGCGATGCCGTTTCCGGAATTCACGGCTTCGTTCGTCGGCGTCCTGGAGATCGTCGGCGGGATCGCGCTCATCGTGGGGATCGGGACGCGGCTGATCTCGATCCCGCTCGTCGTGGAGATGGTCGTCGCGATGCTCTCGACGAAGCCGCGCCTCTTCCTCGGCACGTCGCCCTTGCCGCCGCCGCCGGTCCCGCCACAGGTCGGCATCTGGGCCGTGCTGCACGAGATCCGATCCGAGTACGCTCAGCTCATGAGCTGCGCGTTCCTGCTCATGGCCGGCCCGGGTCCGTGGTCGCTCGACGCGCGGCTCGTCGCTCGGGACCGCGGCGATCGAGCGTCCGATCGCGCGCCGGCCGGCGAGGTGACTCGGCTCGAGAGGTCGGAACGGCGCGGCGCGGCCGCGCGCTGATCGCGAGCCGGCTGGGTCAGGCGAGAGACCGCCGCGTCGCCCGGAGGGCGCACCGACGCTCGGGCGCCGCCAGGCCGGCGAGAGCGCCGCGACCGGTGGGTGCCGTCCCTGGCGCACGGGTCGCACGCTTCGCGCGATACCGTTGCCCAGCGTGCCGCGGCCGACCCTTCGAGCGCGGGTGAACCGGCGCCGCCCGAGCGCTTCGCGCCACGTCAACGCCTTTTGCACGACCCCTGATGCTTCCGCCTCCTCCGCGCGCCCGTCTCGGCGACGAGCCCGAGACGGGCCGCGGAGATCGACGCGCGGCGCGCCGGTCGGAATTTGCCTGATCCCGACTCGGGGAATCCCCGATACCGGACCCGCATCGCCTTCCGTAGCAACCGACGACCAGCCACCCGGCGACCGAGCCGGCGCCGGCATGCTCGCGCGGGGGCGCGAGCGGGAGGCGAGCAATCGATGTTTCGTGGTGCTGCAAGCGGCCTCGCTGCGCTCGGACGGCGAGCGGGATGAGTCGCTTCCTGAGCGACGTCCAGGAGCTCGTGCTGCTCGTCCGGAAGACTCGTCCCGGCGCGACGGAGCAGCAGATCGCGGCGCTCACCGGGCTCACGCTCGAAGAGGTCGAGCGCATCCTCGAAGAGCTGAAGCAGATGGGCTTGGCGAGATAGCGCGATGGGAGAAGTCCATCACGCGGTCCTCGCCGTCCTCCGCCTGAGCCTCGCGTCGACGGCGCACGACGTCGCGCGCTTGCTCGGGCTTCCGGTGGCCGAGGTCCAGGAGGTCCTCGACGAGCTCGAGGCGAGCGGCCTGGTGATCAGCGCGACCGAGCAGTAGCGCGACGCGTCCCCCTCAGAGCGCTGCGAGCGCCGCGGACGCGGCGCGCTGTCCGCTCAAGTACGCTCCGTGCAGGGAGCCACGTGCCGTCAGAGGCGCACGCCTCGCCCGCGAAGAAGACGCGGTTGCCGAGGAGCGACGCCGCCATGGCGTCGTTCGCAAGCGTCAGCCGCGCGCCGACGCCGCCCGGCACGGCGTGCGTGTAGGAGCCGCGCGAGTAGGGGTCGTTCGTCCAGGTGCTCGTCGTCGCCGTCACGGTGACGCCGGGCGGGAGCGGTCCGAACAGATCGGCCGCGGACTGCATCGCGAAGTCGACGAGAGCGTCGCGACCGTCCCGAGCCAGGCCGCGCGCGACGTCCCCGCCGACGATGCAGGCCATCACGTCGGTCCCGAAGAAGTTGAACTGGACGCCGGGCGGGATGCGGTCGTTGCGGAGGATCTGCCCGAGGTAGATCCGATCGTCGGTCACGTCGAAGACGCGCTCGGAGAACCGGAGCCACGTCTTCTCGACGGCGGACATCGGGAGCTGATCGAACGTCGCGAGGTACACGCTCGGCAATCCCGGCGAGAACGCGATCTGCTCGCTCGCGAGGACGCCCATCGGGACCGTGACGATGACGGCCTTCGCGCGTACCGTGCCGGCCGGCGTGGCGAGAATCACCCCGCCGGATCCGCCCCAGTCGATGGACGTCACGGGCGTATCGAGCTCGACGGGCAGGTCTTCGCCGAGCGAGCTGATGTAGTTGCCCATTCCCGAGCGGATCAGGAAGTGATCGGGGTCGCCTCCCGGGGGCGCGTCCCCGCTCGCGAGGAGCCAGAGATCCAGGGCCGAGAGCTCGGACAGCGGAGCTCCCGCCTCGTTCACGGTGGGAGCGGCGGCCCAGTCGTACCAGGGCAGCGACGGAAGGACGCCCGCCTGGCGCGCCGCTTCTTCCGCGGAGACGTCGGCGAAAGCCGTCGGGTCGCACGCGCTGGGGTCGCAGCCGCTCTGTGCGCCGTAGGCGAATATCGCCGCATTCAGCGCGAGGGCCGTCGCGAGCGGCTCTGCGACCTGCTCGTCCGTGCCGAGCGTTCGGGGCCCGGCGTAGAACCGGACGTTCTGTGGATCCGCCGTGATCCCGAGCTCCTTCGCCCGTCCGCTCGCGATGGCCTCGTCGTACAACGGGTTCCGCGTGGTGCTGGGGCCCGTCGGGACGACCTGGATGAACCATTCCGCGCCGAGGTCGACGGGGATCTCGGGGAACGAGTCGTTGTCGCTGTGCGCGCGGCCGCCGATCCGGTCGCGCGCCTCCAACACGACGACGCTCCTGCCGCGCGCACGCAGCATCCTCGCCGCGCCGATCCCGGCCGGACCGGCGCCGACGACCGCCACGTCGAACGGTCCGCTCCCCGGCGACGACGTGCTCGAGTTGCCGCATCCGAGCGCGTAGGCCGCCGAGGTCGCCGATGCAGCCCTGAGGAAGCCACGTCGCGTCATGCGCCATCCATCCCGACCCGCCCGATCCGCCCCATCCATCGCTCCACCCCTTTCCGCTCGCGCGACGTGCGCCTATCCGGTCCGCCTCGTTCGAGTGCCTTTGCCGACGCGGGAACCGCGGCCCGGAGCCGCGAGCGCCTCGACCAGCGAGCGCACGCGGCGCCTCAGGTCCTTCGGGTCCGCCTTCGGCCGCGCGAATCGCTCGAGCTCGAAGCCGCGGACCATGTCGATGACCGTCCGCGCCGCGTCGTTCGGTCGCGCGACCCCGAGGCGCTCCAGCACCACCGCGAGCCCGCTCTCGAGCGCGCGCTCGTACGCGAGGAAATCGCGTGCGAGCTCGGGATCACCGGGAGTCGAGAGGATGAGCTCGTACTCCGGGCGAACGAGCCTCGCGTCGTTCGCCCCGCGGCGCGCCGCTTCGGCGGCGAGCTCGGCGACGTCGTCGATCGTCGCGCGCGGCGAGCGCGCGTCGGCCGCTGCAGCCGTGAGGATCGCCGTCGCCTCCGTCAGGTAATGGCGGAAGGCGGCGCGCAGGAGCTCGTTGCGCGAGCGGTAGTGATACGTCGTCGATCCGAGCGCGACCTGCGCGCGCTCCGCGACCGCGCGATGGGTGATCGCGTCCGGTCCGCCCTCGCCGATCAGCTCGAGCGCGGCGTCGAGGATCTTCCGGCGTCGCCGCTCGGGCCCGCTGAGCGCGCGCGTGTCCTTCGGGATCCGCACGGTTGAACGTTTGTACGGGATTTCCGTACTTCGGTCCAGATCGCACGCTCCCGTGCGGTCGGCATGCGGCTCGCCATCGCAGCGCGCGAGCGGCAGCGGGGGAAGACGATCAGCCGGACGCGAGCATGCGCGCGAGCTCGGCGCGCTGCACCGGCGCGTTCCCGAAGAGCTGCTCGCTGTGCTTCTGCCGCTTGAACCAGAGGTGGACGTCGCATTCCCAGGTGAAGCCGATGCCGCCGTGCAGCTGCACCGAGCGATCCGACGCGAACGCGCCGGCGTCCGACGCGGCCGCCTTCGCCATGCGGGCGAGGCGGAGCGCGTCGGCCGGGTCCTCGTCGATGGCACAGGCGGCGGCGTAGGTGAGCGAGCGCGCGCCGTCGATCGCCATCATGACGTTCACGAGCGGATGCTTGACGGCCTGGAAGAAGCCGATCGGGCGCTCGAACTGGACACGGGTGCGCGCGTACTCGGCGGTCGTCTGGAGCTGCCATTCGGCGGCGCCGCAGAGGTCGGCGGCGAGAAGCGTCAGGATCTCGGGAAGCGCGTCGCGGAGGGCGGCCGCGCCCCGGCCGTCGGGCGCCGCGACGTCGCCGGGGGCGACGCGGACGCCGTCGAACGCGACCGTCGCCTGATCGCGCGTGAGGTCGACGATGCGATCGGGCGCGACCGTCACGCCGGGCGCATCGATCGGGACGACGTGGAGGCCGATTCCGCCCGGCCCGCGCGCCGCGACGACCAGACGGCGGCACTTGCGGGCGTCCTGCACGAAGGCGGCGCGGCCGTGGAGCGAGACGTCCGAGCCCGAGCCGCGCGCCGCGACGCCGGCGTCGTCGGGATCCCACGACCCCGATTCCGGCGTGACCGCGAGCGTGACGGGCTCGCCGGCCGCGATGCGCGCGAGCGCGGCGCTCGCGCCGGCGGCTCGCAGGACCGCGGTCGCCGCGAGCGTCGCGGGGAGCGGCGAGGGCAGCGCGACGCGGCCGATCTCCTCGGCGATCGTCGCGCGGAGGATCGCCTTGGCGCCCAGCCCGCCCGCGTCCTCCGGGACGCCGAGCGCCGTCCAGCCGAGCTCGACCATCTGCTTCCACACGCCCTCGTCCCACGGGGCGGGCTGGAGCGCGCTCTCGTACGCCTCGTGGTGATCGCGCGCGACCATCGATCGCAGGCGGTCCGCGGGGACGCTGTCGCGCAGGAAGCGCCGCGCCTGGTCGCGCACGAGCTGCTCGTCGGCACCGAAGCCGAAGTCCTTGCTGAGCGCCATCGTTCCTCTCCCGCTACTTCGACTTCGCGAGGCCGAGGACGCGCTCGCCCAGGATGTTCCGCTGGATCTCGTTGGAGCCGGCCGCGATCGTCATGCCGTAGGAGTTCATGTACGCGTGCGGCCAGGCGCCGCCGTCGGGCGCCGCTTCGTCGCCGAGGTAGCGGGTCGAGTGCGGGCCCGCGATCTCGACCCCGAGCGCGCCGAGGTCCTGGTGCAGCTCCGTCAGCTGCACCTTGCTCTGGAGGGGGATGCGCATCGGGTGGTCGGTCAGCGTCTCGACGCGCGCCCGGCGCGCGTTCTGCCGCATCGCCTCGACGCGAATCGCCATGCGCGCGATCTTGTCGCGCACGACCGCGTCGTCCCATGCGGTCGCGCCGGCGCGCGGCGTCCGCTTCGCGAGCGCGATCAGCGCCTGCACCTGGTCCTCGAGCGAAGGACCGCCGCCGCTCCCGGCGCCCTCCGCGGCGCCGCGCTCGTAGGTGAGGGTCGTCATGGCGACCGTCCATCCCTTGCCGACCTCGTCGAGGCGCTGCGCGTCCGGGATGACGACGTGGTCGAAGAGGACCTCGTTGAAGCCCGCTTCGCCCGTCATCTTGACGAGCGGCCTCACGGTCACGCCCTTCGCACCCCGGATCGGGGCGATGAAGTACGTGAGCCCCTTGTACTTGTCGTCGCGCGACGTGCGCGCGAGGAGGATCATCCAGTCCGCAAAGTGCGCGAGGCTCGTCCAGACCTTGTGACCGTCGACGATCCAGTTGTCGCCTTCCCGGACCGCCGCGGTCTGCGCGCTCGCCAGATCGCTGCCCGCGCCGGGCTCCGAGAAGCCCTGGCACCAGACCTCGTCGCAGGAGAGGAGGGGAGGGAGGAAGCGGCGCTTCTGCGCCTCCGTGCCGTGGACGAGGATGGTCGGGGCCGCCATGCTGAGGCCGATCACGTTCATCATGAACGGCGCGCCCGACCGTCCGAGCTCCTGCGACGCGACGGTCTGGAAGCCCTTGTGGCCGCCGCCGCCGTACTCCTTCGGATAGTCGGCGCCGACGAGGCCGGCCGCGTGGCACTTCCGCTGCCAGTCGGAGAAGTAGCGCCTCTGCTCCTCGCCGGTGATCTCGATCGCCGACACCGGCATGCGAAACGCTGGCGCGGGCGGCCGGTTCTCCTCCAGCCACCGCCGGCAGTACTCGCGGAACTCCGCCTGCTCCGGGGTGTCACGTCTTTCCGTCATCGCGCTCCTCCGTGCCGAACGATCGAGCGCAATACCATCGCACGATCGCCGTCTCGTGACACGCCTCGCCGCCGGGCGGTTCTCGGGCCACTTCCCTGAGAAATCCCTGAGTTTGCCCAAGACTTCCGAGCGCTCGCCCGAGTACGTTCCGCGCCGTCGGAAGGGGCCGAAAGCCGCCCGCGCGCGGCACCAGGAGAAACGACGATGACAGTCCCGAACACCGCCCAGGCCTCGCGTCGCCGCACGGCGGCGGCCCTTGCTCTCGTCGCGGGGTGCGTTTTCTCGGCGGCCTGCGGCGGCAAGGGCGGGGACGGCGCGACCCCTCCCTTCGTCGCGACCTTCGAGCCCGCGGCCTGCGAGATCGAGATACCGGACGGTCAGGATCCGGCGAACGTCGCGTGCGGGTGGCTCACGGTGCCGGAGAACCGGAGCCGTCCGGAAGGCCGGACGATCCGGCTCGCGGTCGTCAAGCTGGCCGCCACAGGAGCGGATCCGGAGCCCGACCCGCTCGTTCTCCTGAGCGGCGGTCCGGGACAGTGGGCGCTCGACGGCATCCTCCCGACGTGGACCGCCGATTTCGCCGCGCCCATCCAGTCGAAGCGCGACATCGTGATCTTCGACCAGCGCGGCAGCGGCCGCTCGCAGCCGGCGCTCGGCTGTCCGGAGGTGCAGCGCTACCGCGACGCGCTCGGCATCCTCACGACGACCGACGAGGACGCCGACATCGACACGACCATCTTCATCGCCTGCAACGACCGCCTCGTGCGCGAGGGCAACGACCTCGCCGGCTACTCGAGCGCGGCGACCGCGCGCGACATCGCCGACCTGATGACCGCGCTCGGGTACGACCGCTTCAACCTTTACGGCCTCTCGTACGGCACGCGCGTCGCGTTGACGGCCCTGCGCGACCTCCCGGCGGCGCGCATCCGGAGCGCCGTGCTCGACTCCGTCGTTCCGCCGCAGGCGCCGTTCGTCAAGACGGGAAGCGCGGTCGAGCAGTCGTTCGAACGCGTGCTCGACGGGTGCGCTGCGGACCCCGACTGCAATCGCACCTACCCGAACCTCCGGCGGGCGACGTTCGACCTCGTCGATCGGCTCGACCGCGAGCCGCTCACGGTCCACCCGACCGATCCGGAGACGAACGAGCCGTTCCCGGTCATCATCAACGGCGACCGCCTGATCCGGCTCGCCGAGTCCGCCTTCCAGAGCGCCCGGCTGATCCCGTTCCTGCCGATCTTCGTCACCACCACGGCGGCCGGCGACACGTCGCTGCTGACGGTCGCGCTCGGTGCGGTCGCGGCTCCGGCGCTCTACTCCCCGGGTGTCCAGAACGCCGTGCTCTGCAACGAGGCGGAGCCGTTCATCGATCCCGCTCGCGCCGCAGCGGAGCAAGCGATGGTGGAGCCGAGGATCGCGCACGCGTTCGCGGTGCCCGACGCGTGGATGCGAGCGTGCCCGCACTTCGGGCTGCCCGAGCCCGACCCGGTCGAGAAGGAGCCGGTCCACAGCGAGGTCCCGACGCTCGTCTTCGCAGGCGAGTACGACCCGAATACGCCGCCCGCGTACGGTCGCCTCGCCGCCGAGACGCTCCCGAACAGCCACCTCTTCCAGTTCCCGGGCTTCGGCCACGTCGTCCTCACACAGCAGGCCGGGAGCGATGGCGAGCCGAGCTGCGCGATGCAGCTGATGGCCGCGTTCGTCGACGATCCGTCGCACGCGCCCGACGGCGGCTGCGTCGCGGCCATGCCGCCGGTGCGCTTCGTGGGGAGCTGAGCCGATCGCCCGCTGAAAGGCGCGCGACGTCGACCCCGAGGATCCCGGCGACCGCTTGCTGCTCGAGCCATTCGCGCGCGTAGCGCGCGTCGATGCCGCCCCGATCGCCGAGATGGACGCCGAACAGCTCGAGCGCGCCGGTCGTCGCGGCGACGAGCCGCTCCTCGAGCGCGGCGGTCGTCGCGAGCTCGTCCCCGATCGTGGTGTCCATGCGCAGCAGGCGCGAGGCGGCCCCTCACGATGGAAGGAGAAGCCTCACGCCTGGAGCGACGAGAAACGGCGGAGAAAGACGAGAAACGGCGGAGAAATGGTTGCGGGTAGAACCCCGGTCGACGTCGCGGCTCGCACGCGTTCACTCTCGTTCGTTTCGCGACCACCATTTGGTAGTCGCCGGCGTCTGCGCGGGGGGACGACGCCGCGAGGACGCACCCCCGCGGTGGTCGCCGCTCCCGCGCAGGCCTGGCGATCCGCGGTGCCTGGCGGCGAGCCGAGTCCCGTCGACCGACGGCGACGCCCGAACCGGCGCCCGGCATGCGCGTCCGGCGCGGTCGACCGCGCGATCCACCGTCCCGCGCGCACATGCCGGGCGCCGTGCCCTCGGTCAGAATCCTTTCGCGCGCAAGCAGCGGATGCCGACGGTCGTCGTCGGCTCCTCGAGCTTCGCCATCTCGTAGGCCGCGGGGTGGGCGTCCCGCAGCTCGGCGATGCGCTCCTCGGCTGCGATCAGCCAGAGGTTCTCGTCGTAGGTCTTCTCGGCCGGCGGCAGCTGCGGCTCCGGCGGCAGCGGCGTCAGCAGGAAGACCGTGATCTGGTGATCCGACTCGGCGACCATCACCTCGAACTTCGGAAGGCCGGTGATCCAGTACGAGACGATCGGCTTCTGGATCGCGTGCGCGAGGCTCAGCTTCATCGCCTTCAGGTAGCCCTCACGGACGATGTCCTCCTTGTGCTGGATCTCCGGCCACCACTTCTTCCCGAAGAACTCGTCGTCGACGTGCGGCTTGTCGCTCTCGCGGAGCACGCCGAACTCCGGCAGCGCGGCGCGATCGCTCATGCGCGGAATGGCGCGCAATCCCTCGTACAGCGCGTGTGTGGGGTGTCTCAGGTTCAGGTCTGCGTTGGTGATGATCCTGCCCTTGGTGATGAGGAACAGAGACTCGGGCATGACATGATCCCCTCTCCTGGCCGCTCGGGTCAGGAAACCAGGAACGCCGCGAGCTTGTCCGCGCGCAGGCGTTCGGTGTCATGGCAGTACCCACGAATCTGCTCCGCGGCCTCCTCCAAGATCAGCGTTGCCCGCATTCGATCTTCGGGCTCGTTTCGGACGGTCAGCATCTCCGCGTAATCGATCGCCGTCCGTGCGCCTTCCGGGCGGGCCCCGAGCGACCGGCTGAGTCGCGAAGCCTCTTCGAAGTACTGCTCGGCTTCGACCCAGCGGCGTTGCAAGAAGGCGGCCAGCCCCTCGATGCGCACGAGGAGATGCGGCCATCCGATCGAGAAGACGACGCCGCGCTCGCGCGCGCGCGCGAGCGCGGCCGGCACGCCGTCGATCAAGTCCGGACGCTGCGCCGCGTGCGCGATCTCCACGTGCGCGCACAGCTTGGGAACGACCGCGATGTCGAAGCCCGTGTCGTCGGTCGGCGGCGTCGCGAGCTCCGCGATCCGGGCATCGGGAAAGAGGCGGCCCTCCTCGTACGCGTCGAGCAGCAGGAGATGCTGCTCGCAGCCGGATTGGAACGCGGAGGGATCTTCGATCAGGTAGCCCGGCTCGATCGTCGAGCGCACGGCTTGACGCGCGCCCTCCCAGTCGCTTCGCAGCGCGCGCGCCGCGGCGAGCGAGGTGAGCGCGTACGAGCCGGACCACGGGTAGTGCGCGCGCCGTGAGAGCGCGATCGCATCGAGCGCATGTCGCTCGGCGGACTCGACGTCGCCGCGGACGACCGCGACGCCGGCGAGCAGCGCGAGCGCCCACGACGCGTCGCCGGTGTTGCCGACGAGCGAGTTCACCGATTGCGCCTCGACGACGGTCGCGGTCGCCTCGTCGAGCCGGCCCATCTGGAACAGGACGAGCGGGATTCGGTGCAGGCAGCGCTCGACGCCGAGGAGGTCGCCGGCGCGTCGCGCGTGGTGGAGTCCGGCGGACCATGCGTCCAGAGCTTCGCGCAGGCGAAGGCTCTGCAGGTGCGACATCGCGACCCGGAGGCTCAGCTCTGCGCACAGGCGATCGTCGCGCCCCGCGCGCGCGAGGTCGATCGCCTCGCTCGAGAGCGCGAGGGCGCGCGACGATTGCAGCGCGCCCCAGTACGCTTCCGCCAGCGTCCCGAGGACGCGCGCGCGCAGGAGCGACTGGTTCGCCGGGAGGCGCTGGAGCGCGTCCTCGAGCGGTCGGACGTCGGCCAGCGCTCCGTAGTTGACGCGTCCGAACACGACCGCGGTGCGGGTTCGGTCGGTGAGGGCCCGCGCGAGGCCGACCGCGTCGTCCGCTTCGCGGAAGCCGCTCACGGCGGCGTCGAAGTGCCTGAGGCACGACTCGGCGTCGTAGCGATTGAAGTACGCGTAGCCGATCTGCCGGTGCAGCTCGGCGCGCTCGCCGACCGACAGCTCGCCGGTCGCCTCGCCGGCCTCGATCGCCGCGAGGAGGAAGTCCGCCGCCTCGCACCAGGCGTAGCTCGCGAGCGCGCGCTCGCCGGCCATTCTGGAAAAGGAGACGACGTCGTCGGAAGAAGTCGCCTCCTTCCCCGCGCGCAGCAGGTGATGGGCGACCTCGATGACGGACGCGTCGCTCCCGGCGCCGCGGAGTCGCCGAAGCGTTCGCGCGATCTCGAGGTGCAGCGCCTCGCGCTGCTCGGACGGCGTCGAGCGGTAGAGCACTTCGTGGACGAGCGGGTGGGAGAAGCGATACGCGCGCGCCGCGTCCGCGTGCAGCACGCCCTTCCGCACCGCCTCGTCGAGCAACGGCGCGAGCACGCTCGCCGGTCGGTCGATGACCGCGGCGAGCGTGTCGACCTGGAACCGCCCGCCGAGGATCGCGGCGGTCGAGACGAGCTCCCGCGCGGGACGCCCGAGGTTCCGCGCGCGCATCGCGATCGCCGTTCCGATCGTCGCCGGGACCGAGACGTCGGCCGCGAGCATCGCGGCCAGCCGGCTCGCGCCGCCGTTCGCGAGCGCTCCGCGGCGCTCCAGGTATGCCACGAGCTCCCGAATGAACAGTGGATTTCCGTGGGTGTTCTTCCGGATCGTGTGAACGAGCTCGCTCGAGGGGCGCGCGACGCCGATCCCGGCGAGAGCCTCGTGGATCGCGGCCTCGTCGAGCGGGCCGAGCACGAGGCGCTCGTGATCCACCTCCTCGTCCATGCGGTGCGCGACGCGCGATAGCGGATGGTCGTCCTCGACCGTCCGGAACGCGGCGACGACGAGCACGCGGCCCTCGGCGCGGGTCGACACGCCCGCCAGCCGAAGCGCCAGGTCTCCCAGGAGGTCGATCGACGCCGAGTCGGCCCAGTGCAGGTCGTCCAGGACGACGACGATCGGACGGCGCTGCGAGATCGCGAGGAGAGCGCGCGCGACCGCGATGAACGCGCGGTCGCGGTCGGGCTCGGAGCGGCCGTCCGCCGCCGACCCGGGATCGTCGATCTGGAGGAGGCGGCGCACGTGGCGTGCGTCCTCGATCGGAAGGTCCGCGAGGTGGCCGGCGATCGGCAGCAGGGCATCGACGACCGCGTGGTACGGGATCGGCGCGTCGTTCCGGCCCTCGCCGAAGAGCGTCAAGGCGCCGCGCGCCTCGGCGCGCCGCCGGAGCTCGTGGAGGAGCCGGGTCTTGCCGATGCCGGGCTCGCCCGCGACGAGTGCGACGCTCGGCCTCCCGGTCTCGGCGCGGCCGAGCGCTCGCAGCAGCACCTCGAGCTCCGAATCGCGCCCTACGAGCGGCGGCTCCGCCGCGCTGCCGACATCGGGGACCGCCTCCGGGTCGAAGTCGGCGGCGACCGGGATCTGCGTGAAGAAGATGCCCTCGAGCGCGGCGCGCACGTCGCGGCTCGACGAGGGACGCGCTTCCGGGTCCTTCGCGAGCAGCTTCAGGATGAGATCGTTCAACGCGATCGGGATCGCGGGGTTCCGGAAGACGGGTGCTTCCGGGACGACGAGCTCGTGCCGGCGCAGCATCTCGGTCGCGTCGCCGTCGCCGAACGGCCGCGTGCCGGTCGCCATCTCGTAGAGGACGCAGCCGAGCGCGTAGAGATCCGAGCGCGCCTCGACGGTGCCGCCGCCGATCCGCTCCGGAGCCATGTACGCGGGCGTGCCGTCGAGCTCGGCCCACGCTTCATCGAACGTTCGCTCGCCGCCGCGCTCGATGGATGCGAGGCCGAAGTCTCCCAGCACCGCGGTGCCCGCATCGCCGCTCAGGAAGATGTTCTCGGGCTTGACGTCGCCGTGAACGACTCCGCGGCCGTGCGCGTGCTCGAGCCCGCGGCACACGTGTACCGCGATCTCGACCGCCTTCTCGAGCGGCGGACGCCGCTCGGGACACTCGTCGAGATACGTCGCGAGGTCGCCGCCCTCGTAGTAGCGGCTGACGACCAGCAGCTTCTCGGACGTCTCCACCGTCTCGTAGACCGTCGCGATGTTCGGGTGGTCGCCGAGCAAGAGATGCGCCTGCACCTCCGGGTGCTCGGTCGAGCCGGGATCGGCCGAGTCGGCACGCGCGTCGATCGCGGCGACGACGACCTCACGGCCGAGGACCGTGTCGGTCGCGAGGTGGATCCGCTTCCGCCGCGTGTCCGCGAGGACCGCGCCGACGCGATAGCGGGACGGGAGCCCCGGCATCTCGATCGAGGAGCCGGCGGGCGGAGCTTTCGCCTCGAACGCGGGGTCGGCGAGGCGCGCCGCTTCCGCTCTTCGGATCGCGAGGCCTCGTGCCTTTGCGTCGGAGATTCCGGACACGCGTCTACATTCGAGAAGCCGGCGTCCGGTCCCGCTTCGCCTCCGAGCCTACCGCCGGCGCTCGATCCCGAAGCCGCGGATCAGCGCGTAGACGTGAGAGCGGTTGATCTCGAGCCGGCGCGCCGTCTCGTTCACGTTCCAGGCGGTCTCTTCCAGGGCTTCGCGCAGCAGCTGCGCCTGGAACCGGCGAGTCGCCTCCTGGAACGTGAGGCGGCGGCCGTTCCGCTCGGCGCGCGGCTCGTGCGGGTCGCCGGACCGGGTCGGCTCGGACGACAGGAAGACGTGCGACTTCTCGACCTGGAGAAGGCCGGCGCCGCCGGCGCGGATCGCGGCCGCCTCGACGGCGTGCGCGAGCTGCCGGATGTTGCCCGGCCATTCCGATGCGGCGAGCGCGTCGAGGAGCTGCGGCGACAGCTCGAGCCGCGGCAGGCGATGCCGGCTGCACGCGAGGGCGCAGAAGTGTCGCGCGAGATCGGGGATGTCGTCGCGCCGCTCCGCGAGCGCGGGCAGGCGAATCGGGAGGACGGCAAGGCGGTAGTAGAGGTCCTCGCGGAACCGACCCGCCTTGACGGAGGTTTCGAGGTCGATGTTGGTCGCCGCGATGATCCGCACGTCGACCCGGACCGGCTTCGCGCTCCCGAGCGGATAGTAGATCCGCGACTGCATGAGCTGGAGGAGCTTCGCCTGCGCCGCGATCGACAGCTCGCCGATCTCGTCGAGGAGAAGCGTGCCGCCGTTCGCCGCGGAGAGCTTTCCGTCGATGCGACGCGACGCCGTCGAGTGCGCGCCGGGCAGCGCGCCGAAGAGCTCGCTCTCGATGAGGCTCTCCGGGATCGCGGCGCAGTTGAGCTCGACGAACGGGCGGCCGGCGCGCGGGCTGTTGTCGTGGATGACGCGCGCGAACTGGCTCTTCCCCGTGCCGGACTGGCCGGTGAGGAAGACGTCCACGTCGAGCGGAGCGACGAGGCTGATCTCTCGCACCACCTCCGCGAGCGCCGCGCTCGATCCGACCACCCCGTCGAGCCGCATGCGCTCGCGGAACGGGCCGGTCGGGTCGCATCGCTTCGCGGCGAGCCGCTTCGCGACCAGCCGGTCGGCGTACGGCGCGAGATGGCGAGCGAAGATCTCGACCCGCGCCCGGTCATCTTCCGAGAACGGTCCCGGCTCGAAGCGCCGCTGGAGGTAGATCGCGCCGATCGGCGGTCGCTGTCCGATCGGCGCACAGAGGACGGCCTCGATGCGCCCCCGATGCACGCTCTCCCGGCTGCCGAAGCGCGCGTCGTGGCACGCGGAGCGCGTGACGACCGTCTCGCCCGATTGGAGCGCCGCCGAGATGATCCCGCGCGAGAGGCTCAGCCGGACCTGTCCGACCTCCTCGCGCGAGAAGCCGTGCTGCGAGCACCAGCGCTGCGCTCGGCCGTCGTCGCCCGGGGGCGCGAGCTCGAGGTAGGCCTGATGCGCTCCGACCGCGCGGGTGACGAGGGCGAGCGCCTCGTCGAGGAACGGCTCGAGGTCGTCCTTCAGGCCGAGGTTCAGAAGGCAGAAGTAGAGGTCGCGCTGCGCCTGAAGGAGGGCAACGTCCGCCTGATTGCCGTCGAGCGGCACGTGGCTGGTGATCATCGATCCGGGGACGAGGGGCGCGACGACTATCACGCGCGGTTCGCGCTCGGCAATAGCGGACTCCATGTGCCAAGCGCGCCGCGCGTCGGCGCAGCGCGGCATCCGCGCTCGCCGGGGCGAGACCCTTACGACCGGGCGGGCACGGCGCCCGTGTTCGCGAGCCCCGCCGGAAGCGTGAACGGGACCGCCGGGACCGGCGGCAGGTCGCCTTCGGCGCGCGGCCACGCGATCGGCGTGACGTCGCCGTCGATCGGCTGCCCGACCTCGATGCCGGCGCGATCGACGGCGAAGTGCGGGAAAGGATAGCCGCGCGTGCTGCCGTCGGGGAAGTAGATGATCGTGTGCACCGCTCGGTCGCTCGCGGTCGTGTTCGGGGCGGCGAGGTGCACCGTCAAGCCATGATGGAACGCGACCGATCCCTTCGGCACCTCGACCCAGACCGGCTCGATGTGCGCGACCTCGGGATCCGCCAGGATGTCGTGCGGCTCGCCGAAGAAGATGTTGACGAACTTCCTGAGCCCCACGAGGTGCGAGCCCGGGAGGTACGCCATCGCGCCCGACTCGATCGTCGACCCCGCGAACGGGATCCAGGCGGTGATGGAAGCCGTCTCGCGGATCGGCCAGTACGGATGATCCTGGTGCGGGTCGGTCGGGCGGCCGCCCGCGCGCTTGTAGAGCGCCTGGTCGTGCCAGAGCCGAACCGCGTCCACGGCAAGGAGCGCGGCGGCTGCGCGCCCGATCTTCTGGTGGAACGTGAGCGGGCGGATGTCCGCGTAGTCCTCCCAGAGGTTCATGCACTGCGCGAACGACTGCTGGTAGCGGCTCTTCTGTGCGAGCGGCACGGTGTCGCCGGCGGTTCGCTCGCGCACGGCGCGCGTCACGAGCATTTCGTACCGATCGAGCTCCTCGTCCGTCAGGAGCCCGGGGACGACGACGTATCCGTCCTCTCGGAAGCGCTCGAGCCGCTGCCGCGTGACGATGCCTTCGCCCCCGGCGTCACCCGCCCCGGGCGTACCGGACTCGTTCGAATGCGTCGCCATCGTCATTCGCTCGACCGCGTCGTGGACGAGCGTCCCGTCTAGTCGAACGCGCCGTGCGACGCGAGCGCGATCGCGCAGCCGGTTCGATGGCGAGCCGATCGGACACGGGCGGCTCTCGACCACGCGTCCATCCCGACCGCCGTGCACGCATGCTCCGAATTCGGGCTGTCGAGACGAGCGCCCTCACGTGAAATGACCCGCACGCGGATCTTTGCGCGTGAAAAGGCCCAACCGCGCAAGGGATTGCGCGATGAAGCTTTGCCAGGCGCGAGAATCCCGTCGTCGCAGAGACGCGTTCTCCGCGCCGCTGCTGCGTTTCTGCGTTCCCGAACGTGAGAACCGACGACGGAACGAGTGGGCATGCCCGAGGCACACCGCTTGCGTTTCATGCGCCCCATTCACCCGAAGCGAGGGGGCTTCATGAAAACGATGAAAAGCGAAGGACGGATGAAGTCGAGCGCCACGTGGAGCCGCGTGGTGCCGCAGCTCGCGTGCGCGCTCGGAATGGTCGCATTGGCGGCACGCCCGGCGACGGCGAGCACCGCCTACGGCGACCTGAACAACTTCGACGTGTTCAACGACACCGGTCAGGAGTGCCACGGCTTCGAGATCGAGCTCGACGACGTGCACAGCAAGGACATCACCTACACTTACGACTACAACCACTACGGGACGCCGGCGATCACCGAGGACACCACGGACCCGCTCCATCCGAAGGTGTTCGTCCGTTACGCGGCCAAGTACAGCACCGGAACCAACACCTTCTCGGCGTTCACCGCGGTCCCGACGACGCCACCGTCGCCGACCAGCGGGCACATGTGCACGAACCCGGCGGTGAACCAGGGCTGCGAGCACTTCGGCGTCGGCTACTACGGCGCGCCGTCCGTGGTGCGGTACAATTGGCTCATCGAGGACGCGCTCGCGCCGGGCACCCTGATCCACGGCCCCGCCGTCAACGTCGCGACGCCGACGTGGACGTACTATCCGCCCGCACCCGCGCAGCCGGTCGCGCAGGTGCAGGCCGTCATCCTCGCTCCGCCCGAGCCGGTGGAGGTGCCCGCGAAGGAGTTCGGCGACGCCGTCTGGGTGAAGTCGATCGTCACGACGTCGCACAACAACGCGCACGTCGAGCTGAAGGACCTCGTCACCGATCCGCTCGTCCCCGGAGACAAGGACTGGAAGAACAACGAGCCGGACGAGGTCGAGGTCGAGTGGCAGATCCTGCAGACCGAGTTCGCGAACCCGGCCGGCAAGAACAACGACCTCGTGGGCGCCGCCGAGGATCTTCCGAACGGCGACGAGGTCGTGACCCGGCGCTACGAGTTCTACAAGTACGCGGGACCGCTCGACCCCGAGACCAACGAGGCGAGCTGCGACAACTATCCGCCGATCACCGATCCCGCGGATCCGAAGTACAAGCCGGAGTGCGATCTGCCGGGCGGGTCCATCCTCGGCGACTACATCGGCGCGCAGATGGCCGGCTTCAACGTCGAGTCCGTGCTCGGTCTGATCGACCACGTCCAGGACGGCGACTTGAACCAGCCCTATCCGGATCGCACCGTCGTCGTCGGCGGCAACACGCCGTACCAGACGTCGGTCACCGCCGGCGCGCTGCCGTCCGGAATGAGCATCGACTCGGCGACGGGCGTGCTGTCGGGCACGCCGACGGCGGCCGGCCTCTTCTCGTTCACCATCGAGGCGACCGACGCGGACGTGGTGCACGTGACCAAGAGCTACACGATCAGCATCGTCGGGCCGCCCGGCCTGTGCGACGGGGTGGTCTGCACCGCGTCGGATCAGTGCCATGACGTCGGCGTTTGCGATCCCGAGACGGGGCTCTGCTCCGACCCGGTGAAGCCGGCGGGAACGGCTTGCGAGGACGGCGACGCCTGCACCGTGAACGATCGCTGCGACGCCAACGGCTCCTGCGTCGGCGCGATCGGCGGCTGCGATCACTTCCTCTGCTACACCGCGATGACGACGCCACAGACCACGAAGTTCACCGCGGTGCCCGGCGTGAGCCTGGTGGACGCGCTCGCGACCCGCTCCGTCGACGTCGACAGAGCGACGCAGCTCTGCGCGCCCGCCGACAAGAACGGCGAGGATCCGACGGCGCAGACCCATCCCGACCACCTGATGGCCTATCACTTCAAGACCGCGAAAGCGGCGAAGGTCGTCGGCATCGGCGTGACGAACCAGTTCGGAACGCTGCGCCTCGATGCCTCGGCGCCGGCCCGGCTGCTGGTGCCGGCGGCGAAGAGTCTCGCCGCTGCGCCGAGCGCGCCGGTCGCGCCGACGATCGACCACTTCGAGTGCTACAAGGCGCGCAAGAGCATGGGCGAGCCGAAGTTCGCGAAGATCACCGGCGTGGCAGTGACCGACCAGCTCGGGAGCTACACGGTGGACCTCACGGCTCCGACCCAGCTGTGCAATCCGGCGAGCAAGAACGGCGAGAGCCCGGGCGCCGAGACGCATGCCGGCCACCTCCTCTGCTACAAGGCCGTGCTCGCGAAGGGGCAGCCGAAGTTCGCCACGGTGACGCCCATCTTCGTGGCCGACCAGTTCGGCAACCTGACGCTCGACGCCAAGAAGATCGCCGAGCTCTGCGTGCCTTCGACGATCGCTCCGTAGACCCATCGTCGACGAGCGCGAAACGCGCGGGGGAAGCGACGGCCGTCGCTTCCCCCGCTTCGTTTCGGGCCCGCCGCGGCGAGCCTACGACATCAGGCGCTCTGCCACACGACGGGTCGCCCAGCGGTCGCCCAGCCTTCGAAATACGGTTGGTAGCGGCTCTCGACGAGCAGTCGCTTGACCTTCAGCGTCGGCGTCACGAAGCCGTTGGCCTCCGTCCACTCGTCGGAGACGACGGCGACGAACGAGAGCTGCTCGTGCGGATCGAGCTGCGCGTTCACCGCGTCGAGATGCGCGCGCAGCGACGTTTCGATCTCGCCTCGCGCGTCGGGCCTCGAGCCGATGCTCGAGCTCGCGTCCGCGTTCAGCATGACGATCGCGAACGGCTGCGGGAACGCGACGCCGGTCACCAGGCTCGCCTCGATCTTGGGATGCGTGCCGAGCAGGTTCTCGATCGGCGCCGGCGCGACGTACTTCCCCTTGCTGGTCTTGAACTGCTCCTTCACGCGTCCGGTGATCTTGAGACGACCCATCTCGTCGGTCTCGCCGACGTCGCCGGTGCGAAGGAACCGGTCGTCGGTGAACGCCTCCGCGGTCTTCTCGGGGTCCTTGTAGTAGCCCATCATGTTGGCCGGGCTCTTGATGAGCAGCTCTCCGCTCTCCGCGATCCGCATCTCGACGCCTTCCCACGGCTGCCCGACGTAGCCGGGCCGTACCTGCCCGGGACGCGAGCAGTGCGAGACCGCGAAGTTCTCGGTCATGCCGTAGACCTCGAGCATCTCGAGCCCGAGCGAGCGGAACCAGCTCAGGACGTCGGCGGGGAGAGGGGCGGCGCCGGACATCGCGTAGCGGACGTGGTCGAGCCCGAGCTCGCGCAGGATCCTGCGCTTCACGACGCGGCCGACGATCGGGATCCGGAACAGCCGGTCGAGCTTCTCCTTCGGCATCTTCGCGAAGACGCCCTGCTGGAACTTCGTCCAGAGCCGCGGCACGGACATGAAGATCGTGGGCCGCGCGCGCTGGAGGTCCTTCTGAAACGTCTCCAGGCTCTCGGCGAAGAAGACGCGGCAGCCGCACTCGATGGACAAGATCTCGCTCGCGAGGCGGTCCGCCACGTGGGCGAGGGGAAGATACGAGAGAAGCCTCTCGTCCGCGGTGGTGTGGAACGTCCGCTCCGCGATGAGCCCGGCTTGCGCGAAGCTCGAGAACGGGTGCATCGCGCCCTTCGGGACGCCCGTCGTCCCGGACGTGTAGATGATCGTCGCGAGGTCGTCGGCGGGCCGCACCGGGTTTCCGGCGAGGGGCGGAGTCTTCTGCACGACGTCTTCCCAGCGCGGACAGTCGACGTCCGGGGACAGGGGGAACCGGATGCAAGCCAGATCACTCGGAACGCCCGCCTTCATCTTGCCCCAGTCGTCGAGCTTGCCGACGAAGCACGCCCTGGCGTCCGAATGCTCCAGGATCTGTCGCACCGACGCCGCGGTCAGCGTCGGATAGACCGGCACGCTGACGTGGCCGGCCAGCCAGATCGCGTAGTCCGCCATCAGCCACCAGGCGCAGTTCTTGGAGAGGATCGCGACGTGCGTTCCCGGCGGCCAGCCGAACGACTTCAAGTGCGTCGCCATGCGGCGCGCCTCGCCGAGCGTCTCGCCCCAGGTGAAGTCGCGCGTCGCGCCTCCGCCGAGCGGCTGGGTCATGCAGACTCGGTCGGCGCGCTCCTGCTCCCAGCGATAGAGGCGCTGTAGCGGCAGATACTCCTGTGGCACGTTCGCCATCGGCGGGTCCTCCACGTGATCCGGATGTTCGGGATCGACGATTCGCGACGGCCTCGGATGCTACGACGCGGCCGCCGGCGGCGGCGCGGTCACCGCGAGCTCGCCGTCGAGCATCGTGGTCTGTCCGGCCGTGACCGTCACCTTGTGGTCCTGGCTGCCGACGAGCTCGTGCCACATCGTGACGGTGTACGTCCCGGGCGGGATGCCATCGATGCGGAACCGGCCGTCGCTGCCGGTGACCGCATGTAGCGGATCACGGCCGACGAAGACGTAGGCCTGCATCCAGGTGTGCCGCACGTTGCAGTTGATGTGGACGAGGCCCGGCTCGTCGAGCTGCTCGCGGATCGTGGCTCCCTTGATGAGCGCCCGATTGAAGAGCGTCTTCGTTCCGAGCCAGGCGTGCGCGTCGTGCAGGAAGGGATCGCTGTTGTGGATCGAGAGCGTCTGACCGACCGTCGTCGCCACGACGTGCGGGATGAACCGGCATCTGAGGTTGTCCATGGCCGGGGGCGGCTCCGACGCGACGATCCCGGGCGGCGCGTCCTGGACGTAGACGACCACGTTCGCGAGGTCGCGCTGGTCGTCGACGACGAGACGCTCGTCGGTCACCGTCGAGCCGCACGTGTCGGTGTGCGTGTAGACCGGCTGCGGCGGCAGGGTCGGCACGTCGCCGACCAGCTTGACCTGGCCCGCGATGCTGCCCGTCTCGGAGCTCGCGGCGAGCGCGTGGCCCCCGGATGCGATGAGCCAACCGACGGCCAACAGAATGCGCAGCGAGGCCATGTCATCCCTCCTGGGCGCGTCGCCCGGCGGTAGCCTTTCCCTGAAACCATAGGCAGGCCGCATGCCAGCCGCGGTCCCGCGGCATCGGCCGGAAAAGCGCAGAAATGCGGGGCGGGATTCCCAAGTCCGGGAACCGGCGACGAACGGATTCCCGGGAATCGCCGGGGTCGCCCCGGTCCGAGCTCAGCCGATCGCGTCGAGGAGCGCCCTCGCCGCGCGGAGATCGGGCGTTTCGAATCCCTCGCTGAACCAGCCGTAGATCTCGCGCAGACGGCTCCGAGCCTCTTCGGCCCTTCCCCGTGCGAGCAGGAGACGAGCGAGGCTCGTCGCCGCGCGCAGCTCCCACGACTTCGCACCCTGTCGGCGGGCGACCTCGATCGCCTTCGAGAACGACGCTTCGGCCGCGTCGCGAGCGGAAGCGGTGCCCGGCGGACCGCCCGCCGCCGACGCGCGCGGCGCGCGGCCCCGCGCGGCTCTCTTCGCGCGGCTCACGCCGCCGCCATTCGCGCCCGCCCGTGCGAGCACGAGCTCGCCCTCCATGCGATGCAGCTCGGCCTCGCACGTCCGCTCGCCGCTCCGCTCGCCCGCCGCGAGCGCCTCGCGCACCACGGCGAGCGCCTCGTCGAGGTCGCCCGCTTCGACCAGCGCCTGCGCGAGCACGCCGAGAAACCATGGGCGGAAGAGGGCGCCGGACGTCGCCTCGTACTCCGCGAACGCGGTGCGGATCTGCTGGAGCCCGCGCTGCACTTCTCGGTGGCGAACGAGCACCCAGCCCTCGAGGATCGTCCCGCTCCGGACGAGAGTCTCGAGCCCGTGCTCGCGCGCGATGGCGCGGCTCGCCGAAGCGCGCTTCCGCACCTCGTCCACCTCGTCGCGGCCGAGGTGCACCATGGTCGCGAACAGCTGCAGGTTGGCGACCGTGTACGGCTGCGCGACCTCGTCCGCGCGCGCGAGCGTCTCGCGGATCCGGCGCGCTGCCTCGTCCGGGAAGCCGGCGAACCACAGCGCGCCCGCGTACAGGGCCTGCGCGATGAGCAGCGGGTCCTGCAGCGCCGTCGCGTTCGCGGCACCGGACGGAGCGGCCGCCGCGAACTGGACGATCCGCTCGAGGCGCTCGCGCGCGATCGCGAAGTCCCCCGAGAAGAGGGCGATCGTCCCGGCGCCGTAGAGCGCCGTGCCGATCTGCATGACGTCCGTCCCGCCTTGCGCGATCGCGAGCGACCGCTCGGCGAGCGCGCGGGCGTTCCGGACGTCGCCCCGCGTCAAGCAGATCCCGCGGAGCCCGTCCAGGACCGGGATGAACCGCGGCTCGTCCGGAACCGAGCGCGAGAGCTCGAGGGCGCGTGCGCTCGGCGCCCCGACCGCCGGCGCATCCACGCCTTGCGTGACCATGAGCGAGCTCGCGAGGCGCGACTGCGCGACCAGCTCGAGCTCCGTCCGCTCGGGCGAGTCCGGGAGGCCGTGCAGCCGCTCGATCGCGTCCGAGAGCTGCCGGATCGCCTCCGGATACGCGCCGCGGCGCATCGCGGTCTCGCCCGCCTGCACGCCGTAGTGCGCGGCGCGTCGGAGGTCGCGGCCTCGGTCGAACTGCGACGCCAGGCGCACCGCGATGTCGCCGGTGCGGTCTCCGTAGCCGAGCTCCTCGCGCTCCGCGATGCGGCGGTGCAGGCGCACCCGGCGCGAAGCGGGGATCCCGCGATAGAGCACCTCCTGGTAGAGCGCGTGGCGGAACGCGAACCGGCCGCTCAGCGTGCCGTCGCGCCATTCGGCGATCCCGGCGTCGCGCAGGAAGTGGCCCTCGCGCGCGAGGTCCTCGCAGACCGTCTCCACCGTTTCGAGATCTCGATCGAGCGCCGCCGCCACCGCGGCGGCCGCGAACTCGAGACCGGCGACGCTGGCCGCCTCGAGCGCGGCGCGCGCCTCCGGGCGCCGCCGTGCGACCTGGCGCGAGATGAGATCGTGGAGGCTCTCCGGCACGGTGGCGGCTTCGGGCGCCGGCGCGCGCGACTCGCCGGCAGCGGCGGCTCGGCTGCGCGCGAGCCGTTCGTCGACCAGGCTCACGAGGAAGAGCGGATTGCCGTCGGTGCGCCGGTAGAGGTCGTGCACGAGCCCTTCCGGGGCGGCCTCGCCGAGCCGCTGCGCGAGGTAGTCCGCGACGTCGCGCTCGGCGAGGAGCTCGAGGGCGAGCTCGGTGCACCGGCGCTCCTTCTGGAGGCGGAACTTGACGTCGAGAAGCGGGTGCTCGCGCAGCACCAGCTCGACCGGGCGAACCGTGCCGATCAGGAGGAGGCGCGCCCGCTCGCGGCGGACCGCCACGTGCGCGAGGAGCTCGATCGTCGCGCGATCGCTCCAGTGGAGGTCCTCGAACACGAGGACGAGAGTCCTCTCGCTCGACAGGGCGTCGAGCGCGTCGGCCATCTCGCGCAGCATGCGCTCGCCGGTCACGCCCGCGGCCTTCCGCTGCAAGGCCTCGAGCTCCGCGTCGTCGACGAGAGCCGGCATCTGCACGAGCCAGCTCGGCGCCCAGCGCCGCAGGACGTCGATCGCCGATCTGCCGCCTGGCGCGCGGCAGAGCTGGCCGAGGATGTCCATGACCGGCAGGTAGGCTTCGCCCGCGCCGTACGGCTCGAGGCACTGCGCGCGCGCGACCGCGATCGGCCCCGACGCCGCGAGCCGCTCGAGGAACGCGTCGACGACCGTCGTCTTCCCGATGCCCGGCTCGCCGGTCACCAGCACGAGCTGGCGCTCGCCGGCGCGCGCGCGCGCCGTACGGCGCTCGAGGTCCACGAGGACGCCGTCGCGTCCGACCACCGGGCGCGCGTCCGCCGCGGGCGGCGCGGGCTCCGGAACGCTGCCTCCGACGAGGAAGCGATAGCCCTCGCGGCCGACCGTCTCGACGTAGCGCGGCGCGGCCGTATCGTCGCCGAGGGCGACGCGGATTGCGCGGACGCACACCTTGAGGGTCGTCCGGCTGACGTGCGCGTCGGCCCACGCGAGCCGCAGCAGCTCGTCCGATGACACGACCCGGCCGGCGTTCGCGGCGAGGTGCACGAGCACGACCATCGGCTGGCGCTGCAGCGTGACCGGGTCCCCGTCCCGCCAGAGCTGCATCTCCGTCGGATCGAGGCGGAACGGGCCGAACGCGAGCTGCCCCGAGTGCTTCACCGCGCTCGCCCGGCCGCTTCCAACGACAACCAACCGTTCCCAACCGCCCCGAGCGCGACAACCAACCGTAGCCCTCTGTCAGCCAACCGACGCACTGCCTACCGTCTCGTCGGTAACACGACGCCGGAAGGCGATCACGGGAGACGCGATTGACGAGACGACCTCCAGACGCTGGCGACCTCGCCAGCCGACCCGCTCTGCCGAGCGACCACGCATTCGTGGTGCAGTTCCGGGAGCGGTCACGCGGCGAGCAGCCCGCGTCCGCGGGGCGCGTCCACCACGTCACGTCCGGCGAAGTGATGCACTTCGACTCGCCCGCGGAGCTCCTCGCATTCGCACGCCGGGTCCTGGCGCGACGCAAGGGGCGTCGCACGACCAACGAGAAGGGAGAACGAAGATGGATCAGGGGACGAGAGGAATGAACGTTCGGCGAAGCGAGGCGACCGGTCGCCGGGTGAGCCGGGTCGCCGTCGCCGCTGCGCTCGCCGCGAGCGCGATCGCGATCGCGCGCCCGGCCGCTGCCGGGCCTGCGGTGAATCCGGTGCAGAACGGCGTCATCACGAGCTGCTTCCACACGGCGAGCGGCCGCGGCGTCCGGCTCGTCGATTCGACGGTGCCGCAGACCGCGTGCAAGCCGAACGAGACGCCGCTCGCGTGGGGCCAGCAGGGGCCGAAGGGCGACAAGGGGGACAAGGGGGACACCGGCTCGCCGGGCACGCCTGGGCTTTCGGAGTACCAGACGATCCCCGTGAGCCAACCGATTTCGGCCGCGGGGGGCTGGGTGTTCGACGCTGCCTGCCCCGCAGGCAAGACGGCGATCAGCGGCGGCTACGTCCTCCCGGCCGGCTCGAACGTCCAGGAGACGCACCCGCGCGACGGCGACCCGACGGTGTGGCGCCTCGCGTTCACCGTGCCCGGCCCGACGACGCTCAAGCTGTACCTGCAGTGCGCGCGCACGCAGTAAGCCTCTCTCGGAAACGCTCGTTTCGGGCCGCCCGGCGTGCGGCGGCCCGAAACTCTTTCGACGACCGGCGACGATGGAGATGGGACGCGACGGCGCCATCCGCCGCGTGAAACGGCCCCGCGACGCGCGCCGACCGCCTCTTGCTCGCGCGGCGCCGCTCGGCCGAGGCGGCTTGCGAGTCGCTGCCGCTCGTGCTTCGCCTCTCGGGCCACGGCCCGGGGGGCGCCGCGGCGCGGGAGCGATGATGCAATCGATCGCGTTCGGCCCCTACCGCCTCGACCCCGACGGTCAGCTCTACCGCGGCGACGAGCCCGTCCGGCTCCAGCCGCGTCCGCTCGCGGTGCTGCGCTACCTGGCGGCGCGACGCGGGACGGTCGTTCGCCGCGACGAGCTCATCGCGAAGGTATGGGAAGGGACGGCCGTCACGCGCGCCGTGCTGAAGGTCGCGGTGCGCGCGGTGCGCGAGGCGCTCGGCGACGACGCCGAGTCGCCGCTCTACATCGAGACCGTCGGCCGCGAGGGCTATCGCCTCATCGGCGACGGCGCAGTCGCGAGTGGTGGTGGGTCCGAGGACGTGATGCCGACCGCGGACGCGGTGATGGTGGGCCGCGACGCCGAGCTCGAGGCGCTCCACGCCGCGCTCGCGCGCGCGATCGCGGGCACGCGTCAGGTCGTGTTCGTGGTCGGGGAGGCCGGGATCGGCAAGACGACGCTCCTCGATCGCTTCGTGGCGGAGGTCGAGCGGCGTCGGCTCGCGCGCGTCGCCCGCGGACAGTGCCTCGAGCAGTACGGCGAGGAGGAGCCGTACCTGCCGGTCCTCGAGGCGCTCGGCGGCCTCGCGCAGGCGGGCGACGGCGGCGACCTCGCCGACGTGCTGCGCCGCCACGCGCCGACGTGGCTCTCGCATCTTCCCGCGCTCGAGGCGACCCCCGAGCCGCAGTCGCGCGACGGCGACGCCGGCGCGGCGATGCCGGCCCGCATGGTGCGCGAGATGGCCGACGCGCTCGACGTGCTCGCGCGCGACGAGGCGCTCGTCGTCGTGCTCGAGGACCTGCACTGGAGCGACCGCTCGACCGTCGACCTCATCGGCTGCGTCGGGCGGCGAAGGCCGCCGGCGCGGCTGCTCGTGGTCGGCAGCGTCCGCCCCGCGCAGGCGACGTTCCATCGCCACCCCGTCCTCGCCGTCAAGCAAGAGCTCCAGGCGGGGGGCCTCGCGAGCGAGCTGCCTCTCGAGCTCCTCTCCCTCGCCGACGTGAACGCGTACCTGGATGCGCGCTTCGGCGCGGTCCCCGCGCACCACATGCGGCGGCTCGCGTCTCGCCTCCACGAGCGCACCGACGGGAACCCGCTCTTCCTGGTCGACGTCGTGAACGACCTCGTCCTGCACGGGCTGCTCGTCCGCCGGCCCGGCGGATGGCGCGTCGCGGGGTCGATCGACCAGGCGACGAATCGCATCCCCGCCGGCCTTCACAAGCTGCTCGAGCACCGCATGCACCGCCTGACCCCCGACGTCCGCCGGACGCTCGAGGCCGCGAGCGTCGCCGGCGACGAGTTCACGATCGCGTCGGTCGCGGGCGCGCTCGAGGAGGACCCGCAGGCGGTGGAGGACATCTGCGAGACGCTGGCGTCGCAGCGCGTCCTGGTGGCCGAAGCCGGAGTCGCGGAGTGGCCGGACGGCTCGCTCACCGGGCGCTTTCGTTTCCTGCACGCCCTCTACCGGCGCGTGCTCTACGACGGGATCGCCGAGTCGCGCCGCGCGCGGCTGCATCGCGCGATCGGCCTGTGCGAGGAGCGTGGCTTCGGTCGGGCGGCGGCCGAGCGCGCGAGCCAGCTCGCGATGCATTTCGCGAACGGACGCGACTACGCGCGAGCGCTCCACTACCACGAGGTCGCGGGAGCGGCGGCGCTCGAACGCCACGCGCCCCACGAGGCGTCGTCGCACTTCCGAGCGGCTCTCGAAGCGCTCGCGCGACTGCCGGAGGAAGGCGATCGCGCGCAGCGCGAGCTCCGGCTCGTCGTCGCGAACGCGACGCTCCTCATGGCGGTGAAGGGCTACGCGGCGCCCGAGACCGAGCGCGCGTTCGCGCGCGCGCGTGCGCTGTGCGACGCATCGCAGGCGGGCCCGGCGCTCTTCGGCGTCGTGCGCGGGCTCGTGTCCTATCACCACGTGCGCGCCGAGCTCGCCGACGCGCTCGATCTCGGAAGCCAGCTCCTCGCCCGGGCCGCGGACCGCCCGCGAGACCGCGCTCTCGGCGTCCAGGCGCACTATGGCCAGGGCGCGACGCTCTTCCACGCGGGAAGGTTCCCGGACGCACGTCATCATCTCGAGGCCGCGCTCGCGGATTACGATCCGGCCGCGCACCGCGAGCATGTCCTCGCGTACGGCGGGTACGACCCGGGCGTCGCTTCCTCGATGTGGCTCGCTTGGACGCTCGCGTTCCTCGGCCGGCTCGAAGAGGCGGCGAGCCGGAGCCGGGACGGCATCGCGCTCGCCGAGAGGATCGCGGATCCGTTCTCGCTGGCGTGGGCGCGCCACGCCGAGGGCGTCACCCACCAGATCTTCGGTGACTGGCCGGCGTCGGAGGCGTCGTCGGCCGAGGCGGCGCGGCTCGCGGAGGAGCACGGGTTTCCGTACGTCTTCGGCATGGCGACCGTGAACCGCGGATGGGCGCTCGTCATGCAGGGAAAGCCGGCCGCCGGCATTCCGATCCTGCGGGACGGGGTGGCGGCGGTCGATGCGACGGGCGCGGGTCTCATGCGGCCGTCCTACCTCGGCATGCTGGCGGCTGCCGACGCGATCGAAGGCGATCGAGCTTCCGCCGCCCGGCGGCTCGATGCGGCGCTCGGCGAGGTGGAGCGCACCGGCGAGCGGCTGCACGAGGCCGGCTTGCTCGTCGCGAAGGGTCACCTGCTCGCGGTCGGAGGTGCCGCCGGCGAGCCGTCGGAGGCGATGGCCGCCGAGGCCGAGCGGTGCCTCCGGCGCGCGCTCGACGTCGCGCGGGCGCAGAACGCCGGGCTCTTCGAGCTCCGCGCCGCGGTCGCGCTCGCGCGGCACTGCCGCAAGCAGGGCCGCCCGGCGGACGGACGAGCGCCCCTCGCCGCGGCGCACGCCGCGTTCGCGAGCTCGAATCCGGCGGCACACGAGGTCGCCGTCGCGCGCGCTCTCCTGAAGGAGCTCGGCGCGCGGCCGCGCGCTGCCGCCGGCCGCCGAGCCGTGCGCGGTGCGCGTTCGTCGGTCGCGGGAGCGGAATCGCTCACCACCGAAAACGGCTCCTGACGTCCACCGCGTGCGGCGACGGCCGCGCCGCGCGCGCGTCGGATCGTACGGCCGGAATAGCGTCTTGTCGCTCGTGGACGCAGCGGGTATGGTCCGCGCCGACGATGGGCGCCGCCGCCGAGCCGATCGCTCCCGAGCGACCCGTGATGTCGCTCGACGAAGCGTTCGCCCGCCGGCGGTCCGTGCGCACGTACGCCGAGCGCGCGATCCCGGACGGGCTGCTGCGCGAGATCGTCGACCTGGCCCGGCACGCGCCTTCCTCCATGGACGGGCAGCCGTGCCACTTCGTCGTCGTGCGAGACCGGTCGGCGCTTTCGGCTCTCGCGAACGTCAAGAACCTCCATTGTCCACCCGAGAAGCGCGCCTACCCGGCCGACTTCCTGGCGGACGCCGCTGCGGTGATCGCGATCTGCGCCGAGACCCCTCGGTCGTTCGGGCGCGCGCGCGAGAACGGCATTCTCGCTGCGGCGTTTCTCCTTCTGGCCGCGACGAGCCGCGGCCTGTCCGGCGTGTACCTCTCCGCCTATGCCGGCGAGGACCCGGGTCTCCGCGCCGACGTCGCGCGCCTGCTGCTGCTTCCCGACGACGTCGAGGCCGTGAGCCTCATCGCGCTCGGCTTTCCCGCCGAGCCTCCTGCCGTCAGGACGCTCCGACCGCTCGAGGAGATCCTCCACGATGGAACCTTCGACCGCGCGCTTCCGCTCGGCGATCGATCATCGCCATGACGCCGGGCGGAGCGTCGTGCTCCGCTACCGGAACGCGCTGCGCTTCGATCGCGACGACGCTGGCGGTCGCGGTGGTGCGCCCGGCCGCGACCCCGACGGCGACGGCGCGGCCGAAAGCGCCGAGCGCGCCCACTCCGCGTTCCGAGATCTCCTCGTGCGCTGCAGCATCGCGGAAGGCGCGCGGCTCTTCCACCTCTTCGACCACCGCGGCGTCGCCGTCCACGTCCTCGACGAGACGTCGGCGATGCACACGGGCACGCTCAAATCGATCGACGGCTGCGTCACGATCGCATTCTGCCTGCGGGACGGGCTCTCGCGGATCGCCTTCGAGTCGGGCGGAAACACCGGCGTCGCGCTCACCGCGTACGGCACCCGCATGGGGCTCGAAACCGCCTGCTTCGTGCCCGAGGAGAACGTCTCGCTGCTCGACGGCCGCGTCTTCGCGCACGAGCGCGCGCGGCTGGTCGCGGTCGCGGATCCGGGCGGCGTGCGCGCTGCCGCCGAGCGCTTCGCGGAGGAGACCGGGTACGCGCGCGTGCCGCGGACGTCGTGGCGGATCGCGGCAGCGCGCGTCCTCGGCTGCTTCCTCCTCGAGCAGGCGCTCGAGGGCGTCGAGTTCGACGTGCTGGTCCAGACGATCAGCGCGGGCTTCGGGCCGATCGGCATCTACGACGTCCTCGCAGCGCACGGCGCGCGCCAGCCGCGCTTCCTCGGCGTCCAGCAGGCGGGGAACTGCGCGATGGTGCGCGCCTGGCGCGCCGGCTCGGCCGACGCGCCCGCGCCGCCGGTTCGGTCGACGGCCGCGCTGCTGAGCCGGGTGATGTACGACTCGCGACCGCAGACGTACGGCACGTACGACCGTCTCGCGCGCCTCGTCGAGCGGACGCGCGGATCGCTCGTCACGATCGACCACGCGTCCTTCGCCGAGGCGCTCGAGCGCCATCCGGTCGGCCGCGAGATCGTCGCGCGCCTCGCGTCGAACGGCGTCGCGATCACCCGGCGCGACGGCGACGTCGTCGAGAAGACGGGCCTCCTCGCGCTCGCCGGCGCTCTCGCCGAGATCGACGGCGGTGGCATCCCGGCGGGCAGCCGCGTGCTCTGCTGCTTGACGAGCGGTGTCGCGCGCTGCGACGTCCCGGCCGTGCCCGACGAGCGCGTCGCCGAGGCGGCCGATCCGCACCGGGACGCGGTTCCGCGCGCCGCGGCCGCCGGGGGATCCCATGGCTGAGCCGACGCGCGCGCCGAAGATCGCGCTCCGCGACTCGACGCTGCGCGAGGGGCTCGACACGCCGGGCGTCCGCTTCTCGCTCGAGGACCGCGTCGAGATCGCGCGGCTGCTCGCGGAGTGCGGCGTCCGCGAAGCCGAGGTGGTCGCGCCGAGCCGGGTCGCGCAGGGCCTGGCGGTCGTGGAGGAGCTTCGCCGGCGCGGCGTCGCGCTCCGGACGTCGGGCCTCGTGTACGCCGCGGGGGCCGGCTGTCGCGAGGAGGTCGCCGCGTCGGCGAGAGGCGTCGACCGCTTCGACCTCCTCATGCCGCTTTCGCCGAAGCGCGCCCCGCACGAGCCCGAGGAGAAGGCGCGCGTGCTGCTCGAGGCGCTCGCGCACGCCGCGTCGTGCGGCGCCGACGCCGGCGCCGGCTTCCCGCACGCGACGCAAGCCGATCCGTCGGCACTCTTCGACCTCGCGCGCCGCGCCGTCGCCGCGGGAGCGACGCGCGTGACGCTCTACGACACGAACGGCAGCGCCGACCCGTTCGCGGTGCGGGGTCTCGTCGCCGAGCTCGCCGCTTCCGCGGGCGTGCCGGTCTTCTTCCACGCGCACAACGACCTCGGCCTCGCGACCGCCAACGCGCTCGCGGCCGCGCTCGCGGGCGCGAGCGGGCTCGACGTCACCGTCAACGGCCTCGGTGATCGCGCCGGGAACGCGAGCCTCGAGCAGGTCGTGATCGCGCTCCGCCTGCGCGGCCGCGAGACCGGCGCGGATCCGGCGCGGCTGCGCGAGCTGTCGCGGCTCGTCGCCGAGCGGAGCGGCGTCCCGGTCTCGAAGCTCGCCCCCGTGGTGGGGGACTTCGTGTTCGCGCACCGCTCGCCCGGACACCTGCCGGCGCTCGCCGAGTTCGAGGCCTTCGACCCGGCGCTCGTCGGCGTCGAGCGGCGCGTCGAGCGCTGAGGAAAGGCGGCGCGCGGCGATGAGCACGCGAGAGCGAGGCGACACGAAGGTCGTCATGCTGAACCCGTCGCCGCGGAGCGGCGTCCAGGCGCATCGCCGCGTCGAGCTGCCGCTCAGCGTGCTGTGCCCCGCGACGCCGCTCGACCGCGAGGGCTTCGACGTCACGATCGTCGACCAGTTCGCGGACCCGGCGTGGGAGGAGAAGCTCGAGCGCGCGCTCGACGAGAAGCCGATCTGCCTCGGCGTGACGTGCATGACCGGCCCGCAGATCGTGCACGCGCTCGCGGCGTGCCGGCGGGCGAAGGAGCGCCACCCCGATCTGCCGATCGTGTGGGGCGGTATCCACGCGAGCCTCCTCCCGCAGCAGACGCTCGCCCATCCGCTGATCGACGTCGTGGTGGTGGGCGAGGGCGAGGCGACCTTTTCGGAGCTCGTGCACGCGCTCCGCGACGGGAAGCCGCTCGACGGGGTGAACGGCATCCACTTCGAGCGCGACGGCCGCCACCGGTCGACCCCGCCGCGCCCGTTCGTCGACATCGATCGCGAGCCGCCGCTCTCCTACCACCTGCTCGACATGGACCTGTACCGGCGCCGCCTCTTCGGCGTCGACCACATCAGCTTCAACTCGAGCCGCGGCTGCACCTTCCGGTGCAGCTTCTGCTGGGACCCGGTCATGCACCGCCGGACCTGGCGCGCGATGGAGCCCGAGACGGTGCTCGATCACCTCTCGCGCATCGTCCGCGACCACGGCATCCGCGGCTTCCTCTTCACCGACGACCACTTCTTCATCGACATGAAGCGCGCGCAGGCGATCCTCGAGCTGCTCGCGCGCGCCGACCTCGGCATCACGATCAGCAAGCTCCAGATCCGCGCCGACACGATCTGCCGCATGAGCAACGACTTCCTCGACCTGCTCGTGCGGGCGCGCGTCAAGCGCCTGACGGTGGGCGTCGAGTCCGGGAGCCAGCGCGTCCTCGACCTGATCAAGAAGGACGTGACGGTCGACGAGGTGATCGAGGCGAACCGGAAGCTCGCGCCGTATCCGATCGTTCCGCTCTACCTCTTCATGATGGGCCTTCCGACCGAGACGCCCGACGAGCTGCGCGAGAGCCTCCAGCTCGCCGACCGCCTCGTCCGCGAGAACCCAGAGGCCGCGAAGACCTTCAACATCTACACGCCGTATCCCGGGACCGAGCTCTACGGCCTCGCGCTCCAGCACGGCCTGCGCGAGCCCGATCGCCTCGAGGACTGGGCCCGCTTCAACTTCCGGAACATCCCGGAGGAGTCGGCGTGGATCCCGCCCGCGACGAAGCGCCTCATCGAGGACCTCGATTTCCCGCTCATGTTCCTCGGAGGCAACTTCGTGAGCCCGTACCGGAAAACCCGGTCGCTGGTGGTCGTGCTCGGCCAGCTGTACGCCCCGATCGCGCGCTACCGGGTGCGGGCGATGGACGTCCGCTTTCCGATCGAGTCGAGGATCGTGAAGCGTCTCGGCCTGTTCGCGCGACAGGACTGAGACGCGCGGTCCGATCGCGCGCGTCGCCGGCGGCTGTGCTCGTGCCCACCTCCACCAACCTGCGCACGCGAATCCTCCCGGTCGAGAACGGCCGCGAGCGGCTCGGCTGGGTCGCGATCGACTCGACGGTGTGCGGGCGCGCGCGCGGCGGACTCCGCCTCGTCGCCGACCTCGAGAGCGATGAGGTGAGCGATGCCGCCCGCTGCATGACGCTCAAGTACGGCCTCCTAGGGCTGCCGCAGGGCGGCGCCAAGGCCGGCGTCCGCGGCGATCCCGACGCGCCGCGCGCCGAGCGCCGGGCGCGGCTCCTCGAGTTCGGCCGCGCGATCGAGCCGCTCCTGCGCGCGCGCTCGTACGTCCCCGACGCCGACCTCGGAACCGACGCGAGCGACATCCGCTGGATGGCGGAGTCGCTCGGCCTCAGGGTGGGCGCGCGCGAGTGGCGCGCGAGCCATTCCGGGGTGTGGACCGCGCATTCCGTTCTGGCCGCGATGCGCGCCGGCCTCCGCCGCAGCGGCCGCGAGCTGCGCGGCGCGACGGTCGCGATCGAGGGCTTCGGCGCCGTCGGATCCGCGCTCGCCGGCCTCGCGCACGCCGCCGGCGCGCGCGTCGTCGCGGTGTCGACGTCGCGCGGCGCTCTCTTCGACGCGCGCGGGCTCGACGTGCCGAGCCTCGTCGCGATCGCGCGCGACGCGGGGAGCCGCGTGGTCGAAGCGTACGAGCGCGCCGAGCGTCTGCCGCGCGAGCGCATCTTCGCGGTTCCCGCCGACGTCGTGAGCCCCTGCGCGCGCCGTCACGGCATCCACGACGGCAACGCCGGCGCGGTCGAGGCGGCCGTCGTCGCGCCGGGCGCGAACGACGCCGTCGGCGGCGGCGCCGAATCGGCGCTCGCGGCGCGCGGCGTCCTCTGCATTCCGGACTTCGTCGCGAACTGCGGCGGCGTCCTCGGCGGCACGATGGCGTTCGCCGGAATGGACGAGGCGCGGGTCCGCCGCTTCCTCGACGTGCGCATCGACGCGATGGTCGAAGCGCTCGTCGCGCGCGCGGAACGCGAAGGTGTCCCCGTGCGCGCGCTCGCCGAGCGCCTCGCGCTCGAGCGCTTCGCCCGCGCGCGGGCGGCCGCCGAGAGGCCGACCTTGCGGGGCCGCCTCTTCGGCGTCGGCCTGGCAGCCCATCGCCACGGCTGGCTTCCGGCGTGGGCGAGCGGCGCGCTCGCGCCGTCCTACTTCGAGCGGTCGGTTCGGCTCTGAACGCGAGCGCGCGGTGGCGGGCCCGCCGCGCGCTCGGTGGAGCGCCGCTCGGCGAAGCGCGGCGCCGCCCTCACGGACACGTCTCGGGAGCGGTGGGGCAGGCACCGGGTGCGGGCGCATCCTTCGCGAGGAACAGCCCGAGGCCACCGGGATTCGGCGGGTTGGTGCCGGAGTCCTGCGTCACCGTTCCGCCGAAGTTCGTGCACAGCACGGTCGGCCCGCTCTTGAACACGACGCCGACGCTGCCCTGCGACGCCTCCCCGAGGCGATAGGTGATCGGGATCGCGCCCTTGCCGCTCGCGACGACGTGCAGCTTGCCGCTCCTGAGGACCACCAGCTTGACGGGCGACGTGGCGAGCGCCGCGTCCTTGTAGCGCAGCACGCCGTTCACCAGCGTCCAGTTCGCGCTGATCAACGGGAAGCACGCCGAGTCCTTGCCTCCGGCGCTGTTGAAGACGTGCAGGTACGCGCCGTCGGTGGTCGGCTGGATCCCCGCGGACGACAGGCTCGGGTCGCGGGACAGGAACGTGAGGCTCGTCGTCGGTCCGACCGCCTTGTCCTTGATCGCGAGCTTCTTGCCGCTGATCGGGGTTCCGGTGGCGGCGCCGCCGTTCACGTTCACCGTGACCGTCGCGAGGTTCGAGTCCGTCGATCCGTCCCATGCTGCGAACGTGAACAGGTCGCTGCCGCTGTAGCCTGCAGCGGGGAAGTAGGTCGCGACCGTTCCGACCAGGCCGGCCGTGCCGTGCAACGGCTGCGAGACGATCCGCAGGACGAGCGCCTCGCCGTCGGGATCGCGAGCACTCAGCGGGATGCTGACGGGGACGTCGACGCGGGTTCCGGCCGTCGCGTCGGTCGCGATCGCTCCCTTGTCCGGGTTCGGGTCGTCGTTGTTCGGCCCGCGGTGGCACGTGTAGCAGCCGATCTGGAAACCGCGCCAGAAGCTCTTCGTGCCGGCCTCGCCCGTGAGCGTGCGATTCGCCTTCGCGCGCGACAGCACCGTGCCGCGGTAATCCGCGCCGTGGCACGCCTGGCATTGCGCGGGGCCGGTCGACTCCACGACGTCGGGGTGGCGATCGACCCAGATCTGCCCCACGGGATGCATCCCGTGCGGGCCGCCGCTCACGGTCGACGGTTGAGCGCCCCCGTGGCACGCGCCGCACTCGACCAGCATGCCGACGTGCCCTTGGCGCTGCAGGCTCTGAACGTTGTCGCTTGCGTGGATGGACGGGAACTCGGCGTGCGTCGAGCCATGACAGCCCTCGCACTTGACGCCGCCGTGGCCGGTCGAGAAGCGGTAGAGCGACAGCCCGGGGGCCGGCGCGTTCGGCGTCGTGGCGAACGTTGCGTTCGCTGCTTGCCGCACCTGGCCGGACGCGTCGAACGCGGACGTGTACCGTATCTGGCCACTGTTCTGAGTGGCGGTTCCAGTGTGGCAGCTCTGGCAGGTCGGCTCCTGCAGCCAGCCCATGCGGTCCGGCGCGCCGACCACGCTCATCGTGCCGTGGCAGTTCTGACACTGGATCGCCAGCGATCCGTCGGGCGCGACGGCTGCTCCCATGACCCCGCGCAGGCAGCGCGTGACGGAGCCGGGATGGCAGCGATAGCAGGCGCCGCGATCTGCGGCCGCGTCGAGCGTCTGCCCCGTGAGCGGGTCCGTGACGTCCGCGTGCCCGCCGTGGACGGCCTGCGTGAGCGGCGCGACGCCCGGCTGCCCGGTCGTGCCGAGCGCGGCCGACGCGTGGCAGGCCGCGCACAGGACCGGGTGGCCGCTGATCGCGGCCGTCGCGTAGAGCCCCTCGGTCCGGTAGCCGACGGGCGCGAGCGCCGCGAGCGCGGCGTGGAAAGCCGGATCGTCCGCCTGCAGCTCGTCGTGCTTCGAGAGGATGTTGAGGCGCATCTCGCGCTGCGGATCGGGGTCGGTGATCCAGCCGCCGGCCGGCATGGCGGGCGCCGGCGTCCCGGCGGCCGACGTGTGGCAGCTCTTGCAGTCCATCTCGTCGGACACCGGCAGCACGATGTCGGTGGTGGCGAGCATGGCTCCCGCCGCGCTGCGCGCGACCAGCCGCATCATCGGGTACGGGTTCTTGCAGACGGCGTCGTCGTAGGGGGTGATCGGGATGCCTTCCGCCACGAACCAGCCCGACGCGGCGTCCCACGACATCGGCCGCGCGACGTTGCCGGCGCCCGGCATCGCGAGGCCCGTGAGGCCGACGTCCGGAGCGGGAGCGGCGCCGAAAAGCGGCGGTGCGTACGTCCAGAAGTTGGTCTTGCCGATGGAAGTCGTGTTGATCGATCCGGTCGTGTCGGCGATCGCCTCGTAGGTCACGGTCAACCCGATCGCGGCGGGGTTGCTGACGAGCTTGCCGCTCGGGTCGATGATCTGCGCGTGAATGGTGTTGTACGGCGGCAGCAGGCACAGGACCGAAAAGTCAGCGTCCATGCAGTGCATGCCGAGGTTGTTCCAGCCGATGATGGTGTAGCCCGCCGCGGCGGCCGACGTCGCCCAGAAGACCGCGATCGCCCAGATCGACGATGTTCGGAAGAACGCACGCAGCATGCTTGCCCCCTAGAGCCCGGCGACGGACCTCCCCGCGCTGGGCGTTTCCGTGTAGCACCGCGCGTACCAGCACGACGCTGCGCTCCGCCGGATTTCATAGGACGAGATCCGCCGCCGGCGACAGTCGCGAGGGGCACATGCCCCAGGGCGCGCGATCTCGCGTTCGCGGGCGTCGGAAACCGCCCGTGGAGGGTTTGTCGTTCCTCGGAACGCTCGTCAGCGGCGCGGTCGAAGCTCGGCGGCGAGACGGGGATTCGACGCCGAGACGGCGTTCTGCACGCCGGCCGACAGCGGGGCGCGCGCCCGAAAGATCCACTCGAGCCGCTCCCGCACGTCGGGCGACGGATCGCCGAGGCGCCCGGCGACCTCGACCAGCACCGCGTCGGACAGCGAAGGGCGGCGCGTCAAGGCATGCGCGGCCCAGAGACGCGTGCCCGTGTCCGGCGAGTCCAGCGCCGCGGCCAGGCGCTCGCTCACGCGCGCATCCGGGGGCGCGATGCACGAGACGAGGCGAATGCCCTCGGGGTCGGAGAAGAGCGCGGGCGGGAAGTCGGCCGACGTGAAGTGGTCGCCGATCGGCTCGTGCTTCGGGATCTCGCACATCACGTCGACCACCTCGCTCGAGAACGGACGGCGCAGAAGCTCGCGCGCCGCCTCGAACGCGAGCGCGCGCAGCTCCTCCTCGCTCACCCAGCCGAGGTGGCTCGCGAAGTGCGCGAGCTCGAGCTGGAGCGCGGAGACGTCGAGCGCCCGGACGAGCGTCCGGACGCGCTCGCGCGCGTCCTGATTGTCCGCGATCGCATCGAAGATGCGTTTCGCGTCGCCCTGCAGCCGGTCCTGCGGATGACGTTCCACGAAAGCCTGGATGCTCGGGATGAACTCGAGCATGTCGGGCCGACCCACCAGGTACTCGACGATCTCGAGCCGGTCGGCGACCGAGCGCCCCTCGTCGTAGAGGGCGCAGATGCGGTCGCGATCCCGCGCCGTCCCCTCGGTGGGCGTCAAGCCGCTGGTCTGGACGAGAGCGGTGCCCGCGAACGCGGACAGGAGCGCGGTATTGGTCGGCTCGGCCTGGAGCCGCTCGAGGTGCCGGCGGTAGTCCCCGATCGACTTGAAGTAGCGGTCGAGCATCGGACCCGTGACCGTGCCGACCGGCGCGACCGACGAGAACCCGTAGATCCGGGGGACTCCCGCGAACACGCGCCGGAGGGCCTCGCGAAACGTCGGCCCGACCGGTCCGTAGCGGAACGCGACCATCCGCTCCGCGGAGGCGCGGTCGAAGCCGTGGTCGAGAAGGACCTGGAGGTATTGCGCAGGCGTCCGCTGGTCGGGGTCCTTGGTCGCGAGCGTGTTGCACGCGAGCAGGAACACCTCGCGCGGCGAGTGGAAGAGCCCGTCGCAGCGCGCCTGGCACGACGCCTCCTCCATCTCCTGCAGGCTCAGCGACTGGCCGCAGCGTCCGAAGAAACGTCCGGCGAACTCGGCCGAGATCACGGCGACGTCGCAGTGGAGGTCGCTCTTGCAGTGGCCGGCGAGCCACGCTGCGCCGCTGCCCCCGCCCAAATCGGTCACCGACACGGCGTCCTGCCCCTGCAGGAGCGGCGGGGGACTCAGGTCGACGAAGTCGAAGTCCGAGGACGGGAGATGGGAGCGAAATGCCTCGATCTCCTGCGGGCCGTGGAAGCTGAACGTGCACACCTGGAGCTTCCGCGCCGACGCGTCGGGCGCGAGCGTCAGGATGAAAGACACGGTGACGAGCGCGCGCGACAGCGCGGCGACCCGGCGCGGCACGGGCAGAGTCTAGGCATCCGATCTGCGCCCGCGCCACACGAGACTGGCGGCCGCCTTCCCGACTCGGCTGCGCGGCGCAGGGAGAGGAAGAGCCGAAGCAGTGGACGCGTCGTCTCACCATCGGAGCTTCAGCGGGACGACACGGACGTCGAGCGACTTCGTCGCAGCTCGGATGCGAATGCCGGGTTCGCCGACGCGAGAGCGTCCCGCACGTCGCTCGAGAGCGTCGCCCGTGCGCGGAAGATCCACTCGAGCCGCTGCCGCACGTCGGGTGACGGATCGCCGAGGTGCGCCGCCAGGTCGAGGAGGACCTCGTCCGAGACGGTCGTCCGTCGCGTCAGCGCATGCGCGGCCCAGAGGCGCAGGCCGACGTCCGGCGAGTCGAGCACTTCGGCGAGGCGTGCCGTGACGCGCGGGTCCGGCGGTGCGAGACAGGAAATCAGCCGAATGCCTTCCGGGTCCCAGAAGAGCGCCGGGGGAAAGTCCGACGACTTGAAATGCTGGCCGATCGGCTCGTGCCGCGGGATCTCGCAGATGACGTCGACGACCTCGCTCGAGAACGGGCGTCGCAGGAGGTCCCGGGCCGCGTCGAGCGCGAGGGCGTGCAGCTCGTCGTGGCTCACCCAGCCCACGAGGGTCGCGAAGTGCGCGACCTCGAGCTGGAGAGCCGACACGTCGAGCGACCGGACGAGCGTCCGGACGCGCGCGCGCGCATCGCGGTTGTCCGCGATCCGATCGAAGATGCGCTGCGCGTCGCCCGCGAGCCGCTCTCGCGGATGGCGGTCGACGAACGCTTGGATGCTCGGGACGAACTCGAGCATGTCGGGGCGGTTCACGAGGTCCTGGACGATCTCGAGCCGATCGGCGACCGGACGCCGCTCGTCGTAGAGCGCGCAGATGCGATCGCGGTCGCTCGCGGCCGCGTCGGTCGGCGCCAGGCCGGTGGTCTCGACGAGCGAGGTGCCGCTGAATGCCGAGGCGAGCGCGGGGTTCGCGTGCTCGTCCTCCGGCCGGTCGAGGTGCCGCCGGTAGTCGCCGACCGAGCGGAAGTAGCGGTCGAGCATCGGTCCGGTGATCGCTCCGACCGGAGCCACCGACGAGAAGCCGTAGACGCGCGGGACGCCCGCGAACACGCGCCGGAGCGATTCCCGGAACGTCGGGCCGATCGGGCCGTAGCGGAGCGCGACCATGCGCTCGGCGGACGCGCGGTCGAAGCCGTGGTCGAGCAGGACCTGCAGGTACTGCGGCGGAGTGCGCTCGTCGGGGTCCTTGGTCGCGAGCGTGTTGCACGCGAGCAGGAAGACCTCGCGCGGCGCGTGGAAGAAGCCGTCGCAGCGGCTCTGGCACGAGGCTTCCTCCATCTCCTGCAGGCTGAGCGACTGGCCGGAGCGCCCGAAGAACCGCCCCGCGAACTCCGCCGAGATGACGGTGACGTCGCAGTGGAGGCCGCCATCGCAGCGGCCCGTGAGCCACGCCGCGCCGCTGCCGCCGCCCCGGTCGGTCGCCGCGACGGCATCGGGCCCCTGGAGGAGCGGCGGCGGGCTCAGGTCGACGAGGTCGAAGTCGGCGGGCGGCAGATGCGCGCGAAATGCCTCGATTTCCTCCGGCTCGTTGAAGCCCGAGGTGCAGACCTGGAGCTTCCGCGCGGCCGCGGCCGGCGGGATCACCGGTACGAGCGACAGCGCCAGCGCCAGCGCGAAGGACACCGCGAGGCGCGCGCGAGATCGCGCGAGAAACGGCCGATGTACGAAGAGTCTTGACACCGACGGGGCACCCCGCTACCCGCGACTGGCTCGCATCATCCCCGATTCGGCCGCAGCGGCGCGGCGCCGGAGGAGGAAGATCGGAAGGACTGGATGGGGGTCGCGCGTCGTCGGCTTCGGGTTTGGAATGTGCTCGCGGTCGCGCTGGCGACGACCGTGGTCGCTCGACGCGCCGCGGCCGAAGCGTCGCCGGGCGCTCTCCTCGCGGCCGAGGCGCGGCTCGCCGCGCGCTTCGGGGCGGCCGGCGTCCCGTACCCACCGTCCTCCGTCACGCTGATCGCGCTCAAGGCGGAGGCGCGCCTCGAACTCTGGGCGACCGGCGAGACGCAGCCCACCTTCGTCCGCTCGTACCTCGTGCGAGCCGGGAGCGGGCGGCTCGGCCCGAAGCTCCGGCAGGGCGATCACCAGGTGCCCGAGGGAGTCTACGCGGTCGCCGCGCTGAATCCGAACAGCCACTATCACCTGTCGATGCGACTAGATTACCCGAACGCGTTCGATCTACAGCGCGCCCGGGACGACGGTCGGAGGGCCCTGGGCGGCGACATCATGATCCACGGCGATCGGGTGTCGGACGGCTGCGTTCCGGTCGGCGACGACGGGATCGAGGAGCTCTTCGCGCTCGCCGACCGGATCGGGGTCGAGCGGATGACCGTCATCGTGAGCCCGGTCGACCTCCGGGTCGTCGAGCCGGGGGCGGCGGCTGCGCAGGTCGCACAGCGGCCGCGGTGGCTGCCCGAGCTCTACGGCGAGATCGCGCGGTCGCTGCGCCCGTTTTCGCTGCCGGCCGATCCGGCGCGCGCAGCGGCGTCGGGCCCGGCGAAGCGGGTGCTCAAGGCGTCCGCCCCGAAGTGTCGCGCGTACGACCAAAGCGATTGCGCGGCGCGTTGTCGCGCCGGCGACGCCGCGAGCTGCGGGCGGGCCGGGGCGCTCCTCGCCGAGCGGCGCACGCCCGATCTGGCCGGCGCGCGTGCGCTGCTCGAGCAGGCGTGCGAGGGCGGCGACGCGTTCGGCTGCCAGCGCCTCGGCGCGCTCGACCTCGCCGACGACGGCCCGCGCCGGAACGCCGCACGCGCCGCCGACCTCGCGCGCGCGGCGTGCGAGGCCGGCGAAGGGCACGGCTGCGATCGCCTCGCGCGCCTCTGCGGCGACGAGCTCGTCTACCCCGTCGGGCAGGGCGACTGCAGCGCGGCATCCGTCGAGCGGCTGCGCGCGCGCGCGGTCGCGCGGCTCATGAACGATTGCCGCGGCTGGGGCGCCTACGATTGCCGGGTGCTCGCGGGCATCTACGCGACCGGCGACCTGCGGACCGCGCTTCACTTCGCGCAGGGCGCCTGCGACGGAGGGGATCGCGAAGGCTGCGCGCAGCTCGACGACCTGGCCCGCCGCTCGGCGGACGCGAGCGATCCGGCCGAGCTGCACGCACTCGCTTGCACCTCGGCCGATCCGTCGGCGTGCCTCTGACCCGGGTACGCGATCCCTCTATTCGCGCTCGACCGCGAGGCGGACGCCGAATCCGAGCAGAACGCCGCCACAAGCGCCTGCGAGCCATCGCCGCACGATCGGTCGACGGACCAGGGTGCGCGTTCGGTCCACCGCGATCGACACGAAGACGAGCCACACGACGCTTTCTGCGTAGTGGATCGTCGCGAGGAGCAGCGACTTCTCGAACACCCGGTCCGTCGGCGCGATGAACTGCGGTAGGAGGGCGAGGTAGAACACCGCAGTCTTCGGATTCAGGACGTTGCTGAGGAGCCCTTCCGTGAAGCAGCGACGTGCGGGGACGGCGCGCGCCGCGACCCCGTCCGCGACGTCGTCGGCGCCGTCGCCCAGCAACGCTCCCGCGAGCGACCGGATGCCGAGCCAGGCGAGGTAGCAGGCACCCGCGAGGCGGAGGATCCGGAACGCGGTCGCGGAGCGAACGAGCACGGCCGATACGCCGACGGCCGACAGGGTCGCGTGCAGGAACAGGCCTGCGCAGATTCCGAGCGTCGTCACGACGCCGTCGGCCCGACCGCCGCGGAGGACGTTCCGCACGACGAGCATCGTGTCCGGACCCGGAGCCACGGTGAGCACGGCGGCCGCAGCGGAGAAGGCGACGATCTGGGAGTCGGTCATGACGTGCTCGCCGAGAGTCGCTCGTCAGCGCGCAGCGGACCGAGCCGTTTCCAGGGTCGGTAGAGTCACCCGGCGGCTCCGCGGCGGGCCGTGCGGTGGTCCCTGATGATCGCGATGCGCGGCACGACCGCACGCTCGCCGAATCGCCGAGCTCGAACAAGGGCGAATGAGCGCGAGCGCCGCGCGCACGCGACGAGCGTTGAAGGCGGCTGCGGCTTTACGGAGCCCGGAGCGCGTGCACTCCTCCGCCGCTGCCGTCGTTCGAGTTGCCGGAGCCGACGAAGAGCGCATCGCCCACCAGAGCGGCGCTCGAGTTCACCGCGCCCGCCATCGGGAACGCGGCGAGCGGCGAGCCGGTGACCGCGTCGAAGGCGCGTAGCGACGGCGGCGCGGGCGTTCCGACGAAGACGACGCCGTTCGCGACTGACGACGCCCCGAGCGCCGGGGCTCCGTCCTGCTGCCACGCGACCGTGCGGGCGACCGGGTCGAACGCGTGCATGGTCGGCTGCTGGAACGGCGTGTCGCGTGGGTCGTTCGGGTCGCAGGCGCCGTCGGGATTTCCGAGCTCGCCGAATGCGGTCCCGCCGTACACGCGCGTCCCGTCGAACGCCGTCGACGCGACGAAGCCGCCGGCGAATCCGCCGAAGACGACGTTCGATCGCCACACCAGCTCGCCGCCCGGATTCCGCGCGACGCGGTTCAGCACGTAGTAGGTGCCGTCCTTTCCGCCGACGCCGACCCAGCGCTCCGAGCCGACGTCGATCAGGTTCGCGGACGCGCCGAAGTCGAAGTCGCAGGTGTCGCCCTGGCGCGGCCGGTACGCCCAGCGCAGCCGGCCCGTCGTCACGCGCAGCGCGAGAATCGCCTCGTGGTAGGGCGGCGGCGCGTCGAAGCCGCAGTCGCCGGTGCCGAGGAAGGCGAGCCCTCGCTTCTGATCGATCGCCGCCGACGACCAGACCGGGCCGCAGCTCCGGTTCCGCCCGACGATCTTGCCGCGTACGCGCACCGGCTTGCCGTTCGCGTCGAGCACGGGATCGACCTCGAAGCGCCAGCGGAGCCGCCCGGTACGCGCGTCGAGCGCGACGATGCCGCCGCGGTACAGCATGTCCTCCGCCCGGTCGCCATCGGTCGTGTGGCCGACGATCACGCGGTTGCGCGAGACCGCGGGCGACGCGAAGACCCGCGTCGGATCCTGCGCGTCGTTCTCGCAGTCCGGCGCCTCGGGGTTCCCGCACACCACCCGCTTCCACACGAGCGATCCGTCGCCGGCGTTCAGGCAGTAGACCGTCTTCCCGCCGGCGAAGTAGACCTTCCCGTCGACGACGGCGGCCGACGACGTGATGAGGCCTCCGTCCGTCTCGACGCGATCGGCCGGCGCGCTCGGCCCGCCCGGGCAGCGCGCCGGGATCGGCTGCACGGTCTCCTGGCAGTCGACCGGGAACGACCACTTGACGGCGCCCGTCGCCGCGTCGAGCGCGTAGAAGGCGCCGTCCCACGATCCGACGTAGACGACGCCGTCGACGACCGCCGGCGACGCGGTCACCGCGTCGGCGGTCGGAAACGACCAGACCTCCTGCAGGAGCGCGACGTTGCTACGGTCGATCCCGGAGCCGGGGTTGCTGAAGCTGTGCTCCAGGTCGCGGCCGAACATCGGCCAGTCGAGCGCGCTCGTGGGACCGGAAAGGCTCAGGAGTGCGGCGGTCGCGGCCGCGCAGCGACGGATCATCGCGTGCATGGCAGCCTCCTCACTCGCCGCCGCAGGTTCGCGGATCGGGCTCGGGGGCGGGCGGGAGACGCGTCCAGCTCACGCGCAGCTGCGACGAGTCGACCACCGTGACGCCGTCCGGGAAGCTCAGGTTCTTGCCGAGCACCTCCGGCGGCTGCGGCATCCCGGCGACGAATCGCACCATCGACACGCGCCCGCAGCCGGTCGACGTGTCGGGATTCAGGTTCAGCTCGGCGAAGTACAGCGTGCCGTCCGACCCGACGTCCATGCCGAGGGGGTTCAAAGCGACCCCCGGCGGCACGATGTTCCGGACGAGCACGCCGTTCGCGTCGTACTCGTCGATCGCGGCCGGGGCCAGCACGCTCGAGACGTAGAAGTGATCCGTGCCGGGCACGGCGACGATGCCGGCGGGCGTTCCGGAGCCGGGCGTCGGGTAGAGCGACTTCGTCGGCGCGACGGCGACGAGGTGGTCCGGGTTGGCGCAGTCGGCCTCGCTGGCGGGAAACGGCGGTCCGAACTTGCTCACCCGGCCCGCTCCCGGCTCGGGCACGTAGAGGTTCCCGGCGGCGTCGGCGGCCGGCATCCCGGGCTGCGCGAGGCCTTTGTCGAGAAAGCAAAAAGTATCGTAGCGGTGGCGCGGGCCCGGGAAGAAGACGAGGAGGCTTCCGTCGCGCGCGAGCGGGTCGCCGCTCCCGACGTCGGTCAGGAAGAGGCTGCCACGCGCGTCGAAGAAGCATCCCTGCGGGTCGATCGCGCCCTGCACCGGCGGGTCGAACGTCCCCGGCACCTGGACGACGCGCTTCCGCCAGCGTCCGTTGCTGCCGAAGAGGCCCCAGCCGTCCGAATCGCGACCGACGTAGAAGCGGTTGCCGCGCGCGGCGACGCTGCAGCGCGCCTGTGGCGGGTCCCGATCGACGCACGCCTCGCGGTACGTGTCGTCCGCGATCACGAACTGCCCGTTGTGGCCGACGCCGCGCGGGAAGAAGCAGAGCTTCCCGTTCACGTGGCGTCCGACGCGCGGCGGGACGCCGAGCGAGTCGGGATTGGCCGGATCCGGGTCGATGAAGACGACCTTCGGCGGATACGGCGTTCCGTTCACGAGGTACGCGTCGAGGAACTCGCCCTGCGCGTTCAGCACGACGTCGAACGCGCATGCCGGTCGGCACGCGACGAGAACGAGCGCGAGCACAGGACCGGCGAGCGAAAAGCGGCGGTGGCGGCCTGGCATGGGCATCGGATCCCTCCTGGCGACTGCGCGCGGCCCGACCACCGCCGCGCGCGAGAGCAGTTTCTTTGGTGCGACGTTCGCATCGCACTCGTTTGCGGTCGCAACGTCAATTCGTACGTCCGCCTGACGGCGCACGCGTTTCTACGGAGCGCCTGCGCACGCGCATCGAGCGCGTGAGGGAGATCCGCCACGTGAAGCGCAACGACGACCTCGCGAGGCTCCTTCGATGCCCGGGCCGGGACATCCACGTGCTCGAGCTGGCGGCGGAGCATCGTCGACTGGACGCTCCGAGGCGCGACTCCCGGCTCGACCGTACATTGTTCACCCCGGATTGAACGCCTGTGGGGTGAAACGCGACGAGGTGCGCCCATTCGATTGCCCGGGCGGGGCGCTTCGTGCTTGGAACCGACGTGAGGGGTGCCATGAGGGGCGAGATCCTCAATGAGCTGGTCGAATTCGCGGCCGACAGCATCGCACCGGACGCCGCCGCGGGTCTGACCAGCCGCGACGGCGCCAGCGCCGCCGCCGGCTACGAGGCCGGCCGTCGCTACGAGCTGGCCGACCTCGTGCACCTCGCCGATCAGATCGCGGCGGCGGCGGGCGAGGAGCGGGGCGTCGTGCTGGCGCGCTTCGGGAGGCACCTCTTCCGCTACTTCGCGACGCTCTACCCGGCGTTCCTGCACGACGCGTCGTCCGCGGTCGCGCTCCTCTCGAGTATCGACACCTACGTCCACGGCGAGCTCCGGAAGCTCTACCCCGATGCCGACTTCCCCGGGTTCGCATGCACGCCGACCGGCGCGGGCGGCCTCGAGATGACGTACCGGTCGGCCCGGCCGCTCGCGGACCTCGCCGAGGGCCTGATCCTCGGATGCGTCGACTACTTCGGCGACCGGGTGCGCGTCGCGCGCGAGGACTTGCAGGGACCGCCGGGGACGGCGGCGCGCTTCGTCCTGACGCCCGAGGCGTGACCCCGACGGCGCCGCCGTCGCCGGTGCGCTGCGAGCGCTCGCCCGTCAGGCCGGCTCGCCCTCGATCACGCAGACGGGTGCCATCGTCGGTACGATGCGCTCCAAGCGGAAGCCCGACGCCTCGTAGAGGCTCCGGAATTCCGCTTCCGACCTCTGCCGCCCGCCGGTCGAGACGAGCATGTTGACGTCGTTGGCCGCGGCGCCGCGGCTCGCGAGCGAGCCGTCGATGCGAGCGGGGTAGACGCCCTCCACGATCAGCAGCTTCGCGTGCGGCGGCATCGCGGCGCGGCAGCGGCGGAGGATCGCCGCGGCCTGGTCGTCGTCCCAGTCGTGGATGACGTGCTTCAGGAGGTATGCGTCCGCGCCCGGCGGCACGTCGTCGAAGAAGCTTCCGCCGGCGACCTCCAGGCGGTCCGCCATGCCGGCGGCGGCGACGTGCTCGCGCGCCCGCGCCGCGACGTGCGGCTGGTCGAACACGACGCCGCGGAGACGTGGGTTCGCCTTCAGGATCCCGACCAGGATCGCGCCATTGCCGCCGCCGACGTCCACGACGCGCTCGAACGCGCCGAAGTCGTACGCCGCGGCGACCGCGGCCGCGGTCTGCGGCGCGAAGGTCGCCATCGCCTGGTCGAAGATCGCGGCCGCCTCGGGGTCGGAGGTGAGGGCGGTGAACGCGTCGCCGTCGGGCGACGTGCGCCGGAAGGCGGGGTTTCCCGTCCGGACGCAGTACTCGAGGTCCTTCCAGCTGTCCTGGATGCGCGTGCCCGCGAAGAGGATCACGGAGGCGCGCGCCGAGCCCGTCACGTCGGACCGCAGCAGCTCGCCGAGCGGCGTCAGCGCGAAGCGGCCGCCGTCCTGCTCCTCGAAGACGCCGACGCTCGCGAGCAGGCGCAGGACCCGCTGGAGCGACGGCGCGTGCGTCTCCGTCGCCCGAGCGAGATCCGCGGCCGCACGCGGGCCGTCGGCGAGCAGGTCGGCGACGTTCAGCTTCGCGGCCAGGTGGAGCGCGCGCGACACGTAGTGACCGATCGACATCTGGTAGAGGAGCAGCCCGGGCGGTAGCCCGGGCGCCGTCGCCGTCTTCTGTTCGGTGGTCGTCGACATCGTCGTTCTCCTCCTTGCGCCCGTCACTCGACGAGGAACGCGTCGCCCATGCGGCGCCGGAGCTCCTCGCGCGACACCTGCTCGATCGGCGTCGCGAGGAGCCAGCGATGGCCGAACGGGTCGCGCAGCCAGCACGCGCGATCGCCGTACGGCTCGTCGTTCGGCGGGCGCTCGATGGTCGCGCCGGCCGCGACCGCGCGCTTCGCGAGCGCGTCGACGTCGGCGACGACGAGCCGAAGCGCGCACGAGGTCCCGCCGTACTTCTCCGGGCTGAAGACGCCGCCCTCGGGCCATTCGTCGGAGATCATGACGTGCGCGCCCTCGATCTCGATCTCGGCGTGTCCGATCTTGCCGCCCGGGTCGGTGAACCGGATCAGCTCGCGCGCTCCGAAACCCTTCGCGTAGAACTCGAGCGCGCCCGTTGCGTTCCGGCAGCAGATGTAGGGCGTCACCAACTGCGCTTTCTCCGCCATCGTATCCTCCGTCCGCGTCGTTCGTCGCCTGCGTCCGTCGCTTTCGCTCGCCGTCGTCTCCGCGCGCTCACCCGACGCGCGGGTCCTCCGCCCACGAGTGCTCGCTGCCGATGAGCGGCGTGACGTAGAGCGCCGTCATCGTCGGGGTCGCAACCGGCCGGTGCCAAAGCCCGTTCGGGCAGACGAACAGCCGGCCGGGCCCCAGCGCGGCGCGGATCGGCTCGCCGTCTCCGTCCGGCAGCAGGGTGATCTCACCGCCGCCGTCGAGCACGACGATGAGCTCGTCCCCGTCGGGATGGCGCTCCCACGGCGCGCTGCCCGAGAACGTGAACACGCCGATGGTCGCGCGATCGAGCGTGCCGAGGGAGCGCAGGTGGAGCGGCGGAAGGTTCTTGACGGCCTCGCGCAGGTCATGCGGGACGATCGGCGGCGAGAGCTCCGCGGAGAGTGCGTCGCGGAAATCGGCTCGCGGGAGGCCGCGCAGCGCGAGCGCGATCTCCACGAGGCCGGCGAAGTCGGTGTCCTCGGAGCCCGCCGGCGGAGCTTGTCCGGCGAGCGCCGCCGTCAGCGCGCGGTCGAGCGCGTCGCTCGGATTCGGTCTAGCCATCGTTCCTCGACATCTTCTTCCGGAGCGACTGGAGCGCCCGGAGCTGCAGCTGCTTGACCGCACCCTCGCTGCGGTCGAGCGCGAGCGCGATCTCGCGGATCGATCGCTCGTGCGCGAAGCGGAGCTCGATGACCCGGCGCTGGTCCGCGGGAAGCTCCGCGACCAGCCGGAAGAGCTCCGCCTGCTCGACCGCGTCGCGATCGACGTGCTCCCGCTCGCTGGCCGCCGCCGGCGCCGGTGGAACCGCGCGGAGCGCGCGGCGCGCCCGGTCGGTGAGCGTGTTGGCGGCGATCCGGAGGAGCCACGCGGCGAACGGCGCACCGCGCCAGTCGAAGCCGTCGAGGCCGCCGATCGCCTTCCGGAAGACCTCCGCGGTCAGGTCCTCGACGTCCGCCCGCTCGCGGACCCGGCGCGCGAGATACGCGTACACGACGGCGAAGTTCGCCTCGTAGAGCGGCGCGAAGCGACGGCGATCCTTCTGGGCGGCCTCGACGAGCGCACGCTCGCGCTCGCGGTCCTGCTCCGCCCGGCTCTCGGCCGTGCCTGCTCGCGCCAATTGCCGCATCGTCCGAATCCTAGAACGACGCGGGCCGGAAAAGGTCACGCCCCCGGGCGAGCCTCCGGGCCCCGCACGAGGGGCGGGTCGGCGCTTGCCGGCGCCTGCCACATCGGCGGCACGACGGCCGGGTCGCAGGTCTCCTCGACGATCCACTTGCACATGCGCCGGAGCGGCTCCATCGCGTCCTGCGGCATCGCGATCGCGACGTTGCAGGCGTAGCCGAGCGAGGTCAGGCGCTGCGCGCCGAAGAGCGGGAGGAGGTCGCGGAGCTCCCGCTTCAGGCTCTCGGGCCAGATCCCGATCGTCTGCGTGTACGCGTTCACGGCGTCGGTGATCCGCGAGAGGTCGTCGACCGGGACGAGGTTCGCGACGCGCGACGACAGCATCGGAGCGTAGTCGACCGGCTCGTCGATCTGGGAGACGATGATCGCGCCCTCGCGGTCGTCGCCGCCGATGACGCGGTACCACTCCTCCCCGCCGAGGCGGGTCGCGGCGAGGTGATCGCCGAGGGTCGGGTCGAAGGTCTTCGGCTTCGTGCTGATGGTGTCGGGGAGCGCGAGCAGCGCCTCGTAGACGAGCTCCCCGAAGCGGTTCAACGTCGCGAGGCCCGCGGCGTCGGTGCCGGAGAGCGCCCAGACGACGCGCGCGCACGCGCACCCTTCCTGGTTCGCCACCCCGATGTCGCAGGCGGTCCGGACCGCGACCTCGCGCATCGTCGCCTCGCTCTCGAACGCCTCGCGCCCGATGATCGTCGCGCTCCGCTTGGGATCGAGCGCGATCAGGTCGAGGCCCGGCTGGATGTATCTCGCCACGTGCTTGACGGACGCGAAGCCGCCCCACGCGACGATCTTCTCGATCCTCTCCGGCCGGCAGATCCTCTCCTCGACCGCGGCGTCCCCGCCCTTCCAGTAGGCGACCGCGAGGTGGCGGGTGAGCGGATGGCGGGGCGCGACGTCGGCGAGCGTGCGCGCGATCGCGATCGCCGTCAGCGGGTCGTTCGACGGGACCTTCACGATCGCGTCGCTGCGCGTGATCGCGTTCCGGATGATCGTGACCGCCGACACGAGGCCGCCATTCCCCGCCGGCACGTGGAGCGTGCGGGCGCCGAACGCGCGGACGCGAAGCTCGCGGCCGTCGAGGAGGCGGCGGGTGACCCAGCCGTTCAAGTACTCCGTCCCGACGCAGGCCTCGGCGATCTCGCGGACGTAGTCCCGCTCGAAGACGTACGGCAACGCGACGTAGCTCTGCTTCAGCATCGACGCGGGATAGTTCGCGGCGACGAGGCCCGCCTCGTAGGCCTCGCGCACGTGGCGGTTGGTCGCGAACGCGAGCGCCTTTCCGAGCTCGGCGAGCACGTCCAGGATCTCGTCGAAGGGCACCGCGTGCAGGTCCGCCATGTCGCCCGGGCTCGCGAGCGGCAGGCGCTCGGCCCAGACGTGCGGGTCGGGCGCGAGGAACGATCGCCCGCTGCCGCGGGTCCCGAACTCGACCCAGTCCTGTTCGACGACCTCGCCCCGCAGGAAGAGCGGGACGCGAAACGCGCTCACGCTTCGAACCCCCGCAGGAAGTCGACGGCTTCGCCGTGGACCTCCTGCGTCGCCGAGCAGCTGATGCGGTCGTCCTCGACGCCCTGCTTCTCGCTGTACCGCATGATGTCGTGCGCGATCGGAACGCTCGCGAGCCCGCACGGGCAGGGCGTGTCCCAGTCGATCGTGATCTCGTCGCCGGAGATGACGCCGCCCCAGTGGCTCTTCACGAAGACGTCGTAGAAGGCGGCGCGCCCGGTCTGGACGCCGCGCCGCGGGAGCGGCTCGCTGGTCTCGGGGTCGAGCACGAACGGGATCACCCAGGGCTGAACGTGGTAGCGACCCTCGTCGCACGCCCAGTGGAGCGCGCTGATCTCGGACATGCCGTAGCCCTCCTGGATGCGATCGACGCCCAGAAAGTCCTTGATCACGTCCATGTAGTTCGTCGGCAGGACGAACCCCTTCATGCCGCCGCCCGTCAGGATCGCGGAATTCGGCGCGAAGACGCCGCGCATGCCGCGCTCGAGGCCGGCGGACGCCACCTCGTACATGAGGTTGTAGGCGCCGATCATGAAGACCCGCTTGCCCGCGAGCTCGCGCGTCAGGCGCTCGAAGAACTCCGCCATCTCCTTCGGCCGCCGCGCCTGCATGGCGATGAACTCGTCCTTCCGCGCGAGCAGCTTGGGATCGATCTGGATGCGGTCGAGCTCGCCGCGCGACGCCGCCGCGCGCATCTTGCTCGCGAGGAACATGAGGTCGGTGCTGATGGCGTCGGAGTAGAGGGCGTGGAAGCGCGACTCGTCGCCGCCGGTGAACTCGCGCTTCAGCATGGCCGCCATGCGGAGATGGCCGAGCTTGCCGCTCGCGTGGTTCGGCCAGATGACGTCGACCTCGGGGTACAGCTCGTCCTCGGTCGGCTCGCGGCCGAAGCGCTGGAAGAGGAACAGGCGCCAGAGCTTCATCGTGTAGACCGCTCCCGCCTTGTCCTTCGGGATGATCGAGAGCGTGCCGGTCGTCCCGGACGACGTGATGACCTCGAGCGGCGTCTCGGCGTCCAGCCGATCGATCCACTCGTCGATGCTCTCGCAGCCCTCGGTCGCGACGTTCGAGACGTCGTAGCTCGTGAGGGTGCCGAGCCATCGCGTCATGAGGTCGAAGCGCTTCTTGTCGAGCAGCGACGCCGGGTACGACTTGAAGACCGTGTGCGGGAAGAAGAGCGGGACGACGTCGTCGAAGTCGGCGAGGCGATCGACGCCGAGCCGGTCGGCGAGGCGCCGGACGACGGCGATGCTCGCGCGGTGCTCGGCGAACCGCGCCGCCATCGCCGCGCGCTGCATCGGCTCGAGCTCGGCGCGCGCGATCCGGTGCATCTTCGTGATCGAGCGGTCGAAGTACGCCATCGGGTCGTTCATGAAGGTCGAGACGTCGTGCGCGGGCGGCATCGCATCACCTCCTTCGGGCTTTCCGGTCGGCGGCGGGCGGCCGCCGGTCGCTCGCCGCCGGGGCGAACAGGTCGAGGAGAGCGCGCGCGGTCTCCTGCAGGCTCCGCTCGAGGTCGTAGCGGTCCGAAGCGCCCCAGTTGCTGATCGCGACCGTGAGCGCGCCGAGCAGGATGTCGGCGAGGATCTCGGGGCGGTGGCGACGCGCGATCTCGCCGCGGCGAACGCCCTCGCGGACGAAGCGGAGCGCGGCCTGCCCGAGCACGTGCGACCGCACGAGCTCGGCGCCGCCCTCCGTCCGGACGTGCAGCATCTCGGTCACGACCTGGCGGTAGAGCGGCCGCGCCGCGAGATACGCGCCGATCTCCGCGAAGAGGTCGTGCAGCCGGCGCGCGAAGGGGCGCGGGTCCTCGTCGAGCGCGGCCAGCCGGTCGGCGAGCTGGACCGCGCGCTGGTGCGCGATCGCGCGGTAGAGGTGGTCGCGGGTCTCGAAGTGGTTGAAGAAGGTGCGCGGGGCGACGTCGGCGCGCCGGCAGATGTCCTCGAGCTTGGTCTCGGCGATGCCCTTCTCCTGGAAGAGCTCGATGGCGGCGTCGATGAGCGCGGCGCGCGAGCGCTGGCGCCGGCGCTCGAAGCGGTTCACGACGGCGGCGGCATTCTCCGGCACGCACCGAGTCGTATCGCGATTTGCAGTCGTGTGCAATAGTGCATACGACTGAATTCATCATGATGAAGGAGGCCACCATGTCCGCCAGCGGAGCCGCAACGACGACCGACGACGTCCTGCGCGGCGTCGACCTCTGCGGGAGGCTCGCCGTCGTGACGGGCGCTTCGGGCGGCCTCGGACTCGAGACCGCGCGCGCGCTCGCCGCTGCGGGAGCGGCGGTCGTGCTCGCGGCGCGCGACCGCGAGAAGACCGCGGCCGCGCTCCGCGCGCTCGCCGACGGCGGCATTCCGGCCGCCCGGCTCGCGACCGCCGAGCTCGACCTCGCGTCGCTGGCGAGCGTCCGGCGCTGCGCGGCCGCGATCCTCGCCGCGCACCCGCGCATCGACCTCCTCGTGAACAACGCGGGCGTCATGGCGACGCCCTTCGGTCGCACGGCCGACGGCTTCGAGATGCAGCTCGGGACGAACCACCTCGGCCATTTTTTGCTCACGTGCCTCCTGGCCCCGGCGCTCGTCGCGGGGGCGCCGGCGCGCGTCGTCAACCTGACGTCGCAAGGGCACGTGATGTCCGACGTCGACTGGGACGACCCGATGTTCGAGCGCCGCCCCTACGACAAGTGGATCGCGTACGGGCAGTCGAAGACCGCGAACATCCTCTTCACGGTCGAGCTCGAGCGCCGCCTCGGCGCGCGGGGCGTGCACGCGTACGCCGTCCACCCCGGCATGATCCTGACCGACCTCGGACGGCACCTGACGCATGAGGACTACGCGGCCCTCGCGGAGATGGCGAAGAGCGCCCCGGGCGGCGGCCTCCCACCCTTCAAGTCGATCCCGGCGGGCGCCGCGACGACCGTCTGGGCCGCGACCGCGCGCGAGCTCGAAGGGCAGGGCGGCAGCTACCTCGCAGACTGCGCCGTGAGCGACGAGCACGCGCCGTGGGTGACGGACGCGGAGGCGGCGCGGCGCCTGTGGGAGCTGTCGCAGCGGCTCGTCGGCGAGTCGTTCCCGCTCGGTTGACGGCCGCTACCCTTCGGCGAACAGCCGGCGGCGCGTCTCCTCGGTGAAGGTCTCGGGCGGCACGGCCTCGGGGCCGAGGAACGCGGCGAAGAGCGGCAGGAGGAGCGTCGGGTCCTCGAGCTGGCGCTCGCGCGCGCACCGGCGTCGCGCGCGCGCCGCGTCCCCGAACTCGTTCTCCATCTGCGCGACGACCGAGGCGCTGAAGCGGAGGCGTCGCATGCGCTCGGCGCGCTCCGCCGCGTATGGTGCGAAGGTCGCAGGCGACCAGTCGCGCTCGCCGAGCAGCGCGTCGCGCACGAGCCGCACGTCGCGGAGCGTGATCGAGAGCCCCTGCCCGATGATCGGGTCGTTGGAGCCCGCGGCGTCGCCGATGAGCACGACGCCGTCGACCGCGACGACGTCGGTCCACGTGTCCTCGTTCGGGTACGAGTTGCACGGCCCGGCGGGTCGAGCGCCGGCGAGATGCTCGCTTGCGGGGAGGGACGCGAGGCGGAACGCAGCGAGGAACGCCTCGGGTCCGCCGGCGCCCGCGAGGCGGCGCGCCTGCTCGAGCCCGTAGCCGAGGTAGAGCCGCACGCGTCCGCTTCCCTGCGGAAACGCGAGGAAGTGGACGTCGCCCTCGGCGCCGATCGCCTGGACGTCGTCGGGCCAGCCATGCGCGTCCTCGACCAGCATCCCCGCGAAGAGGTGATGCGTCGGGTCGCGGTGGAGCTCGATGCTGAGCTGACGTCGGACCTGCGAGCCGCGGCCGTCGGCGCCGACGACGAGCCGGCAGCGCGCGACGGCCTCGCCGGCGTCGGTCCGGTACGTCACCTCCGGCGTGCGGCCCGCCGCGACACGCACGTCCTCCACGCCGCGCCGGACAGCGGCGCCGGATCTCCCCGCGAGGTCGATGAAGAGCTGGCACAGCGCCGGATGGCCGATGCAGAGCGGCCCCGGGACGTCGGGCACGAGAGACGTCAAGTCGATCGCCGTCGCGACCGCCTCGTCCGCCGGGACGTCCTCGTCGCACGTCCAGTGCCGCGCGACGTGGTGCCCGCCGCCGGCTCGCACCTCGTCGTAGAACCCGAGCGCGAGGAGCTCGCGGACGCCCCACGGCGCCATCCACTCGCCGCGCACGTGGTCGCGGTACACGGTCGACCTCTCGAGCACGAGGACGGACGCTCCGGCGCGCGCGAGCGCCGTCGCGAGCGCTCCCCCGCCGATGCCCCCGCCGACGATCGCGACGTCGTAGAGCTCCGCCACCTCGACTCCTCGGGAGCGAGCATGCAATGGACCGCGCGCCCGGACAAGAACCGCCGCGCGCTTCGGCCGCGCGGGAAGCGTCGCGCCGCAGCATTCCGCTCGACTGGCGGACGACGGACGCGCTATGGGCCACCGAGCACCGAACGCAGCAACCCCCGGAGGTCGAATGCCTCACGTGGCCCCCCTTCCGGCAAGCTTCGCTCTCCGCGGCGCGGAAAGGCGCCGGTCCCTGCGCCCGGTGGCCGCAGCCGCGATGTCCGCGGTGGCTCTGTGGCTGGCGCCGCTCGCGGCGCTCGCGTCCGACGTGCGCGGCCGCCCGTCTCCCGTGACGGGGCCGATCGCTCCCGGGATCGCGGCGAGCAGCGCGCTCCCGCTGAGCAAGCACGACGTCTCGCCGCGCGCCGTCCCGGGGCGGCTCGTCGTACGCTACGAAGATGTCGTCGAAGACTGCGTGAGCTGCCTGATCGCGTCCGGGCGATCGCTCGCGAGCGCGACCGGTACGGACTCGCTCGACCGGCTGAACGCAGAGCTCGGCGTCCGCTCCGCGCGGCCGCTCTTCTTCCGCCGCGACCGGCTTCGCAGCGGGCACGCGCGGAGCGCGCTCCGCAGCCGTCTCCAGGCGGTCGCCGATCGATTCCCGGTGCGCGCCGCGCGCGGCCGCCCGCTCGACGAGGCCCCCGACCTGTCGAACGTCTACGTGCTCGAGATCTCGCCCGAGCTGGATCCGGCCGCGGCCGCGCGCGTCTACGCCGCCGACCCGAGCGTCGCGTGGGCGGAGCCCGACTTCGAGGTGCGGGCGTCGCTCGTGACGGACGACCCGTACCTCGCGACGAGCGGCGCCTGGGGTCAGAGCTACGGCGACCTCTGGGGTCTCCACGCGATCGCAGCGCCCGCCGCATGGGAGACCGCGAACGGCGACGGCACGGTGATCGCGATCGTCGACACGGGCATCGATCCCTCGCACCCCGACATCGCCGCCAACCTCTGGACGAACCCGGGCGAGATCCCGGGCAACGGCATCGACGACGACGGCAACGGCTACGTCGACGACGTCGACGGCTGGGACTTCGTGAACGACGACGCCGACCCGCTCGATCGCCACGGTCACGGGACGCACGTGGCCGGCACGGCGGCGGCGGTCGGCCAGAACGCCCTCGGGGTCGTCGGCGTCGCCTGGGGCGCGCGCGTGATGGCGGTGAAGGGCCTGAACGACCAGGGCTACGGCTACACCTCGGACCTCGCGGTCGCGCTCCTCTACGCCGCCGAGAACGGCGCCGACGTCATCAACAACAGCTGGGGCGGCTTCGGCCTCTCGACCGCGATCTACGAGGCGATCAACGTCGTCGACGCGCTCGGGACCGTCGTCGTGTCCGCCGCGGGAAACGACGGCCTCGACATCGGCGACACGCTGCTTTGGCTCCCCGCGGGTCACCCGCTCGGCTTGACGGTCGGCGCGACGATGTTCACGGGCGACCGCGCCGGCTTCTCGAATACCGGCAACGGCGTGTCGCTCGTCGCGCCCGGCGTCGACGTGCTTTCGCTGCGCGCGACGCACGAGGTGTTCTCGCCCTCGCTCGTCGTGGGACAGCGCTACCTCCGGCTCTCCGGCACCAGCATGGCGACGCCGCACGCCGCAGGCGCCGCCGCGGTTCTCCTCTCCGCCGCGCCGACGCTGACGACGGAAGAGGTGCGCTGGCATCTCGAGCTCGCCGCGGATCAGCCCGGCGCGCCCGGCTACGAGGGCGACCGCCGAAACCCGCTCTTCGGGTACGGCCGCCTCGACGCGGCGAGCATGTTCGCCGATCCGCCGGTCACGACGCGGCTGACGCCGCCGCACGTGACCGAATGGCACGCGTTCGCCGGCACGTCGCCGGTCGTGCCGGGGAGCCCAGGCAGCTTCCTCTTCACCACCGAGGCGGCGGTCGCATGGTCGATCGCGGCGCCGCCGTGGCTCGTCGCGACGCCGTCGTCCGGCAGCGGGCCCGCGCCGCTCGCGCTCCAGATCGACGCCACCGCGCTCGCGCCGGGCTCGTACTCGGGCACGGTCGATCTCGCCGCGCCGCTCGCCGTCGACGGCGGCGCGACGTTCGGCGCAACGCTCGCCGTCCACGCGGACGCGCGCGTCGGCGCGCCGAGCGTCGTCGGCAGCGACGGCTTCGGAACCGCGGCCGGGTACGTTCCGGCGACGGTCTCGAACGGGGTGTCCACGCTCGTCGCGTGGAAGCCGTGGGGAGCCGGCGTGCCGGGCATCGAGTACGGGATGGTGGACGGCGCCGGCGGCGTCACCGGCCCCGTCCCCGCCACGACTCGCCCCGCGATCGCCGACGTCTCCGCCGCGAGCGACGGCCACGGCTTCCTGCTCGCCTGGCTCGACTTCTCCATCGACCAGGAGAGCGTGCGGTTCGCGCGCGTCCGGGCCGACGGCACGTTGATCGACACCGAGCCGGTCGAGGTGCTGTCGCGCATCGAGCGCCCGTGCACGTTCTACGAGCTCGTCGGAGCCGGCTGGGACGGCGACAGCTATTGGCTCGGCGTCGTCGAGCGGAAGTACTGCTCGGGGATCTCCGAGCTGAGCGTCTTTCGCGTCCGGCCGGACGGATCGTTCGATCGCAAGACGCGCGTCGAGAAGCTCAAGACCGGCATCTACGGCGAGTTCCGGTGCAAGCCCGGGCGGTGCCTCTTCGCCTGGCTCGACGTCACGCCCGAGGGGACCGACGCGTACGGGAAGTACGTGCGCGGGGGCTGGGCCCTGCCCCTCGCCGGCGCGACCCCGCTGTCCGAGCCGCGCAAGATCCTGAACGACCTCTGGATCTTCACCGACCTCGAGACCGACGGCAGCGACTTCCTCGCGCTCGCGCAGCGCATCGACTTCTGCGCGGTGGGCGATCTCTGCCGAACGCACGTGATCACGACCCGGATCGGCGGCGACGGCGAGCCGCTCGACATCGACGGCACGGTCGTGAGCAACGCCGATCCCGGCGCGCGGCTCTTCCCCTGGCCGGGCGGCATCGCCTGGGACGGCGACGCATGGGTGGCGAGCTACGGCCTGAACGCCGTTTCCGACAGCCCGTTCGAGAACGGGAGCTATCTCTTCACGAACCGGCTCGATGCGCTCGGGGCCCCGCTCTCGACCGAGCCGATCGGCGATCTGGTGGACGACGGCGGTCGCGCTTCGGAGTCCTTCGTCGCCGCGACCGCGACGCACTCGCTCGTCGTCTGGGAGGACGGGCGCGACGATCCCCTGCTCGACCCGCCGTACGGACACCCGGCCTTCTCGCATCACCTCGCGCAGCGCGTGGTCGCGCACGAGCCGGGCGCCGCGTATCCCGACCGCGCGCTCGGGACGATCGGGACGCTCGCCATCGCCGAAGGAGGAAAGCTCGCCTTCCGCGCGACGGCGCCCGGGGTCGACCCGGGCGCCGCGGTCTTCTCCGCATCCGGCCTCCCGCCGGGCGCGGTCTTCGACCCCGCCACCCACCTCTTCCAGTGGAAGCCGGCCGGCGATCAGGCGGGGACGTATGGCGGCGTCCACATCGAGGCGACCGACGGCGTCGCGACCGCGAGCGAGACGTTCGCGATCTCCGTTCAGCCGGCGGTGCGCACGCTCGCCGGCCGCGTGCAGCTCGCGGACGGGACGCCGGTCGCGCACGCGGCGCTCGACGTTCGCGGGTCCGACGACAAGCATCGCACGATCGTCGCCGACGACGACGGCCGCTATCGCCTCGAGGGCGCGTTCGCGCCGGGTCGAGCGCTCACGATCCGGCTGACGCCGGCGATGCGGAAGCGCTACAAGACCGCGCCGCCCGCGCTCCGCGTCGTCGCCCCGAGCGGCGACGCGGGGGCGCCGGACCTGATCGCGATCCCGCGCTGATGCGCGCGCTCAGGGCGCGGCCGCACGCGGCTGCAGGACGAGAAATCCCTCGGGGACGAGTGCGGCCGCGAGCATGACGTCGTTGATGTCCTGGTGCTCGCGCCAGATCTCGGTGTCGCGATGCTCCGGGCGGGACCAGAACGACTCGATCTGCGCCTGCACGGGCACGAAGCGCTCGAGGCGGTCGAGATCCGCGCGCGCCTCGCGCCCGAGGCCGCTCGCGTCGCGAGCGACGACCGGGAGCGCCGCGATCCCGGTCGCGAGGCCGAGCTCGCGGAAAGCGAGCCGGCGGCTCGCGGGTGCGCGCAGGTCGGGCTGCTCGAGGTAGGAGCGGAGTCCCCGCGCCGCTGCGGCGAGCAGCGCCTCGAGCAGGCCGTCGGGGGTGGCAACGCCCTCGGCGGCGAGCTGGCGGAGGAGCGCCGCGTCCGCGAGGAGGCCGCCGAGGCCGAGCGGATCGCTCGTCGCGAGCGCGCTCGGAACGAGCATGGCGGCGTAGTCCGCGGCCGCCCGCTCGAGCGTCGGCGGCGCGGGCCGCGCGGTCGCGTCGAGCTCGATGCAGGTGACGAGGCCGTCCAGAGGATCGTGGTGGCCCATCGACGCCACGAGGGGCCGCGACAGATCGATCGACATCTTCCAGTACATCCGCTTCGGAGCGACGTCGCGCGGCGCGTAGACGAACGCGCGGTGCGCGGCGAGGGCCAGGTCCCGCGCCCAGGAGTCGAAGAGCGGCTGCCCGGTTGCGCGCCTCGTCTGGGCGAGGGCGTGCATCCACTTCGTCAAGTAGTGGAAGTACTGGCCGTCGCGATCCCACTCGAGGCGCTCGTCGAAGCGGTCGTGCGTGGCGCGCTCGGGGAGCGGCTTGCCGATGCGGAGGCCGCCCGCGGTCGGGTGGGCTTCGCCGTCCTCGTCGGCGAGGCCGCTGATCCAGCCGGTGCGGGCGTCGTCCGGGCGATGGCGTCCGAGCACGTGATGTACGCGGTCGATGAGCGTGAGCGCGAGCTCGCGATGGTCGCCATCGCCGGTCGATCGCCAGAGCCCGAGCAGCGTGCAGACCGCGAACGCGTCCGTCCACAGGTAGCGTCGTCCCGCGCCGTCCGTCGACGCGTCCGACTCCGCGTCGGACGCGAGGCCGGTGCGCTCGGCGAAGCCCTCCAGGAGGTCGATCGCGAGATCCGTCCGCGGGTGTCTCATGCGTGGCTCGAAGCACCTCGTCGGGTCAGAGGGCGTAGCGCTTGAGCTTGTACCACAGCGTGCGCTCGCTGATGCCGAGGAGGCGCGCCGCGTGCGCCTTGTTGTCGTCGGACGCGCCGAGCGCGCGGAGAATGAGCCGGCGCTCGAGCTCCTCGATCGCAGGCTCGAGCTCGAGGCTCGCGGGCTCGCTCGCCGCCGCGGCCGCGTCCGGGTCGGCGCCGGGAGCGCCGGGAAGGAGCATCCGGACGAGGTCGCGGTCGACGTCGTGGCCCTTCACGAGCACCGCGGTCCGCTCCATCAGGTTTTGGAGCTCGCGGACGTTTCCCGGCCAGTCGTACGAGCGCAGGAGCTCGCAGGCGTCCTCGCCGAGCCGGAGGGGCGCCTTCCCGAGCTCGCGCCCGAAGCGTTCGAGGAAGAAGCGCGCGATCTCGCCGACGTCCTCGCGCCGGTCGCGGAGCGGCGGCAGGTGGATCTCGAAGACGTTCAGCCGATAGTAGAGGTCCTCGCGGAAGCGGCCTCCCTGGATCGCGGCCGCGAGGTCGCGGTTCGTCGAGGAGACGACGCGAACGTCGACCTCGATCCGCTTGTTGCTCCCGATGCGCTCGATCAGGCCCTCCTGCAGCACGCGCAGGAGCTTCGCCTGGAGCGGGTAGGCGAGGTCGCCGATCTCGTCGAGGAACAGCGTCGCGCCGTTGGCGAGCTCGAACTTGCCCATGCGCTCGCCCTGGGCCCCGGTGAAGGCGCCGCGGACGTGGCCGAACAGCTCGCTCTCCAGGAGCTCGCCCGGGATCGCGGCGCAGTTGAGCGCGACGAAGACCTTGTCCGAGCGCGGGCTCAGGTTGTGAAGCGCGCGCGCCACGAGCTCCTTCCCGGTTCCCGTCTCGCCCGTGATCAGCACGGTGCTGCGTGTCGGCGCGACCTGGCGGATCAGCTCGTAGACGGCGCGCATCGCAGGCGACGAGCCGACCAGGTTCTCGAGCGCCGGCGCGGCCGCCGCCTGCTCGCGCAGGGCGACGTTCTCGCGCTTCATCCCGCTCATCTCGAGCGCCCGCCGGATGAGAATCTCGAGGTTCTCGACGGCGAACGGCTTCAGCACGAAGTCGAAGGCGCCGAGCTTCATCGCCTGGACGGCGGTCTCGACGGTCCCGTACGCCGTGAGGACGATCACCGGGACGTCGGGATCCAGCTCTCGGATGCGACGCAGGAGCTCGATGGCGTCCATGCCGGGAAGCTTCAGGTCCGTCACCACGAGGTCGAACTTGTGCGAGCCGAACAGATCGAGCGCTTCCTCCGCGGTCTCCGCCGGCATCGACTCGAGACTCATGCCCTCGAGCACGATCTGAAGGATGCGGCGCATCTTCCGCTCGTCGTCGACCACCAGGACCCGGCTCATCGGTCTTCTCCCGCCGCGGGAAGCTCCACGCGGAACGTCGCGCCGCGCCCGACATCGCTATCGACCACGACCGAGCCGCGATGGTTCTGCACGATGCGCTGCACGAGCGCGAGCCCGAGCCCGGTTCCACCGGGCCGCCGCGTGAAGAACGGCGCGAAGATGCGGTCGTGCAGCTCGCGCGGGATTCCGGGGCCGTCGTCGCTCACCTCGAATCCCACCCGATCTCCGGCGGAAATCGTCCGCACGGTGACGCTTCCGCCGCGCGGCACGTTCTGAAGCGCGTTCACGACGAGGTTGAGCGCAACCTGATAGATCTGCTCGGGGTCGCAGACGGCGGGACGGTCCTGCCGCGAGAAGTCGCGCCGGACCGCGATGCCGCGCTCGCTGGCCTGGGTCGTGACGAAGTCGAGCGCCCGCGAGAGGAGCGGCGCGAGGAAGACGGGCGCGAGCTCCGGCTGGTGTGGCCGGGCCAGCTCGAGAAGGCCGGCGACGACGCGCTCGAGCCGATCCACCTCGCTCACGATCATTTCGACGAGCTCGGCGGAGCGGGCGTCGCCCGCGGGCAGCGAGCGTCCGAGGATCTGCGCGGAGCTCCGCACGATCCCGAGCGGCGTCCGGATCTCGTGCGCCATGCCGGCGGCGAGCTCACCGACGAACGCGAACTTCGCGGCTCCGAGGAGATCGTCGCGCGCGCGCGTCAGATCGGCCGACATCGCGTTGAAGGCGACCGCGAGCTCACCGATCTCGTCGCGCGTCCGAACGGCGACCGGGCGCGGCTCGCCGGTCTGTGCCAGCTCGCGCGTCGCTTCGGTGAGCTCGCGGATCGGGCCGCTCAAGCGCTGCGCGAGGGCCACGGCGACCGCGAGCCCTGCGACGAGCACCGACGCGAGCGCGATCCCGAGCGTTCGGCTGACCCGCGATACGGGCGCGACGGCCGCGGCGACCGGCTGGACGGCGAGTGCGGTCATCGCGAGATCCGGATCGTCGATCGGCGCATAGCCGACGAGGGCGCTCGCGGCCTCCTCTTCGCGGTACCCGGGCCGGCCCGCGCTGCGCGCGAAGGCGGGCGAAGTCCACCCGAGCGCGCCGAGATCCCTGCCCGAGAGCTCCCACGGCTCCGCCCACCACCCGCCCGCGACGACGCGGCCGCCGTTCCCGACGACGGCGATCGTCACGTCGAGCCCCATGGCGGCGAGGTCATGCTGAAGATGCTGCAGGCTGCCGTTCATGCTCTCCCACGGATCGGCGACGACGAGCCCGCCGACGATCGCGTCGGGTCGCTCCGAATCGAAGATCGGGGAGATGACCTCCAGCGCTGGAGGCTCGGGCCGGATGGCGCTCGCGCGCGCCGTCACGATGTGGCCGCGCATCACCGCGCTCCAGCGGCCGGTGTCCGGGAAGCGGCGACCGACGAGGGCGGGATCGCTCGCCGCCACGATCGTGCCCCCGGCGTTGGCGGCGGCGACCGCCAGCGGTACCGCGCTGCCGCTCGCAAGGGATGTGAGGAGCCGGGAAAGCTCGCCGGAGGCGTCGCCGTCCCCGACGGCCCGCATCGCCTCGCCATTGCCCCACTGCACGACGTCCGCAGTGATGCGCTCGACGTCGAGCTGGACTCGCTCGGCGGCGTCCTGCGCGACCTCGGCGAGCTGCCGCCCGACCGCGTGCTGCAGCGCGCGCCGTGCGCCGCCGATCGCGATGGTGGCGAACACCGCTCCGGGAACGACGACGAGGCCGAGTGAAAGGAGAAGCAGCTTCGCGCGCAGCGAGCTGCCGAGAAGCCGGCGCGACGGCGCGCGCGGGCGCTCATCCATGCCGAGTCGCAGGTCCGCGTCGCCGGTCTCGCCGCATGCCGAAGCCATGCTCGATCGCGGCGCCGCGGGCAAACGCACGAGCGGTTGGAAACGCCCCGCCGGCACGCACGGCGCGGCGCCGTTCCGCAGGTGGGCCGGATGCCCCACGTTGGTCGTTTTCCGCGGGCGCGTGCCATGGCGAGAGCGCAGGCTGCGTGGGATTGCTTGACCGGCCGAAGCGGCGCGCGCGCGGACCGTGCAGGGTCCTGCAGGGTGGCGCGGGGCGCGGCGGATGCCCTGCAACCGCTTGCGGGGCGTTCGGGCGGAACCGCACGGAAGTCCGTGCGGCCTCCCGTGGCACCTCGCTTGCGACATCGGGCCACCGTCGGAGCCGCCAGGCTCCGCCAGCAAACGGTCACGACGATCGAATCGAAGGAGGCCCGAGATGAAACGTTCATCCAAACCGCATCGCCTGAAGCGGCGGCTCGCACCGCACCGGGCGGCGAGCGCATTCGCGCTCGGCCTGTCCCTCGCGGTGGCGAGCGCCGCTTCTGCACAGACGACCTACGGCACGCTGAGCAACTTCGACGTCTTCAACGACACCGGCCAGGAGTGTCACGGCTTCGAGATCGAGCTCGAGGGCATCTCGCCGGCCGACGTGACCTACACGTTCGGAGCGCCGTACGAGCGCTACGGCGACCCGACGATCGAGCCCTACGCGGGGGGAGTCTACGTCCGCTACAAGAGCCCGTGGGACCCCGTCAATTCGAAGTTCACCGAGGCGACGCCGCTCGCCCCGGCGGTCATCGCGCCGACCGACGGCCACGCCTGCTGGACCGGCGGCTCGGGCAACTACTTGACGAGCGGCTGCGAGCACTTCGGCATCGGCCTCGCCGCCAACCCGACGCGCACGACCTATCGCTGGCTGGTCGCCGATCCCGCCGTCCCGGGCGCGCTCCAGCCGGCCGGCACCAAGGTGAGCATTCCGGCCCCGGTCTGGAACGTCGCGCCGGCGCCGGTGCCCGGCCCGCCCGTCGTGCAGGCGGTGCTCCCGCCCGAGCCGGCCGAGGTCCAGTCGCAGTGGGGTGACGCCATGTGGGTCAAGGTCTTCAAGACCGAGGCCGCGAACCCGGCGGACCTCGACCACCTGCTGACCGACGACCCGGCCGTGCCGCAGGAGCCGGCCGAGACCGAGATGGAGTGGAAGCTCCTGCAGGCGCGGCCGAACGGCGCCGGCAACGACGAGCTCGTGAACGAGGCGCAGGCCGGCAACGGCGCCGAATCGGTCACGCGGCGGTACGAGTTCTACGAGTACACCGGGGTCTACGACCCGGAGACGCACGAGGCGATGTGCGCCGACGGCAGCTGCGACCTGCCGGCAGACGGCGAGCTCGGGAACTACATCGGCGCGCAGATGGCGGCGGTGAATCTGGTCCCGCCGGCGCCCGCGCCGGTCACCCTGACCGTCGGCAAGCTCGGCAACGGCGACGGCTCGATCACGAGCGCGCCCGCCGGCATCGACTGCGGCGCGAGCTGCGCGAGCGACTTCGCGGTCGACAGCGTGGTCACTCTCGGCGAGCAGCCGGCCGCGGACTCGTTCTTCGGCGGCTGGAGCGACGCGTGCAGCGGCGCTGCCTCGTCGGCCGACGTGACGATGAGCGCGGCGGCGACCTGCACCGCGACCTTCCACCTCCTGTCGGAGAGCGCGGATCTCGACGTCACGCCGAAGCTTCCTCGCAGCGCCGCGCGCGCCGGGCATCGCGTGCGACAGACGGTGATCGTGCAGAACCTCGGCCCGGCGCTCGCGTCGGGTGCGGTGCTCACCTTCAGCTTCCCCACGCTCTCGGCGGAGGACGCGGCGACGATCAAGTCGCAGAAGAAGTGCTCGATCGCGGGCGCGGTCGTCACCTGCCCGATCGGCGACCTGCCGGCTGGACGGAAGGTGCGCCGCGCCGTCACCGTCCAGCCGGCCGCTCCCGGCACCGTCGATGTGCACGTGGCGGCGACGAGCGCGGCGCCGAGCGTGAACCCGGCCGCTTCGGCGGAGGACGTCGCGATCGCCGTGCAGTGACCGCGGTCCCGTCCGGCGCGCGGGTTCGCGGTGAAGGGGGCGGGCCGGCAACGGCTCGCCCCCGCCATCTTGCGGCGAGCCCTGCGACTGGCGCGCGGGCCGATCCGAGGCGTGCGCCATCCCCCACGGCACGTCTCGGCCGGGCGCGCCGGCGGAACGCTCCCACGTCTCCGCCGGCGCGCCTTTCGCTCTCGTGGCGCGCGTGCGGCCGACGCGATAGGAGGTCGCGCGAGGGACCGAGATGCGAGCGCGAGCCTACCGCGTGCACGGGATGATGCAGTCGTACTTCACCCGCAAGATGACCGGGTATCTCGACTACAAGCGCATCCCGTGGCTCTTCCGGAGGTTCGCCGGCATGAGCCCGGAGGCCGCGGCCGCCGGGTGGCCGGGCGGCGTGCCGCCCGTCGAGACGCCCGACGGCACGTACATGTGGGACACGACCGCGATGATCCACCACCTCGAGCGGCACTTCCCCGAGCCGTCGGTGCTGCCGCCCGACCCGGTCCGGCGCTTCCTCGGCTACGTCATCGAGGACGCGGCCGACGAGTGGCTCTATCGCACCGCGGTCGGCTCACGCTGGTACTGCCCGGAGAACTCCGCCGTCGGCGGCTTCGAGCTGGCGCGCGACGTCGCGGCGCGCATGCCTCTGACGTGCGATCAGGCGTTCGCGGGCGTGGGCGCGCACGTGCGGAGCAGCTGCGGCCCGCTCGGCGTCGATGCGAGCAACATCGACCTCTGGATCGCGCAGGTTCTGCGCCCGTGGATGCGGGTCGTCGGCGCGCACCTCGACTCGCAGCCGTACCTCTTCGGCGGGCGCCCTTCGCTCGCCGACTTCGCCCTCTTCGGCGGCAACGCAGCCCACTTCGCGAACGACCCGCTCTGCCGGCGGTGGCTCGACGAGGACGCCCCTTCGGTCGTCCGGCACACGGTGCGCCTCCTCGAGCCGGAGGAGGAGGATTTCGGCGACTGGGACGCGGCGCGCGACCTCCCGGACTCGCTGATCGCGATCGTCGCCGAGCTCGGGAAGCGCTACCTCCCTTGGGTGAGCCGCGCGTGCGTCGACGGGGTCGCCGACGTCGTCTTCGACGGCGGCACGCGGGTCGCCGTGCGGAGCACGGACTTCCTGCGCGAGGCGCGCGGCGTCCTGCTCGCCCGCTACGTCGCGCTGCGCTCGGACGCCGTCGACCGCGCGCTCGAGCGCGCCGGCGTGCTCCAGTACTTCGCCGAGTTCGCGCAGCAGGCGGGAACCGTTCCCGACGACCGCGAGCCGCCGCGCCCGGCGCTGAACCGCCCGTTTCCGCCCGCCGAGGCGTGAGGGCGCGCCGGCGCCGGGATCGCATCGCCGGTTGAAATTTTTTTGCACGGAAGTATGCGAGAGGCGTGCGGCGATCGGCGACCGGTGGCCGCGGAGGGAGGAGGACGCATTCCATGGCTCGATCGAACCGGCTCTTCTCCACGGCTCTCGGCGCGTTGGTCGCGCTGTCGATCCCGTGCGCGGCCTTCGCGGCCGACGACGCCACGATGGATCACAGCGGGATGGCCAGCCAGTACCAGGCCGAGGCGAACGCGGCCCAGGAAAAGGTGAAAGAGCACGAGGACATGATCAAGCGGTACAAGAGCATGTCCACTCCGAAGGGCAGCCCCATGACCAAGGAGCAGATGGTGCAGCACTGCCAGAACCTCGTGAAGGCGTACAAGGAGGCCTCGGCGGAGGCGAGCACGCTCGCGAAGGACCACGCGGCGGCGGCGCACTCGGCTCACTGATCCGAGCTTCTCTCCACGCCGGTGGTCGCGGTGCAGCCGCGGCCACCGGCGCTGCCGACCGCCGCCGGCGCGTCGTGCGCCGCGGATCACCTTCGTCCCTCGAGATACCGCCGGAGACACGTCTCGGAGCAGAACGCGACGTCGCGGCCCTCGAGCGACAGCCGTGCCGCGACGCCGATCTCCGTGAGCTCCATGCCGCAGACGGGGTCGGTCATGCGCGTCCCGCGCGCGTCGCTGCGGAGGCGTGCCTCGAACAGCTCCAGCTCGTCGCTGAGACCTTTCAGCGCGCGCTTCCCGAGCGGCACGAAGTCGATGCCTGGCAGAGAGACGTCGCGACGGACCTCCGCGCTCACCAGCAGCTGATGCCTCCGGGCCTCGCTCGCGATGCGCGAAGCGATGTTCACATTGGTCCCCACGTAGCCGCCTTCGCGGTAGAGGACGGGCCCGATGTGGATGCCGCCCCGAAGCGCGGGAAATCGATCCTCCTGTGCGGCGCGCTCGCCGATCCCGAGCAGGCAAGACACCGCCGCTCCGGCCTCCGGGAAGACCAGCATGAACGCATCGCCGATCTGCTCGACGAGCCGGCCGTGATGGCTGACGACGACGTCGCGAACGAGCTCGGAGAAGCGCGACACGACCTCGGCAGCTGCGGCGTCGCCCATCGACTCGGTCATCGACGTGAAGCTCGCAAGGTCGAGAAACGCGATCGCCAACCTGAGCTGAGCCGGGACATCGCGACGGTCTGGAGCGTCCGAATGCTGCGCAAGGTGAAGGAGCGCGTCCTCGCAGATCGCTGCCGCCATGCCCTTTCGATGGAAGTAGAGAAGTGCCGGCTCGATGAGGCGACGCATTGCCTCGCTCGCGCGTTTGGTCTGCTCGCGCAGAGCCTGACCGGAGAGTCCGGCCTCTCGCATCCGCTCGTGAGCGTAGAAGTGAAACAGTCGCGCCTCTGCCTCGGCGATCCGTCCGAGGGAATCCGCATACACCCTCACAAGCTGGAACAGCGCGTCCTCGGGAAGGCCTTGCTCGAGTGCGGCCTTCCACCCGCGGAGGACCTCGATGTCCTCTTTCACAATTCGCTGTCCCAGCCACGGCGTTCCGCTCACGTGGTGGAGCCGCCTCGCCGTCGCGAGCTCGAGCGGAACCTGCGCGGCCGCCTCGTCGATCGAGTACGTTCGCTGGGGCCCGGCCGGGAAGAGCTGCTCGAGATAGTGATCGAGAAAGCCCGGCTCGGCGGCTTCTGCGCGAACAATGGTGTCCAAGTGCACGCCGCTTCCTAGACAGAACCGGATGAGGCGAGCTCTCGCGACGTCGAGGAGCGTAAACGTGGACCCATCGGTCGATCCCAGGAGTCCGAGAGCGCGCCACTCGGCCAAGCACTCCCGGGCCTCGCCTGCGCGCTCAGCGAGCTCCTCGAGGGTCAAGGTCGCTGGCTCTTCGTCGTCGGGCGGCATTCCGAAGGCGTCTGTCGGGCCGGAAGTGTAGCACGCAAGACGATGGGATTTGCAGCTTGTCGGCGAACGTCATCGAGGCGGCGGGCGATACGGCTGGCCGAGCGCCTGCCGCCGCCCCTCACCGCTGCCGCCGTCGAACACGGGTGCCACGCCACCCGGCGAGGCGTAGCGCTCGGGCGTCGCGCGGAAGCGCTCCAGGCAGCGCGTCGAGCAGAAGACCCAGCGCCGACCTCGCCGCCAGCGACCACGTCACGGAAGGAAGAAGGTCGCGCGCAGGCTCAAGTCGTCGAAGTGATGCCAGCCGTGGGGCGAGACGACGCCGTCGCCGAAGTCGCAGCTCATGAGGAGCGAGTCGTTCTCGGGATCGGGGCCCGTCACGCCGGTCACCGGGCAGTGCAGGAAGACGACCCCGTCTCCCGTGACGACGTTCCCCGAGACGTCGCCCATGCCCATGTGCGCGTCCCAGGTGATCATCCAGCGCTCGTCTCCGACCACCTTGCTCACCATGATGCGGCGGGAGTCCGGCAGGCACGCGATGCCCTTGCTCTCGTCTGGGACGCCGCCACCCTCTTCGGTCGCGGCTCCGATCCGCCGCATCATCGAATCGACGTCGCCCATCATCCCGGAGCCGCCCGTTCCGCCCATTCCCGCGGCGGCGGCGTTCGTCGCGGCTAGGACGACGGCCAAGGCGATCGCGCTCCATGTCCTCATGGCCGGCCTCCTTTCGTGCCCGCGCGAGAGCGGCGCACGTCGCTCGTAGCCGCTGCAACCGACGTGCCGCAGAAAGCGTGTTTTCGCCGCGTTCCGCGTGGCCGTGCGCTCTCGGTGGTCGGAATCCGGCGGGACGGATTCTCGCGCACTGGAATGTCGCCGGAGCTCGCGCGCCGGGGGTTTCTCTGCGCGGGCCTCCTGCTGTTACGAACGCGCGTCGCCAACGTATTCGTTTTCGACGGGACGGAGCCGCCCGAAGGAGGGACTCGCCATGAGATCGAACCGCTTGCTGTACGCAACGATCGGGGTGCTCATCGCCACGGCCAATCCGATCTGGCCGGTCGCCGCGCGCGCCGCGGAAGACGCGTCGACCATGGACAACGCCGCCCTGGCGAGCAGCTACGACGCCGAAGCCCAGGCCGCCAAAGCCAAGGCCGACGAGCACCGGTCGATGATGAACCGGTACAAGAACCTGCCGCTCCCGAAGGGCAGTGCCGTCACCAAGCAAGGCATGGTCGAGCACTGCCAGAAGCTCGTGAAGGCCTACACCCAGGCGTCGACCGAGGCGGCGAGCCTCGCGAAGGCCCATCGCAGCATGGCCGGCCAGGCGGGCCATTGATCGGCGGCGACACGTCCTCGAACGCGTGATCGCGGCCGAGCCGGCCGCGATCACGAGCCGGCCGCCGTTTTCGGCGCGCTGTCGCCCGCGTCGTAGGCCTGCGTGACCGGCGCCCGCGGTCTCTGATAGGAGGGGCGCGAGCACCGACGTGCCGCTCCGCCCAGCGATGGACGACGACGCCCGCACGCCGCTCTCCCGCGAGCGACGCGCGAGCGCTCTCGACTGGCACTCCCGACCCGGGTCCGACGTCGCTCGCGAGCTCTCCACGTCGGAGGCGTCCGGCCTCACGAGCGAGGAGGCGCGCCGGCGCCTCGGCGCAGACGGCCCGAACGAGCTACGCGCCGCGGTCGAGTCGACCTGGCTCCAGATCCTGCTCCGGCAGTTCCAGAGCCTCGTGATCTGGGTCCTCATCGCAGCGGCGCTCGTGTCGGCGTTCCTCGGCGAGCTGCTCGACGGCATCGCGATCGTGACGATCGTGGTGCTGAACGCAGTCATCGGCTTCGCGCAGGAGCTGCGCGCCGAGCGCGCGGTCGCCGCGCTGACGGCGCTGGCGGCGCCGAATGCGCGCGTCGTTCGCGACGGTGCCCCCCGCGTCGTTCCCGCCCGAGACGTCGTGCGAGGCGACCTGCTGCTGATCGAAGGCGGCGACCTCGTGGCCGCGGACGCGCGGTTGCTCGATGCTGCCGCGCTGCGCATCGGCGAAGCGCCGCTGACCGGCGAGTCGGAGCCGGTCTCGAAGACGACGGATCCGTTCCCACCGGAGACCCCGCTCGCCGACCGCCGCGACATGGTCTTCTTGGGCACGACGGTCGCGGCGGGCACCGGGCGAGCGGTCGTCGTGACGACCGGCATGGCGACGGAGGTCGGAAAGATCGCCGGGCTCCTCGAGACGGCGAGGGCCGACGAGACGCCGCTCCAGCGGCGCCTGGACCGGGTCGCCCGTCGGCTCCTCTGGATCTGCGCGGTGATCGTCACGCTGGTGTTCACCCTCGGTACCGTGCGCGGGATCGCTCCTTTCGAGATGTTCCTCGCCGCGGTGAGCCTCGCGGTCGCGGCGATCCCGGAGGGCCTGCCGGCGGTGGTGACGATCGCGCTCGCGCTCGGCGTGTCGCGCATGGTGCGGCGGAATGCGCTCGTGCGGAACCTGCCCGCGGTGGAGACGCTCGGCTCCGCCCAGGTCATCTGCACCGACAAGACCGGGACGCTGACCGTCGGCCAGATGACCGCTCGGCGGATCCTGACCGCCGACGGGACCTTCGCCGTCACCGGCGAGGGGTACGGGGTCGAGGGCTCGCTCGTCGGACCCGACGAGATGCCCGTGACGCTGCCCGAGCCGCCCCTCCGCGAGCTGCTCCTTGCGGCGGCCGCCTGCAACGACGCCGATCTCGTCACCGTCGATGGACGCGCGGCCGTCGTCGGAGATCCGACCGAGGGAGCTCTGCTCGTGGCCGCAGCAAAGGGCGGGATCACGCGCGACGCGGTCGCCGCCGAGGTACCGCGGATCGCTGCGATTCCCTTCGACTCGGACCGCAAGCGCATGACCGTCGTGTGCCGGCGCGGCGACGCGACCTGCGCCTTCGTGAAGGGCGCGCCCGAGGTGGTCCTCGATCGCGCGACCGCGATGCTGAGCCGCGAGGGTCCAGTGAAGCTCGATGCGGAGCGGCGTGCTCGGCTGCTCGCTCGAGCCGCGGATCTCGCTCGCGAAGCTCTCCGCGTGCTCGTGATCGCGGAGCGCCGGCTCCCCGACGACCTCGACGCGAGGTCGGTGGAGCGCGACCCGGACGCGATCGAGCGCGATCTGACGATTCTCGGCTTCGTCGGACTTCAGGATCCGCCGCGTCGCGAAGCGAAGGAGGCAGTCGCGCGCTGCAAATCCGCCGGGATCCGCGTCGTGATGATCACCGGAGACCACCGCGATACCGCGCACGCCATCGGCCGCGAGCTCGGCATTCTGAGCGAGGCAGACGAGGTGGTCGCCGGAAGCGAGCTCGACCGGCTGTCCGAATCGCAGCTCGCCGAACGCATTCGCGCAACCTCGGTCTACGCGCGCGTCACCGCCGAGCACAAGCTCCGCATCGTCCGCGCCTGGAAGGCAGAGGGCGCCGTGGTCGCGATGACCGGGGACGGGGTGAACGACGCCCCCGCGCTCAAGGAGGCCTCGATCGGGATCGCGATGGGCATCACCGGCACCGAGGCGACGAAGCAAGCCGCCGACATGGTGATCACCGACGACAACTTCGCGTCGATCGTGGCGGCGGTCGAGGAGGGGCGCGGCATCTACGACAACATCGCGAAGACGCTCGCGTATCTCATGGCGGGGAACACCGGAGAGCTCCTCCTCATGCTGGGAGCGGTGATCGCCGGATGGCCGCTGCCGCTCCTTCCGATCCAGCTGCTCTGGATCAACCTCGTGACGGACGGCCTGCCCGCGCTCGCGCTCGCGACGGATGCGATCGACTCGGACGTCCTCCGCCGTCCGCCGCGTCGCCCGGACGCCGAGATCATGGATCGCCGGTTCTTCGGCTGGCTTCTCTTGATCGGCGGGGTGACGGCGAGCGTCGCGCTCGCAGCATTTCTCTACGAGCTGCGCCTCGACGGCAGCGCGCAGGACGCCCGCAACGCGGCGTTCACGGTCGTCGTCTTTGCCGAGCTCCTGAAGTCGTTCGGTCTCAGGAGCGAAACGCGGACCATGCTGGAGCTGGGTCTCTTCTCCAACGGCAAGCTCCTCGGGATCGTCGCGGCGAGCTTCGTCATCCAGATCGCCATCCATCACGTGCCGGTCCTCGAGAGGCTGTTCGACACGGAGCCGATCTCGGCGCGCCAAATTCTCGCGTGGCTGGCGCTCGCCGGCGTACCGCTATTGGCGATCGAGGCGGGAAAGATCCGTCGCCGGCATGTGGGTGCCGTGGCGCGCGTTACCACGACCTCCCCTCCTCGTATTCCCGGTTAGGAGGACACGCCGATGAGAACGGGTCTCTACGCCGCATCGGCCGCCATCGCCTTGCTTTTCGCCGCGACGGCCGGGGCAGCGACCGCGCAGACCGAGAAGGGTGAGCTGCAGGCCGCCGGGTGAGCCCGGATCAGATCGAGCGCGCGCTCGATCTGACCCGCACCATCCCGTAACCGGAGTCGGCTACGGGGAAACGGTCTCGCGCCGAGCGAACGAAGCGGATTGCCATCGCTCGGGACCGGCGCCGCGAACGCGGCGTCTTCTGACCGACCGCGAGCCGAAAACGCTTCGGGCGACCCAGGCGATCCGGGAAGGCGATACGACGGGCGTCGTCCCGTAGGCGCTCGCCGGCGCCGCCCAGCGCGGTGGCGCGCTCACGGGTCGCGGCAGCCGACGTGGACGCGCGCCGCGTCGCCCGGTACGCTGGGCCGCGGAGGACGGGGGTGCGATGACGATGTCGTGGGCGGACGGGTGGATCGACTCGGGGTGTCGGTCGGCGGCGACGGTGCTGAGAAGCGTGGCGGCCGTGCTCGTCGACCTCGCCGACTGGCTGGAGGGCAACGAGGGTCCCGCGCGGCACTCGGCGTGGCGCGCAGGCGGCGACAACGTCCGGCCGCTCACCGGTACGCGCGAACGGATCGGCGCGGCGCTCGGACGGGCGCGACAGCGCTACGAGGCGGTCGCGCCGGCGATTCCGACGAACGGCCGCGCGCGCCGCACCCGCCATCCGCGGTAGCGCGACGGCCGCGTCGCACAGGGGCCGTGGCCGCGGATCGTCGGCCGTGACCGAGGCGAACGCCGACGCGATCGCCCGGTCGGGTCGGCCGCTGGTCCCCCATCCGACCGCGCTGCCGCGGAGCGCGGTCGAGCTCCGGGCGGCGGTGACCGTGCACCGCGATCGCCTCGCGTTCTGGTTCGAGCTCCGCGGCGACGTCGCAGCGCTTGCCGTCGCGCGGGAGTCGCGCTCGCCGGGGCGCGTCGACCGGCTCTGGCGGCACACGTGCTTCGAGGCGTTCGTCGCGGCGGAGGAGGGCGCCCGGTACCTCGAGCTGAACGTCGCGCCGTCGCGCGACTGGGCGCTCTTCGCGTTCGACGACTACCGCTCGGGCATGCGGGCCGCGCCGGTCATCCATGTGCCGGACCTGAGCGTGCATCGGGATCCGGACATCCTCCGCGTCGAGGCCGTGCTCGCGCTGTCCGACGTGCGCGGAGGACTCGGCGCGCCGCCCGCGCTCGCCGGTCTCGCGGCCGTGATCGAGGAGACGGGCGGCAGGCTCTCGTACTGGGCGTCTCGCCATCCCGGGGAGCGTCCCGACTTCCACCGGCGCGACGGCTGGACCGTCGCGGTTTACGGAGTTCCGGGAGCGTGAGACTCTTTCGCTCGTGAAGCTCGGGATCGATCGGCTGCTCGCGGAACGCGATCTCCAGAGACGCCTCGGCGGACGACGCGTCGCGCTCGTCGGCCATCCGGCATCGGTGACGGCCGACTTGACGCACTCGCTCGACGCGCTCGCCGCCTGCGGCGACGTGCGCCTCGTCGCGGCGTTCGGTCCGCAGCACGGGATGCGGGGGGACAAGCAGGACAACATGATCGAGTCGGACGACTACGTCGATCCGGTGCACGGCATCCCGGTCTGGAGCCTCTACGGCGCGACGCGCCGCCCGACCGACGCGATGCTCGACGGGGTCGACGTCGTCCTCGTCGACCTGCAGGACGTCGGGTGCCGGATCTACACGTTCGCGACGACGCTCCGCTACGTCCTCGAGGAGGCCGGCCGGCGCGGCAAGGCCGTCTGGGTGCTCGATCGCCCGAATCCCGCGGGGCGACCGGTCGAAGGCCTGCGCCTCCGGCCCGGATGCGAGAGCTTCGTCGGGTCGGCGCCGCTGCCGATGCGCCATGGCTTGACGCTCGGGGAGCTCGCGCGCTGGTTCGCGCGCGCGCTCGCGATCGACGTCGAGCTCGAGGTCGTTCCGATGGCGGGCTGGGATGCGGATCGGCCCCCCGGCTTCGGCTGGCCGCTCGGCGAGCTCTCGTGGGTCAACCCGAGCCCGAACGCGGCGAGCGTCGCGATGGCGCGCTGCTTCGCCGGCACGGTGCTCGTCGAGGGAACGGAGCTTTCGGAAGGCCGCGGCACGACGCGGCCGCTCGAGGTCGTCGGGGCGCCCGGGCTCGAGGGGCGTCGGCTCGTCGCCGAGATGTCGGCGATCGCGCCTTCGTGGCTCGAGGGTTGCGCGCTTCGTCCGTGCTTCTTCCAGCCGACGTTCCAGAAGCACGCGGGAGCGCTCTGCGGCGGGATCCAGATCCACGTCGATCACCCGGGCTACGACCACGAGCGCTTCCGTCCGTTCCGGCTCGTCGCGGCGCTCCTGAAGGCGTTCCGCCGGCTCCGCCCGGACGACCGCCTCTGGCGCGACTTCGAGTACGAGTACGAGCCGGACCGGCTCGCGGTCGACGTGATCAACGGCGGACCGGAGCTGCGCGAGTGGGTCGATGATCCGCGCGCCGAGGCGGCCGCGCTCGAGCGTGCGCTGGTCGCGGACGAGGATGCGTGGCGCGAGGAGCGGCGAGCGGTCCTGCTCTACGGAGCGGACCGCGGTGCTCAGTAGCGGCGTTCCTGGAAGAGCACGTACGCCGTCTGCAGATAGGCGGTGAGGAGGTCGATCGCGCCGTCGTCGAGCGCCGCCTCGGCCGTCTTGCCGTCGGCGTACGTGAACGAGCGCGCCTCCTTCTGCAGGCCCACCACCGACAGCTTGTCGGCCTCGTAGAGCGCGACGTCGTGGTTGTGGCTGAAGAGCACGGGCCGGCTGTCCGGCACGGCCGGATCGAGCACGTTCACGCCGTAGAAGGGCGCGCTGTACGGAAGGCCGAGGAGTCCGAGGATCGTCGGCGCCAGGTCCATGTTGGAGAAGATCTTCTGCGAGACCGCGGGCGCGATCTTGCCGGGCGCGTAGAAGAGCGCCGGGATGCGGTAGTGCTCGACCGGTATTTCGGCCGCGCCGTAGACGCGCGAGTCGTGGTCGGCGATCACCACGAAGAGCGTGTTCGCGAACCACGGCCGCGTCCGCGCCTCCTCGACGAAGCGGCCGATCGCATAGTCGGCGTACTTGGCGCCGGTGACGTGGTCGCCGCCGCTCTCCGGCACGCCCGGGACGCCGGGCGGAAACGTGAACGGCTTGTGGTTCGACGTCGTCATGATGATCGAGAAGAACGGCGAGCCGCTCGCCGCCACGCCGTCGAAGAAGCCGACCGCGTGGTGGAAGAGGTCCTCGTCGCTCACGCCCCAGACGTTCGTGAACCTCGGGTTCGGGATGTCGAGGCGGTCGCTCAGCTCGTAGCCGTTGCTCCCGAAGTACCGGTTCATGTTGTCGAACGCGCCGTAGCCGCCGTAGAGGAACGACGTCCGATAGCCGTGCGCGGCGAGCACGCTGCCGAGCGTCGTGACGTGCTCGCCGCCGGGGCGCTTGACGATCGCCTCGCTCGGGATCGGCGGGAAGGACGCGGACATCGCCTCGAGGCCGCGCACCGTGCGCGTGCCTGTCGCGAACGCGTTCCGGAAGAGGAGCCCGTTCCTGGCGAGCTCGTCGAACACGGGCGTCCAGCCGTTCGGGTTCCCATAGGCAC
>DASRFA010000048.1:0-40484 GCA_035651755.1 Binatia bacterium | reverse complement strand
CGCAGTACGGGCCGTTGTAGACCTGGCCGAGGTCGAGCACGCGGACGTCGTTCAGCGGTCGGGCATCCAAGTCGGCTCGTCTCCGTCCGCGACGGTGTCGCCGCGATTCCGCGGTCGCGCGTCGCGGAGCGGCGGATGGCGGTCGCGCGCCGCTTGTACCAGAATCGCGCGATGCTGCACGTGACGAACGGCGACGCGGCCGTCGAGCGGATGCGCGCGGCCGGCATCGCGGGCGACATCCTGCCGTGGCGCGACGTGCTGCACGAGGGCCCCGTGCCGGCAGGCGTGGCGCTGCGCGAGCTCTCCTCCGTCCGGGCGCGCTTCATCGCGGAAGCCGGCTGGGGCGCGCTCGCCGCCGTGGGGCGCGACTTCGCCGCGCGCGACGCGGCGATCGCCGCGTACGCCGACCACGACGAGCTCGTGCTGTGGTTCGAGCACGACCTCTACGACCAGCTCCAGCTCGTCCAGGTGCTCGCGTGGCTCGCGGACGAGGGTGGTGTGCGCGCGCGCGCCGCGGCGAACGAGCCGGCACGCGTCTCTCTCGTCCAGACGGACGACTACCTGGGCACGATCGCGGTCGAGCGCCTCCAGCCGCTCTTCGAGCGCCGCGCGCCCGTGCGCGAGCCGCAGCTCGCCGTCGCCGTGGACGCTTGGCGCGCCTTCACGGCCCCCGACCCGACCGAGATCGAGCGCTTCCTCGCCGGAGCGCCGGGGCTGCTGCCGTTCCTCGCGGCCGCCCTCCGCCGTCACCTCGAGGAGCTGCCGTGGGTCGAACGCGGCCTCTCGCGGACGGAGCGCCAGGCGCTCGAGGCGATCGCGACCGGTCCGACGGCGCTCGCCGACGCCTATCGCGCGGCCCATCACGAGCGCGAAGGCGCGATCTTCCTCGGCGACGCCGTCTTCGCCTGGATCCTGGAGCGCCTCGGCGCGCGAGCGTCGGTGCCGCTCGCGGCTCTCGACGACGGGAGGCCGTTCGCGCGCGAGGGCGGCGGACCGGCCCTCTGGCGGCGGCGCGTCGCGCTCACCGACGCCGGGCGCGCGGTGCTCGCGGGCGAGCTCGACCACGTGCGCGCGAACGGCATCGATCGCTGGCTCGGGGGCGTCCACCTGTGCGGGCGGGACGCGCGCTGGCGCTGGGACGGCGTTCGCGGATCGGTCGTTGCCGGGTCGTGAAGAGCCGGTGCGCGACCTTCAGCCGACCGTCATGCCGCCGTCGACCGGGTAGATCGCGCCGGTGATGTAGCGGGCGTCGTCGCTGAAGAGGAAAGCGACCACTGCCGCGATCTCGTCGGGCGTCCCGTAGCGCCCGAGCGGGATGCGCGTCTTCATCATGGTCTTGACGCTCTCCGGAGCGCCCGGGGCGAAGCCCTCCTCGAGCGATCGCATCATGCGGGTCTCGATCGGGGCGGGGCAGACCGCGTTCACGCGCACGCCGTCGGCGGCGCCGGCCATCGCCGCTGAGCGCGTGAGGCCGATCACGGCGTGCTTGCTCGTGATGTAGGCGGACACCAGCGGGTTGCCGGTGAGGCCCGCGACCGAGGACGTGTTCACGATCGCGCCGCCGCCGCGCGCGCGCATCCTGGGGAGCGCGTACTTGAGTCCGAGGAACACGCCGCGGACGTTCACTGCCATGACCCGATCGAAGACGTCCTCGGGATACTCCTCGAACGGCGTCACGACGCCCTCGATGCCGGCATTGTTGAAGAGGAGGTCGACGCCGCCGAAGCGGGTCGAGGCGTCGTCGAGAAACCCGCGGACGTCCTCGGCCCGGGTCACGTCGGCCGGGATCGCGAGCATCTCGGACCCGTGCGCGCGTACGCCCGCCGCCACCTCGTCGAGCGCGCCGCGATCGATGTCGACCGCGGCGATGCGCGCCCCCTCGCGCGCCAGGCGGTCGACGGTCGCGCGGCCGATGCCGCCCGCAGCGCCCGTCACGACGGCGACCTTGCCCTCGAACCGATTTGCCATGTCTGCTCCGCGCCGTCTGGTCGAGATCGCCGGCGTTCGGAGAGCGCCGGCGCGAATCGTGGCTCGTGACGCCTACCACGGTGCGCCGGCGGTGTCGCACCCGCGCGCCGCCACGGTCGTACGCCGCGCTGGCCGCGACGGATCTTCGGACCAGCCGGCCGGCGTGCTAGCGCTGTGCGAGATGGCCGGCCCGTCGCGCCTCACGCCGCGTACCGCGCGCGCGGTGGTCGCGGTGGCGCTCGCGTTCCTCTGCGGCGCCGCGACGGCGCTCGCAGGGGACGACGACGCGACCGTCCACCACCCCTTCGACGACCCGAAGCGGTGGAGCGCCGTCTTCGACGACCCGGCGCGCGACGCATGGCAGAAGCCGGATGCACTGGTCGCCGCGCTCGGCCTCCGGCCCGGGATGGTGGTCGCGGACCTCGGCGCCGGGACGGGCTACTTCTCGCGGCGGCTGTCGCGCGCCGTCGGCGAGGGCGGTGCTGTCCTCGCGATCGAGGTCGAGCCGAAGCTCGTCGAGCATCTCCGCGAGCGCGCGGAGAAGGAGAGCAGCGCGAACGTCGTGCCGGTGCTCGCGTCGGCCGACAACCCCCGCCTCCCGCCGGGCGGCGTCGATCTCGTTCTCGTCGTCGACACGGTGCACCACATCGACGGGCGCGTCGCCTACTTCCGCCGCATGGCGCGCGCGCTCCGGCCCGGCGGACGGATCGCGATCGTCGACTGGAAGAAGGAGCCGCTGCCCGTCGGTCCGCCGCCCGAGCACAAGCTCGAGCGCGACCAGGTCGTCGACGAGATGACGCGCGCCGGATACGCGCTCGCCGAGTCGCCCGATCTCTTGCCCTATCAGTACGTGCTGATCTTCCGCCCGGCGTGACGTCAATCGGCCGGCGCCGCCGCCCCGCGCGGCAGCATCGGCTCGCCGCGCGCGACCACGACGGCGGCCGCGAGGTCGCCCGTCACGTTGAGCGTCGTCCGGCACATGTCGAGCAGCCGGTCGACGCCGAGGATCATGCCGATGCCCTCGGGCGGAACGCCGACCGTGCCGAGGATCATCGCGACGACCGGGATCGATCCCGCCGGGACGCCCGCCGTCCCGATGCCGCCCAGGATGCAGATGAACGCGACCGCGACCTGCTGCGCGAAGCTCAGCTCGACGCCGTAGAACTGCGCGAGGAAGAGGACGGTGACGCCCTCGAAGAGCGCCGTCCCGTTCTGGTTCGCGGTGGACCCGATCGTGAGCACGAAGCGGCTCACGTGCGACGGGAGCCCGAGCTCCTCCTCCGCGACCAGGAGCGCCGTCGGAAGCGTGGCGTTGCTCGACGCCGTCGAGAACGCCGTCAGCATGGCCGCCCGGATGCCGCGGAAGAACTTGAGCGGGCTCATCCCGCCCAGCCAGCCGACGGAGATCGAGTACACGACGAACTGCTGGATCGAGAGCGCGAGCAGCACGACCGCGACGTACGCGCCGAGCTGCCACAGGATCTCGTAGCCGAGGCGCGCCGTCGTCGTGAAGAGCAGGCATGCGACGCCCGCCGGCGCGAGCCGGATCACGAGCCCGAGGAGTCGCATCACGACGTCGTAGAGGCCCTCGAGCGCGCGCTCGAAGCTCCGCGCCGCCGGCGTCGGCGTGAGCGTCAAGCCGATCCCGAGGACGAGCGCGAAGACCATGACCGCCAGCACGTCGCCGTCGGCGAGCGCGCGAAACACGTTGCTCGGGACCAGCTTGACGACGAAGTCGATGCCCGCGCTCTGCTCCGCAGCCACCCCGGCGAGCGCTGCGCTCGACGTCCGCGCGAGGAGCCGCTCCCGCAGCTCGGGCGCGAGCCCGGCGCCGGGCCGGAGCGCGTTCACGAGCCCGACCCCGATCAGGACCGCGATCGTCGACACGACGACGGTGTATGCGAGCGTCTTCAGGCCGATCCGCCCGAGCTGGCGCACGTCACCGAGCCCGGCCACGCCGAGCGCGAGCGACGAGACGACGAGCGGCAGCACCAGCATGAAGAGCAGCCGGAGGAAGATCTGCCCGAGCGGCGCCGTCACGTCCGCGACGAACGCTTCGAGCGCGGGCGACTCGCCGGCGACCGCGTGCGCGGTCACGCCCGCGATCGTGCCGACCGCGAGGCCCGTCAGCATGCGGAGCGAGAGGTCGTCGCGCATCGCGCGATGATGCGTTCCTCGGCTGCCTCCTGCAATGACGTGGCGCCCGCCCGTGCACGCTTCGGGACGTGGTGCGGCGGGCCGGCGCCTACGACTTCGTCACGAAGCCGTTCGAGATCGACGAGCTGATCTACACGCTCGGGCGCGCGCTCCAGCAGCGCCGTCTGAAGGCGGATCTACCGGAAGCACGAGCGCTCGGGGAGCAGCTCCGAGTAGGAGACCGGGCCGGCCGCGACCTGGAGTTCCGGTCGACACCGCGGGCGTGGCGGCGACGCGCTGCGCGATTCTCCGACCCCACTGCGACGCGTGGCAGGAATCTTGCCGCTTTCCGTCCTCGGCGCCCGCAGCGGGCGCTTCGCAGGCGGTTCCGCGGAAGAATCGGCCGCGCATTGAAGACTTTTCACCGATCGCCGCGCGCCGCCGGAATTCTACGAGGTGAGCCAATGGCGAGATACGGCAAGAAGGCGTCGCAGAAGGTCGAGAAGGCGATGCACGAGCGGAAGAAGGGCACGCTCAAGAGCGGACGCTCCGGGAAGAAGGTGAAGAGCCGGAAGCAGGCGATCGCGATCGGGCTCTCCGAGGCGCGGCGCGCCGGCGGAAAGGTCCCGTCGAAGACATCGTCCTCCAAGCGGAAGGCGAGCTCCCGGAAGTCGTCGAGCTCCCGGAAGAGCTCGGGTCGGAAGAAGTCGACGTCGCAGAAGAAGTCGTCGACGTCAAGAAAGAAGTCGACCACGAGAAAGAAGTCGACGCGGAAGAGCGGCTCTCGCAAGAAGAAGTCCTAGGCCGGAATCCCCGGCCGGCGGCGCACCCTGGCCCGTGGCAGGCGCGGGGACTCGCACGCCTGCGCCCACCCCACCCCCCAGCCCGACGCCGACGCCCATCCCGACGGCGACGCCGATGCCGACCGCCACTCCGGGTCCGGGGCGAACGCTCTTCGTCGACGGCGCCATCGGCGACGACGCGCGATCCGCGGCGCAAGCGATGTCGCGCACGACGCCGTGGCGGACGATCGGCCGCGCGCTCGCCGAAGCGATCGCGGACGACAAGATCGTGGTCGCACCCGGGACCGTGCGGCGGCCGTCGACGATCTCGTCGCCCCGAGCGGAGCGGCCGGCTGCCTCGTCGAGACTCTCGCCGCGCTCGCGGCTGCGCTCGTCGAGCGCGTCTACACGCGATCCCTCGCGCGCGGGGCGAACGCCTTGCTCGCCTGCGAGGCGGCGACCGGCACGCCGACCCTATGTGGGACGCCAGGTGACGACGACATCCTCCGGGACGAGCGGCCCCGACGTCATCGTCGGCCTCGGCGGCAACGATCGGCTCTTCGGCGGCCGCGGCGACGACGTGCTGCGCGGCGGTGCGGGCGGACGACGTCTGCAACGGCGGCGGAGGCCGCCACGACGTCGCGCGGCGCGGCTGCGAGACCAAAAAAGGGTTCCGTAACACCGCGGGTTCCGGTAGCGGTTGTTCGGGGAGCGCGCGGCCGGGACGGGCCGCGCTCCTGCACAGCCGTTCCGAAGACCTCGAACGACCGAAACCGACAGGCCGATCACCCCATGCACGGACTCTCGAAGGCTCTCCCTCCGGCCGCGCGCCTCGCGCTCGCGGTGATCGTTCTTGCCGCCGTCGCGGTGCGCGCCGACGCGTCGTCGTCGGGACCGCCGCGGCTCCAGAGCATCCGCGTCGACCCGGCGACGATCTCGCTCATCCCGGGCCGGACGGCGACCGTTCGAGCCGTCGGGACGTACACCGACGGCTCGACGCGCGACCTGACGGGCGTCACCTTCAAGACCCGCGACGCCAAGGTCGCGACCGTCGACGCGACCGGCCTCGTGACCGCGGTCTCCGACGGGCGGTGCGAGATCGGCGCCGTCGATCCGCAGACCGGCGTGTCGTCGCGGACGAACGCGAAGGTGACCGTCTGGGAGCTCGACAGCATCGCGATCGTCCCCGCCAAGCTCGCGCTCCGTGCCGGCGCCGAAGCGACGCTGCAGGCGATCGGCACGTACGCGGACGGCACGACCGGCGTCGACCTCACGAACAAGCTCGTCTGGACCTCGGCGAAGAACTCGATCGCGACCCCGTTCACGCAGCAGGACGGCGGCGTCGGCGTGCGCGCCGTCGCGACCGGCACGACGACGATCATCGCGCGCGACCCGGACACCGGCATCAAGTCGAGCAACCAGACCGGGATCGTGACGGTCGTCGGGCGCCTCCTGCAGGTCACCGTGTCGCCCGCCCGCAAGACGATCCGCGTCGGCGAGCGCTCGCGCCTGAAGGCGACCGGCACCTTCGAAAAGGGCGTGACGGCGGACATCACTGCGGACGTCGACTGGTCGACCGGGGATGCGGCCATCGCGACGATCGAGCCCGACGGCCGCGTCCGCGGCGTCGCGATCGGGAACACGACGGCGCGAGCGACCGATCGCGCGACGCACATCTCGTCCACCGCGAGCGCCGGCGATTCGGCGATCCAGGTCGTCGGCGACGTGATCGCGCTCCGCGTGTCGCCCTCGTACGTGATCCTGCCGATCGGCGGGAAGGCACCGCTCAAGGCGTCGGCCTTCTTCGCCGAGACGCCCGGCACCGTGAACTTCACGACCAAGGTCGACTGGACCTCGAGCGATCCCACCCGGGTGACCGTCGATCGGCTCGGCTCCGCGACGTGCATCAGCCCGGGCACGGTGACCGCTTCGGCGAGCGATCCCGAGACCGGCGTCACCTCGACGGCGACGGCGGGCGACGCGCGCGTCATCTGCGGCCTCGAGCTGACGGGCATCCAGGTGGTGCCCGACGCCGTCACGCTCGGGCCCACCAAGACGAAGAAGGTGAAGGCCTTCTTCGTCTTCGAGGACGGCACGCAGGTCGACGTGACGAAGCAGGTCGAGTGGACCTCGAGCGACCGCCGGATCGCGACCGTCGACGTCGCCGATCCGAACATCGGGCGCGTGACCGGGATCGGCGACGGCATCGCGACCATCGTCGCGCGCGACCGCGCGACCGGGCGCAGCTCGGACGATCGCGGCGGCAAGAGCTGCACCGTCACGGTCCAGGGCCAGCCGGTCTCGATCAAGGTCGAGCCCGACCCGGGAACGGGCGTGATCCATGCCAACCTCGGCGAGACCCTGAAGCTCAAGATCCTCGCGCGCTTCGTCGGCGGGTCGACGCGCGGGATGGATGCTTTCGTCACCTGGCAGAGCTCCAACCCCGCGATCGTGAGCGTCAGCAACGGCGACGACGGCGAGCGACCCGGGACGGCGCACTTCCTGGCGCGCGGAACGGTGACGATCACCGCGACCTACCCGAAGATCGGCACGCCGCCGCCGCCGGGCGCGACGAACCTCCAGGATACGATCGACATCGTCGTGGAGTGAGGCGGCGCGGCTCCGCGACGCTCGTGGAGCCGCGTCGGTGGACGGGGCTCGTCCGCCGGATCTACGCTCTCGCGGAGCGGCTGCGCTTTCTCGCCACGCGCGAGAGCGGCCCCGGGAGCGAGACATGGACGACGTCTGGCGGCGCGACGAGTACGAGATCAGCACCGACCCCGCGCGCCTGCGGCTCGACGTCGTCCACGGGTTCCTCCGGACGAGCTACTGGGCGGAGAACATCCCGCGCGCCGTCGTCGCGCGCAGCGTCCGCCACTCGCTCAACTTCGGCGTCTATCGCGGCGGAGAGCAGGTCGGCTACGCGCGGGTCGTCACCGATCGCGCCGTCTTCGGCTTCGTGATGGACGTCTTCGTGCTGCCCCCGCACCGCGGGCGGGGGCTCGCGAAGTGGCTCATGGCGACGATCCTCGCGCACCCCGAGCTTCAGGGGTTCCGGCGCTGGATGCTGACCACGAAGGACGCCCACGGGGTCTACGCGCAGGTCGGCTTCACGCCGTGCTCCGCGCCCGAGCAGGTCATGGAGATCGTGCGCCGGAACGCGTACACCGCGGCGCCGCCAGGCGGCTGAGCCGGCGCACCGTGGCCACTCGCGCAAGCCCGTAAGATGTGCTCAACAGGCCGCGCGGAGGCGTCACCGCGATCGCCGGTCGCATTCGATGCTCAGAAGGCTGGTTCTCGCGCTGTCCGTGCTCGTCCTGGCGGCGATGCTGGCGGAGGGGTTCGCCCGCGTCGTCTACTGGGCGGTGGAGCATCGAGCGCTCGATCTCGCGGCGGTGAATGCGCGCAAGCGCCAGCTCCTCGACGAGGCGCACGCGCTCGAGGTCCGCCCCGACCGCAAGGCCCAGGGGACGTACCTCGCGCTCCATCCCTACCTCGGGTTCGTTTACGACCCGGGCTACGACCCCGAGGGCATGCGCCGGCAGCACGGCCTCCCGGTGTCGCCGTTCGGGTTCGTCGACGACAAGTGGCCGGTCCTCGGGGCGTCGAAGGACGACGTGATCGTCGGGATCTTCGGCGGGTCGATGGCGTGGTGGGTCTCCAAGGAGGGGGCGGAGGCGCTCGCCGAGGAGCTCTCCCCGATCCCGGAGCTGCGCGACAAGCGGATCGTCATCGTGCGCGCGGCCCTCGGCGGCTACAAGCAGCCGCAGCAGCTGATGGCGCTGACCTACCTGCTGTCGCTCGGGGCGCACTTCGACATCATCGTGAACCTGGACGGCTTCAACGAGGTCGCCATCACGCCCGAAGCGAACGTCGCGCGCGACGTGTTCCCGTTCTACCCGCGCGACTGGTCGGTGCTCGTCGGCGAGCTGGACGACCCGATGGTCACCCGCCTCGCGGGCGAGATCACCGCGCTCACCCGGCTCCGCGGCTACTGGGCGGAGGCCTTCCTCCTTCCGATCCTGCGCTCGACCGCGATCACGACGCTCCTCTGGCGCTCGGTCGACGGCGCGCTCGGGCAGGTCACGGCCGAGCGTCGTCTCGACCTCGCCGCCTACGAGGGCCAGCTCGACCCCGAGCAGCGGCGCTTCGCGTCGCACGGGCCGCACCTCAAGTACCGCGACGACGACGAGGTCTACGCCGACGTCGCCCGCGTGTGGCAGGAGAGCTCGCTCCAGATGCACCGCCTCGCGCGCGCGAACAAGGCCCGCTACTACCACTTCCTCCAGCCGAACCAGTACGTGCAGGGCGCGAAGCCGATGCTCGACGACGAGCGCAAGGTCGCCCTGCGGGAGGACAGCGACTACGGGAAGAGCGTCGTGCGTGGCTACCCGCGCTTGCGCGAAGCCGGCCAACAGCTCGATCGCCAGGGCGTCCGCTTCGAAGACCTGACGGGGCTCTTCGGCGGGATCGGGAAGCCGCTCTACATCGACGACTGCTGCCACGTGAGCGCGGACGGCAACGCGATGATCGGACGGCACATCGGCGAGACGATCGCGGCCGACTTCACGCAGGCGCGGCGCGAGCGCGAGCGCCGCGAGCAGGCACAGCAGGCGGCGCAGCTCTCGGGCGGCGTCCCGCCGCGAGCCGCGGCGGGCGCCTCGTCCCCCGCGGCCGCCGGGCTGCTGCCGGCGTCGCGCGCGACCCGCGCTCCCGCGCCGAGCGGCGCTCCGCACGAGGCCGCGCCGGCCGGCGCGGGAGCCGCGAACGGCGGCCACGCCGCAGGCGGCGCGCCGACCGGCGGTCGGCCCGCGTCGCCGACGGGCGCGGCTGCCGGCGGCACGGCTGCTGGCCCGGCGACCGGGGCGTACACGCCGGCGGCCGACTGAGGCGCGCGCCCGCTCCGGCTCAGCGCGAGCCGGAGGACGCCGCCGGCGCGCGCGCCGAGCTCGCCGCTCCGTCGTCCTCCGCCAGCGCGTCGCTTCCGATCGCGCCCATGGCGTCGAGCGCGGCGGCGCGCCGCCGCGCGAGGCGCGCGAGGTTCGCCTCGTGCGTCGCCCGGCTGATGCGATAGGTCGACAGGCACGCGAGCGCCGCCGCGTAGAGCAGCCCGAGGGTCGGCATGAAGACGATCCCGAGCTGGCGCACGACCGCGGGATCGACCTCGCCCGGCTTCGCGCCGGCCGGGAAGCCGACCAGGCTCAAGAGCACGGTCGACGCGAAGATGCCGACTCCCGAGACCGACTTCTGGACGAAGCCGTTCGCGGCGAAGAACAACCCCTCCGACCGGCGCTCGGTCGTGATCTCGCTGTCCTCGACGACGTCGGCGAGCATCGACGAGACGAGGATGCTCGAGAGGATGATGAGCGTGACGAACGTCCCGTTCACGACGAGCAGCGTCGGGACGAGCGCCGGCGAACCGTTCGCGGGGAACGCGCCGAGCAGGCGGAGAAGGATCGGCAGGGGGCCGAGCGCCGCCGCGCCGACGCCCGTCAGCACGGCCGCCGGCTTCTTCCCGCCGAAGAGCGCCGACACCCGGGGCGTCAGCGCGAGCGCGGCCGCGGCCGAGACGAAGTTCGACAGCACCAGCACCGAGATCTGGTTCGACGTGAGCTCCCAGAAGAAGGTGTTGAAGTAGACGTTCAGGGCGGCGATCAGGCCGGAGGCCATCGCCGCGAAGAGCGCAGTCCCGAGGATCGCGAGGAACGAGCGATTGGAGAGCGTCTCGCGCGCTTCCGCGACGATTCCCGCGAAGCCGATCGGCCGCTTGGGCGGCGGCTTTCGCAGGTGCGGGATCGTCCAGTGCGTTCCGGCCGCCGACGTGACGATCGCGACCACCATGAGGAGCGCCGACGCGACGCCGTAGAGCCGATAGCCCTCGGGGTTCAGGACGCCGACCGGGTGCGCCGCGTCCGGCTGCAGGAACACGGCGAACGCGAGGACGCCCATCGTGAGACCGCCCCACCAGCCGAAGAAGTACCGGTAGCCGAGGATCGAGGTGCGCTCGTCGTAGTCGTCGGTCAGCTCGGCCGCGAGCGACGAGCTCGGGATCTCGTAGAACGTGATGAAGATGCGGACGAGGACCGCGAGCACGACGAAGTACGCGAGGAGCGCCCCGTGCGAGAGGCCGCGCGGCGGCATCCAGAGCAGGCAGTACGACACCGCGACCGGGATCGCCGACGCGTACATGAACGGGTGACGCCGGCCCCAGCGCGAGTGCAGGTGGTCGGAGACGGTGCCGACGATCGGGTCGCAGATCGCGTCGACGATGAGCGCGATCATGATGCCGAGGCCGACCAGCCGCTCCGGCAGCCCGAGGACCTGGTTGTAGTAGATGAGGAGCAGGAACCCGAAGCCGTTGTCCTTCACGCCGAACGCGATCGAGCCGAGGCCGTAGAAGAGCTTCGTGCGAAGCGTGAGGTGCAGACCGGGGCGGGACATGGGCGGAGGCGCCCGCTCGCTCTAGCGGATCGCCGCGGCCGACGCGACGGCGAAAGCGCGATCGGTCGCCCGGGCCGCCCAAATTTGCGCCGCCGGCCGCTCCGTGGTCATGTGCGGGCGCCGTCGGCTCGGACGGCGCCCGAGCCCGCATGCCGCCATCGCCGCCGTCCCGATTCGTGCCCGTGTCGCCGCTCGGCTTCGCGTTCTTCGCGGTCGCCGCGCTGACGCTCGGCCTCGTCGAGATCGGCGTGCTCGACTACGCGTACGAGCGGATCGGCATCGACCCGCACGTCTTCGGCGCGCTCCTCTTCCTGTCCTTTCTCGGGAGCGTCGTGAACGTGCCGGTCGCGCGGCTCGATGGAGGTGCCGGGCCAGCGCCGGGCGGGGAGGCCGCGGCCGCCGCCCCGGCGGTCGACGTCGGGTCGCGCCGATCCTCCGCGTCGCGGGAGACCTTGCTCGCGGTGAACCTCGGAGGTGCGGTCGTGCCGACCCTGCTGTCGCTCTACCTCGTCGCGACGCGCGGCCTCTGGCTGCCGGCGATCTTGGCGACCGGCGTGGTGGCGGCCGTCACGCATCGGCTCGCCCGGCCGGTCGCGGGGGTCGGGATCGCGGTGCCGGTCCTGGCGCCGCCCTTCATCGCCGCCGCCGCCGCATTCCTCCTGGCGCCGGCTGCGGCGCCCGCGCTCGCGTACGCGGCCGGGACCGTCGGGACGCTCGTCGGAGCCGACCTGTCGAACCTCGGTCGGCTCCGGACGCTGGGAGCGCACGTCGTCTCGATCGGGGGAGCGGGCACGTTCGACGGGGTGTTCTTGACGGGTGTGATCGCCGTCCTGCTCGCCTGATCGGGCGGCGGCGCGCGCGGACGCTGGAGCGGTCGCGCCACGTCCGCGCGCCGCAGGCCACAGCCGCACGCTGCGTGCGGGCGCCCGAGTGTGCCACGAGCGGCACGGGCGCGAGCGCCCGCGGCACAGCGCGCCCGGCGGCCGCACGCGATCGCCGCGCCGAGCCGCGGATTTCTACGCTTCTCCGTGCCGATCGCGTGGCACCGGCCTTGCGTGATCGGCCCGCACGCAGGTCTTGGCGGACATGGAAGACGTATCCCCGCAAGAACGGAGGACGGGACTCATGGCAGGGCGGATCTTGCGCCACTCGATCGCGGTCCTTGCGCTGGCGGTGGCACCGCTGCTGGCTTCGGACGCGAACGCGGGCTGCGGCTGCGACAAGCCGCCGCCCCCGCCGGCCGCGGTGCGGCCGGCCTTCGCGTCGCCGGGCCAGACGATTGCGCTCTTCGACAACGAGCTCAAGGTCGGTCGAACGTACCGCGTCAAGTTCGACGGCAACACCGACTCGGAGGCCGTCACGGTGACGGCGGTCAAGAAGCGCGACCTGGCCGACGGCGTGCGGAAGCCGCAGCTCGTCGTCACCGTGCCGTGGATGTCGCCGGGGCCGACGAAGATCCGCGTGACGCGCGACGGCGACAACGTGATGCGCGTCGATGACGAAGACTTCACGGTCCTGCAGCCGCAGCTGCAGCTCACCGAGACCGACGCGGTCACGACCGCGAAGTGCTACCGCGCCGCCGTCGGCGGCGACGGGACCGTGTATTTCCCGTTCAACATCTCGCAGATCAGCCAGCGGATGGTGTTCAGCGGGCTCGCCGAGGGGTACCCGCTCCTCTTCGATTCGAGCGACGTCGCGATCTACAATGCGCAGGGCTTCCTGATGCAGCTGCTCTCGCCGACGCAGTCGGGGACGCTCTTCACGATCTCGGATCCGGGATCGCCCGACAGCCTCGAGCTCACGTACGATCGCCACGAGTTCGTGACCTACAAGTCTCAGCACGTCCACGAGGGCAATCTCGCCCTCGATCCGGACGATCCCGCCTGGCACATGGACGGCACGCGCCACGTCGACCACGACAACCTCGTGATCGCGATCTCCGGCGTGGTCGAGGGCGGCGGCCGGCCGCTGGCCGGCCAGACGCCGCCGTTCAATTTCAGCGTCGTGACGGCGCTCGTGAGCACGTCCACTCCGATCTCGACCCGCACCATCCAGTGGGGCGACTGCGGCTCGCGCGGCTAGTCTCCTCGCTCACCTTTCGAGTTTCCCAAAATCGTTCCTCTGGGGCTGCTACGGGAGTCGTGTGAGCACGGTTGTCGCCAAAGAGCGCGCCCTCCACCCGCGCGTGACCGCGATCTCGCCGTGGGCGCTCGCCGCGGGCGTCCTGGTGTCGATCGCCGCCGCAGCGGCGGTGGCCATGGCGCAGGCCGCGTGGATCGGGAAGCCGTTCCCCGGCTTCTTCGTCCTGCCGAACCGCGTCGTCGCCTCGATCGGTCGAGCGGACTGGGCCGGAACGCGCGACGGTGCGCTGTTCCAGCACGTCGTCCTCGCGGTCGACGACGCGAAGGTCGAGACCAGCGCGGAGGTCTACGGACGCGCCGCGCGAGCCGGCGGGCGGCCGCTCGCCTACACGCTGCGACGAGGCGCGAGCACCGACGTCGTCACGATGCCGACGCAGGTCTTCTCGCTCGCCGACTACGTCACCGTGTTCGGCGCCTACGCCGCGACCGGTCTTCTCTATCTCCTCCTCGGCCTGCTGGCGGCGGCCGTCCTGCCGCAAGCCGTCGGCCGTGCGGTGCTCGTCCTGGGCGGCGTAGCCGGCGTGTACGCGCTCTCGGGCGCAGGGATCTACGCGCCCGGCGCGAGCCTTCGCCTGCACGCGCTCGCCGAGGCGCTCTTCCCGGCGGCGCTGCTCCAGGTCGCGCTGGTCTATCCGGGGCGCTGGAAGCTGCCCGCGGAGCCGTGGACGGCAATCGGCTGGTTCCTGTCGCTCGCGATCGCGGTGCCGTACCAGCTGCTGCTCGACGAGCCGACGTCGTACTCCGTCCTGCACGGCAGCGCGGAGACCTACCTCGGCGTCGCGGGGCTCGCGCTCGCCGGACGGCTCGTCTGCGAGCTGTCGAGCGCGCCGCGCGCCGCCGGCCCGCTCCTCCGCGGGGCGACGGCGGGCGCCGTTCTCGGCCTCGGGATCCCGGCGGTCATCGTGGGCCTCTCCGGCGTCACGGGCGGTCGCCTGCCGGTGAACGCGATCACCGCCGCGGCGTTCGCGTTCCCGCTCTGCTTCGCCTGGGGCCTGGTGCGCGAGCGCTTCGCGGGAGAGCTTCCGGACAGCTGAACCGGTCGAGCGCGACCGCCGCGCGCGCGGCCCGCACTCGTGCGGCCGGAATCAGGCGCGCGGCTCGCGTGTCCGCGACGGCCGCTCGCCGCGCTCCAGGCGCGCCTCCAGCCGGTGCAGGCGGACGCGGATCCCGGCGATCGCGCGCGCCTGGCCGCGCAGCCCTTCGATCGCGCGCAGCAGGTGATCTCCCAGGATCCGGTTCACGGCGCCCTGCTTGTCGCCGAGCTGACCCGCGTAGATCAGCACCCGGGTGTGGAGCGCCGTCCGGAAGCGCCGGAGCATCGTTCCGACGAGCGGCAGGCGAGCGGCGCGCGCGTCCATCGAGAGCCAGAGGCGCTCGGGTCGCATCGCCCACTCGATCTCCTCCTCCGGGTCGGCGTCGTCCGCGTCGAACGGCTCGAGCGGATCGAGCTCGGGCTCCCAGGCGATCGCCGGATCCGCGGCGGCGCGACGCGCGCCATTGGCCGCGACGGCGATCGGAGCACCCGGTGCGTCCGCGCGCTGCTGCGCGTCCTCGGCGCTCGCTGCACCGGCGATCGATTCGAGCGCGACGCCCACCTGGGCGCCGTCGTCGCGGCCGTCGCCGTCGACGACCTCCCGCACGTAGCCGTGGACCTCGCGCGCGGCGGTCCGGGCCTCGTGCGCCGCCTCCACGACGTCGCCGAGGAGCGCGAGGATCATGTCGTTGATCTGGAACTGGCGGCTGAGCGCGTCGCGCAGGTCGACGTCGCCGCCGCCGTCGCCGCGACCGAAGACGTCGGCGCGCGCGCGCTCGTGGAACGCGCGCAGGTCGCGCAGGGCCTTCCGGAGCTCGGGTCGCGCGACCAGCCCCTGGGCGAGCTCGAACTCGATCTCGCCGAAGACGTCGCGGATCGTGGGGCGGCTCACGACGCCGCCATGCGCGCCGGCGGCTCGCCCGCGCTGCGACGTACGAGCGCGCGATAGACCGACGCGAACGCCTCGGCCATGCGGCGGTGCGTGAACCTCTCGAGCAGGCGGCCGCGACCGGCGAGCCCGTACTCGCGCAGGCGGACCGGCGAATCGAGCAGCGAGACGATGGCCTCGGCGAGCGCGCTCGGCGCTTCCGGCTCGACCAGGAGACCCGTCACGCCGTGCTCCACGACCTCGGGGATACCACCGGCCCGGCACCCGATCACGGGCTTCGCCCAGTTCATCGCCTCGAGGTAGATGAGCCCGAACGACTCGTAGAGCGACGGCGCGACGAAGAGGTCGCAGGCCGCATAGAGGCGTGCGAGGCGCTCGTCGCTGACGGGGCCCAGGAACTCGACCGCGTGCGCGGCCGCCGGATGACGGCGGAGGAAGTGCGTCGCGTAGGTCGTGCCCATGCGGCGCTGGAAGCCGTCGTTGTGGCTGTTGTCGGCGCCCGCGAGGACGAAGCGCGCTTCGGGATGGCGGCGCAGGACGCGCGGGATCGCCGCGAAGAGATCGAGCACGCCCTTCCGGCGCTCGAGGCGGCCGACGTAGAGGATCGTACGGCCGCGCGCGGCGTCGGTCGCCGGCACCGGGCGGACCTCTTCGTCGTCGATCGGCGCGATCCCGTGCGGGATGACCGCACAGCGGTCGGGCGTAGCGGCGACGCCGTACACGCGGCGGATCGCGTCGACCGTCGCGTGCGAGTTCGCGACCAGGAAGCTCGCGCGCTCGAGCAGCGACTGCTCGAGCTCTCCGACGAGCCGCGCGTCGTCGCCCTGCGCCCGCTGGATCTCGGACACCTGCTTGTTCGCGGTCTGCACCCGCACGACGACGGGCAGCAGCCCCGCGAGGCACGCCGTCAAGCCGCCGACCTTCCAGAGCGGCGAATCGACGAGCTCGATCCCGTCGTTCAGGACCAGGCGGCGCAGCTTGTCGTGGATCGCATGGCAGTCGTTCAGCGTGTGGTAGAGGTCGGGAAAGTCGGCGAAGCGCGCGTAGCGGTCGAGCCGCGGCTTGATGCGGTGGACGTACGCGCCGTCGCGGAACGTCGTCTGCTCGCGATCGCCGCGCGTCACGACGTGCACGGTATGGCCGAGCTCCGCGAGGCCGCGCGCCATCAGGCTCGTGTGACGGCCGACGCCCTCGATCTCGAACGGCGGGTACGAGTGGCTGAGGAGGCAGAGGCGAAGCGGCGGCTCGGGGAGCGACGTCGCGAGAGGCCGCGCGGCGACGGGGTCGACCGACGGCGCGCACGGCGAGCTCGCATTCGGGAACGCGCGGATCGCCGAACGCCGGCCGGCCGCTCCCGCGGCGACCTCCGGCGGGATGAGCCGTCGGCGGTCGCGCAGGCCGTGCCACGCGCCCTGCGCTCCGCCCATCATCTCGAGCGCTCGCATGCGCGAGCTCGCGATCCAGCCGAGGTTGCCCTCGCGCCGCAGGTTCCCGCCGAGGATCCAGCGCCCGTGCACGAAGCGCGCGCAGCGGTAGGCGATCGTGCGCGCCGACTCGCCCGCGACCCGGCCGTTCTTCATCATGAAGTAGACGACCGACTTCGTCTGCACCCACGACCGGAAGTTCCAGCTGTACGCCTTCCGGTTCCGGCTCGACGCCGGCGAGTGGTACACGACGGCTTCCTTGACGGGCTCGACGGGATGGCCGGAGCTCGCGAGCCGGATCGCGACGTCCGCGTCGTCGTACACCCACTCGAAGAACTCGTCGAAGCCGCCGACCGCGAGCAGGCGATCGCGGCGATACGCCATGTTCGTGCCCATCATGCGCGGCGTCCACTGCCGGCCGACCCCGGGCGGCGGGAGGCCGTCGGCGCAGGAGCTCCGGACGTCGGTCTGCTCCGCGAGGCAGCTCACGACACCGATCCGGTGCTGGACGGCAGGCATGCTGGGGTGGACGCAGTACACCATGCCGCCGGTGCCGTTGAGCTCCTCGTCTTCGAACAGGACCGCCAGCTGCTCGAGCCAGCGGCGGCTCGGGACGGCATCGTCGTCGATGAACGCGGCGACGTCGCCGCGCGCCGCGAGGAGCCCCACGTTGCGCGATGCGCTCAGGTTCGCGGCAGCGCACCGCAGCACCTCGACGCGATCGCCGTAGTCGGCCAGCACGTCGAGCGTGCGGTCGCGCGTCGGACCGACCACGGCGATCACCTCGAAGTGCGGATAGGTCTGGTGCTCGAGCGCGCAGAGGAGCGTCCGCAGCGGCTCGGCGCGATCGATCGTGTTCACGATGACCGAGAACGTGAGGGGCTGGCTGCTGGTCATTTCCCGGGCCTGGACGCTCCGTCGATCGCTCGTCGATCGACGAGCGACCGCTCCTGCTTGGTCGCGACGATCAGCAGGCGCGTCCTCTCGGGATAGCAGGGAGTCGAGACGTGTCGAAAGCCGGCGGCCCGGAGCATGCCGGCGACGCACGCCGTGTCCGGGACCCACCAGTTCGACGGGTCGCCGTTGAGCTCGTCGCCCTCGACGAGCTTCATCAGGCCGCTCCGGCAGGTCCGGACGCGGAGCCGGTCGCCCGCCCCGAGCCGGACCCGGACCCGGTTGGCGCGGTGCTCGGGAATGACCTCGGTCTCGACGACGATCGCGTCGCGGCAGAGCCGCCCGACGTCCTCGAGCACCGTGAGGGGCCCCTTCAGGTGATAGAGGATGCCGGTGAAGAGGACGACGTCGAACGACTCGGCGATGGTCCCGAGCTGCTCGGCGGCGAGCGCGCGATACTCGACGCCGGACTGCCAGACGCGCCGGCAGAGCTCGGCCTGGGCGAGGTACCGCGGGTCGGGCTCGATGCCGAGGACGCGCCCGGCGCCGCGCCGCTTCGCCTGCAGGGCGAAGTACCCGGCGTTCGTCCCGACGTCGAGGACCGACGCGCCCGCCAGGTCCGCCGGCAGCGCGCGCGACAGCGCGTCCCACACGGTCTCGTGGTAGGCCGGGTGCGGCCAGTCGAGAGTGTACACGCCGCGGCCGAGGTAGATGCGCTGGTACCAGCCGCCGAGCGCGGCCACCTCGGCGACGAGCTCCGCGCGCGGCGGTGCCGCGGGCGGCTCGCCCGCGCGCTCCTGCGCATCGAGCGGCGGCCCGAGGCGCCGCTTCGGCAGGCGCCGTGCGACCGCGGCGCGCGCGCGTTCGAGGGCGTCGCCGATCATCGCCGCGCGACCCGGACCCAGTCGACGAAGACGCCGAGCTCGCGCGCGTCGGGGCTGCCGCCGGCGGCCGGCCGGAACGTCGGCGTGATGAGGCGTACCCGCGAGCGGCCCTCGTACGGCCGCGGAAGCGCGGTGAAGCGGACGACTTGCCAGTCGCTGGTCGGCCGGAACGACGCGACCGGGCGATCGTCGAAGAGCACGCGCACGAGCGGCGGATCGCCGGCGGCGGCGTCGAAGACGCGCGCCCGGATCGCGACGTCGACCGGCTCGCGCGCGTCGACGGGCACCTCGAGCGACGCGTCGCCGTCGGTCCAGCGGCCGGTCGTGCCGTCGCCGAGGACCTCCTTGTAGGAGAAGCCGCCGCGCAGGTACGGCGTGTCGAGCGTCCCGACGTCGACCAGCACGTCGCGGTCGGCCGCGCCCGGGCGCGAGCCCGGCGCGACGTCGAAGACCTCGATGCCGTAGCGCGCCAGCTGGCGCTCGGTCGGGAAGCCGGCGTACGTGTTCATGAGCATCGTGAGCGCGACCGGCACGGTCGCGACCGGCCGCAAGGCGACGTTGTACCGCACCGCGAAGGGGATGGGGTCGACGGCGAGGAGCTGGACGGCGCGTCCCTCGGCGTCCGCGCGCTCGAAGACGTCCTTCAGGAGATCGAGCATCGGCTGCTGCCCGCGGCGGATCGGCACGACCGGGTGGTCGAAGAGGTAGCGCAGGGGCGGCCCGAAGGTGTCGGCGAAGAGCGCGCTTCCCGGCTCCGCCACCAGGATCACCGAGCCGGGACGCAAGCGGCTCTGGAGCGTGTAGAGCCAGTCGATCGCCCCCGCGAAGTCGCGTCCTGCGAGCGCCGGCCGCGATCGCGCGAGGATCGCGACGAGGAGAGCCGCAGTGGCGACCGCCGCGACGACGCGCGCGCGCGGCACGCGCGGCGAGCGCGCGATCGCGGTCAGCGCCGCGGCGGCGAAGATCGCGAGCGCCGGCATCGCGATCGGGACGAAGCGGCGCATCGCGTAGATGTGGTACGGCGTCGTCAGGATCCGGGCGACGTACTGCGCGGTCGTGACGGCGCCGATCGCGACGAACAGCCCGGCGCGCGCGAGCTGGCCGCGCGCGATCACGACGGCCAGCCCCGCCGTCGCGAGCGCCAGCCCGAACGGCGTCAAGTACCAGCCGACCCGCACCCAGTTCTGCGCGTCGAGAAGGGGATACTCGAGGCCGGAAGGCCACGTCGTCGAGGTCGCGCGGCGGGCGATCGCGGGCCGGACGAAGTACGCGTACGCGCTCGCCGCGACGACGATCGCCGCGAGCGACGTGCGCGCGAGTCGCGCGAGCCGATCGCGGCGGGCGCGCGCCGCGGCGACGCGCCACGCCCGCGCGCCGGCGGCGATCGCGGCGAGCGCCAGCGCCGCACCGGCCACGGCCGCGATCGGCAGCGACCGCGGGTGTCGCTCCAGGGCGGCCGCCGCGCCGCGTACCGGACCCTCGAAGACGTTCCAGACGTACGGCCATGCGAGCAGCGCGCCGTGCGCGGCCGCGTGCGCGACGAAGAGCGCGAGCGCGATCGCGAACGCCGTCCAGCCCCGGCCCCACGAGGCCGCGACCGCTTCCGCGACGAGCGCAGCCGCGACCAGGGCCAGCACGACCGGCACGTCGATGCGCGCGAGTGCCGCCGCCCCGAATGCCGAGCCGCCGAGGACGCCGAAGGCGAGCGATCGCCGCTCGTCGTCCCTGAGGTGCTGGTACGCGAGCAGGCCCGCGAACACGAGCGCGAAGGTCAGGGGCTCGGCCGTCGGGTAGCGCGCGAAGAAGAGCTGGGTCGGGGTCGCGGCGAGGATCGCCGCCGCGACGGCGCCGGTCGCCGCTCCGAAGAGGCGGCGCGCGACCAGGAACACGCCGGCGAGACCGAGCAGCGCGCACGCCGGAGCGACGTAGAGCCCGGCGCGTACCCCGCCGGCCGCGATCGCGACCGCGACGAGCGCGGGATGGAGCGGGAGGAATTGCGGCAGGACCCGCGCCGGATCGTCGTCGTCGACGTACCAGCCGACGAACTGGATGAAGCGCGTCCGGAGGTGCTTCGGCGAAGGGCGCAGCGACGCGTCGTCGTGACGGGCTGCGAGCGCGACCCAGTCGTCGCGGACGACGAGGCTCCCGGTGCGCGCGATCCCGGTCGCGACGTTCATGTACGTGCCGGCATCCGCGCCGCCGAGCACGTACTCGTGCGGGCGCGCGTACGCGACCGCGCTCGCCACCAGGATGCCGACGACCGCGAGCTCCGCGAGGCCGGCTCGCGGAGCTCGGACGTGTGCGCGCCGTCCTCCGAGCGCGACGATGGCCGCGGCCGCGAGCGCGCAGCACGCGCCGACCGACTCGGCCGAGAACCGCCCCGCGGTCGCGAGCGCGACCCCGAGCCATCCCAGCACGACGAGCCCCGTGACGAGCGTCAAGTAGATCGCCTCGAGCGCGTCGACGGGCGCGCGCGTGCCGTCCGCGGGCGGGCGCCGCCAGACGCGGAGCGCGGCGGCGGCGAGCAGACCACCGCCGCCGAGCAGGCTCAGCACGGCCACGCGGCGCGGCGGGCGGCGTGCCGCGGGTCACGCGGCGATCGCACGCAGATACGCGTTGCGGAACCGGGCGGCGACCGCCGGCCACGTGTGGTCGCGCAGGACCTTCCGCCGGCCGGCCGCACCCATCGCGCGTCCGAGGCCGGGGTTCTCGAGGATGCGCAGCAGCGCCTCGGCGAGGCCGTGCGGGTCGCGCACCGGGACCAGGAGCCCGTCGCGATCGTGCTCCACGACGCAGGACACCGCGCCCGTCCTGCACCCGATGACCGGCTTCCCCGCGGCCCACGCTTCCAGATACGTGATGCCGAACGACTCGAACGCGGACGGCAGGGCGAACGCATCGAGCGCGCCGAAGAGGAGCGGCTTCTGCGGCTCCGGGAAGTCCTCGACGAGGCGGACGCGCTGCCGGAGCTCGGCCGGCAGCGCGGCGATGCGCGTCTCGACGTACGCGGCGAACACCGTCCGCGCGCCCGCGATCACGAGCTGCACGTCGGGGCAGCGCTGCCACACGGCGGGCATCGCCTCGAGGATCGTGTCGACGCCCTTGTGGACGCCGAGCTGTCCCACGAAGCCGACGACCCGGCTCGTTCCGAGGCCGAGCGCGCGCTTCGCCTCGCCGGCGTCGACGGAAAGGAACGGCTCGGGATCGACGCCCAGCGCGATCGTCTCGATGCGCTCGGGAGAGGCGCCGCGCGCGATGACCCGCTCCGCCTCGTAGCCGGTGTACGCGATGTAGCGGTCGCATTTCTGGATGGCGCGATGGATGCGCGCGCGGTCGAAGCCCCAGCGGTCCTCCGGGTGGAGCCCGCCGATGAAGACGCACGGCCGGCCGGCGCGATGGGCGCCGCGGAGCGCATCGTACATGTGCATGAGCGGGAACGACGACGAGGCGACGACGTCGGCGGGAAAACGGCGGATCGCGCCCGCGAGGAGCGGGATCAGGGGACCGCCGTACCAGGTGCGGAGGTGCTCGTTGAACGGCAGGTTCCAGCGGAACGCGACGCCCTGCACCACGTTCAGGAGCGCGCCCGGCTTCCGCCACACGGGGAAGCGGCGCACGCGGACGCCGTTCCGGCTCTCCCAGCCCGGCGCCATGCGCGGCAGCGACGGACGCGGGAAGGCCTCGGCACTGTAGGAGTCGGTCGTGAAGACGGTCACGTCGTCGCCGAACTGGCGGACGAGCTCCTCGGAGAGCCGCTGCACGACGCGCTCGGTGCCCCCGATCGCCGGCGCGTATCCCTGGACGACGTGAAGGATCCGGAGCGGCCGGTCCGCGCGCGGGTGCGTCTGGCGCGTGGGCGACCCGACGGCGGGCTCGATGTGAGCACCGCCGGCGGCCCGCCGAGCGTGCTCGCCGACGAGCGAAAGGATGCGCGGCTCGTGCTGCGGCAAGCTCACGCGTCGCTGCTCGGGCGGACCGACCCGCCGCATGCGCACCGAGCCGGGTGGGTGGCGCGCGACCGGTGACCGATGCGGAGCGATCGTGCGGGAAGGATCGGAAGCGGGTTCATCGTGCTCCCCCAGGCGTCTCGGATCGCTCGGCAGCTCGAGGGCCCCGTGCTTCGTGCCCGGAGAACCACCATGGCCGCCGGGTGTCAAGGTTCGAGCGTGGCGGCCGGTTGACAGTCGGAGCCGCTTGCCGGCAGGTCCGGGGTCGTGTCCGAGCCGTCCCGGCCCGTCCGGTTCGACCCCGAGGCCGAAGCCTACCTGAGCTGCCGCGTCGCGCGCGGCTTTCCGCTCGGGGGAATCGGCACCGGCGGCGTCTGCTTCAACGCGGACGGCAGCTTCGGCGAGCTGCGGTCGAACAACAACTGGATGTGCCCGGTGCGCGGTCTCCGCGGGTCGTTCCACGCGCTCTTCGTCCGCGCCGGAGGCGCCGCGGAGACCGCTCTTCTTCGGCTCCCGTGGGCGGCAGACGCGGCCGACTCCCCGGCAAGGGAGTACGAGGGGGTGCGGAACGTGGCGGAGACCGCGTTCGTCGGCCGGCTCCCGGCATTCGCGCTCTCGTACGGCGGGCTGCCGCTCGCGGTTCGCCTCGACGGCTTCACGCCGCTCGTCCCGCACGACGTCCGCGACTCGACCATGCCGGGTGCCGTCTTCCGGTTCACGGTCTCGAATCCGCTCGCGAGCGCGGCCGAGGTCGCGCTCCTCTTCTCGTTCGAGAACCCGCTCGGCCGGGGCGGAACCGGCCACCTCGGGGTGGAGCTCGGACCGGAGCGCGAGCTCCGGTCGGTCAAGCAACGCGTCGTGTACGACTCGAGCGACGACGCGTTCCAGGAGCCCGTCGACATCGGCGGGCGGCGAGGGGTGCGCTTCCGCACGCGCGAGCGCTGGCCGGACGGCTCGCATCGTCGCTCGGTGACGGGCGAGTACCTGCTGCTCGCCGAAGCGCCGCCCGGCTCCGAGGTCACCGTGTGCGACGGGTGGGACGCGAGCGGGCCGCGCTGCCCCGTTGTCGACGACTTCGCACGCGACGGGCGGATCGCGAGCGTACCGGCCGCGACACCCCGCGCGCGACCGGCAGCCGCGGTCGCGGTGCGCGCCCGGCTCGAGCCGGGCGCGACGTGCGACGTCGCGTTCGCGCTCGCCTGGTGGACGGCCGACCACGTGACCGAGCCCGCGCTCGCCAAGCCCGGCGGCGGATCGCACGACGGGATCCGCGTCGGCCACGTCTACGAGAACCACTTCGCGGGCCTCGACGCGGTCGCGAGCGAGCTCCTCGACCGCCGCGAAGACCTCGCTGCGCGGTCGCTCGAGCTCGCGCGTCTGCTCGATGGCTCGACGCTCCCGCGCTGGCTCGTGCGCGCGCTCCTCAACTCCGCCGACTCCGTCCTCGCGAACACGGTCGTCCCGCTGAGCGGTCGCCTCTACACGCTCGAGGGCGTCGACTGGCACTGGCCGATGGGCGGTCTCACCGGAACGAACGACCAGCGGCTCTCCGCTCACCCGTACCTGTCGGTCTTCTTTGCCGAGCTCGACCTGTCGGAGCTCGACGAGTTCCGCCGCCTCCACGACGCGCGCGGCGCGATCCCGCACGGCAACGGCAACTGCGACCTCGCGCTCGGCTCGACCGACGTCCCCTACGGCTGGCCGATGTTCATCCGCGACTTCCTCCCGGCGAAGGAGTGGACCGACCTCTCCATGTCGCTCGTGCTGCAGGTCGCGAAGCACTGGCGTACGTCGGGCAGCCGGACGCTGCTCGAGCGCTTCTGGGAAGACCTGGTGCGCGCCGTCGAGTACCTCGACTCGATCGCGCCGCGCGGCGTCCCGGAGGGCGGCACGACGTACGACGTGTGGGACTTCCCGGGAGTGTTCTCGTACACCGCGACGCTCTGGGCCGCGACGCTCGCCGCGATGGCGGACCTCGCGGCCGCGGCCGACCCGGCGCGGGTCGCGCACTACGATCGAAGGCGGGCGATCGCCGAAGCACGCATCGCCGAGCTCTGGGACGAGCGCGGCTTCTATCGCTCGACGTCGGACCGCGACACGCTCTTCACCGCCGCCCTCGCCGGCGACTGGATCGCCCGCTACGCGGGCCTCGAGCCCGTCGTGCCGCCGGCGCGCGCGCGGAGCCACCTGCGCCACCAGCACCGCGTCCTCTTCGAGCTCGCGCGCGGCGACGGCGTGCGCCCGCGCCTGCCGCTCTCCGAGGCGCGCTTCGACGGCGAGGAGGTCGCGCACCCTTTCCAGCGCGGGATGCCGGCGGGCGAGGTGATGACCTACGTCTGGCAGGTGATCTCGTATCAGGCGTGCGAGCAGATCTACGTCGGTCTCGTCGACGAGGGGCTTTCGGTGATCCGCTCGATCGTCGATCGGGTCTGGAGCGACGGCAACGCCTGGAGTGCGGGCCTCCGCGGCGACGGCGAGTCGATCTACATGACCCATCCGGTCTTCTGGGCGGTGCCGAACGCGCTCACCGGCGCCGCGCTCGACGTCCCGCGCGCGACGCTCGTGATCGGCCCCCGCGCCGGGGCGGACGTCCCGCGCCTCCGCTGCCCGTTCTTCTTCCCGGGGTTCTGGGCGATGCTCGACCACGAGGCCGAGCGCGGTCGCACGTCGATCGAGGTCGTGCGGAGCTTCGGCGTCCCGGTGGTCGTCGAGCGGGTGCGCGAACGGCGAGCCGACGGATCGGCGGTCGACCACCGCGTGCCGGCGACGGCAATGCGCCCGGGCGCGCGCCTGGAGATCGGAGGATGACGGCGATGGCGAGCGACCGCGACGAGATCCTGGATCTCATCTACGGCTACGCCGAGCGCCTCGACGAAGGCGACTTCGAAGCGGTCGCGGACCTTTTCGCGGAGGCGACGTTTCGCTCCGACCGGCGGCCCGAGGTTCGTCGCGGCCGCGACGAGGTGCTCGCGGTCTATCGCTCGACCGTCGCCACATACGAGGGCAAGCCGTCCACGAAGCACGTGACGACGAACGCGATCGTGGAGATCGCGGCCGACGGCGCGAGCGCGTCGGCGAACTCGTACTTCACCGTCTTCCAGGCGCGGCCGGAGCTGTCGCTGCAGCCGATCATCGCCGGCCGCTACCGCGACCGCTTCGTCAAGCGCGACGGCCGCTGGCGATTCGCCGATCGCCTCGTCCTGATGGACCTCATCGGCGACCTGCGCTTCCACCTGAAGCGCGACGTGACGTCGGCGTAACGCCCGTCCGAGCGGCTCTAGGGCCACGACGCCTTGTATTGACCGGTGTCGTTGCGATCCGGCGGCGCGGCGAACGTGGCTCCCCAGCAGTCACCGTCCGCGCTGCGGAGCTGGATGGCGACCGCCGGCGCCGACGCGAGCGGGAGTGCCGGCGGTCGCAGGTCGGCGCCCTTCCCGATGATCGCGATGCCCGCCTTCTCGTCCGCGCCCGCTCGCAGGACCGCCGACGTGACGCCCTCGGGCGTGGCGGCGCGATCGGCGTAGCGGAGGGCGGCCGAGCCCTGCGCCTTCCAGCACGGCTTCCCGGAGCAGGTGCCGCCGGCCGGAAGGCGCGTGCGGAGCGCCACGCTCCATCGCGACCCGGTGCCGTCGTACAGGCAGAGCGTCAGCCCGGGACCGCTCGCGAGGGGATTCCCGAACTCGGGGAGGGCGGTCTCGGCGCCGCGGGTCCATCGCCACGCGAGCGAGTCGAGGACGTCGGGCGCGCGATTGCGCAGCACGAGCGAGCTGCGCGCGGCCGCGCGGCACACCGGCTCGGGCTCGACCGAGCCGGCGCACGCGCCGGCGGAGCATGCGTCGCTCCGGGTGCAGGGATCGCCGTCGTCGCAGGTCGATCCCGGCGGCTCGAGCGCGCACGCGGCGTCGCAGCAGTCGCCGCCCGCGAGGTTGCCGTCGTCGCACGCTTCGCCGGCGGTGACGATCCCGTTCCCGCAGCGCGTCGCGGTGCAGTTGGAGTCGCAGCCGTCGCCGTCGACGGCGTCGCCGTCGTCGCACTCCTCCCCGGGATTGACCAGGCCGTCGCCGCACGTGACCTCGTCCGCGCCGGCGTCGATGCGCGGCCCCGAGACGCGCGGCGCGCCGTCGAGGTCCACCTCGCCGGGATCCGGAGCGGTCGCCGGATCCCCCGCGTTGATCGCGGGCGACGTCGGCCGGAGGTGGAAGTCGCCGCCCGCGGGCGCGACGAGCAGCGGGTCGTCGAACAGCGAATGCGGATCTTGACCGGTCGCGGAGCGGTAGGCGCCGAACCCGACGTGCTCCGTCCCGTTCCAGACGAAGCGGGCGGCGGCCGCGCCTCCCGGCGCGAACCACACGTTGTGATCGAGCGCGTTTCCGCCGTTCCCCACGTCGGACTCGATCATCAACGCCTGCGCGGTCGCGACGAACACGTTGTTCCGGACGACGTTGTCCTCGGCCCACTGGATCCAGAGCTCTCCGAAGCCCGCGCCGAGCGTGTCGTTGCCGACGACCGTGTTGTTCCGGAACTCGCAGCTCCGGACGCGCCCGACGCTCGCCGCGAATCCCCCGAAGACCAGGCCGGCCTTGTCGTTCGCGTAGAGCACGTTGTCGCGCACGACGACGCCGGTCGCGACGATGCCGGGGTTCTCCGCGCCCACCTCGAGCCCGAGGTCGGACTCGGTGACGAAGTTCCGCTCGATCACGAGGTCGCGCGCGCCGTCGACGTAGATGCCGCCCGCGAAGCCGCCGCCGTAGCTCGAGCGCGCGCGCTCGACGCGGTTGTCGCGGCAGACGCCGTTCCGGGCGACCTTCGCAGCGTCGGGCTGGATGTCACTCTCGCCGCCGATGAACACGATCCCGATGTTGTTGACGTCGCGCACCAGGTTGCCGCTCACCTCGAAGCCGTCGACGTTCCCGTTGAGCGTGATGGCCTCGCTCGGCGCGGGATCGCAGTCGCGGACGACGTTGCCGGCGATCACGAGGTCGGAGATCGGCTGGGCGCGCGTGCCGTAGACCGTGATGGCCATCGCGCTCCGCCCGCGCATGTCGTGGATCACGTTGTCGCGGATCTCGACGTGGCTGCCCGCGCCGACGACGCGGATCCCGGAGCCGTCGTTCAGCCCGAGGTTGTTCCGGAGCTCGAGCCCGGCGATCCGGACCCAGCTCCGGTCCTCGACCAGCACCATCGAGTCGCCGGCGACGCCGGTGCCGTCGACGATCGGGTGCTCTCCCGGCCACGCCTCCAGCGCGATCGGCCCGGCTCCGGCCGAGCCGCTCCGCGGAAACGCGACCTTCTCGAAGTACGGCGTCGCTTTCTCGCGCACGAGGATCGTGTCGCCGGCGGCGGCCGCGTCGAGCGCCTGCTGGATGGAGGTGAAGTCCCCTCCGCTCCCGGCCACGACCCATGTGACCGCTTCGGCCCGCGGAGCGACCGCGAGCAGGGTGGCGGCCAGGGTCGCGCAAACTAGGGCGAACGATCGTCGGCAAACGGATGCCATGCAGGGATCTCGAGCGGAGGCGACGCCCGCGGGGTTCCGGCAGCCTGTGGCCCGGCGCTGCGGCATGTCAATCGCGACACGCCTGGATCGAGCCCGGTGACCGTGCTACCCCTCGGTGAGGTCGGTTCGTCGAGTGAGTCCTACGCGGTCCGCGAGTTCCGTTTGCCGCCCCTGGCTCGATCGCTGCCTTCCTGGGCCCAAGAACGTTCGATGGCCCCTTTCGCATAGACCCGGAAAGTAAAAGGCGGGTCGGGCAAACACCCCGGGGTCGATCCGGGGCAGGGACGAAGTCATGGGGAAGAAGCTTTTCGTCGGGAACCTATCCTACAATCTCGACGAGACGACGCTCGGTGAGATCTTCGGCGAGTACGGCACGGTGGAAAGCGTCGCGATCGTGAACGATCGCGAGACCGGGCGCAGCCGGGGCTTCGGCTTCGTCGAGATGGCGAGCGACGCCGAGGCGCAGGCCGCCATCGAAGCGCTGAACGGCGCGGAGCACGGCGGCCGCGCGATGACGGTGAACGAGGCTCGCCCGCGCGACGATCGGCCGCGGCGGCCTGGTGGGGGAGGGGGTGGCGGCTTCAAGAGCGGCGGCGGTGGCGGTGGCGGCGGTTTCGGCGCAGCGAATCGGCGCCGTGGAGGGCGTTTCTGAGGCTGCAACAGACGGTCCGGCTGGGGGTGTCGTGAAGCGATCGAACAATGCGTTTCTGAAGCGACAGAAAGAGCTCTTGCGAAACCAGAAGAAGCAGGAGAAGCGCGAGCGCCTCGCCGCCGCGCGCGCACAGCGCGGCGGGACCGGCCTCGAAGCGCTCGACGCCGACGAGAACGACCTCGCCGGCCTCGGCCTCGAAGGCCGCGTCATCCCACCGCCCGAAGATTCGGAGCGCTAGACCGGACCCAATCGCGGACCCGCCCGGAACCCCCATCGCGCGCATCGCGCGCGGCCGAGCGAAGCGAGCCCGCGCGGAGCGAAGCGACCGCGCAGGGAGTGGGGCTCCCGTTCGGCTTGGCCGAACCGGGCGAGGGAAGCGGTTCCCTCGTGCGACGATCTCCCGGCGGGCTATGCCCGACGGGGCGAGGGGAGAAGATCCCCTTCGTTTGATTGACCCTAGCTTCCCATGAGGAGCTTACGGGCGCCGGTCGAGAACACGACCTCGCAGACGGTCGGGCTCGCGACCCGCGTGACGACCCCTTCGCCGAACGTGGGGTGAGCGATCCGCTGCCCCACGTCGAACCGGCGCGTCATCGCGTAGGGCACGGCGGGCCCGGTCGCGCCTCGCATCGCGCGCGCCCACGTCTCCTCGGGGCGGGCCGGCGGGGCGGCGCTCGCCTTCTTTCGGGGTGGGCTGCCGCTGCGCGAGCGTGCCCCGCTGCCCGACGCCGAGCGGTAGAGGTGGTGCGCGTGACACGTCCGGCACTCGACGCGCGTCGGCTTGCCGGCGATCTTCGCGAGCACGATGTGGCTCGTCACCTCGCGGCACTTGCCGCACATGGCGTCGACGTAGGACCCGACCGCGACGCCGCCCGAGCGCTCCTCTTCACGCGCCACGCTTCGTCCTATCCCCGCGCCCGCCGAAGGATCTCGCGCTCCTCGGCGTTCATCTTCTCGCGGATTCGCGAGCCCTTTCCGAGGTGGCGGACGCTCCGCTCACCGCCCTCGGAGAAAAGCTCCTCGTACGCTTCCGGTGGAGAGTAGTCCGCGGGCTTCTTGTCCCCGATCTTGGCGTGGAGGACCTCCTCCACGAGCGCCACGTCGTACATGCGGACCGCATCGTAGTCGGTCAGGAGCGCGCATACCTCGACGCAGATGTAGCATCCGATGCACTCCTGGAACCGATCCTGGACCGGCTGGACGCCGCGGCCGGGCAGCGTGCCGGCGGGGAGCGACTCGATGCACTGAACCGGACAGAATTCCGGACACTTGCCGCACGGGAAGCAGAGGTTCACGTCCATGAACGCGACCTCGCGCGGGCGTTTCTTCTTCTCGGTGAGCTCGTCCGGAACGTCGGGGACGCGGTCCTCCTTGAGGCGGCGTCGAATGAGGTCGATCGCGTCCATGGCGGGTGCGGCGCGAGTGCATCGTGACACGCGGAAACGCGCGCCGCCACCCGGGTTTGCCGCGGTGCGCGAAGCGGACCGTCAAGCCAAGTTCCAACCGCCCGGACTTGGAAGGCGAGCGAAGCGAGCCCCGCAGGGAGTGGGGCCCCGTTGGGCTTTGCCCAACGGGGCGAGGGAAGCGTTTCCCTCGTGCGACAACCCCAGGGAAGCGTTTCCCTCGTGCGACAACTATGGTGCGCGGAACATGAGCCTCGCGGTCGCGCTCCTCCTCTTCCTCGGCGCCGCCCTCGCCGGACGCCGCTTCCTGAGCGGCTACCCGGCTCGCCCCGCGGGCGCGCGGTATCTCGGCGGGCGCGAGCTCGCGACCGTCGCCGCCGTCGCCTCGGCCACCTACCCGAAGGGGGGAGCGGTCGAGCCCTCCGGCCTCGAGGCCGGCATCCCGCTCTACGTCGATCGCTTCGTCGCGGCGCAGCCGCCGCGCATGCGATTCCTGATGCGGTGCCTGTTCGCGCTCGTCGAGCACGCGACGCTCGTGTTCCCCGCGCCCGGCGCCGGCGGGCGCCGCCGCTTCTCGAGCCTCGCGCCCGCCCAGCAGGTGGCGGTGCTGGACGGCTGGTGCCGGAGCCGCCTCTATCCGCGCCGACTCGTCTTCACGAGCCTCCGCGCCATCCTGACGATGGGGTACTTCGCCGATCCGGCCGTGCTGCGCGAGCTCGGCCTCGCCCCGCGCGCCATCCCGCGCACGGTCTGCGAGGCCGATATGCTCTGGCCGAAGATCGGGGAGCGTCCCGAGTCGATCGCGGTCACCGCGCGCGACGTCGTCCCGGCCACGGCGGCCGCGCCCGTCGTCCCGCTCGGGCCGCACGGCGAGCTTCACCCGGCCTACGCCGCTCCATCCCCGGGCGCGCTCGCCGCTCCGCTCCCCGCACGTCCCGCCGAGGCGACCTCGTGAGCGGCGAGGTCCGCGTCTTCGCCCAGTACGACCGCGACGTCTACGAGAGCTGCGACGTCGTCGTCGTCGGCTCCGGTCCGGGCGGCGCGGTGGTCGCGAAGGAGGTGGCGGCCGCCGGCCGGGACGTCGTCCTGGTCGAGGAAGGGCCGCCGTTCACGCCCGACGACTTCGTCCTCGACGGCGCGCTCTCGATGGCGCGCACGATGCGCGAGGGCGGCCTCCGGACGACGCGCGGCGGCTTCATCATGCCGACGATGCAGGCGATCGCGCTCGGCGGCGGCTCGCTCGTGAACTCGGCGATCTGCGTCCGCTCACCGGAGCTCACGCTCGACGACTGGTGCGACTCCTTCCGTCTCGAGCGCACGAGCCGCGCCGAGCTCGACCCGCATTACGACGCGGTGGAGCGCTTCCTCGGCGTCGCGCCGACGCCGGACGAGGTGCAGGGCGCTCGCAACCTGCTCTTTCGCGACGGCTGCCGCGCCCTCGGCTGGTCGAGCGAGCCGATCCCGCGGAACGTCGTCGGCTGCCGCGGCAGCGGCGAGTGCTTCACCGGCTGCCGATCGCGCGCGAAGCGCTCGACCGACCTGAGCTACGTCCCGGCGGCGGTGCGCGACGGTGCGCGCGTCCTCACGTCGGCGCGCGCCGAGCGCGTGCTCACGTGGGGCCGCCGGCGCGCGACCGGCATCGAGGGCTCGATCGTCCGGCCGTTCACCGGCGAGCCGACGCATCGCTTCCGCGTCGACGCGAAGGCGGTGGTCCTCGCGGCCGGCTGCATGGCGACGCCGGTCCTCCTGCAGCGGAGCGGAAACCTCGCGAACTCCTCCGGCACCGTCGGCGAGTTCCTGCAGTTCCATCCCGGCGTCGCCGTGCTGGGCGTGTTCCCGGATCGCACCGAGCCGCAGTTCGGCGCGACGCAGGGCTACCAGTCGCTCGAGTTCGTCCGGCGCGGCTTCAAGCTCGAGACGCTGTGGGCGCCGCCCGGCGTGCTCGCCGTCCGGCTGCCCGGGTTCGGCTTCGACCTGAAGGCGAACCTCGCGCGCTTCCCGTATGCCGCGATCTGGGACGCATTCGCGTCGTGCAACCGATCCTTCGGTCGCATCCGCGCGCGCCGGCGGAGCTTCGATCCGGCGATCCGCTGGAGCCTCCACCCCGCCGACCTCACGATTCTCGGCGAGGCGCTGTGGGTTCTCGCGCAGATGTTCTTCGCCGCCGGAGCGCGCGCGATCCTCCCCGGCGTGCACCGCCTGCCGGACGAGATGTCGTCGCTCGCCGAGGCGGAGGTCCTCCGCACCCACGACTATCGTGCGACCGACCTCACGTGCGGCGGCAACCACGTGTTCGGCACGACGCGCATGCACGGCGATCCCAAGCACGGCGTCGTCGACGAGGACGGGCGCTGCCACGACCTCGACAACCTCTACGTCGCCGACACCGGCATCCTGCCGCGCAGCCCGTCGGTGAACCCGATGCTGACGCTGATGGCAATCGCGCATCGAATCGCGGGTCGGGTCGCCGAGCGCGTTTGAGCTCGCGGGCGCGTCGCGCGCGCTCACGGCTCGCCGGTCTGGCGAAGCGCGCGCACGCGGTGCTCGCGGCGCCACCGCCACAGGGCGCGGACCGCGGCGGCTCGCACGGCGCCGCGGGGCCCGGACGTGTCGACGGTGGCGTGCGGCTCGTCCGGCGCGAAGGGGTCCCGCTCGCGCGCCTGCAGCGCGCGCACCGACGCGTCGGCGTCGGAGCGGGCGGGCGCGTGCGGATCGGCGGAGCAGTCCTCGGCGGCGCGCGCGCGCAGGCGCTCGCCGGCCGTGGCGTCGTCGACGACGCACTCGAGGAAGAGGTGTGGGCAGCCGGCGCGGCGCGCCGCGCGCGCGACGAGCGCGCGGTCTTGGGCGCGGTTGAAGGTCGCGTCCGCGATCACGGGCGTACCGTGCGCGAGCTCGGCGGAGGCGCGGTCGGCGATCGCCTCGTAGGTCGCGCGCCGCGCGGCGCGGCCGTAGAGGCGGGCCGCGGCCTCGGGCGGCGCGGGAGCGTGCGGGTCGAGGCCGGCGGCTCGCTTCCGGACGTCGTCGCTCGACACGACGGCGAAGCCGGTCGCTTCCGCGAGCAGGGTCGCGACCGTCGTCTTCCCCGAGCCGGAGAGGCCGGCGCACGCGACGAGCGCGGGTCCCGCGGCTCGCCACGCATCCCGCACCGCGAGAGCGAAGTGGCGCTTCGCGCCGGCGACGGCCCGATCGCGCTCGTCCGGCGAGAGCTCGGCCTCGCCCGCCGCCAGGCCGAGCACCATGCCGCGGATCGCCGCGCGATGGCTCGCGAAGAACGGAAGGAGGGCGGCAACGTCGTGATCGCCGGTCGCCGACACGTAGGCGTCGACGAACGCGCGCGAGAGATCCGGGCGGTCCGCGGCTTCGAGGTCCATCGCCAGGAACGCCACCTCGGACGCGACGTCGTTCACGCGCAGGTCGCGCGCGAACTCGATGCAGTCGAAGGCGTACAGGCCGGCGGGCACGGCCGGTGCGCCGGCGAGCGCCGGAAGCGGAGTGTCGATCAGGCACAGGTTCCCGAGGTGCAGGTCGCCGTGCACCTCGCGGACGCGGCCCGCCGCGGCGCGCGCCGCGAGCGCGGTCGCGTGCCGGCGGACGAAGGTCGGGCCGAAGTCGAGGAGGACGTCGCGGTCCTCCGCCGCGAGGAGCCGGCCCACCATGGGCTCGGCGTCGCGCAGCACGGCGAGCCAGCGCTTCTCGATCGCCTCGAGGTTCGCGCCCGGCGCGTCGGGAGGCTCGATCGGAGCGGCGGCATGGAAGCGCGCGAGGTCGCGCGCGAAAGCGAAGAGAAGCGCCGGGGTGATCCGCCCGGCCGCGAGCGCGGCGCGACCCATGCCGTGTGCCGGCAGGCTCCGCATCCACACGAGGTCCTCGACCGTCGCTCCCGGTCTCGCGTCCGAGCCTGCCGCGACGACGTCGCCGTCCACCGTCGAGCGCGCGAGCGCGAGCGCGCCGCTCGCGGACCGCTCCACCGCGGTGACGCCCAGATAGATCTCGGGGCACAGCCGGCGGTTCAGCCGCACCTCGTCCCGGCAGAGCCGGCTCCTGCGCTCTCGCGTGCCGAGGTCGACGAACGGGAACGCGACGGGCTTTTTCAGCTTGTACGCGAACGGCTCCGCGACGAAGACGTGCGAGAGGTGCGTCTGATGATGGACGACTTCGGCGGGATGGTGCGGATAGAACGACGGCTCGCTGAGCGCGGCGACGAGGTCGTCGATCTCCGCCATTGCAGCTTCTCCGGCCGTCGCGGCCCGTCCGGTGCGATCGGGCGCCGCGCAGGCCGTCGGGCGCGGCGCGTGTGCGGTCGAGGTCGCAGGCGCCGCCGCGACCTCGACCGCGCCGCCGTCACTTCTGGATCGACTTCAGGTAGCTGACGATCGACAGGATCTTCAGGTCCACGTCGTCCTGCTTGTACATGCCGGTGTCGAGCGGGCGGCCGAGGATCTCGCCCCAGACGGGCATCTCGCGCGAGCCGTGCGCCGCGACCGGAGAGTCGCCCTTCACGATGCTCAGCACCTTCATGGTCGGGAAGGTGCCGTTGCTCTGCTTCGCGAGCATGGTCAAGTCGACCGGCTTGGTCTTGAACGTCGATGCGGCGACGCCGTCGCCGGTGCCGCTCGGGCCATGGCACGTCGCGCAGTACTTCATGTATAGCTTCTTGCCCTGCTCGACGTCGCCCTGATTCTCGGCGCGCGCCGCGCCGATCCCGAGCGAGCCCACCAGGCCCATCGCCGCGCACGTCGCCAGCACTCCCCGGATGCCGCTTCGCATGAGGCTCCCTCCCTGTTCCGTCGCGCCCGGCCGCATCCGCCGGTCCACAGCCTGCGGCGCGCGCCATCGAACCGCCCGAAAGGCGCGACCCGCCACCGAGTGCGGCCCCCGTATCTCAACCCCGCGTGGTTTTCTAGGGCGACGAAGGCGCCGCCCCGCGACGCCGCGGCAGCCTCGGCCTTCAGCGCACGAGCGACAGGAGGATCTCGACGACGATCAAGAGGACGATCGCGAGCTCGAGCGCCTCGGCGCGCGCCGTCGCCGCGCGCTGGACGAGCAGCTCGTAGAGCTTCTGGAGGACCTCCAGCTTCCGGGCGACGCTCCCCTCCCACGCTTCAAGGCCGAGCCGCTGTGCCGTCATCGTGTAGATCTTGGCGAGGTAGACGTCCCCGCCCAGCTTCAGGGCGTTGTGGATGCGCTCGAAGATCGTCGCCATGTCGACGCGGATGGTCGCGAGCTCGTCGATCGCGCGGTGATGGGCGCGGTAGAGGAGGGGGAGCCGCCGGGCGTGCCGGCGCTCGAGCGTCCCGAGCGCCCCGATCCGGCGATCGAGGAGCGCGTCGTAGAAGCGCAGCTCCACGAGCTGGACGTTCAGGAACTCGAGGATCGCGACGGCATCGTGGTAGTCGGGGTCGACGATGAGCGCGACGTTCCACTCGGTGAGCAGCAGGTCGCCCGGGTAGTACGAGAGCGGGTTGCGCAAGGCCTCGACGGTCTCGGCGGCGGAGAGCGGAGCGGGCTCGCAACGAAGCGCGGACGCGATCGTCCCGCCGTGCTCGGCGAGGAGGTCGGGGATCGCAAGCGGCGGCTCGAGGCGATCGACCTGGACGACGTAGTAGTCCTCCATCGGGCCGGGACCCCCCGGCCGCTCGATCGCCGGAGCGATGTCGGCGGCGAGCGCCTGGAGGAGGGGGCGCGCGTGGTTCTCGAGCGTGTTGGCGCCGACGAGGCTCGCCGTCAGCGCCGGAAGGTCGGCGAGCGCGCAGCGCAGCGGGACCTCGAGCAGCACGGTGACCGCGCCGAAGTCGTGCACCCACGCGCTCGCCACCGCGGTCGCCGGACGGCCGAGGAGCTCGACCGCTCGCTCGCCGAGGCGCACGCGCAGCGGCGGTTCGGCGTACGCGAGGTGGACGGGCGCCGCGCGCCGGCGCTCGAGCGGCGTCGTCGCCGCGTCGGCGATGCGGGCCCGCACGGCCTCGAGGTGGATCTCTTGGCCGATGTCGAACGAGAAGAGACCGACGAGCCGCCCTTCGAGGTTCATGCGAGGTTCATGCGCCGGCCGACCGCGTCAAGGCGCCGCGCGCCGCATCGGCGTTCAGCGCGGAGCGCGCGTCGCGCGGGCGCGTCCGCGGCGAGCCGCCGTCGCGCGCGACGCGACGCGGCTCTCCGCCGCACCCTTCCGGATGGTGAGGACCGGCACGTCCGCGTGCCGCACGACCTTCTCCGCGACGCTTCCGATCACGAGGTGGTCGAGCCCGGTTCGGCCGTGCGTCGCCATCACGATCAGATCGGCGTCGCGGGCCGCGTCCATGATGCAGCGAAACGCGTCGCCGATGACGACGCGGCACTCGACCGCCGCGCGCAGGCGCGGGGGCACCGCGCTGCGCGCGACCCGTTCGAGGCCGCGAAGCTCGGCATCGACGACGTCCTCCGGCGGGATCCACGGCGTGGTCTCCTCCGCGCCCAGCTCCGCCATGCCGAGGAACGGCGCGATGGCGCGCAGGAGGAAGAGTTTGCCGCCGCCGTCCGCGGCGATGCGAGCCGCGAAGCCGAGCGCGCGCGTGGCGTGCTCGGAGCCGTCGTGCGGGACCAGGATGCGTCGGAAGAGTCCGGCCATCGCGAATGCCTACCGCGAACCGCGACGTCGGAAAAGCGACCCTCGGCGCGATCGTCCCGACGCAGCGAGCGGGGCAAAAACCCGTGCAATCGCGGCCCGCGGTGCGGGAAAAACGCGCGACCCCTCGACCGTGCCGTCCCGAATCGACAAGATGGTCCTTGGTGAGACCGCAAACCCAGGAGCGCGAGAGCTGGAACGGCGTCGTCCCGACCGCCCTTCGTCAAGTATGGAGGATGATCGTCCTCGTCGTCGGGGTGACCGTCGTCGCGGTCGGCGTCGCGATGATCGTCCTGCCGGGACCCGCGGTCGTCGTCATCCCGGCCGGCCTCGCGATCCTCGCGAGCGAGTTCGTGTGGGCGCGCCGCATCCTCGATCGCGTGCGCCGGACCGTCGACTTTCAGCGCTTCCGCGACCTCGCCGGCAAGGCGCGGCGCGAGTAGCGGCGCCGAACGGGCGCGCGGCGGCGCGCGGTCACCGGCGCGCCGTGCGGTGCATCGGGCGGCCTCCGATGCTACATCGGCCAGGCACCGCACGCGAGAGTGGCGGAACTGGCAGACGCACTAGACTTAGGATCTAGCGGGCAACCGTGGGGGTTCGAGTCCCCCCTCTCGCACTCGGATCCGGCACGCGCCGCGCGCATGCGCGCCGTCCGATCGCGGGCGCCGTCGCGGGCGCCGCGCTCACACGATGGAGGAACGCCGCTTGTGACGGCGAGGGGCCTCCGGTACGCAGTCTCTACCGCGGCGACGCGCGCACGGAGTGCTTCCCTGCACGGATGGCGCGGAAGCCGGCCACTGCCATGAAGGTCGAGGTCGAGGAGATCAGCCCGACGCGACGGCGCATCGCCGTCGAGATTCCCGCGGATCGGGTCGCGAGCGAGTTCGAGCGCGCCGTTCGGAGCGTCTCGCAAAACGCCCGCATCAAGGGTTTCCGTCCGGGACGCGTGCCGCGGCCGGTGCTCGAGCGCTTCTTCGGCGAGGAGATCCGGAGCCGCGTGGCGACGAGCCTCGTGCGCGAGGGTTTCTCGAGCGCCGTCGCCGACTCCAAGCTCGACATCGTCTCGCAGCCCGAGCTCGACATCGAGTCGCTGCACGACAACCAGGCGATGCGGTTCTCCGCGACCGTCGACGTGCGGCCCGCGCTCGGCCCGATCGACGTGTCGGGAATCTCGGTCGAGCGGCCGGTGCTCGCGGTGGGCGAGGATCAGGTCGATCGCGTGCTCGAGCAGCTCCGCCTGCGACACGCGGAGCTCGTTCCGATCGAGGACCGGAAGGACGTCGCGCGCGGCGACTTCGCGACCGTGCAGATCGCCGTCGAGAAGGACGGCGAGGCGCTGCCCGCGCTCTCCGTCGAGTCGGCGAGCGTCGAGGTCGGCGGCGGCTCTCTGCCGCAGGCGGTCGACGAGCGGCTCGCGCTCGCGCGCGTCGGGGAGACGTTCACCGTGGAAGGGCCCGCGCCCGAGGGCGTCGGCCCGGAGCTCGCCGACAAGACGCTTCGGTACACCGTCACGGTGCGTTCGCTCGCGGAGCGTCGCCTTCCCGATCTCGACGACGAGTTCGCGAAGGACCACGGCGACTGCGAGACGCTCGCGGAGCTGCGGACGCGCATCCGCGGCCAGCTCGAGCAGGACGCCGCGCGCCGCGCCGAGGCGGCGGTGCGCGATCGCGTCCTCGACGACCTCCTCGCGCGCCAGGCGATCGATCCGCCGCTCTCGCTCGTGCAGCGGCGCGTGGAAGATCTGCTGCACGACTTCAAGCACGAGCTCGCGCAGCGCGGTCTTCAGCTCGCGAGCGACGAGCACGAGACCGAGGCGCGCGAGAAGCTGCAGGCGCGCGCGGAGCGCGACGTGCGCATCGGTCTTCTGCTCGACGCACTCGCCGCGCAGCTCGAAGTGGAGATCACCGACGACGAGCTCGCCGATCGCATCGGCAAGCTCTTGAACGCGGCCGGACGACATCGCGAGCGGCTCCGAGAGCACTACGCGGAGGAGCATGCACGTGACGCGCTGCGTTCCGAGATGCGACGCGCCAAGGCGCTCGAGAAACTCGTCGCGGGCGCCGCTATCCAAGACGGAGGGCGGACGCCCGCCTGAGGATTCGCGTTGCTCGGGCATTTTGAAACGTTTAGAATCCGCGGCATGCCGACGCTGCCATCGACGGGAGAGCCGAGTTGAACGGACAACTGATTCCGATGGTGGTCGAGCAGACCGGTCGCGGCGAGCGCGCCTACGACATCTTCTCTCGCCTGCTGAAGGACCGGATCGTCTTTCTCGGCACGCAGGTCACGGACGAGATCGCCAACCTCGTGATCGCACAGATGCTGTTCCTCGAGTCCGAGGACCCCGAGAAGGACATCCATTTCTACATCAATTCCCCGGGTGGGTCGGTCTCGGCCGGCCTCGCCATCTACGACACCATGCAGTACATCCGGCCGCCCGTCTCGACCTTGTGCGTCGGCCAGGCTGCCAGCATGGGAGCGCTGCTCCTGGCTGCGGGCGAAAAGGGCAAACGCTTTGCGCTCCCCTATTCGCGGATCATGATCCACCAGCCCCTCGGCGGGGCCCAGGGGCAGGCCACCGACATCGACATCCAGGCCCGCGAGATCCTTCGCGTCCGTGAGCAGCTCAACAACATCATCGCCCGCCACACCGGCCAGAGCCTCAAGCGGATCGAGAAGGACACCGACCGCGACTTCTTCATGACGGCGAAGCAGGCGGTCGAGTACGGGATCGTGGACGAGGTGATCGTCGCCCGGAAGAAGGCCTAGGGGGTTCCATGGCGAAGCACGGCGACGACCGATCGGGCAATCTCGTCTGCTCCTTCTGCGGGAAGAGCCAGGACGAGGTTCGCAAGCTGATCGCCGGCCCGACGGTCTACATCTGCGACGAGTGCATCGATCTTTGCAACGACATCATCGCCGAGGAGTGCGATCAGGACGAGAGCGTCGCTTCGGGCTCGGCCGTGCCGAAGCCGGCCGAGATCAAGAAGGTCCTCGACCAGTACGTGATCGGGCAGGAGCGGGCGAAGAAGATCCTCGCCGTCGCCGTCCACAACCACTACAAGCGCATCGACTCGCAGCTCGTCACGGGTGACGTGGAGCTGCAGAAGTCGAACATCATCCTCATCGGACCGACCGGCTCCGGGAAGACGCTGCTCGCGCAGACGCTCGCGCGCTTCCTCCAGGTCCCGTTCGCGATCGCGGACGCGACCTCGCTCACCGAAGCGGGCTACGTCGGCGAGGACGTCGAGAACATCATCCTCTCGCTCCTCCAGAACGCGGACTACGACGTCGAGAAGTGCCAGCGCGGCATCGTCTACATCGACGAGATCGACAAGATCGCCCGCAAGGGCGACAACCCGTCGATCACCCGCGACGTGTCGGGCGAGGGCGTGCAGCAGGCGCTCTTGAAGATCATCGAGGGCACGACCGCGTCGGTTCCGCCGAAGGGCGGCCGCAAGCACCCGCAGCAGGAGTTCCTGCAGGTCGACACCACCAACATCCTGTTCATCTGCGGCGGCGCGTTCGTCGGGCTCGAGGACATCATCGAGCAGCGCATCGGCCAGAAGCAGATCGGCTTCGGCGCCAAGATCCAGTCCAAGAAGGAGCGCCGGGTCTGGGACCTGCTGCGCGAGGTCCAGCCCGAAGATCTCTTGAAGTACGGCATGATCCCGGAGTTCGTCGGCCGCCTGCCGGTCATCGCCCCGCTGCACGAGCTGGACGAGGCGGCGCTGATCGACATCCTGACCAAGCCCAAGAACGCGCTGGTCAAGCAGTACCAGAAGCTGTTCGAGA
>DASRFA010000047.1:0-88796 GCA_035651755.1 Binatia bacterium | reverse complement strand
GTCGCTACCCGCGGCGCTGCGGCCGATCGCCGAGCTCAACCCGATCGCCGGCGTGATCGGGCTCTATCGCGTGGTCGTCCTCGGGATGCCGATGACTTCGACGACGCCGCTCGTCTCCATGCTGGTCGCGCTCGTCGCGTCGTGGCTCATCGGAGCGCTTCTCCTCGCCCGTCTCGAGGGATTTCTCGACGAGTACTGGTGAGCAAAGCTTGCTTCGGAGGGGTCGGCGTCGTCATCGCCGGCTCCAAAACACGAAGGGCGCCCCAGCGGGCGCCCTTCGTCGATCGAATGGTCTTCGTGCCGTCGGATCTAGAAGTGCACGATGACCTGGTACCGGTCGGCGCAGTCGGGGTTCACCGCGGCCGTGATCCGGATGCGCCACACTCCCTGCGGCAGCGGGGCGCCGATGTTGAGGAAGGTGTACGACGAGTTCACACCGCCGCCGCGCTTCGACGACATGCCGCTTCCCGCGGGCGGGATGTACTCCGCGGTGTGCTCGAAGCACTGCGTCGCGCCGGTGCGATCGCCGACCGACATCACGAGGCGCGTCGTGTTCTGGCTCAGCGTGTAGCAGTAGGTGTGCGTCTGGCCGTCCGCGATCTGCACGCCGTCGATTCCGCGCCAGCCGTCGAATCCCTCGCGATTGAGCGGCGGCAGCTCGCCCTGCGGGCAATCCGCCGAACCCGTGTTGATCGGCGTCGGTGTTGAGCCGGGCGCTGGCGTCGGCGTGGCGCCCGTGCCGCTACAGGTCAGGCAGTTGATGCACTTCGTCGGCTGCCCGTTGCATGCCTCCGGCTCGCCGGGATCGCAGACCTCTCCCGGATCCAGGATGGCGTTTCCGCACTGATTGGGCGCGGGCGTCTTCACGACCGCTTCGAGCGGCGCGCATCCGGTGAGCTTCCACTTCACTACGCTGTCGGTGTCCCTGATCTTCTTCAGGTCACCGCACGTGGTGTCTCCGATGACGAACGGTGCGCCTTGCGCAATGCCGAGAGCAAGGCCGAGCGTTGCAAGAGCTGCCGGGAGCACCAGAAAACGAACCGAAAGCCGTTTCATCCCATCCTCCTCACGCGTGGTGCACCTGCGGCCTCGGTGGCCCCCCCCCCCACGGCGCGAGACTGTACCGGCACATGCCGGATGTCAAACCTCCGTCGCTCGCGCGACAGCGCACGCCCGGCTCCTCGAGCGCACTGCCGCACCGTGAAAACAGATATGCAACGGTTGTGCTAGCCCTGAAGTTCGCAATTCGGCGGGTTTTCCGGCGCACTCCACGTTGAAGAGCGCCATCGTATGGCCACACCGGCATTTTTCGGTCGGGTGTGACGCTCGCGTCGCGCGGCAATCGTCGCCCGTGCCTGGAAAGTCTCGCCGCCAATCGATAAAGCCGGCCGACCTGTGCGGGGGGTGTTCATGAGGGGTTTCGTGAGGACGATCGCCTGCGGGGCGGCGCTCGCCGTCGCGAGCCTCGCGCCGAGCCGCGGCGCGTTCTCGGCGGATGCCACGCCGGCCGCGGGTGCGGGCGAGCCCGTCCTCAAGATCGGCGATCGCGTCGTGACGCGCGCCGAGCTCCAGGCGCAGCTCGAGTACGAGCCCGCTCCGATCCTGGATCGCATGCGCGACGACGAGAACTTCGGTCGCATCTTCGCCGTGCGCTGGTACGAGACGGAGCTCTTCGCGAAGGCTGCGGCGGACGACGGCGTGCTCGCGAAGAAGCCCGGTCTCGCGGGCGCGGCGCAGAACCTCGGTCGCAATCTCATCGCCGACGAGTACGTCAAGTACGTCCTGGAGGAGGAGTTCAAGCCCAGCGAGACGGAGATCAAGACGTACTACACGATGAACGCCAAGGAGCGTTGCACGCAGCCGGCGCGCTACCACCTCGCGCGGCTCGGCGTGCAGATCGCGAAGAACGCCTCCGAAGCCGAGACGTCGGGAGCGAATGCTCGCCTCGCGAAGATGCAGGAGCGGCTCAAGACGGAGCCGTTCGCGACCGTCGCCGACGAGATGTCCGATCTCCCCGCGAAGGGCGCCGGCGGCGACGTCGGATGGATCGCCGACGACGAGCTCGGCAAGGAGGAGGGGGTCGGCGTGATCCGCGCGCTCGCGGTCGGAAAGACCAGCGACCCGATCCGCACGCTGCGCGGCCTCGAGATCTTCAAGATGGTCGAGAAGCAGGAGGCGAAGACCCTGACCCTCGACGAGTGCCGCCCGAAGATCGTGTCGCAGATCAATGCCGAGTACCGGAGGTCTTCGACGCGCCGGCGCACCGACGAGCTCGCGAAGCGCTACTCCGCGTCCCTGAACCTCGATGCGTTCCTCGCCGCGGCGCGGAGCGCGAAAGGCCAGGACGTCCCCGCTTCGCCGGCGGGCGGGCAACAGGGGACCGGCGACGCTCCCTAGCTCCGGCGTGAGCTCCGGCGTCGAGCCGACCGCGACTCGGAAGGCTCCGGCGCTCGCCCCCCGCGGCGCGGGATCCGACGCGACCGCGCTCCACTCGTCCGATGTCGGAGCGGCGCTCTCGGCGCACGCGGTCGGCAAGCGCTACCGCCTGTCGCGCTCGCGCGTGCGGCCGCTTCTGCGCCAGGTGTGGTACGGCGCCGCGGCACCGGCGCACGACGCCTTCTGGGCCGTCCGCGACGTCTCGTTCGCGCTCGAGCGGGGGGGCTCGCTCGGGATCGTGGGCCGGAACGGGTCGGGGAAGTCGACGCTGCTCCGGCTCCTCTCCGGCACGGCGCGCGCGACGACCGGGCGGGTCCACGTCGGCGCGCGCCTCGCGTGCCTGCTCGAACTCGGCACGGGGTTCCAGGCGCTCGAGACCGGACGGCAGAACGCCGAGGGCTGGCTCGTCCTCCTCGGCGGCATGACGCGCGCCGAGGCGCGGCGCGCCGCGGGCGAGGTCGCGGCCTTCGCGCAGATCGGCGACTACTTCGATCGGCCGCTTCGGACGTACTCGTCGGGCATGCAGCTCCGGGTCGCGTTCGCGACCGCCGCGATGCTGGACCCCGAGGTCCTGGTCGCCGACGAGGTGCTCGCGGTCGGCGACGACGGCTTCCAGCGGCGCTGCAACGCATTCTTCGACCGCTTCCTCGCGCGCGGCGGAAGCCTCGTGCTGTGCAGCCACGATCTGTCCCAGGTGCAGCGCCTGTGCGAGCGCACCCTCTGGCTCGACGGCGGCCGCGTGCGCGAGCTCGACGAGACGCGCTCCGTCATCCGGCACTATCGCGAGGCGATGGGCGGCGCGCCGGAAGGCGCCGACGACGCCGACCGCGACGCCGGCGCGCTCCATCGCCCCGGCGAGACGACCGGCCTCGCCTGCGAGGTGGTGGACCTCCACCTGCTCGACGACGGGGGCGAGGACGTGCGCGAGGTCGAGCCGGGCGCCTCGGTCGCGGTCGTGGCGGACCTCGCCGGCCACGGCGAGACGCCGCACGTCCACATCAGCTTCACGCGCGACGACGCGACGCCGGTGTACGGGGTGTCGAGCGACATGGACGACGTCGCGCCCGAGCCGCTCGGCGGCGGACGGTATCGCTACCGGCTGGCGTTCCCTTCGCTCGCGCTCCGGCCGGCGACGTACGTCCTCAAGGCGCACGCGCTCGACGAGACCGCAACGCGGCTCTACGACACCGTCGAGATCCGGTTCCGCGTCCGCGGCGAGCCGTCGGCCGCCCTCGTCGACATCGCCGCCGCGTGGCGTTGAGCGCGAGCCGACCGATGAGGCTCTTGACGATCGTGGGCACCCGACCCGAGGCGATCAAGATGGCCCCGCTCGTCGCCGAGGCGCGCCGCCGGGGCGCTCGCGTCGTCGTGTGCGCGACCGCGCAGCACCGCCGGATGCTCGACCAGGTGCTCGAGCTCTTCGACATCCGCCCCGACCACGACCTCGACCTCATGCGGCCCGACCAGACGCTCGCCGACCTCACCGCGCGCGCGATCGCCGCGCTCGATCCCGTCGTGGCCCGCGAGCGCCCGGACTGGGTGCTGGTCCAGGGCGACACGACGACCGCGATGGTCGGCGCGCTCGTCGCGTTCTACCGCGGCCTTCCGGTCGGACACGTCGAGGCGGGCCTCCGGACCGGCGACCTGCGGCGGCCTTTCCCCGAGGAGCTGAACCGCCGCGTCGCCGACATCGTCGCGGCCGCACACTTCGCACCGACCGCGGGCGCGCGCGCACACCTCGAGCGCGAGGGCGTGGACGCGAGCACGATCCACGTCACCGGGAACACCGTCGTCGACGCGCTCGAAGCCGTTCGCGCGATGCCGCCTCCTCCGGCCGACGTCGTGCCCGAGATCGCGCCCGACGAGCGCCTCGTCGTCGTGACCGCGCACCGCCGCGAAAGCTTCGGGCCGGGCATGGCGGCGATCGCGCGCGCGCTCGCGCGCATCGCGCGCGAGCACGCCGACGTGCGCATCGTCTATCCGGTCCACCCGAACCCGAACGTCGTCGGCCCGATGCGCGAGATCCTGGGCACGGCGGAACGGGTTCACCTCGTCGAGCCGCTCGCGTACCTTCCGTTCGTGCACCTGATGGCGCGCGCGTACCTCGTCATCAGCGACTCGGGCGGGGTCCAGGAGGAGGCGCCGTCGCTCGGCGTCCCGGCCCTCGTCCTGCGCGAGGTGACCGAGCGCCCGGAGGCGATCGAAGCGGGCGCGGTGCGCCTGGTCGGCGTGGACAGCGATGCGATCGCCGCCGCCGCGGGCCAGCTGCTGCGCGACCGCGAAGCCTGGTCGCGGATGGCGCGCGTCGTGAACCCCTACGGCGACGGGCGTGCGTCCGAGCGCATCGTCGCGATCCTCCGCGGCGAGCCCTGGACCCCGTTCGTCGCGACCGGCGCGACGTGACGGCGCGCGCCCGGTGCGGTCGGCCGGCCCGCGGGGCCGGCGCTTGAGCGGCGTGGGCGCGCTCGCCGTCGCGCTCGCACCGGTCGCGACCGGTGCGGTCGTGGCGAGCCTCGCGCCGGCGTGGATCCTTCCGCTCGTCGTGCTCGTCCTTCCGCTGCGGCTCGAGGTCGGCGCGGGCGCCGATCTTCCGACGCTCGTGCTGCTCGGCGGCGCGCTCGGGCGCGCGCCCGCTCTCGCGCGTGCGGCAGCCCGGCAGCCTTTGGCGGCGGCCGCGTTCGCGGCGTTGCCGGTCTGGGTCGCCGTGTCGGGTCTCTGGGCGCGCCAGCCCTTGTTCGCCGCGCGCGAGGCGGCGAAGTGGGCGGCCGTGTCGCTCGCCGCGCTGCTCGCGCTCGCGGACGAGCGGCGCGACCCGCGCCCGCTCGTCGCCGCCGCTTGCCTCGCGCTCGTGCCGTCGGCGGGATGGGCGATCGCCGAGCGCCTCGGGCTGCTGCCGCCGCGCGGCGACCCCGAGGAGCTGCGCCTCCGCCTCATCGACGTCGGCGGGCTCGTGCGCGGGCGAGCGCTCTTCTATCACCCGAATCGGCTCGCGGAGTTCGTCGAGCAGCTCGGCCTCCTGCTGGTCGCGTGTGCCGTGTGGGGGCCGCTCGCCGTGGCGGCGACGGCAGGCGCGCTGCTCGCGGTGGCAGGCACCTGGGCGAGCGGATCCACCGCCGGGATCGCGGTCATGACCGGCGGCGGCCTCGTCGCGGCGGCGAGCTTCCTCGCGTGGCGGGCGAGGACGCGGCGCGCGGCCGGCCGGTCCGCCGAGCGCGTCGGCGCGGGGCGAGGCGTCGCGGTCGCGATCGCGCTCGCCGCCACGGCGGCCGTCGCGGGCGCCGTGGTGGTGGTCGCGTATCAGGTGCACGGCGGGCTCGGGCCGCGCGCGATCGTGTACCGCGAGGCCTGGCAGGTGATCCGGCGCGCGCCGCTCCTCGGCGTCGGCGGCGGGAACTGGGGCTTCGAGATGGCGAGCGAGCCGATGCGCCGCTTCTGGTTCGCCGGCCACACGCACTCGCTCGTGCTCCAGCTGTGGGTCGAGCTCGGGCTGATCGGCGTCCTCGTCGGCGCGGTCTTCTTCGGCGTGCCGATCGCGCTCGGGGTCCGCGGCGCCGCGCGCGCCGACCCGACGTGGCGAGGCATCGCGGCGGGCGCGTGCGCGGGCGTGCTCGCCGTCCTCGCCCACGACCTCGTCCACTACTTCCTGCGCGAGCCGGCGGATGGGCTCCTGACCGGCGTGCTGCTCGGGCTCGCGGCGGCGTCGGCGCGGCCGCCCGCCGCCGGCGAGCGCGCGCCCTGACTCGGCGATGCGGCTCGCGATCGTCGGCCCGGTGCCGCCGTGGCGCGGCGGGATCGCGCTTCACACCGCCGAGATGGCGCGGGCGGCGCGCGAGCGCGGCCACGACGTCCGGGTCGTCTCCTACCGCCGGCTCTATCCGCCGCTCGTGTTCCCGGGGCGGAGCCAGCTCGAGCCGGGCGCGGCGCCGCCCGCCGCGTCCGACGCCGGCGCACTGCACGCGATCGACTCGCTCGCGCCGCCGTCGTGGGCGGCCGCGGGACGCGCGCTCGCCGGCTTTCGGCCCGACGTCGTCGTCGTCCAGCGCTGGCATCCGTTCTTCCAGCCGGCGCTCGCGGCGGTCGTCGCGCGGGCTCGTCGCGGGGGGGCGCGCATCGCCTGGATGGTGCACAACGCCGAGCCGCACGAGGGCCGGTCGTGGCCGTGGCGGCCGATCGCGCTTCTCGGCATGCGCGATAGCGATCTCTACTTGACGCACGCGGCGAGCGAGGCGGCCCGGCTCGCCGCGCTCGGCATGCACGGCGCGGTGCGCGTGCTGACGCACCCCGCGCCGGCGTCGCTCGCCGAGCGCTCCGACCCCGCGTCCGCCCGGCGCGCGCTCGGCATCGCCGACGGCGAGGTCGTGTTCCTCTTCTTCGGCTACGTCCGCCGGTACAAGGGGGTCGACGTCCTGCTCGACGCGCTCGCGCGACTGCCCGAGGCCGGGCCGCCGTGGCGCGCGATCGTCGCCGGCGAGTGGTACGTCGATCGCGCCGCTGCCGACGCCGCGATCGGACGGCGGCCGCTCGCGGGCCGCGTCACGATCCTCGACCGCTACGTCGCGAACGACGAGCTCGCGCGCCTCTTCGCGGCGGCGACGGCGGTCGTGCTCCCGTATCGCGCCGGCACGCAGTCCGGGGTCGTCCCGCTCGCGTTCGCGCACGCGCGCCCGGTGATCGCGACCGCCGTCGGCGGGATCGCCGACGCCGTCCGGAGCGGCGAGACGGGCCTCCTCGTCCCGCCCGAGGACGCCGGTGCGCTCGCCCGTGCGCTCGCGGAGGTCCGCGCCGGGCGGCGCTTCGCCGCCGACGCGATCGAGCGCGCGTACGCGGCGGCGGGTTGGGGACCTTTCGTGGAGGCCCTGGAGGAGCTCGCGCGCGCCCCCGATCGCGGCGACCGCTGAGCGGCGCGGCGACGCCGTCGCGCCCGGGCGACGGCGCCGCCGTCGTGGGCCGCTGCGGCGTCTGCTAGCTACGGCGCGTGCGCATCGCCTTCGTCGTGCACGGCTACCCGCCGCGCGAGGCGGCCGGCGTCGAGCTCGTCGCGAAAGAGCAGGCCGACGCGCTCGTGCGGCGCGGACATCGCGTGTCGGTGTTCGCGCGCGGCTACGCCGGTCGCGACGAAGTCGTGCGGGAGGAAGTCGACGGCGTCCGGGTGTGGCGTGCGTCGTGCGCCCTCGACGCGACGCCGCGACTCGAGGACACGTGGGACAACCGCGTCTTCGACGCCCCTTTCGCCGAGCTCCTCGACGCCTTCCGGCCCGACGTCGTGCACGTGCAGCACCTCGTCCTCCTGTCGCCGAACCTGCTCGAGCTCGCTCGCGAGCGGGACCTTCCGATCGCGCTTTCGGTGCACGACGCGTACTTCCTCTGCCACCGGCTCTTCCTCGTCGACCACCGCGACGAGCGCTGCCCCGGGCCCGACGCGGGCGCGCGCTGCGAAGCGTGCCTCGCGGATCTCGGCGGAGCCGCGGTCGCGCGCGCGCGCTTCGACTTCATGGCGCGCCGCCTCGCGCTCGCCGACGCGGTGGTCGCTCCGTCGCGCGCGCTCGGCGAGCGCTACGCGGCGGAGATGCCGTTCCTCTCCGGCCGGATCGAGGTGATCGAGCCCGGGCTCGCGACGCTGCCGGCGCGCGCGCCGTCCGATGCGCGCGCGGCGCGCGGCGACGCGGAGCGGCTGCGCCTTCTCTTCGTCGGCACGTGGCTCCCGCACAAGGGCCTCGACGTGCTCGTGGACGCCGTCCGGCGTCTCGACCCGGCGCGCTTCGAGCTCGCGATCCGCGGCGGACCGGTCGCCGGGCGCGAGGCGTGGGTCGATCGCCTGGTCGAAGCGACGCGCGGCCTCCCGGTCGCGTGGCAGGGCGAGTTCGCGCCCGACCGGCGCGACCAGGTGCTGTCGGACGCGGACGTCCTCGTGCTGCCGTCGCGCTGCGACGAGTCGTGGTCGCGGGTCGTGCGCGAGGCGCGGGCGGCGGGGCTGGCGGTCGTCGCGCCCCGCACCGGCGGACCGGGGGAGGCGCTCCGGGACGGGGTCGACGCGCTCCTCGTCGAGCCCGGCTCGGCGAGCGGTCTCGCGCGCGCGCTCGAGCGCCTGGTCGCGGACCGCGCGCTCGTCGCTCGCCTGGCGGCGGCGCCCGCACGCTGTCCGACCGCGGACGAAGCGGCCGCGCGGCTCGAGGAGCTCTACGCACGCCTGCACGCGAAGCGGGCGGCGCGCGCTCGCTCGCGCCGCCCGCGCGTGACGGTCGCCTACGTCACGAAGAACGGCGCCGAGCTCCTCGACGACTCCCTCTCCGCGGTGCGCCGCCAGCAGGGCGACTTCGAGCTCGTCGAGATCCTCGCGGTCGATTCGGGCTCGCGCGACGGCACGCTCGCGATCCTCGAGCGCCACGGCGCGCGCGTCCTCGAGATCGCGCCCGAGGAGTTCGGGCACGGGCGCACGCGGAACCTGGCCGTGCGCGCGGCGCGCGGCGACGTCGTCGTCTTCCTCACGCAGGACGCCTCGCCCGCGCACGACGAGTGGCTGGCGCGCCTCCTCGCGCCGCTCGCCGCCGACCCGCTCGTGGCGGGCGCGTGGAGCCGCCACGTTCCGCGCTCCGGGTGCCATCCCATGGAATGGAGGCGGGTCGTCGAGTTCCCGCTCTTCGCGGGCTCGCCGGTCCTGATCTCGTCGGCGCGCGGCAATCCGGACTACGCGCGGAACGGCGAGCTCGCGAGCTGGTTCTCGAACAACGCCTCCGCGATCCCGCGCGCGCTGCTCGAGCGCTGGCCGTTTCCCGACGTCGAGTTCGCCGAGGACCAGGCGTGGGCGCGGCTCGTCCTCGAGGCCGGCTTCCGGACCGCGCTCGTGAACGACTCGGTCGTCTATCACTCGCACGCCTACTCGCCGTGGACGAACCTGCAGCGGAACTTCGATCACGCGTGCGCGATGCGCGACGCCCTCGGACGTCGCGACGACCTCCGCGCCGCGGATTGCGTCCGCGCGGCCCTGCGGGAGACCCGCCGCGACATCGCCTTCTGGGCCGCGCATCGCGGGCGGAACCGCATGCGGGTCGCGGCGCGCTGGGCGGTGCCGGCGGCGGCCTATCACCTCGGCGCGTTCGGCGGCCGCTGGCTCGGTGCGCGCGCGGCGCGGCTTCCGGCCGGCGTCAAGCGCACGCTGTCGCTCCGCGAGCGCCAGCGCGCCGGTCGCTGAGCGGGGACGCGCAATGGCCGGCCGCGGCGCACCGCGCGCCAGCATCGTCGTCCCGAGCTACGACCACGCGGCGTTCGTCGTCGGAGCCGTACGGAGCGCGCTCGACCAGACCGAGCCGGACGTCGAGGTCATCGTGATCGACGACGGGTCGCGCGACGACAGCCTCGCTCGCCTGGCGGAGATCGACGACCCGCGGGTGCAGGTCCTCTCACAGGACAATCGCGGGCTCTCCCGGACGCTGAACCGCGGCCTCGAGCTCGCGCGCGCGCGCTGGGTCAAGTTCCTGCCGTCGGACGACATGCTCGTCCCGTCGTGCCTCGCGCGCGAGCTCGCGGCCGCGGAGGAGCCCGGGGTAGGGCTCGTGTTCTGCCTGCCGGAGGTCGTCGGCGCCGACGGGCGGCCGCTCCCGGATCCGGCGCCGCAGGCGTGGTTCGACACGGCGGCGCGCGACGAGCGCGAGCTGCTGGTCGCGCTCGTCGAGCGGAACTTTCTCTCCGCGCCGGGCGCGCTCTTCGATCGCGACCTCGCGCTCGCCGCCGGCGGCTTCGACCCGGACATGCGGGTCGCGCAGGACTACGACCTCTGGCTGAAGCTCCTGCCGCGCTGTCGCGCCCGCCTCGTGCCCGAGCGCCTGGTACGCGTGCGCTGGCACGGGAAGAACCAGAGCGCGGTCGCGACCCCGGAGACCGAGGCGGAGCGAGTGCGCGCGCTCGTGCGGACGCTCGCCGACGTCGGCCGCGACGGCTGGATCGCGCGCTTCGCCGACGACGGCGGCGGGCGCCTTTCGCGCGCCGCCGCGGCGCGCGGCCGTCGCGCGCTCGCCGGCGCGCTCGTCCGGTCCGGCATCGAGGACGTGCGCGCGCTCGCGCGCGCGCTCGAAGGCGAGGCCGACGCGCTGGAGCGCGGCGGCCTCGCTTCCGTCGCGCGCGGGCTCGCGCACGGCGCGCGCGCCGCCGTGCGGGCCGCGCGCCACGTCGTTCGCCCGGCGTGGCAGTCGGCGCTCCGCCGTCGCGCGCGGGCGGTCGGTGGCCCGGGCGGCGGCGCGCTACGGGCCGCGGCCGGACCGCGCAGGGAGCGCTGGCTCGTGCTCGATCCCGACCCGGTCGCCTCGCCCGACGGCAGCGCGCGCGGCCGGCGGCTCGCGGAGGCGCTGGCGCGGAGCGGCGCGCAGGTCGCGTATGCCGCGCGCGCCGGCGGCGAGCCGCGAGCGGCCGGAGGCGCCGACGCCGGACCGGCCGACCTCCCGTGGGATCGCGCTCCGGTCCGGCGCTGGCTCGCGGACGGCGACGATCGGCTGCGCGTCCTCGTCGAGGCGCCGCACCCCGAGGCGATCGCGCTCGCGCGCGAGGCGCGCGCGCTCGGCGCGCGCGTGCTCTTCGATCGCGCCGCGGCGTGGGAAGCGCGCGGCGTCTCGTGGTACGACGCGGCGAGCGAAGCGCGCGCGATCGCGGAGGCCGACGACCTCGTCGCCGACGCGCGCCCGAATGCGGTCCGCCTCGCGGCGGGCGGCCGCGTCGTGCACCTCCTGGCCGCGCCCCCGCCCGGCGATGCCGCGAGCGCGCGCCGGACCTGGGACGCTCACGCCGCGTCGCTCGCGCAGATCGCGGCGCGTCCGACCGCGACCGCGCTCGTGATCGCCTCCGACGCGGGCGCGCTCGCGTTCGTGGACGCGCTGTCGCGAGCGCGCTGCGTGCACGCCGTCCGGGTCGCGGTCGTGCTTCTCCCGGCGGCGGATGCGGGCCTCGAGCACGCGCTGGCGGCTCACTCGAAGCCCGGACCCGTCGCCGTCTTCCGGAGCGCGCATCCCGATCGCGACGAAGCGCGCGCGATCGGCGTGCGGGCGACCGCGGGCGAGATCGTCGCGCTCATCGACGGCGCCGCCGGATCGGCGCTCGCAGACGGCTGGCTCGACGACGCCGTCGCAGTGCTGCTCGCGCATGCAGACGTCGGCGCGGTTGCGATCGCAGGCGGGAGGGCGCGCGCCTCACAGGCCGGCCCGCCGGCTGCCGCCGGTGCGCCCGGGGGAGGCGACTTCGCCGGGGCGTCGCCGCCCGCCGCGCTGCCCGCCGCTCCGCGGCCGGTCGCCTGGCACGAGCCCGAGCGGCTCGGCGCGGCGGTCGTGGTGCTGCCGCGGGCGCTCGCGACCCGGGTCCTCGGGGAAGCGGGCGCCAACTTGGCGGGCGCCGACCTCGCGGAGCGCATCCGGGCGCTCGGGTACCGGCTGGCCGAGATCGCGTGAGCGCGGGCGGCGTCGGCCTTCGGGCGCGCGCGGCGTCGCGGAAGTCCGCGGGCGAATTGCATTCTTCTGAATTTCTGGGCGAAGATGTCGTCCGAAACGGGCGTCGGCCGACGCGCCGGGGCGCCGTTCCCGGCTGAATTCAACCGGCCGACGGGCCGACGGGCCGGCGCCGCGGGCGTGCGGGAGCCCGGAACGTGAGGCAATGGCGCAATTCCAGTACCGGGCCGCGGACGGCGATGGGAAGATCCTCGAGGGCTCGATCGAGGCCGGCGAGGTCGCGCTCGCGGTCGCGCGCCTGCAGGACCGCGGCCTCATCCCGCTCAAGGTGGCGGAGGCGGGCCCGGCGCGGACCGGCCTCGCGAGCATCTCGCTTCCGAGCCTCAACTTCCGGCGCGGCGTCCGGACGGGTGACCTCCTCATCTTCACTCACGAGCTGAGCACGCTGCTCGCCGCGGGGCTGCCGCTCGACCGGAGCCTTTCGATTCTCTCGGAGCTCTCCGAGCGGTCCGAGATGAAGCGCGTCGTCTCCGAGGTCCTGCAGGCGGTGCAGCGCGGCAAGTCGCTCGCGGAGGCGCTCGCGGCGCATCCCAGGGTCTTCGCGCCGCTCTACGTGAACATGGTGAAGGCCGGCGAGATCGGCGGCGTGCTCGACCACGTGCTGCAGCGCCTCACCGACTACCTCGAGCGTGCAGACGAGCTCCGGAGCGAGGTGCGATCGGCGCTCATCTACCCCGCGATCCTCACGCTCGTCGCGCTCGCGTCGGTCACGATCCTCCTCACGTACGTGCTCCCGAAGTTCGCCGCGATCTTCGCGCAGGCGAAGCAGGCGCTGCCGTTCTCGACCCGCGTCCTCCTCGCGATGTCGGACGGACTCCGGTCGTACTGGTGGGCGCTCATCCTCCTGATCGTGCTCGCCGCGGCCGGCGTCGCGCACTACGTCCGGACTCCGGCCGGTCGCGAGCAGTGGGACGGCCTGAAGCTCCGCATCGTCCTTCTCGGCGACCTCTTCCGGAAGCTCGCGGTCGCGCGCTTCGCGCGCACGCTCGGCACGCTGCTCCGGAGCGGGGTGCCGATGCTGCAGGCGCTCGACATCGTTCGCGACGTGACGGGCAACGTGGTGATCTCGCGCGCGATCGACGAGGTGAAGGTCGGGGTGCGCGGCGGCTCCGGGGTCGCAGGACCGCTCAGCCACACCGCGGCCTTCCCGCCGCTCGCGCTCCAGATGATCAGCGTCGGCGAGGAGACTGGAAAGCTCGACGAGATGCTGGTGCAGGTCGCGGAGTACTTCGACAAGGAGGTGCGGGCGCAGGTGAAGCGCCTCACCTCGCTGCTGGAGCCGGCGCTGCTCCTGGTGGGCGGTGTGGTCGTCGGCTTCGTCGTGCTGTCGATGTTCTCGGCGATCTTCAGCATCAACAACATGCCGCTCTAAGGAGAATCGATCGCCATGCTCGAACAAGCTGCTCGCCCGCGACGGCGCGCGCTCTCCGGCGCGGAGGGCTTCACCCTCATCGAGCTCCTCGTGGTGCTGGTCATCATCGGGTTGCTCGCGACGCTGGTCGCGCCGAACTTCATCGGCCAGAGCGAGAAGGCGAAGCCGAAGGCGGCGCGCGCGCAGCTCGAGAACCTGCGCAACGCGCTCGACATGTTCCAGCTCGACGTCGGCCGCTACCCGTCGACCGACGAAGGGCTGCAGGCCTTGCGCCAGCGGCCCGGCTCGGCGCCGCGCTGGGCGGGCCCGTACGTCCGCGACGAGATCCCCCTCGACCCGTGGGGCCGGCCGTACGTCTATCGCAGCCCCGGCGAGGGCGGCACGAACTACGATCTCGGCACCTACGGCGCCGACGGCCGCGCCGGCGGCGAAGGCAACAACGCCGACGTCGCGCTCTCCGGGTAGTGGCGAGCTCGACCGCGACCGCGCGCCGCGACGGCGCGGCGGGCTTCACGCTGCTGGAGATCATCATCGTCCTGGTCATCATCGCCATGGCGGCGACGCTGGTCGCGCCGGCGGTGGACGCGGGCTTCCGGGCGCGCGAGGTGCGGAGCGCCGTGCGCGGCCTCGCCGCGACGATGCGCTCGCTGCAATCGGACGCAGTCCGGAAGGGGGTCGTGCAGCGCCTGACGGTGGATCCCGTGCAGAATGCGATCCAGGTCCAGGAGCGCGAGGTGCAGCCGCTCGGCGACGTCGCGGTGATCGGCGAGCTGAAGGGCGGCGAGCTCGTCGCCGGAGGCGCGGTGCGCGTGATGTTCTACCCGAACGGCAGCACCACGGGCATCGACGTCGTCGTCGCCGAGCGCGGGATGCCGACGCGCGAGGGCTACGTCGTCCGCCTGGACCCGCTGATCGGCCTCGTGACGATCGTCGACCCGACGCGCTGATGCGCTCCGCCCGGCACGCGCGCGGCTTCACGCTGCTCGAGATCCTGATCGGGATGATGATCCTGGGGCTCGGAGTCGTGTCGGCCCTCCAGGTCTTCGGGAGCTCGGTGCAGCTCGCGCGCGCGGCTTCGCGTCGGTCCGAGGCGGTCGTGCATGCCAAGGCCCTCATGGATTCGGTGCTGTGGGTTCCGGACCTGAAGGCCGGCGAGTCGCACGGCGTGATCGGAAACGGGTTCCGCTGGGCGCGCTCGATCCGCGCGGCGGGGCCCGACGACGGCATGCCCGACGAAGGCGCCCGTCCGAGCGAGCTCAAGCTCGCGGTGATCTCCGTGCTCGTCGAATGGGACGAGCCGACTGGCGTCAAGAACTACCGCATCGGGACGATGCGGATCGTGCCGAACAATGGCTGACGCGGAAGGAATGCATTCGGACGTGCGCGCGGAGCCGGCAGGCGCGACGGCGAGCGGCGCCGCGCGCCGCTCGCGCGAGCGCGGCTTCACCCTGCTCGAGCTCATGATCTCGCTCTCGCTGCTCGCGATCATGGTCGCCATGATCTCGGGCGTCTTCGCGACCGCGCTCGACGCCGTCCCGCGCGGCGAGGCGGTCGCGGCGCGATCGGCACGCTTTCGCGCCGCGACCGGCGTGATCGCGAAGCAGGTGCGCTCGCTCGTCAATTATCCGGCGCGCACCTCGGACGACGAGTTCTATCCCTTCTTCGACGGCGACTCGTCGTACTTCAGCTTCATCACCGCCGCGCCGCAGCACCGGGGCGGCGAGGGGCTCGGCTGGGTCACCTACTGGACCGACGGGCGGAGCCTCTGGCTGGGGGAGCGCCTCATCTTCTCGTTCGAGACCGTGAGCGGTACGGCCCCCGACCCGTCGAGCCAGACGCTCCTCCTCGACGGGCTGTCGGGGGCGAGGTTCCAGTACCTGCGGCTCGAGGGCGAGGACGGCGAGTGGCGCGACGCCTGGTACGGGCTCGAGGAGCAGTCGCCACCGGCGGCCGTACGGGTCACGCTGGCGGGCGTGAACGCCGGCCAGACGTACTGGGTCGAGGAGGTCCCGGTCATGGTCGTGGTGTACGGGCTCGGCGCGTACGATCCGGAGATCCAGATGAACAGCAGCCAGGGCGGCGGCGACGGCGGTGGCGATGGCGGCGGCGACGGCGGGGACTGAGCGGTGCCAGACGTCGTCGCCTCTCGGGATCCGGATGCGAGCCGGCGCGGGTTCGCGATCATCCTCGTCATGTGGATCTTCATGGTGCTCTTCGTGCTCGGCGCCGAGTTCTCCCAGGCGATGCGACAGGATGCGGTCGCCACGTCGAACTTTGCGGACGAGACGCAAAGCTACTATCTAGCGTCCGCGGCGGCGAACCTGACTTTCTTTCGCGCGCTTCAGGAGCACGAGGATGCGCGCCTCGGGGCGCCGCCGCTGGAGGCCGGGACGCCCGGGACGGACGCACAGGGGGCGCCTCCGCCGCCGGCCGTACAGCCCGACGGCGAGTGGCACGCGATCGATCTCTGGAGCACGCAGGTGTGGGTGCGGGTGACGGACGAGGGCGGCAAGATCCCGATCAACTCGGTGGATGATACGGTGCTCAACCACGTGTTCGTGAACCTCGGCGTCGATCCCAAGCAGGCGTCCGTCATCTCGGACAGCATCCTGGACTGGCGCGACAAGGACGACGAGCACCGTCTGAACGGCGCGGAGAGCGACTACTACGAGGGCTTGCCCCGCCCGTACATCGCGAAGAACGCGCCCCTCGATTCGCTCGAGGAGCTGCTGCTCGTGAAGGGCGTGACGCCGGAGCTCTTCTACGGCGGCACCGAGGACTATCCGATCGGCCTGCGCGACATCTTCACGGTGTTCACCCCGCGCCGGAACCTGAACGTGATGCACGCGCCGGCGGAGGTCCTGCGCGCGTTCTTCGGCCTCGATCAGGACGAGCTCACGCAGCTCCTCGACGTGCGCTCCACGTCCGGCGGCAACGTCCTCGACGTCCTGAAGGCGAAGCTTCCCGACCCGCGGCTGTCCGAGATGCTTTCGTCGGAGATCTCTCCGACGGTGCTCTCCGTGGAGGTGCAGGCGCAGCTGCCGTCTTCGAAGGTCAAGACGCACATCGGCGCCGTCGTCGATCTCGGCGAATCGAGCGAAGGCGTGTACATCCTTCGCTGGATGGACCAGCTGCCGCCGGAGGACGTGCCGTGAACGTGGGGCTTCCCGCGGGGGCGATGCGCGTCGTCCGGCGCGCCACGCGCCTCGACTTCATCGACGGCCTCGGCATCGCGATCGGGCAGCGCCACGTCGCGCTCGCTCATCTCGTGAAGCGGCTCGCGACCGTGACGCTCGCGCACCATCACCTCGCGGCGCTCCCGCCGCAGGACCAGCCCGACGCCCGGCGCGCCGCGCTCTCGTCCGCCGTGTCGGGATTCCTCGCGACCCACGGCATCGGCGCGGACCGCGCGTACGTCTCGCTCCCGCGCGGCAACGCGCTCCTGTCGCGGCTCGCGCTGCCGTCGGCCGCGCGCAACGACGTCCGCCAGGTCGTCGAGTTCGAGATCGACCGGCTGCTCCCGATCCCGCGCGACGAGGTCTACTTCGACTTCCTCGTGCGCGACCCCGGCGCCGGCTCCGAGAAGCTCGACGTCCTGGTCGTTGCGCTGCCGCGGCGGATCGTGGGCGACCATCTGGCGGCGCTCGAGGCGGCCGGCGTGCGCGCGCGCGGCGTGGCCATCACGCCGGTCGCGCTGCTCGACGTCGTGAGCTTCGCGGCCGGCGGCGAGGCGCCGCCGACCGCCATGCTCGTCGACGACGGAGGCGTCGTCGAGATCGACTTCGTCGCCGGCCACGCGCTGCGCGCGTCCCATCTGCTGCGTTCCGCCGAGGTCGCGTCGGCCGCCGCCGTCGAGCGGCTGGTCGCCGAGGAGGCCGCCGCGGCTGCGATCCCCGCCTCCGACGTCCGCGTCTACGCGTGGCGCTCCGGCATCGTCGGCGCGCCGCAAGGCGCTCCCGCCGCGGGCGGCGCGAGCGGCGAGCCGGGCGCTCCGGCCGGGCCGCCGGCCGCGGCGCTCGGCGACGACCTCGTCGCGACCGGTTCGGATCTCGTCCGCGGGCTCGAGTCCGCGCTCTCCGCGCCGGAGGGCTTCTACGCGGCCCCCGATCCCGCGCTCGGCCCGGCGATCGGCGCCGCGCTCGACGCCGTGCGCGAGGGCGCGTCCGGCTTGAACCTGCTGCCGCTCGAGGAGCGGCGCGCGGTGGAGGAGGGCGCGCCGGTCCTCACGTTCCTGAGCGCGGCGGTGCTCGTCGTCGTCACGCTGGTCTGGCTCGTGAGCGCGATGATCAAGGACCATCGCATCTCGAGCGAGCTCCATCAGGAGCTCGCCTCGCTCGAGCCCAAGATCCGCGAGATCCATCGCAACGAGGAGGAGGCCAAGGGCATCCGCGAGCGGCTCGGCATTCTCACCCAGGACGACTCGCGCCGCGTCACCGTCCTCCTGCGCGAGCTCACCGAGGTCATCCCGGAGAGCGCCTACCTCTCGACGTTCCGCGTGCGGAACGATCGCATCGAGCTCGAGGGCTTCGCGAAGTCGGCTTCCGATCTCGTGCCGCTGCTCGAGAAGTCGCGCCACTTCCGGAACGCGCAGTTCACGTCGCCGGTCACGAAGGTGCAGAACAACCAGGAGCGCTTCTCGCTCACGACCGAGATCGAGCAATGAGGGACCTCCTCGCGAACCTGCTCGCGCGCTTCCGCGCCGCGAGCCGCCAGGAGCGGCTCTACGTCGTGCTCGGCGTCGTGGGCGTGCTGGTGCTGCTCCGCTTCGGCATCGGATGGCTCGTCGAGTATCGGCGCGACGTGAAGGAGGACATCCAGCTCACCGCCGATCGCCTCGCGAACGCCCGCCGCACCGTGACGCGCGCGTCCGACGTCGAGAAGCAGCTCACGGCGCTGAAGCAGCGTTTCCGCGACACGGCCCAGCACCTCGTGCCGGGCGACACGCCGACGCTCGCGGCGGCCTCGCTCCAGGAGCGCATCTCGAGCCTCGCCGCGGAGAAGAGCGTGAGCCTGCAGACGACCCAGGTGATGCGCGACGAGGCGATGGGACCGTTCCGGCGCGTCTCGCTTCGCATCACCGCGAACGGCGAGCTGCGACACCTCGCCGATTTCCTCGCCGGGCTCGAGTTCGGCGATCTGCGCGTCAGCATCCCCTTCATCGAGCTCAGCCGGCGCGGCGCCGCGCGCCGCGACAACGCGCCGCGAGCCGTGTCGGCGACGATCGAGGTCGCGGGCGTCGTCCAGGGCACCGCGCTGGCCCAGGCCGGTCCCGCCGCGGCGCCGGGCGCGACCCACGCCGCCGCTGCCGCCGCCGCGGATTCCGGAGGCCCGGCGCCGGGGCCGGCGCCCGCCGGCCCCGGCGCGCCGGCACCTGCCGACGAGCCGATGGAGGTGCCGCCCGACGCGCTCGGCACGGGCAATCTCGCGTCGCCACCGTCATGAAACGATTCGGCATCCTGAACATCGTCCTGGTGGCTCTCATCGCGCTCGCCGCGTGGCGCACGATCGGCGTGTGGCGGCGCGACGTCCCGGACCGCCCCCCCGCGCCCGACAGCGGTCCGAGGCCGGCCACCGATTTGCCGCCGGCGCCGCGAACGCCGCCGATTCCGCAGCTCGTCTCGGTGATCGCCGACAAGGACCTGTTCGATCAGTCACGGAAGGCCGCCGAGGAGGCGGCGCCGGCTCCGGTCGCGACGCCCGCTCCGCCGCCGCCGACATTGAAGCTCGCCGGGGTGATCGTCGTCGGTACCGAGCGCGAGGCGCTGTTGATCGACACCGCGCAGGCGAACAAGCAGTTCCACATGCGGGAAGGCGAGGAGATCTCGGGCTACAAGGTCGGCCGCATCGGGACCGAGCAGATCTCTCTCATCGGACCCGGCGGCGAGGAGACCACGGTTCAGATGATCATCGACAAGGCCGCCGCCAAGAAGGGATTCGGACCCGGCGGGAAGCCGAGCGCCGCGGCGGCGGCTCCCGGTGGCGGTGGACCGCTACGACCGCAAGGCCCGCCGCCCGGCGCGCCGCAGCCGATGGCGCCGGCGCAGCAGCGCGCCGCGGCCGGCGCGATCGCGCCCGCCGATCCGAGCCTCGACGCGCGCCAGCGCGCGGAGAGCGCTCGAGAGCGGTTGAAGAGGCTGCGCGCCGAGGCCGCCCGTCAGTGACGGAGGCTCGCGCCGCAGGCCGTTCGATTTCCGTTCCGAACGATCTCGGGTAGGACGGTCGGACGGCGGGGGGGGTCCAGGGAATGGCTGGGAAGAGACCTGTGGAGCAGAAGGCGATGGTCGGCTCGGCCGACTCTCGCCTCGCTCGCGGCGCGCTCGCGCTGGTCGTCTTCGCCGCCGTCGGTGCCGCTCTTGCGGCCGCCCAGCCGGTGCCGCCCGCCGCCGAGCCGGGACTTCCGCCGCCGGTCGCGGCCGCGACGCCGGTCCCGCCTGCGGCCGTGGCGCCGGCCGAGCCGGCGCCCGCGCCCCCGCCCGCGCACGCGGCGGCGCCGGCGCCCGCGCCCGCCGAAGCGGGCGAGGACGCGATCGTCCTCTCGTTCGAGGCGGCCGACATCCGCGAGGTGGTGGCGAGCCTCGCCGGGGCGCTCGGCATCAGCTACCAGATCGATCCGCGCGTCGAAGGTCAGGTGACGATCCGCACGACGGGCCGCATCCCGCGCAGCGAGCTGTTCCCGATCTTCAACCAGATTCTGCGGTCGCTCGGCATCGCGGCCGTCAAGGTCGGCGAGATCTACAACATCATGCCGATCGCCGAGGCGAAGACCCGCGTCAACGTCTCGCGCAAGGGTCTCTCCGGAATGGTGACCGACGACTCGTTCATCATCGAGCTCGTCGAGGTGAAGAACCTGGCCGCGCAGGAGATGGGCAACCTCATCCAGCCCTTCATCACTCCCGGCGGCGACGTCATCCCGTATCCGCGCGCGAACCTGCTGATCATCACCGACCTGGCGAGCAACGTCGAGCGCCTGCGCGAGATGATCCAGCTCCTCGACCGCGACAGCTTCAAGGACCTCAAGGCGCGCATCTTCAAGGTCAAGAACGCCGACATCGAGGAGCTCGGCACGGAGCTGCTCGCCGTCCTCGACACCTACGGGATCACCGGCCAGGCCGCGCAGGAGCGCGGCGTCTATGCGATCCCGCTCGTCCGCCTGAACTCCGTCGCCGTGCTCGCGTTCAACGACGACGCGTTCCGCGCCGTCGAGTACTGGATGAAGCTGCTCGACGTCCCCCCCGACGAGGAAGCGTCCCGCACGGTTCGCGTCTACAACGTCCAGAACGCCAAGGCGGCCGACCTCGCGCTCGTCCTGAACGAGCTGTACGGCGGCGGCGGCGGTGGCGGGCCGGGCCAGGGCGGGGCCGCGCAGGCCGGACAGCCGGGCTTCGGCCGCGGCGGGTTCGGCACGACGGGCGGCCGCGGCGGCCTCGGCGGTGGAGGGCTGGGCGGCGGCGGTCTCGGCGGCGGTGGCCTGGGCGGTGGAGGTCTCGGCGGCGGTGGCCTCGGCCGGGGCGGCGGTCTCGGCGGTGGCGGCCTCGGTGGCGGGTCCTCGCGCGGCGGCCTCTCGTCCACGTCGGCGCTGGGCGGAGGCGGCGGGGGCCTCGGAGGGGGAGGCGGCCTCGGAGGCGGCAGCCTCGGAGGCGGGACGGCCGGCGGCCGCCGGGCCCAGCCGGCGGGCGTGCTCGGCGGCGCGCCGGGAGGCGGTGGCGTCGGCGGCGGTGCCGGCGCGTCGGGCTTCGTGCTGCCGGGCGGGCAGGGCCAGCTCTCGCTCTTCCAGGAGGAGGTCCGGATCGTCGCCGACGAGATCTCGAACTCGATCGTGATCCTCGCGACGAAGCGCGACTACACGCAGATCCTGAACGTCCTGCGCGAGCTCGACGTCGTGCCGCGACAGGTCGTGATCGAGGTCCTGATCGCCGAAGTGAGCCTGAACAAGGACATGACGTTCGGGCTGCAGTCGGTGATCGCGAACGCCGGCGTCGGCACGATCCCGACCGCCGCCCCGGCGACCCCCACGCCCGCTCCGTCGGGCGCCGCGCAATCCGTGCTGCAGCTCCCGGCGGTCGCCGGGCTCGACGCCAACCTCGTCAAGCGCATCATCAGCATCGACCCGACGAACCCGAACGCGATCACCGCGATCATCACCGACCAGAACACCTTCCGAATCACGCTCGAGGCCATGGCGAGCGCCGGGCGGGTGAAGGGCCTCGCGAGCCCGCAGATCCTGACGGCCGACAACCGCGAGGCGTCGATCCACATCGGAACGGAGATCCCGATCCTGACGTCGCAGTCGAACATCCCGGGCATCCAGAACGCGACCGGCACGACGGCGCTCGTGAACAGCATCCAGTACCGTTCGACCGGCGTCATCCTGCGCGTGCTGCCGCAGGTGAACGCCGACGGCCTCGTCAACCTGCAGGTCCGCCAGGAGGTCAGCGACGTCGGCCAGGCGTCGTTCGGCGGCACGGGCTCGCCGTCGTTCACGACCCGCGAGGCCGAGACCACGGCCGTCGTCCAGAACGGCGACTCGCTCCTGATCGGCGGAATCATCCAGGAGATCACGTCGCGCGACCGGAGCGGCGTTCCGTATCTGATGGACCTGCCGGTGCTCGGTCGTCTCTTCCGGCAGGACAACGACATGGTGCGGCGCGTCGAGCTGATCGTGCTCCTCACGCCGCGGGTGATCCGAAACCGCGCCGAAGGGCTGCAGGTGACGCAGGAGTACAAGGACCGCCTGTGGGACGTCGTCGACGAGATCGAGAACACCAAGGGCCTCCGCCCGCCGACGCCGCAGGAGCTCTACCGGCTGAAGCGGATGCGGTCGCGCGCCACGACGGCGGACCGCCCGCGCCCGGGTCTCCTTCCCAACCGCGACGACACGAGCGATTGACGCGGGCGTCCGGCGGAGCGATGAGCTGAAGCGGCTCGCGGCGCTCGGCGAGCGCGGCCGCCGGGCGGCGAGCGCGCTCGCGGTCGTGGCGGCGATCGCCGCGGTGTACGGGCGGACGATCGGCCACGGGTTCGCGTTCGACGACCAGATGCTCGTCCTCGACAACCCGCTCGTGCGCGAGCCGCTCTCGCAATCGCTCGACCTCGTGGCGCGGCGCGGCGGCGGCTTCTCCTACCGCCCCGTGCGCGTGCTCTCCTACCGCGTCGATCACGCGCTCGCGGGCGGGCTCGCGCCCGGGGTCTTCCACGCGAGCAACCTGGTCTGGCACGCGGCGGCAGCGCTCGCGCTCCTGAGCCTCGCGCGCGCGACGGTCGGCTCGGAAGGCGGCGCGCTCGCGGCGGCGCTGCTCTTCGCGGTGCACCCGCTGAGCAGCGAGGCGGTCGCGTACGTCGCGGGACGGCGCGATCTCCTGTGCGGCTTCTTCGCGCTGGTCGCGCTCCGACTCTGGTGGTGGTTCCTCGACCTCGCGAGCGTGCGCAGCGGTGACGCGCGCGATGCCGGCGACGCGGGTCGGCGTGCCGCATCCGTGCCGCGCCGGGGCGCCGCGGGAGCCGCGCTCGGCGGCGCCGTCGTCGCCGGCCTCCTCGCCGTCGGATCCAAGGAGACCGCGCTCGTCGTGCCCGTGCTCGCGGCGCTGCTCGCGATCGTGCACGCGCGGCGGCAGCGTACGTCGCCATCGGCAGCACGCGCGCGCGGCTTCCGGCTCGCGCTCGCGCTCGCCGCCGTCGCGCTCGCCTGCGTCGGCGCCGCGGTCCTCCTCTATCCGGATCGCCTGACGCCGCTCGCGGCGCGCGCGAGCCAGGCGGCGCTCGCGCCGCAGCCGGCGCTGACGCTCGACGTGCTCGGGCGCTATCTGGCGCTGGCGCTCTGGCCGGCGCGACTCTCCGCCGACTACCGCGCCGGCGCGTATGCGCTCCCGGCCACGGCGCTCGACGCGAGCGCGGTCGCGGCCGCGCTCGCCCTCGCCGCCGTCGTCGGCGCCGCGGTCTGGCTCCTCGCACGCGGCGCGGTCGCCGGCGCCGGGCTTCTCTGGTTCCTCGCGAGCCTTCTGCCGGTCGCGCAGATCGTTCCCTACGCCGAGGTGATCGCGGAGCACAACGCGTACCTCGGGCTCGCGGGCCTGGCGCTGGCGGCCGGCGAGGGCGTGAGCGCGGGTCTCCTGCGCCGGCCGCAAGCGACGGCGGCCGTCGCCGGGGTGGTTCTCGCGGCGCTCGCGGCGCGCACGTTCGTCCGCGCCGGCGACTGGCGCGACGACGAGACGCTCTGGCGGGCGACGCTCTCCGTCGCGCCCGGATCGCTGCGCGCGCGCTACAACCTCGGGGTGGCGCTCGTCCAAGCGAATCGCCTCGCGGAGGCGCGCGACGCGCTCGTCGCCGCGTACGACGTCGCGCCCGACGACCGCGACGTCCTGCTCGCGCTCGCCGGCGTCGAGACGCGCCTCGGGAACCATGCGCGCGCGCGCGACCTCGCGCGTCGCGCGCTCGCGGAGCGGAGGGACGCGCGCGCTCTCCTCGCGCTCGGCTGGGCGCAGCTCGGGCTCGGCGCTGCAGACGCCGCGGCCGCGACCTTCGAGGAGGCGATCGCCGCGGGAGGTCCCGGCGACGCGCAGCGCGGACTCGAGCTCGCGCGCCGCAGGCGCGCGCGGCCGTGAAGGCCCTCGTGGGAGCCGACGATCGGCGAGCCGAGCGGCCATCCGCGGCCGCGCCCCTCCGGGAGCTCTGGGGGAAGCGCGATCTCCTGCGGGCCCTCGTCGTGCGCGACCTCCGGACGCGCTACGCGGGATCGAGCGCCGGCGTCTTCTGGGCGGTCGTGAACCCGCTCGTCCAGATCGCGATCCTGACGACCGTGTTCTCGATGGTGCTCCAGGTTCGCTTCGGCGCCGTGGCGGCCGGGGTGCCGTTCGCCGTGGTGCTCGCCTGGGGGCTGTTTCCCTGGATCGGGTTCCAGGAGGGCCTCGTCCGAGCGACGACGGCGCTCGCGGACAGCGGGGTCCTGGTGAAGCGCATGGCATTCCCCCCGGAGATCGTGCTCGTCCAGCCGGTGCTCACGGCGACGGTCCACGAGTGCGTGGCGCTCGCGCTCCTCGTGGTCGCGATGCCCATCCTCGGGGTCGGGCTGCCGGTGACGCTGCCGCTCTGCCTCCTCCCCCTGGCCATCCAGGTCGCGCTCGCGGTCGGGGTCGGTTGGATTCTCGGGGTCCTGCACGTCTATATCCGCGATACGGCCCAGGTGGTCGTTGCTGCCTTGCAGGCATGGTTCTATCTCACGCCCATCGTCTACGCCGTCGAGTCTGCTCCGAAGGCGCTGCGAAGCCTGCTCTCGATCAACCCGCTGGCCGGGATCATCGTGAATTTTCGGGCATTTGCCTTGGGCGAGCCGGCCGACTGGGGTGCCCTCGCGTGGAGCGCCGCGGCCGCAGCGCTGGCGGTCGCCGGCGGGGCGTTCGCGCTCTCGCGCGCGCGTGCCGAGATCGCCGATCTCGTATGAGCGCCGTCGACGCGGTCGCGCTCGGGAAGTGCTACCGGCGGTATGCACGGCCGCTCGATCGCGTGCTGGAGTGGGTGGACGGTCGGACCCGCCATACCACGTTCTGGGCGGTCGAGGACGCCTCGTTCGAAATAGAACCCGGCACCGCGCTCGGCCTGGTCGGCGACAACGGCGCGGGGAAGAGCACGCTGCTCGCGATGGTCGCCCGGGCGTCGGTTCCCACGACGGGCCGGATCGAAGTCACCGGCCGCATCGGCTCGATCCTCGAGCTCGGCGCCGGATTCCACGGCGAGTTCACCGGTCGCGAGAACATCTTTCTGGCGGGCGCCGCGCAGGGGATGACGCGCGACGACCTCGCGCGTCGCGCCGACGACATCGTCGCGTTCTCGGAGCTCGGCGAGTTCATCGAGCAGCCGATGCGGACCTACTCGTCGGGCATGTTCCTTCGCCTCGCGTTCTCCCTCGCCACCGCCGCGGACCCCGACGTCCTCGTCATCGACGAGGCGCTCGCCGTCGGCGACCAGCGATTCCAGGCGAAGTGCACGGACAAGATCCTCCGCTTCCTCGCGGACGGCGGAACGCTCCTCTTCTGCTCGCACAACCTCTACCAGGTGAAGAAGCTCTGCGATCGCGCTCTCTGGCTCGATCACGGGCGCGTCGTCGCGTACGGCCCCGCCGCCGACGTCTGCGATGCCTACGCGGATCGGACGCGCGGCCGGATGATCGCGCAGCGCTCCGGTCTCGCGTCGTCGGAGGCGCGCCCGATGGTGCGCGTGACCGCCGTTCGAGCCGTCGACGGCCAGGGCCGACCGCTGCGGCGCATCGAAACCGGTGAGCCGGCGACCGTCGAGGTCTGGCTCGAGCGCGACCCCGACGCCGACGTCGAGCCCGGGGTCGCGGTCGGAATCGTTCGCAGCGACGGCCTGGTGTGCTATTGCGGCTCCACCGAGCTCGACGGGGCGGCGACGCGGTCGCTGGGCGGCGACCGGTTCTACGTGGCCCTACATTTTCCGTCGCTCGGGCTGCTCGGCGGCAGCTATCATTTCAACGTGGCGACGATCGACAATCGTCGGCCGCTCACGATGCTGGAGGTGAAGGAGGGGGAGGCGCCGTTTTCGATCGTGAACTCGAAAGCGGATTGGGGGGTGTGTCGGCTGCCTCATGTCTGGCGTGACGATGTCGAGCCGGGCAGGCAGCCGGCGGCGGCGGAGGATGGCCGTGCGTAGAGGAGCGCCGGCCATGCGAAGCGCCCCCCGGGCGCCGTTCCAGGCCGAGTCCGCGCGGCGCATCGCCGCCGGCGGCCTCGCGGCCTTGGCGCTCGCGGCGGTCGTCGCGAGCGCGTGTCGTAGCGCAGACCCGAAGGAGGACCTGAAGGAGCGCGCCCGTCAGTACCTGGAGCTCAAGCAGAAGCGCCAGTGGACGGCGATCTACGAGGGGCTGCTGGACCCCGAGACGCGCAAGACCGTGAAGCTCGAGGACTTTCTTCGGCCGCGCAAGGAAACGATGGACGTTCTGGGGTTCGAGGTGCTGTCGACCGACGTCGCGGACGGCAGCGGCTCGGTGAAGGCGAAGATGGACGTCGTGATCCCCGTCTTGAGTCCACGCGGGGGCACGACGATGATTCGCAAGGAGCTCCAGGATTCCCAGCAGTGGGTCCGGCGCGATGGCCGCTGGTACATTCAGCTCCGCGGATGAGGAACGGGCGAGGAGGGCGGGAGGCCCGCCGGCCGGCCTTCCGGACGGCGCAATTTCTGGGGGTTCGGTTGACTCGACGGGGGTACGTACGCTACTGCAGTAGCCTTCCCTCTGTCGGGTTTGGGGGACGAGTCGGCGATTTGGGGGATTTCGCGGCGCGGGCACTTAGTGGACGAGCGCCCGAAACAGAGGATGCGTAGGCCAAGATTTGAGTTCAATCGGCTCGTGTTGACGTCTGCCAAGTAGTTTGAAGAGGCCAGATGAATTCAACTTCTGAGCGGTCCAGCGAAAGGAGAGAGGGGATTATGAAAGGATTTCGGCAGCTAGGGGTGGCCGCGGTGGCGTTGGCCGTCGGGATGTTCAGCGCCGGCACGAGTTTCGCCACTCCGGACGATCCGTTCACGAGCTACACCCAGCCGGCGAACGCGCTGGTGATGCCGTTCAACGCCCAGGAGGGCCGGGTCAGCTTCCTGCTGGTCAGCAACATCGCGGGCGTCTCCCCGACGTCCGATCCGGATCGGTTCATCCCGGCGGTGACGACCCACTGGGCGTACTGGGGCGAGGATTGCCGCCACCTGGCGGACGTCAACGTTTGCTTGACCCTCAACGATACGGTCGTTGTCGACCCGACCGACGTCCGCTCGATCGACGCCGGCAACAATCCTTTCGGCCCCGAGATCGACCTGAGCGGGCAGCGCGGCTTCGTCGTCGTGACGGCGTACTCGACGGGCGAGGTCTGCGCGGACTCGTCCTTCGAGGGCAATCTCCCGATCGATAACGCGATCGTCGGCAGCTACACCCTCGCGGACCTCGAGTCCGGCGCTGCGCTCGGCGCGGATGCCATCGGACTCGGCCTGAACACCGAGCTGTTCGCCGTCCTGAACCCGGACTGCCCGGCCGATCCGTTCGAGCGCTTCGTCGCTCGCTTCAGCGATCCGAACTTCGACTGCCACACGATCCTGCCGAAGATCACGCCTCCGGCGATCGACATCCAGACGTTCAACCCCGAGACCCTCGACCTCTCGGCGGTCGTCGTCCTGTCGCTCAAGGAGAAGGGCGGCAGCGGTCCGACGTCCGGCATCGAGGTCGGCCCGAACTCCAGCACGATCCAGACGGACGCGGTCTTCTACGACAACACCGAGGCCGCGACCTCGCTGCCGAACGTGCGCGTGGCCTGCGCCGAGTTCAACTCCCTGATCCCCGGCACCGGCAACTTCATCCCGGGAACCGTGTCGGGGCTCACGGCCGGCATCTTCCGGATGACCAACTTCACGCCTGGGATCGGCGGCAACACCGGCCGGTTCATCTACGTGACGTACGGCCAGGCCGTCGGCCAGTTCGGCGCCGGCACCAACGGCAAGTACAAGTCGACCGAGCAGTAAGCACGCGACGGATTCCCGCCACCGCCCCCGCGCGTCCGATCATCGGACGCGCGGCCCGGCGGGCGGCGATCCGAACGATGGCGGGGCCAGAGCGAGACTCTGGTCCCGCCTTCTTTCATCATCGACCATGCTCGGCCATGGTCGGCCATGGTCGGCGGGAGCGCGCGTGAGCCGCGTAGCTCCTCGAGGTTCGCGAATGGTCCATGCGGCAAGGTGGCGCCGCATCGGCTCGTGCGTGCCGCTGCTCGCGCTCGCGACGTCGCTCTCCGCGTGCACGCGCAGCGGGCCGAAGGCCGAGTCCGCGATCCGGCTCGACGAGCCGGAGAAGAGCGCCGCGTCGTTCTCCTTCCCCTACTACACGGACGTGGTGGTGGTCGGCGACCAGGTCGCCGCCGTCTTCATGACCTTGAAGGGCCCGGTCGACCGGAACGTCGTCGTGCGCCAGTCGAGCGACGGCGGCAAGACGTGGTCGGCGCCTTTCGTCCTGAACGCGCCCGAGTACGGGGACACCATCTCCGTCGCGCCGAAGCTGGCGGTGGAGCCGGGTGGCGGACTCCTCGCCGTCTGGCAGTCGCGGCGCAATCGCGCGGGGCAGAAGTTCATCCTCGCACGCCGCTCGACGGACTTCGGGAGGACCTGGGGGCCCATCGAGCGCCTGAACTCGGCGCCGCAGTCCTTCCCGCCGAGCGTCGCGACGCGCGACGACGGGACGGTCCTGGTCGCCTACAGCGACGAGCGCAACGTCGAGCGCGACATCTTCGTGAACCGGAGCACCGACGGCGGCGCGACCTGGCTGCCCGCCGACCTCGCGCTCCAGCCGCCGGGCGGGAAGAGCGAGTCGATCGGACCGTGGCCGGTCCTCGGGAGCGGCAGCGACGCGTGGGTCATCTGGGAGGAGCGCCGCCGCGGCGGGCCGCATCTCCTGGCGGCTCGGAGCGGCGACGGCGGAGCGACCTGGCAGCAGCCGGTGCGCGTGGATCCCGAGGGCCAGCCGGCGAGCCCGATCTGGCCGATGATGGTCGAGTCCGGCGGACGCCTGACGGCGGTCTGGACGGCGGGCGTGGTCGGGGACACGATGAAGAGCTGGCTCTGGGTGGCGTCGTCGGCCGACGGCGGCGCGACGTGGAGCGCCCCGCAGCTCTTCTACGAGGGCCCCGCCCAGGCGACGTTCCAGCTCGTCGCCCACGGACCGCACCTCTACCTCGTCTGGAGCGGCGGGGGGTCAGAGGGCGGCATGGGAGTCTACATGAACGCCTCCGATGACGGCGGCGCGACCTGGCGGCAGCCTCTCGATCGCCCGATCCGCGTCGACGCGGGGACCGGGAAGACGGCCTCCGGCCGCCCGCGCATCGCGCTCGCCGGCGACGCGACCATCGCGGTCGCGTGGCAGGAGGAGGACAAGCGCATCCTCCTCCGCGCGTCGCAGGACGGCGGCAAGACCTGGACGTCGGCGCCGTTCGAGATCGCCGCCGTCGACAAGGACCGCGTCCGCTTCCCGATCGTCGCGGCCACCGACACGACGGCCTGGGTCGTGTGGGAGCAGTGGGCCGACATGACGGGCGTCCGGAAGACGCTCGCCGACGTGGACAAGCTCACGCCGCTCGACGTCTACGCGCGCAAGGTGAGCCTGCGGTAGCACCACGACGGTCGCTCCGAGCCGCCGCGATCGGCGCCGCGGCGATCGTCGCGCTCGCCGCGGCGCTTCGGGTCGCGGCGCTGGACGCCGGCTGGTTCGGGGTCGACCAGGCGCGCGACCTCGCCTGGGGCGAGCGCATCGCGGGCGGGGAAGCCTTTCCGAGCGCCGGGCCGCTCATGCGGAACCGACTCCACCTGGGCGCGACCTACTACTTCTTCTGGGCGCTCCCCGCGCTGGTCGCGCCCGGTCCCGGCGGCGCCTACGCGTTCGCGGCGGTCCTCGGCGTCGTCGCCGTGGCCGCGACCGGCGCGCTCGCGACCGCGACCGGCGGCGTGGCCGCCGGCCTCGCCGCGATGGCGTGGCTCGCGACGTCGCCGACGGCGGTCATCGACTCGCGCATCGCGTGGGCGCCTGCTGCGATCCCGGCCTGGTGTGCCGCGCTGCTCCTGGTCGCGCGCTCCCTGCTCGCGCGCGCGACGCGCGCGAAGGCGTCGCTCCTCGCGGCCCTCGCCACGTTCGGCACGCAGCTCCACCTGTCGGCGGGCGCGCTCGCGCCCGTCGCCGCCGGCGCGATCCTGGCGCGCGTGCGGACGATCGGAGCGGGCGGCGTCGCGGCGGCCGCCGTCGCGGCCGCCCTTCCGCTCGTCCCGATGGCGCTCGCGTGGCGCGTGCCGCTGCCGGCGCCGTCGAACGCCGCGGTCGCGTCCGCGAGCTCGCCATTCGAGCATCGGCTGGCGGACCTGGTCGCGCTCGGAGCGCGCTGGCTCGACGGCTTGAGCCCGACCGGTGCTGCACGCCCGGCGCCGGTCGACGCTTGGCTGCAGGTCGAGGTCTGGGCCGGGCTGATCCCGGTCGCAGCCGCGATCGTCGCGTGGCTCGCCCGCGCGCGCAGCCGCCACCCGGCCGGCGTCGGCCTCGTCGTCGCGGCGTTCGCGGCCGCCGTCGTCGTCCCCGCGGTCCTCCCGGCGGAGGTGTGGGGCTACTACCTGGACGGCGCGCTCGTGCCCGGCGCCGTGCTCGTCGGCATCGCCGCCACGCGCCCCCGCTGGCGACGGGTCGGCGCGGCGGCGCTCGCGCTGCTCTGCGCCGGGCGGGTCGCGCTCCTCGCGTGGTGGATCGCGACTGCGGCGAGCCAGGGCTGGGTCGCGACCCAGCTCGAACTCCTGCGAGTCGGCGGCGCGCGGCCGTCGCACCCGGCCGCGCGCGCGCGCCTGCTCGGGTGGGGCGTCAAGCAAGAAGCGGCGCGCATCCTCTCCGGGGATCTCGCGATCCCGCGCGGTCGCCTGTGGCGCGACGTGCACGGACCCGGCTTCGCCGACCTCGATACCGACAACGGCTACTTCCTCGGGGCACCGTCCGCGGGGCGCGCGGCGGCGGCCGATCCGGGCCGGAGCGCCGCGGTCCTTCATCGCGGCGAGCTCGATCCCGAGTGGCTCGCGGCCTTCGCGCCGGCGGCGCGCGCGGGACCGCTCGACGTGTACGGCTACGAGCCGGTGCTCGGGAATGCCGACCTGCGCCTTGCGAATTGCGGCGGGGCGCCTGCGCCGGCGCGTCGTCCTCCGGATCCGCTCGACTACGGCGCGGGCGAGCCACCGCTTCCGGATTGGCCGTGCGCGACGCCGGTCGTCGAGGTCCCGTTCGCGGCGCCGCCCGCGGGGGTCGCGCTCCGCGTGTTCCCGCGCGTCATCGGCCGCGGCCGCGTGGTGGCGGTCGAGTCCGAACCCGCCGGGACCGCCGTGCGCGCTGCCGCGCCCGGCCTCGACCGGGGCCTCCTCCTTCCCGCGCAGGCCGGGCGGCTCCGCGTCCACCTCGAGATCGCCGGACCCGCGGCGCTCGACCTCGTCGAGCTGCACGGGCGTGCGTGGTAAGAGGCGGGTGCGATGCGCTCGCGGTTCGTCGGCGTCGGCGCGGCGCTGCCCTCGCGGATCGTTCCGAACGCGGAGATCGAGGATCGGCTCGGAGTCGACCGCGGATGGATCGAGAGCCGGACGGGCGTCCGCGAGCGGCGGGTGCTGCGGTCCGAGGAGTCGCTCGTCGACCTCGCGGAGGCGGCGGCGCGCGAGGCGCTCGCCGCGGCGGACGTCGCGCCCGGCGCGCTCGACGCGGTCGTCGTCGCGACGACGTCGGGACCGTACCTCTTTCCCTCGCTCGCGTGCCTCCTCCACGAGCGGCTCGGCCTCTCCGCGCAGCCCGCGTTCGACGTCGCCGCCGCGTGCGCGGGTTTTCCGTACGCTCTCTCGGTCGCGGATCAGGGCGTTCGCGCCGGCGACTACGAGCGCGTCCTCGTCGTCGGAGCCGACCGGCTGAGCGCGTTCTGCGAGCCGAGCGATCGCGGCACGTCGGCGCTCTTCGGCGACGGCGCCGGCGCGGTGATCCTCGCCGGGGAGCGGGGCGGCTCGGAAGGCGGCGACCGCGGACCGGTGCGCGGCGAGCGCGGCATCCTCGCGTGCCGGCTTCGCGCTCTCGGCGCCGAGTGGCCGATGCTGTACGTCCGGAGCGGCGCGCGCGCCCCGGGCGAGCTCGCGGCCGACGACGCCGACTTCTGGATGCGGATGCGCGGCCCCGAGGTCTTCCGACTCGCGGTGGAGCAGCTCGTCGCGCTCACGCGCGAAGCGCTCGCGGCGGCGGAGCTCGCTGCCGGCGACGTCGCGCTCCTCGTTCCGCACCAGGCGAACGTCCGCATCATCCGCGCGATGGTCGCGCAGCTCGGGATCGCGGAGGAGCGCGTCGGGATCAACCTCGACCGCTGCGGCAACACGTCGGCCGCGTCGATCCCGATCGCGCTCCGCGACGCCGCGTCCGCGGGCCGGCTGCAGGCGGGCGACGTGCTCGTCCTGAACGCGGTCGGCGGCGGCATGACCGCGGGCGCGCTCGTCGCGCGGTGGTAGATCGCCGCGCGCGACGCGCGGGCGGTGCCGGCCGGGCGGACGGCGCGCCGCTCGCGATCGCGCTTCTGGTCTTGACGGCGATCGCGGCATTTCCCGACGTCCTGTTCGGCGGGCGGACGCTCTCCGCCGCGTCGTACGTCCCGGGGGTGCTTCCGTCGGGGCCGGTCGGCGCCGGCGATCCGCCGCGGCCGCCGCCCGTCCGGGACGTCGAGGGCGCGGCCTGGGTGGACGAGCCTTCGCCCTACCTCGTCCACCGCGCGCTCGCCGACGGCGGCCTCGCGCTCTGGACGGAGGCCTCCGGCCTCGGCGCGCCGCTCCTCGGGAACCCGAACAGCGGCGCGCTCGCACCGCTCCAGTGGCCGGTGAACGCCTGGCCTTCGCCGGTCGTGCAGGACCTCGCGTGGATCGGCCGCGTCGTGCTGCTCGGCGTCTTCACGTGGCTCCTCGCGCGCGCGATCGGCTGCGGACCGGCCGGTGCATTCGCGGCCGGCGCAGCCGTCATGCTCTCCGGCCAGACGCTCGAATGGATCGACCACCATCCGCTGAACACGGACGTCTTCGTGCCGCTCGTGCTCTTCGCCGCGCTCGCGTTGCCGGCGGCGGGCACGCGCGGCATCGCGCTCCTCGCCGCCGCGATCGCGGCCGGCTGCCTCGGCGTGAAGCCGCAGAGCGCGGTCGTGGCCGCGGGCTTCGGCGCCGTCTGGCTGGCGGCGGCGGTGCGCGATCGGACGGCCGACGCGCGCGCGCGCGGCGCGCCGGATGCGGCGACCCGCGCGCACTCGGGGCAGGCCGCGCAGGCATGGATCGCCGGCGGGCTTCTGGGCGCGGCCGCGGCGGCGATCGCGTTGCTGTCCTTCGCCGACGCCTTCGGCGACGCGAGCGGTCTCGTGCGCGCCGGCCGGACGGCGCAGTCCGAGTGGGCCGTTCCGCCGAGCCGCTGGCCGTCGCTCGTGGGTCCGTGGGCCCTGGCGCTCGTCGCCCCGGCGGGCGACGTCGCCGCGGCTCACGGAGGCGGTGGGCTTCCGCACGCGGGGGCGGTCGTCCTGGTCGCGGCCGCGGTCGGGCTCTGGCGCGCTCGTCGCCGCCGGCTCGCGTGGGCGCTCGCCGCGACCATCGCGCTCGAGCTCGCGAAGGTGCACGGGCTCCTGCCGCTTCGCCTGTCCGGGGTGCCGCTCCTCGGCTCGGTGAACTACGTCAAGTATAGCTTCCCGCTCTACCTCGCTCTCGCGCTGCTCGCGGGGCTCGGCGCATCGCCGGCGCGGGCGTCGCGCGCGCTCACCGAAACCGCGCTGCGACGACGGCGCTGGGCGTGGCTGGTCGGTGCGGCCGTCGTCGCGGAGCTCCTCTGGCTCGCGCCCCGCCGTCGGCCCGAGCGCGTCCCGCCGTATGCGCCCGCGCCGTGGGTCGACGCGCTCCGCGACCTCGTCGCGGCGCGACCGGGGCGCATCGCCGGACCGGTCGAGATCGCGCCGCCGCTCGTCTCGGGCGCGCTCGGCTTCCGCGACCTGCGCGCGATCGACGTGCTCACGCCGCGCGCGACGTGGGAGTTCGTCAGCTCCCTCGTCGCGCCGAGCCAGGGACTGACGTGGATCCTCGCCGACCCCGATCCGCTGCTCGCCGCGACCGGACCGGGCGCGCCGCTCGCCGACCTCCGCTGGGTGCTCGCGCGCGAGCCGCTCCGCGCCGAAGAGCTGCCGGCCGCCGTCCGGGCGCTCGTGAGCGGCCGCCGAACGACGCGCCTCTTCGCGCACCTCGAGCGATTCTCGTTCGCGACCGCCGACCTCGGCGGGGGCATCGCCGACCTCGCGGGCGACCGCCGGTTCCACTGGACGTGCGAGACCCCGTGCCGGATGCGCTTCGACGTCGCCGATCTTCCCGAGCGCTTCGCGGCCGGCCTGAGCGCCGCGCGTGCGGCGCGCCTCCGCGCCCGCCTGGCGATGCGCGACGCCTCGGGCGACCGCGGCGAGGTCGCCGCGACGGTCGACGTGGCCGATCCGCCGGCCGGCTGGGCCGATCTCTGGGTCGAGCGCCGCGACGCCGGCGCCGCGCGCGCCGCCGGCGAGCGCTCGCCCGGAACGATCGAGCTCGAGATCGCGAGCGACGGCCCGGCGGAGCGCGTCTTCGTGGGCGGCGTCGGGCCGGGTCCCGGCGAAGCCGCCGAGGCGCGCGATCTCGAGCGCGAGCTCGCGGCCCGGCGCGCGGCGCTCGCGCGCCTCGAGCTCCGCTGGGCCGATTCGGTCGCGTACGTCTACGAGAGCCCGCTCGCGCTCGGCGCCGCGTACTTCGCGGAAGAGGTCGTCCGCGTCCCGGACGCCGGGGCGCTCGACGACTGCGTCGTCGACCGGGCGGGCAGGGCGGTCGCGTGCATCGCCGAGGCCGACGTCCCGAGCGACGCCTGGCCGGCGACGTCGTCGGGCACGGCGACCGTCCTCGCCGACCGCGACGAGACCGCGTCGGTCGCGACCGCCTCCGAAGGCGGCGGAGTCGTCGTCTTCGCGCGTCTCTTCCATCCGGGATGGCGGGCCGCGGTCGACGGCGCCCCCGCGCCCACGGCGCGGGTCGACGGTGCGCTTCTCGCGGTCGCGGTTCCGGCGGGACCGCATCGCGTGGAGATCGCCTTCCGCCCGCGCTCGTTCTTCGCGGGCGCCGGGATCTCGCTCGCCGCCCTGGCCGCGATCGTCCTCCTCGCGCTCCCGCCGCGAACGCGCGATGCGTTCGGAAGGGCGGCATTTGAAGCCGCCGCCGGGCGCCGGTAGACTGGCCCGAGCGATGCTTGACACCCCGCACCAGCGGCCGGTGCCGTCGCGCATCCTGCAAGAGCGCTACGGCGCGGGCTACTTCCACGGCGAGAACAGCGGGTTCGCGCGCGAAGGCTACGGAGCGGTCCACGCGACCTGGGGCCACTGGATGGAGTTCGTCGCGCGCGAGGTCGGACCGGGCGCGCGCTGGCTCGACGTCGGCTGCGCGTACGGGTTCCTCGTCGAGGAGGCGCGCGCCGCCGGGTTCCGCGCGCTCGGGATCGATGCAAGCCGGTTCGCGCTCCGCGAGGCGGCGACGTGGTCGCGGGCGAGCAGCGATCGGCTCGCGTGCGCGCACGCCGAGCGGCTTCCGCTCGCGGACGCGTCCCTCGACGTCGTGAGCGCCTTCGATCTGCTCGAGCACGTGCCCGAGCCGCGCGCGGTGATCGCCGAGGCGGCGCGCGTCCTGCGCGCGGGCGGCCTCTTCCTCGCCGCGACGCCGGACCCGCTCGTGTTCGACCGCGCCGAGCCGACGCACGTCGCCGAGCGCGTGCCCTCCTGGTGGGTGCGGGCGCTCGAGGAGGCCGGCTTCGCGGTCGCGCTCCGGTTCTTCCAGGCGCCCTACAACTGCGAGCTGATCGCTCGGCGGGGCGATCATCCGCCGGTCGTCTCCTTCGACGCGCTCGGCGTACCCGACCCGGTCGTGCGCGCTCACGGCGACGGGCGCCTTCGCGTCGCCCTGCGGAGCGGCTTCGGCGAGCCGACCGCGGACGGCTCGCGCATCGTCAGCGACGGAGCGCTGGTCTACCTGCTGAACGCGGGCCGTGAGCCGATCGAGGTCGAGATCGCGCTCGATCTGGCCGAGCCGTCGGCGGTCAAGCTCGCGCTCGCGGGAAGGGTCGTCGCGCGCCTTCCGGCCGAAGCATGCGGTGCGTCTCGGGACGCGGCGCGCGCGGGCGCGTCCGACGTCGGCGGGACCCGGGCGCGCGTCCGCGTGCTGATCGCCGCGGGCGGCCACTCGCTCCGGATCGCGATCGAGCGCGGCTGGGCGCACCTCCGGTCGCTCGAGCTGCGGGCGCGTGCGGGCGATCGCGACGAGCTCGTGAGCGGCCTCCCGTTCGACCTCTACGAGCGCTACGCGCTCGCGGCGGAGGTCGCGTCGCGCGTCGTCGCGGACGCCCGCACCCTGCTCGACGTCGGCGGGACGATGGGCGGCGACGCGGGCCACCTCGCGTGGACCGGAGACTTCTTTCCCGGGCTCCCCGTCACGGTCGTCGATCGCCGTCCCGCGGACGTGCCCGAGCACGTCGCGCTCGCGACCGGCGCGCCCCTGCCGTTCGCTGACCGCGCGTTCGACGTCGTGACCGCGCTCGACGTGCTCGAGCACGTGCCGCCCGCCGAGCGCGCCGCGTGGCTCGCGGAGGCCTGGCGCGTGACGGCGCGCGTGCTCGTCCTCGGGAACCCGTTCGCCACGCCCGGGGTCGCGGACGCCGACCGATACCTCTTCGAGCTCATCCGGACGCGCTACGGCTACGAGCACGGGTTCCTCGCCGAGCACCTCGCGCACGGCCATCCCGACCTGGCGGCGACGCGCGCGTTCTTCGAGGCGCGCGGCGCCTCCGTGACGGTGCTCCCGTCGGGCTACCTCCCCGCGTGGGCGCTGCTTCAGACGATGAATGCGTGGCTCTCGCACCCCGAGCAGGACGGCGCGTTTCCGGCGGCGAACCGCCTCGTGAACCGGAGCGTCGGGCTCGCGAGCGGGTGCGAGCCGGCGTATCGCCACGTGCTCGTCGTCGATCGCGCGGGACGGGACCACTCGGCTCGGCTGTCGGACCTCGTCGCGCCGCACGGACCCGACCTGGCGGCCGTGCAGGCGGCGCTCGCCGCGCTCGCGGGCGCGGCGCGGGAGGGGCGGTGATCGCGGCCGAGGCGGGCGACGCGATTCCGTCGGCCGGCGAGGACCTCGCGCCCGAGGTCTCGTTCGTCATCGTCACGTGCGATCGCCGCGAGCTGCTGGCGGGCTGTCTCGAGTCGATCGCCGCGCTCGACTACCCGGGCGATCGCGTCGAGATCGTCGTCTACGACAACGGGTCGCGCGACGGCACCCGCGACTGGCTCGCGCGCGCCCGTCGGGACGTGCGCGTCGTCGCCGGCACGGCCAATGCGGGCTTCGCCGCGCCCAACAACCGCGCCGCGGACGTCGCCGCAGGGCGCCTCCTCTGCCTCGTGAACAACGACGTCCGCGTCGGCCCCGACTTCCTGCGCGAGCTCGTCGACGCCCGCGCCGCGACCGGCGCCGCCTGCGTCGGCGCACGCGTCCTCTCCGCGGACGGCACCGCGATCGAGTTCGACGGCGGCACGATGAGCTTCTACGGCCACGCGGCCCCGCACCGCCACGGCGAGCGCGCCGACGAGCCCGCCGCCGACGCGCCTCCGGTCCCGACCCTCTTCGCGAGCGGCGCCGCGATGCTGGTGGACCGCGCCGCCTTTCGCTCGGCCGGCGGCTTCGACGAGAGCTACTTCGCGTACTTCGAGGACGCCGACCTCGGCTGGCGCCTGTGGGCGCTCGGCGAGCGGTGCGTGCTGGCGCCGCGCGCCGGCGCCCGCCACGCCGAGCACGGGAGCGAGGCCCTCCTCTCGCCGGGACGGCGGATCGAGCTCCTCGAGCAGAACGCGCTGTTGACGGTCTACAAGAACTACGAGGGCGAGCGCGCCGATCGCGTGTTCCGCTGCGCCCTCGCGCTGCTCGCGGAGCGCGCGCGGCTCGAGCCGTCGCGCGCGGCGGCGTGCGAGCGCGGCCTCGCGGGCGCGGTCGCGCGCCTCCCGTTCGCCGAAGGCCGGCGTCGGGAGCTCGCGGAGCGCCGCGTCCGGAGCGACGCGGAGATCGCGCCGCTCTTCCTCGAGCCCTTTCGCCCGGCGATCGCCGGGGAGGCGTACGCGGAGCGGCAGCGCGAGATCGCCGCCCTCTTCGATGCCGCGGATCTCTTCGCGGGCGAGCGCATCGGAGCGTCCGCGTGAAGAGGACCCGGTGGTGGACGAGGCGCGACGTGCTCAGGTCCGGGGCCGTCGTCGCGGTCGCGGGCGGCGCCGCGGCGATCGCAACCGGCCTTGCCGCGCGCGCCGACGAGCATCCCGCGTCCGGAGCAGGCAGCGCGGGCGCGCCCGCGCCGATGGGCTCGCCGTCGGCCGCATCGCAGTCGACCGGCGACCGGCACACCGAGGCGCTCCTCCGCGAGCTCCTCCAGCAGCGCGCGGTCGCGAGCGACGAGCCGTGGGTGATGGCGCACGTCGTGCTCGCGTTCGGCGCGGACGTGAAGAATGGCGGCCGCCCGATCGTCGACGCGCTCGTCGCGGACGGCCTCGAGCTCCAGACGATCGCCGGCAAGACGTACCCGCACTTCGGGCTCGCCGTCGAGCGACACCCGTTCCACTTCCTCCAGATCCTGCAGCTCGTCGACGTGCCGTACGACCAGCGCTTCGACACCCCGCGCGGCGCCTACACGCGGAAGGAGATCGTGCAGGGGAGCGAGGCCGTCTTCGACCCCACCCAGCACGTCGACGAGGCGTCGTGGACGATCAGCGTGCTCACGCACGAGTTCCCGCCCGATCGCGACCGCTTCAAGACGGCGCGCGGCCAGGACGTCGTCGTGTCCGCGCTCGTCGAGGACCACCTGCGCGACACCGAGTCGGCCTACGCGGCGATCTTCGCCAGCATGAACGAGGGCAAGCCGTACGGACGCGGCGTCGTCCACACCAAGGCCTGCAACGGCTTGCACCTCGTCTACGGGCTCATCGACGCGCTCCGGAACGGCTACCGCGGGAACGACCTGCGGTCGCGCTTCGGTGAGCTCCTCCGCGCGACGATCTTCCGACTCCCGCTCGAGCAGAAGCTCGTCGACGCGACGCTGCGGGGCGACGACCCGCTCGTCCGACTGAACGCCGACGCCGTCAAGCTGAGCTTCCTCGGGCACGCGCTCGAGGACCTCGGCTACGGGGTCCGGTTCGACGTCTTCAAGCTCGACGCGGCACAGGACGCCGCGGTCGCGCTCGCGCGCCGCCAGCTCGGCCAGGTCGTGGAGCGCCTGACGACCGAGCACGACCTCGACATGCTGCGCGCCAAGGTGCCGAACGCCTACGGCCTCGTCCTCGGCGACGCCTGCCACGCCCTGCGAGGCATCCGGTACTGGACGTGAGCGGCGACGGCACACCGCGCGTCAGCGTGGTCATCGTGAGCTGGAACGGCGCCGACGACGTCGCTGCCTGCCTCGCGAGCGTCTCCGCACCGGGGCGCGAGGTCATCGTGGTCGACAACGCGTCGAGCGACGGCAGCGCCGACATCGTCCGCACTCGCTTCCCGGACGCCGTCCTCCTGCGCAACCCGGCGAACCTCGGCTTCGCGCGCGCCGCCAACCGCGGGCTCGCGGCCGCGCGCGCCGAATCCGTCCTCTTCTTGAATCCCGACGCCAGGGCGAACGACGGCGCGATCGACGCGGCGCTCGGCGTGCTCGCGGAGCGCCCCGACGTCGGCCTCGTGTCGGTCGCCGTTCGCGACGAGGCGGGGGCTCTCGTGCCGACCGTCGAGCCGTTCTTCTCCCTGGGCGCCCTCGTTCGCTCGGCGGGCCGCGGCCGGGCGACGGCGCCGGCGGGGCCGGGGCCGGTCGCGGTCGACTGGTGCCACGGAGCGTTCCTCCTCGGCCGGCGCGACCAGCTCCGGGCGCTCGGCGGCTTCGACGAGCGGTTCTTCCTCTACGCCGAGGACATGGATCTCTGCCTTCGCATGTACGAGTCGGGCAGATCGGTCGTCTATTTGCCTCGGGTGGCGATCGTGCACCGCGGGAACGCATCGGGAGCCGTTCTCCTGGGCGAGCGCCGGCCGGCGGCCATCTTCGCGAGCCAGCTCGCGTTCTACGAGCGCCGGCGCGGGCGCGCGGCCGTCCTCGCGCTGCGCGCGGCGGCGGCGCTCTTCTTCGGCGCGCGCGCGGCCGCGCTGCGGGCGACCGGCTCGGCGCGCGCCGGTCGCTATGCGGCGCTCTGCCGCGTCGCCGCCCTCGGGCCGGAAGCGGGCCCCCTCGCGAGCCGGCCGGTGGAGCCGCACGCAGAGTCGACGGCAGGCGCCGTCCCGGCGCCCGGGGCGCGGAGCGCGCGATGAGCGACCACCTGCACGATGGCGCAGGGCCCGCGGGCGGCGCTCCGCCGCCGCCGGCGGATCCCGGCCGCGACGCTCCGCCGGCTCGCGCCCGGGAAGCGGGCGCCTCGCCGCCCGGCGTGACGGTCGCGGTCCTGGCCCGCTCCGACGAGCCGGCCCTCGCCGCGACGCTCCGCTCGCTCGAGCGCGCGGCGGGAAAGCTGGCGGCGCGCGGTCATGCCGTCTCGTTCGTCATCTGCGTGAACGGCGAGGACGGACGCGAGGCGCTCGCCGACGCGCGCTCGTTCGCCGACTGCATGCGATCGCTCCGCACGGCGGTCATCCGCGAGCCGCTCGCCGACAAGGCGCGCGCCTGGAACCTCGCGCGCTCGTCGTGCGCGACGCCGATCGTGGTGTTCTGCGACGCCGACGTCGATGTCGCGCCCGACGCGCTGGTCGTGCTCGTCGACGCGCTCGCCGCGGCGCCGCGCGCGCTCCTCGCGAGCGCGCGGCAGGTCCCGGCGCTCGCCGGCGCGAGCGCGGTCGCGCGCGCGGCGGCGCTCCCCTATCGCTTCGACTTCGGTGTCGTCGGTGGACGCCTCTACGCGATGCGGAGCTCGGCGGTCGCGCGCATGCCGGAAGGCCTCCTGCTCGAGGACGGCTGGCTCTCCGCCGTGCTCGGCCGCGAGCAGCTCCTCGTGGTCGACGCGGCCGAGGTGCGCTTCCGCCCGCCGGAGACGCTCGCCGACTACTTCCGCGAGCGCCTTCGCACGGAGGCCGGAAAGGTGCAGATCCGAGAGGCGCGGCGCTCGGCGCGCGGCGGAGCGGCCGGGCTGGGCCCGCGTCGCGGGCCGATCGCGCGCTATCCCTGGCGCGAGATGGCGCGCCGCCTCGCGCCGGGCGATTGGCCGCTCGCCGCCATCAACCTCGGGGTGAGAGCCGCGGCGCGCGTCGCGGCCGAGGTCGCGGCGCGAACCGGCCATCGCATCCGCTGGGCGACGATCGCGACCAGCAAGCCGCCGCGAGCCGCGGCCGGAGGAAAGGCGTGAACGGATCGCGGCCGCGCTACACCGTCATCATCCTCACCTGGAACTCGCGCCAGCACATCGCGCCGTGCCTCGACTCGCTCGCGATCGCGAGCCCGGACGAGCGCGGCGACCTGATCGTCATCGACAACGGCTCCCGCGACGGCACGCCGGAGCTCGTGTGCGAGCGCGCCCCGTGGGCGAGGCTGATCCGGAACCGCGAGAACCGCGGCGTCGCGGCGGCGCGCAACCAGGGCCTCGTCCTGGCGCGCACCCCGTTCTCGATCATCCTCGACGTCGACACGGTCGTGCTCGCGGGCGCCTTCGCGCGCCTCCTCGACTTCCTCGAGCGGGCGCCCAGCGTCGCCGTGTGCGGCCCGCGCCTCATGCTGCCCGACGGCAGCGTGCAGCCGAGCTGCCAGCTCTTCCCGACGATGCTCGACAAGATGATCCGCCAGCTCCCGGGCGCGATCGGCCGGCGCTGGCTGCGCGACGTCGAGCTCGCCGACTGGGACCACCGCGGCGTGCGCGACGTCGACTACGTCGTCGGCGCGTGCCAGGCGATCCGGATGGAGGCGCTGCACTCCGTCGGCTGGCTCGACGAGCGCATCTTCTACGGGCCCGAGGACGTCGACCTCTGCCTTCGCATGCACCTCCAGGGCTGGCGCGTCGTCTACCTGGGCGACGCGGTCGTGCGGCACGAGTGCCAGCGCGTCACTCGCCAGCGCCTGAACGTCCTGACCCTCCGCCACATGCTCGGCCTCGCGCACCTCTACCGGACGCATCGCTACCTCTGGTCGCGCGCGGGACTCTATCGCCGCATCGCGGCCGCCGGCGCGCCGAACGGCGTGCCGGGCCAGACGGCGTACGAGGGCGCGCCCTGAAGGCGGCCGGGGTGCCCGAGCGCTGCGAGATCGTGCTGGCGGCGTTCCTCGCGCTCGCGTTCCTGCCGCTCGCGGTGCTGGCCGCGGTGGCGATCCGCGTCACGTCGCGCGGGCCCGTGCTCTTCCGCCAGCGGCGCGTGGGTCGCGGCGCGAGTGAGTTCATGATCTACAAGTTCCGGACGATGCACGTCGACGCCGAGAGCGAGAGCGGACCGGTCCTCGCTCGCGACGGCGACGACCGCGTCACGTCGGTCGGCCGCATCCTGCGGGCGACGCGGATCGACGAGCTGCCGCAGCTCGTGAACGTCCTGAACGGCGACATGAGCCTGGTCGGGCCTCGCCCCGAGCGCCCGGAGCTCGCCGCGGAATTCGTGCGGCGGATCCCGCGCTACGCCGAGCGGTGGCAGGTGAAGCCGGGAATCACCGGGCTCGCGCAGGTGCGGGCCGACTACCACACGTCGGCCGAGGAGAAGCTCACGTACGACCTCTCGTACGTCGCGCGCCGGTCGCTCGCGCTCGACCTCCGCATCCTGGCCGCGACGGCGCGCGCGGTCGCGACCGGCGCCGGTGTCTGACGCGCGCTCGCGGGAGCTCGCCCGGATCGCGCGCGAGGTCGTCGCCTGCGAGCTCTGCCCGCGGCTCGTCGCGCACTGTCGCGAGGTCGCTCGCGTGCGCGTGCGGCGCCATCGCGACGAGACGTACTGGGGTCGGCCGGTCCCGGGCTTCGGCGATCCGAGGGCGCGGCTCGTCGTCGTGGGGCTCGCCCCCGCGGCGCACGGGGCCAACCGGACGGGACGGATGTTCACGGGCGACGCGAGCGGCGACTGGCTCTATCGCGCGCTCCACCGGGCCGGCTTCGCGAGCCGGCCGGAGTCGCGGCGACGCGACGACGGGCTCGCGCTCGCCGACGCCTGGATCACCGCGGCGGCGCGCTGCGCTCCGCCCGACAATCGGCCGGACGTCGAGGAGCTCCGGACGTGCCGGCGCTATCTCGTGCGCGAGCTCGCCGTGCTCCGGCGAGCGCGCGTCGTGCTCGCGCTCGGGAAGATCGGCTTCGACGCGACGCTCGCGGCGTGGAGCGAGCTCGGCCGCGAGGTGCCGCGACCAAGGCCCTCATTCGGGCACGCGGCCGAGGCGGCCCTCGGCGATCGGGTGCGCCTCCTCGCTTCGTACCACCCCAGCCGACAGAACACGCAGACCGGGAAGCTGACGGAGGAGATGCTGGACGCCGTGGTCGCGCGCGCACGCGCCCTCTGCGACGGTGCTCGGTGACGGCGCCGACGCCCGCGAGTCCCGCGCCTCTTCAGGAGGTCGGGTGGGCCTGGGCGGCGGCCTGGTCGAGCTTGGCGAGCGCCGAGTCGGTCAGCATGCCGTCGGGCTTCATCCCCTGCGCGCGCTGGAAGGCCTCGAACGCGTTCAGCGTGACGGCGTCGAGCTTCCCGTTCACGGGCCCCATGTACTCCTTCAGGACCGTGAGCTGCTGCTGGACCTTCTTCACGACCTCGGGCGCGACCTTCTGCTCGCGCGCCTGCGCGTCGACCGACTGGATCGACTTCTTCGCCTCCTCGGCGAGCTTTTGCCCGAGCGCCTTCTGCTCCTCCGCGCTGGGGGAAGAGCAGGCGACCGCCGCCAGCGCGACGGCGACGAGGGAGCGCCGGAGCCAGAGCTGCATGTCGAACGAGGTAGCCTGCGGCCTTCGCGACGGTCAAGAGCGCACCGGCGCGGATGGACTGAGACGCCACCCGCGGGCCAGAAGAATCACTCGAGATGCGAGCGAAGCGAGCCCGCGGGGAGTGGGGGCCCGTTTGGCTTTGCCAAACGGGGCGAGGGGAGCGATCCCCTCTTTGACTGACCGGAGACCGCCTTTTCTCGCCGTCGGCGAGCGGATATAGCCGACCCGGTGCGCGACCGGCGGAAGCTTTCCGCAGCGCTCGTCCCGCTGCTCACCGCCGCGCTCGCATCCGCGTGCCAGCCGGTCCCGGTGCGGGTCGGAGAGACCGCACTCGCCGACGTCGGCCTGCCGCCGGTCGCGGAGCCGGCCGTGAACCTGGTGGCGATCGGCGTCGCGGCCGAGGGCCAGCCGATCGTGCTCCGGACGACGGGCGTCCGGCTCGAGCGCGGAAGCACCGTCATGCTCGGCGTCGCGGGGCCCGGCGTCGAGCCGGGCGCGCTCATCGCCGTGGTCGGAACCGGCTTCGACACCCGCGTCGTCCGGTTCGGCGTGACCCAGGGCGGCGGGCAGCCGCCCATGCCGGCGGCGGTCCTCTCGGTGACGGTCGGGGACTCGGTCTCGCCCGGGCTCTACACGCTGCTCGCCGCGCGGAGCGGCCAGGTGTCGCTCTTCACGGGCGGCGTCGAGGTCGACTGAGGTGCGCGTCGCTCCGGGTCGCGCGGCGGTCCGCGCCGCCGCCGCAGTTGCCGCGTTCGCCGCCACCGCCCTCGCACCGGCCGCCGGTCGCGCGCTCACGCTGTCGCCGCTCTCGTTGGCGGAGCTCACGGCCGCGGCGCCGATCGTCGTCCGCGCCCGTTGCGAGGAGCGGCAGGCGCGGCGTGTCGGCGACGGCGCCGACACGCTCGCGCGCTTCTCGGTGCTGGAGCGCGTGAAGGGCGACCCGCCCGACGAAGTCGTCGTGCGCGAGCTCGGCGGACGCGCCGGCGCCGTCGAGGTCACCGTCCCGGGCGCGCCCGCATCCGAGCCCGGCGACGAGGCGCTCCTCTTCCTCGCGCCCGCGGCGTCCGGCGAGCTCGAGGTCGTCGGCATCGCGCACGGCTATCTGCCGGTGGTCGCGATGCCGGGCGGCGGACCGGTCGTCCGCCTTCCGTCGCGACTGGCGGCGGAGCTCGGCGGCGGGGCGACGCGCCCTCTCGCGACCGTCCTCGCACGCGTCCGCGAGCTCGCCTCCCGAGGAGCGCCGTGACGGCCGCCGGCCGGCGCGCCGTCGCGCCGGCGGTCGCGGCCCTGGTGCTCGCGACCGCCGCGCACGCGTCCGCGTACGCCTTCCTGCTCGTGCCCGGAAGCGGCGGCGTCGAGCGGCGCTGGGCGGACGACGGACCCGACGGCCCGGTCGTGGCGTGGCGACTCAGCAGCGCGCGCGCGTCGAACGTGACCGGCGATCGCGCTCCCGTGGACGTCCTCTCGGATGCGTTCGCCGCCTGGCAGGACCTGCCGGACGCGGCGATCCGGTTCGAGTTCGCTGGAGCGGCGCGCGACCGGAACCGCCGTCCCGCCGATCGCGTGAACGTCCTGACGCTCGACTCGCAGGAGAGCCTCGGCCCCGGGGTTCTCGCCGCCACCTTCCTCACGAGCGCCGCCGGCGGCGCGCTCACCGACGCGGACATCGTCTTCAACACGGGCGTCCCCTTCACGACCAGCGCCGAGCCGGAGATCGACCGCTACGACCTGCAGGCGATCGCGACGCACGAGATCGGCCATCTGATCGGCCTCGAGCACAGCGGGCTCGTGCGCGCCACGATGGTTCCGTACAGCGAGCGCGGCGAGTCGCACGGCCGGACGCTCTCGAGCGACGACGCGATCGCCGCCGCGCTCCTCTATCCGGAAGGCGACTTCCTCGCGCGCACCGGCGCGATCGAGGGTCGCGTCACGGTCGGCGGCGCGCCGGTCTTCCTCGCCCACGTCGTCGCGGCGACCGTGAGCGGGCTCGTCGTCGCGGGCGGGTTCACGGCGCCCGACGGCCGCTACCGGATCGCCGGCCTGCCCGAGGACGTGTACGTCGTCGCCGCCGAGCCGCTCGACGGCCCGGTCCGGCCGCCGAACGTGCAGGGCTTCGCCGCCGGCTTCGGCGGCGACGCGACCATCGGCTATGGCGCGTCGTTCCACTGAGCGGGAGCAGCGCACCCGCGCGCGGGCGGCCGGCTCGCGGGCCGGCCGCGGCTCCGCCGCGGTCACGGCCTTCGCGGTCGGCGCCGGAGCGGCCGCGATCGTCGGCGCCGCCCTCGCGCTCGCGGCGGAGCCGTTGCCGCCCCTCCGGCTCTTTTCGACGCCCGCGGTCGTCGATCCCCGCGATGCGCGCGAGCTCGTCGATCGCGTCGTCGTGGTGGAGATGCAGGTCGACGAGGTGAAGTCCGAGCCGGGTCGCCTCGTCCTCGTGCCGCCGCCCGCGGACGGCGACTTCCGGGTGGTCGTCGTGCCGCCGCTCATCGGCGAGGCGCCGCGCCGTCTCGCCGCGCGCTATCGCGGCCGGCGCGTCCGCGTCACCGGAAAGGTGCGCGAGTTCGACGGCGAGGTCGAGATCCTCGTGACGGATCCCGAGCGCGTCGCGGTGGTGGGCGAGGAAGACGAGCTCGCGGAGGCGCGGCCGCACGCGCGTCCATCGCCGGTCGCGCTGGTTCCGCCGGAGCCGGCGGCACCGCCGGCACGGCCCGCACCCGAGCCGACGCTCGCTCGGCGAGAGCCGGCGAGCGGGGCGCGCGGGGTAGTCGCGGCCGCACCGCCACCTGCCGCCGCCGCAGCGCCACCTCCGCTTGCCGTCCCGGGAGCTCCGCCTCCCCCGGCTGCGCGCGCGCCGAGCACGGCCGGCTCCTCGGGCCAGGCGCAGTGCAGGGAGGCGCGCCACGACTGGAAGGAGGCGGCGATCGCGGCGCGCGGCCCGCTCGACGGTCTCGCCGAATGTCTCGCGGGCGGAGCGCCGCCGTGCGCCGCCGACCTCGCCGCCGTCCGGTCCGCGCTCGCCGAGCTCGCGGCACACGAGCAGCGCATCCAGTGGCTGTGCGGGGAGGCGCGGTGAAGCTTCCGGTCGAGGTGCTGCAGCGACGGCCGCCGGCGGATCGCTACGATGCCGTCGTCGTCGGCGCGGGTCTCGGCGGCCTCGCGTGCGCGGCGATCCTGGCGCGCCACGGCATGCGGGTCGCGATCGTCGATCGCGCGCGGCGGCCCGGCGGCCAGGTGCAGACGATCGCGTACCAGGGCTATGCGGTCGACCTCGCGCCGCCGCTCTGGGAAGCGACCGGCGTCCGCGACGTGCTCGCCGCCGCCGGTGTGCGGGACGTGGCGCTCGCCGACGTGCCGCTCCGCGACGCGCTCCGGATCGCGATCGTCGAGGGCGGAGCCGTCCGCGATCGCCCGTACCCGCTGCCCGTGCCGGGTGCGGTGCCGTCGCCATCGGTGCTCGAGGCGGTGCGCGCGCTCTACGGCGTGCCGCCGCGGGTCTTCGCGGCGCTGGGCGGGATCTACGAGGAGCTCGCGCACGCGAGCGCGGAGCAGCTCGAGGCGTGGCGCGAGGCGAGGCTCGTCGACTGGCTCGCCGACCGCGGCCTCGAGCCGGTCGTCGCGTCCGCCGTCCGGCGAAGCGCTCTGCTCCTCGGCGCGAGCGATCCCGAATCCGCGACGGTCGCGGCGCTCGCGAGCCGCGGCCGCTGGCTGGCAGCCGGCGCGGCGCCGGCGCACGTCGTCGCCGCCGACAATCCCGTCGCCGGATCGCGCGGCGTCGTGCAGGCGCTCGTCGACGCGCTCGTCGAAGCCGGCGGCGACCTGCGGCTCGGCACGGCGGTCGTCGCGCTCGACGTCGAGCGCGGGCGCGTGCGCGCCCTCGGCGTCCAGCGCCAGGAGCAGCCGTTCCTCGAGGAGATCGCGGCCGAGCGCGTCGTGCTCGCCGTTCCCGAGGACGACGTGCTCGCGCTCCTCCCGCGCGCGATCGCGACGCAGCTCGTCGGCCGCGCCGGCACGGGAGGCGGCGCCCCGAGCGCGCGCAGCGCGCTCGCGATGGCGTTCGCGTTCCGCGAGCCGCCGGCGAGCGATCCCGACGAGCCGCGGTTCCCGGTCGTGCGGCTCGTGCCACCGGTCGCGAGCGGGCAGGTCGCCCCGGATCGTCCGGCGCCCGGCACGCCGGGCGCGCCCGTCACGCTGTGCTGGCCCACCGCGTGGGCGCCGCGCGTCGCGCCGCCCGGAGAAGCGCTTCTCGTCGCGCACGTTCCGCTGGGCGCAGAAGCGCGCGAGCTCGCCGACGTCGCGCGCAGCGCGCTGCTCGTCCGCTCCGCGGTGTACGACCTCTTCCCGGGTGCGCGCGACGCGATCGCGTGGGAGAGGCAGTGGATCCGGCGCGATTGGTGCAGCGAATCGTTCGCGCTGCCGACGCTCTCGGCGTCCGTGCCGGGATGCGAGAACGTCGTCCTCGCAGGATCGGCGGTCGCGGTGCCGTCGGCGTACGCGACCGGCGCGACCGCTTCTCTCGTGTCCGGACGCGCGGCAGCGGAGCGAATTCTCTCGCCCGCCGCAGGCGGCGCGTCTTCCTGAGCGCGGCTCCGACGTCGCGCGCGCCGCGCGAACGACGCGCCGAAAATTTTTCGTCGGCGCAACCTCGCGAATCGCAACGTCAATCACACCGACGTGCGATTTTTCGTGAACGGTCCATTGCATCGGTTTGACGATTGCATTAGAAGCGGCTCCCCGCGTGGGGGCAGCCGGATCGAGAGCGCTCGGGGAAGCGCTTCTCGCTTCCTTCGATCCGGGGACGTGCGGGGTAGTCAGCGGCCCGATGCAGCGGTGGCCGGTGTGGGGCGGGAGCGGACGCATCGTGGGATGGGAAGGGGACGATGCACGGACGCGACCCGGTCGGGGTCTCGACCTCGGAGACCCGCATCGATGACAAGCGAGCGCCGGCGCGATCGGGAAGCGCGTACGCGACCGCGACGGCCGCCAGGACCGCGACGGTTGCGGCCGGCGACGTCGCTGCGGCGCGGCTCGACGCCTGGCAGAGCGCGGTCCCGCTTCTCCGGACGCGCTTCGGCGATCGCAACTTCGCGCGCTGGCTCGACTCCGTCGCGGTACGCGACGACGGGCATCGCCTCGCGCTCGCGACGGCGGATCGTGCGCGCGCGCGGGCGCTGAAGCAGCACTTCCTGCCCGGCATCACCGACGCGTTGCGCGCCGTCGGCTACACGGGCGAGGTGACGGTCGCCGAGCCCGCCGGCGGCGACGGCATCGCGCCGAGCGCCGGGACCGCGGCGCCGCCCGAGCATCGCGTCGACCGCGGCGGCGAGGAGGACGACCGGCCGCTCGACGCGCGCTACACCTTCGCGCGCTTCGTGGTCGGCGAGAGCAACCGCTTCGCGCACGCGGCCGCGCGCATCGTCGCGGAGAGCCCGGGGACGATCCACAACCCGCTCTATCTCCACGGCGGCGTCGGGCTCGGGAAGACGCACCTCGCGATCGCGATCGCGCACGCGGTGGCGGCCGCGCGCGGGCGATGCTCCGCCGCCGCGATCTCGGCGGAGCGGTTTCGCGCGCTGTGCGAGGCGCGCGACGAGACGGCGAGCGAGCTCGCGCTCCTCCGCGACGGCTCGGACGTCGTCGTGTTCGACGACGTCCAGCTCTTGACGCGCGACGAGGCGATCCTCGACGAGCTGTTCCGCTGGGTCGACGCGCTGATCGCGTGCGACCGGCAGGTCGTGCTCACCTGCGACCTGCCGCCGCGCGCCATCCCGTCGCTCGCGGCACGGCTCGCGAGCCGCTGCGAGAACGGGTTCTACGCCGAGATGCGTCGACCCGACGTCGCGCTCCGGCGCGAGATCGTGCGGCGGCGCGCGGCGATGGCGGGTGTGACGGTCGCCGAAGCGGTGGTCGAGTTCATCGCGGACTGCGAGGAGAACAGCGTGCGAGCGCTCGAAGGGGCGTTCAACCGCGCGCGCGAGCTCGCCGCGTCGACGTCGCAGGACCTGAGCCTCGCGCTCGCGCGGCGCGCGCTCGGCGCGCGCGCGCATGGCGGCGCTCCATCGGTCCCCGACCTCGACGCGGTGCTCGACGCCGTGGCCGCGACGTTCGGCCTGAGCGCCCGCGCTCTCCGGGCCCGTAAGCGGCGCGACCGCGACGCCGCGCTCGCGCGCCAGGCCGCGGTGTACGTCGCGCGCCGCGTGTCCGGCCTTCCGCTGCGCGACATCGCGGCCGACTTCGGATTTCGCGACCACAGCGTCGCGGCACACGCGTGCGCGGCGCTGCGGGCGCGGCTCGAGCGCGACGGGCAGCTCGCGAGCCGGGTGCGCGAGGTCGAGCAGCGTCTCGGCGCCACGACGGGCCCCTGAACCGACGCCAGTGCATTCGCCTGGCGGCGGAATCGAGCGAAAGCGCACGACGGGGCCGCAGCATCGCCCGGATGCACGACCATCGAGCCTGGAATCCGCTTCAAATCGATACGGCTTGTGGCATCGAACTTGCCAACGTCCGCCAAAGCCACCTCAGCCGGAGGACCCCACACGTGATCATCGATCGGCACACTTTCATCGACCTCGCGACACATCTCGAAGGCGCGTCTGAAGGAGTCCTCGAGGTGACCCGCCGCTGTGTCGCGATCTGCGAGGGCGAAGGCACCCTGAAGCCCGAGAGCACCGCCTGGATCGGCCTCGTGGAATCGCTCGTCGCCGTGAATCTGGAGCTGACGGCGATCGAGCAGACGCTGCGCGCGCTGCTCGAAGCGAACCGCGAGGAGGAGCAGGTCCTCGCGCGCGAAGCGCTCCGGCGAGTCCGCGCTCTCAACGCTTGAACAAGCGGCTCGCGCCCCTCGGGTCATCGCACGAGGGAATCGCTTCCCTCGCCCCATTCGGCAAAGCCGAACGCGGCCCCACTCCCTGCGGGTTGCTTCGCGCCGCGCGCGCTTCGCGCGCGACCGTGCCCGTGGTGCCGCCGAGTGGCCGGCACGTTCGCTAGTCGAGAATCATCAGACGCTAGCTTCGCTTGCCGCCGTGGCGCCGAACTCTTCTCCGCGGTGTTCGGTCACCCTGCGAAGATTTGGCCGAGGGAGATCGCGAAGGCGGTCATTCCGGCGGCGACGAGGGCGATCAGGACGGCGAGGTGTCCCGCGCGGCGCGCGGCGCGGCGCCGTATGCGACGGCGCGCGATCGGCGGGTCGTCGAAGGTCACGGCGAGGCGCGGCGGCACGAGCCGAAGCGCGGGGCGGACGGCGCGTGCGGCCGCGAGCGGCGTCCGGTTCGAGACCACGACGCGGAGGCGCGGCGTCGCGGATCGCGTGGCGCGGAGACGCGGCAGGCCTTGCGTGCGGGCGACGATCGGCCGCCCGAACGCGCGCGCGGGCAGCGGCGAAAGGCCGGAAGGCGGGCTTCCGGTCCGGACCGTCGCGCGCCGCGCCGGGCGCACGGCGCGGCTCACTCGGTGGGTTCGCGTCGTTCTAGCCATCATGTCAACCCGTGCTTCTCGAGCTTCCGGTAGAGCGAGCGCCGCGACAGTCCGAGGAGTCGCGCCGCGATGACGCGCTTTCCGCCCGCGGAGTCGAGCGCGCGCCGGATCTGCTCCTTCTCCGCGGAGCGCAGCGAGAGGTCGTCGTCCACGGCGGCGACGGCGTGCCCGTTCAGCGCGATCGACGCCGGCATGTCGGGCGCGCCCGGGCGCGCCAAGTCGGCGGGCAGGTGCTCGACCTGGATCTCGCCGCCGTGCGCCATGATCGACGCGCGCTCGAGCACGTTCGCGAGCTCGCGCACGTTGCCCGGCCAGCGGTACGAGCGCAGCACGTCGACCGCCGCCGGCGAGAGAGTCGCCTTCTCGAGCGCGAACTTGCGCGAGAATTGCCGCAGGAAGTGCTCGCACAGGAGCTCGAGGTCCTCGAGGCGATCGCGCAGCGGCGGGAGCTCCACCACCCCCACGTTCAGGCGGTAGTAGAGGTCCTCCCGGAACTCGCCGCCCCGGACCATCTTCGCGAGGTTCCGGTTGGTCGCGGCCACGACGCGGATCTCGACCGGGATCGACATCGGCGACCCGACGCGGCGGATCTCGCGGTTCTCGAGCACGCGCAGGAGCTTCACCTGCGCGCCGATCGGCAGCTCCCCGATCTCGTCGAGGAAGATCGTGCCGCTGTTCGCCGTTTCGAAGAGGCCCTTCTGGTCGCGGTCGGCGCCGGTGAACGCGCCCCGGACGTGGCCGAAGAGCTCGCTCTCGATCAGCCCGGGCGCGAGCACGCTGCAGTTGCAGACGACGAACGGGCGCTCGCGGAGCGGCGACCGGCGATGGATCGCGCGCGCGACGAGCTCCTTCCCCGTGCCGCTCTCGCCGGTGATGAGCGCGGTCGTCGGATAGGCGGCGATGCGCTCGATGAAGCCGAAGATCTCGATCATGCGCCGGCTGCGGGCGACCATGCCCTCGAAGAGCGTGGAGTCGCGGCCCCCGAGCTCGAGGATGCGAACGCGCTGGCGAAGCCGCCGGCGCTCGATCACCATCCGGATGACGTGCTCGAGCCGACGGCAGTCGACCGGGCTCTCGAGGTAGTCTGCGGCGCCGGCGCGCACCGCTTCGAGCGCATCCTCGACCGACGAGTGCGCCGTGAGGAGCACGAGATCGGCCTCGGTGTCGCGCCGCCGGACCTCGCGCAGGAGGTCGAGGCCGCTCATGTCCGGGAGCTGGACGTCGCTCACGATGACGTCGATCGTGCGGCGCACGAACACCTGAAGCGCGGCGAGCGCCGACTCGGCGATCGCGACCAGGTGACCGTGCTCGGCGAGGTACCGCGCCAGGATCGCCAGGCGCGGCGCGTCATTGCCGACCACCAGAACGCGGGGCGCGTCGGCGATCGCTTCGCTCGCCCGCACCTCGCCGCTCGTCGCTTGCTCCTCCACGAACCCCCCGGGTCGCCGGCGACGCAAGCCGGGTGCCACGGCTTTGTGCCGGCCTCGTCACGCCGGGCCTTCCAGAATGTCACTGCGGCGTCGGAGGCTTCCGCGGGCGTCACCAGCGGCATGGACGGATTGCGTCCATCGCCGAGCGACGATCAAAGCGCGTCTGTCGTCAAAATTGTGGCGCGAGCGGCGCGCTGTCCCTTGGCAGCCGCACCCTCAAACGATAATCGGGGAAGTTGCCGTTCTGGCGAGACTTCATGGATGGACGGGGGCGAAGCCGGGCTCGTGCGGCGACGATCGCGTGTGCCCTAGGGCTCGCGGTCCTCGTCGGCTGTAGCGGAGGCTCCGGGTCGGCCGGCGCCGCGCGGTCCCCGGAGGAGCTCGTGCGCGTCTACCTGACAGCGATGAAGAACGGGGACTACGGCACGGCGTACGACTGCCTCACGCCCTTCATGGTGCGCGACCAGGGGAAGCTCGCATGGATCGCGGAGCAGACGGCCATCATGAACGTCGCCGACGTCCGGATCAGCGCCTTCGAGGTCTTTCCCGCGCGCCTGGACGGGGATAAAGCCATCGTTCCGAACCTGCTGAAATCGACGGACAAGTACATCAACCAGACGGGGGCCAACGAGTACGAGCTCTATACCCTGGTCCACGGCCCAGACGGCAAATGGAAGATCGAGCAGCAGCAGCTCGTCGAGAGCGACGCGGTGGAGAAGTGGTTCCCGGAGCGTGTCCGTGAGCACCGCTGAATCCCCGGCTCCGACTTCGAACGCACAAAGCGCGCGCCTCCCGCTCGGTGGGCGGCGTCGCGGGAGGAAGGTCCCGATGCCCGCGCCAAGCAAGTGGCTCCTCGCGCTCCCCATCCTCGCGCTCGCGGCCTGCCACCGCGACGTCGAGAAGACGCCGCTCATCGATCGCCGCGTCTACATCACCGACCGCTTCTACGACGTCCAGGCGGTCACGCCCGAGCACGTCGTGATCGTCGGCTACGGCGGCAAGATCCTCGACACGCACGACGGCGGCCGGACGTGGGAGAACCGCCCGAGCGGCACGGACAACGCGCTCTACAAGGTGGACCTCCTCGACGAGAAGACGGGCTGGGCCGTCGGGCAGGGGGGCACCATCATCAAGACGACCGACGGCGGCGCGACCTGGAACAAGCAGGAGAGCGGCACCGAGAACTACCTGTTCAGCTTCCACGCTCTCACGCCCGAGCACGTCATCGCGGTCGGCGACAGGTCGGAGATCGTCGAGAGCAAGGACGGCGGCGCCACCTGGAAGGCGACCGAGTACAAGCCGCCCAAGGAAGGCGCCGGCGGCATGACCGCGGAGGAGGAGACGGTCGCGCAGGCCCCGTCGTTCTACGACGTCACGTTCATCGACGGGAAGACGGGCTGGATCGTCGGCGAGTTCGGGAAGATCCTGAAGACGACGGACGGGGGCGCGACGTGGAAGGAGCAGCAGCAGACGCTCATCGGCGGCGAGATCGTCGATGCGCTCAGCCTTCCGACCTTCTTCGGCGTCCACTTCGTCGACGCGAACAACGGCGCCGCGGCCGGCCTCGACGGCCGGATCGCGATCACCGCCGACGGCGGCGCGACCTGGACGTTCGACGACGTCGGCGCCGCGCTCTCGGTGCCGCTCTTCGAGGTCCAGCTCTTCCCCGACGGGTCGGGCTGGGCGGTCGGATCCGCCGGCCAGGTGCTGCGCAAGAACGGCCTCGGCGAGACCTGGCAGCCGGCCGACCTCGGCATGCGGGTGTTCTCGTGGCTGCGCGACGTGAGCTTCGCCGATCCCAAGAACGGCTGGCTCGTGGGTGGCTTCGGCCTCATCCTCCGGACGCGCGATGGAGGAAAGACGTGGGTTCCGATCGCCGCGTGAGCGTGATCCCGGCGACGGCGGACGATCGAATCGCGGACTCCAAGGAGGAACGCCCGTGACTCCCGTGAAGAACGAGACCCCTCTCTACTGGCTGGGCCGGAAGCTCATCGAGGCCCGCTTCCCGGTCATGATCGGCGTCTTCCTCGTGACGTCCTTCTTCGCGTACCACACCTTCAAGCTCTACCAGGCGGGCTTCGTCACGTCGTTCGGCGACCTGCTGCCGCAGACCCACCCGTTCATGAAGGTCCACAACCAGTACGCCGGGACCTTCGGCGGCGCGAACAACGTCGTCGTGATGGTCGAGAACGAGAACGGGATCTTCAACGTCGACACGCTGACGCGCATCTACCGGATGACGGAGGAGGTCGACAAAGTCTACGGCGTCAATCACGCGCAGATCGACTCGATCGGCCATCGCACGACGCGCTCGCTCAAGGTCGCCGCCGGCGGCCTGATGAACGCCGAGCCCGTCATGGTCGGTCCGCCCAAGACCGAGGAGAAGGCGCAGGAGATCCGCGACACCGTCCACAACACCGAAAGCATCTACGGCATCCTGGTCTCGCTCGACGACAAGGCCGCGCTGCTCCGCGCGAACTTCATCGAGGGTCGCCTCGACTACAAGCGGATCTTCGACGAGGTGCGCGAGCGCGCCGCGAAGCCGTTCACCGACGGCTGGATCGGGGTCGGCTTCGTCAGCAAGGACGAGGCGGGAGTGTTCCCGCCGCCCGTCGTCGACCTCGTCATGGCGGGATCGCCCGCGGTCGGGAAGGTGCAGCTCGGCGACACGGTCGTCGCGGTCGACGGCCATCCGGTCGCGAACCGCTTCGACGTCGCGCATGCGATCGGCGAGCATCACCCCGGGGAATCGGTCAAGCTCACGCTCAAGCGCGGCGAGCAGCAGGTCGACGTCGACGTGACCCTGCCGGAGCCCGCTCTCAAGGTGTCGGTCGCAGGCGAGCCGACCCTCTACGGCTGGGTCTACGAGTATGCCGGCGAGGCGAAGTGGATCTTCCTGATCACCACGGTGCTCACGTGGATCCTGCTGTACGTCTACTTCCACGACTGGCGCGGTGCCCTCCGGCCGACGATCACCGGCGTCATCTCGGCGATCTGGGGCCTCGGCTTCATCCACCTCATCGGCCTTCCGTTCGACCCGCTCGCGCTCGTGATCCCGTTCTTCATCACCGCTCGCGCCGTGTCGCACTCCGTGCAGATGCACGACCGCTACTACGAGGAGTACGAGAAGTCGGGCTGGAACAAGGACCAGGCGATCGTCGGCGCGTTCGCCGAGCTCTTCGTGCCGACGCTCTCGGGCATCATGACCGACGCGGTCGGCATCCTCGCGATCCTGCTCGTGCCGATCCTGATGCTGCAGAAGCTCGCGATCTCGGCGTCGTTCTGGATCCTCGCGATCACGGTCAGCGAGCTGCTGCTGAATCCGATCGTCTATTTCTACCTGAACGCGCCCGACAAGGACGTCGTCATCCACCGCGAAAAGGGCTGGTTCCGGAACATGATCATCGGGTTCACGGACCGGCTGCTGTCGCACACCGGCCGGATCGTCACGGTGTCGGCGTGGGTCCTTCTGGCCGGGGTCTCCGTCTTCTTCCTGAAGGACATCACGATCGGAGACCCGACCGCCGCGTCGCCGCTCCTCTGGCCGGAGTCGCCGTACAACCTCTCGCACACGTCGATCCAGGAGAAGTTCGGCGGCGTCGAGCCGCTCATCATCGTCGCCGAGGGCCACGACAAGGATGCGATGAAGGATCCGACGGTCCTCCGCACGATGGAGAAGTTCCAGCGCTTCCTCGAGCGCGACAAGGACGTGGGCTACAGCTTCTCGCTCGCCGACATCCTGCGGGCGGTGAACATGGTGTTCCACGAGCTCGAGCCGAAATGGGGCGTGATCCCGAACTCGTGGGTCGACGTCGGCGGTCTCTTCTTCGTCTTCTTCTCGGGATCACCGCCGAGCGAGACGGCGAAGTACGTCACGTCGGACTACACGACCGCGCACGTCACGTTCTTCGCGAAGAACCACAAGGGCGACAACATCCGGCGCATCATCGAGCGTGCGAAGGAGTTCATCGCCGCGCACCCGATGGAGAAGGCGGAGTTCCGGCTCGCCGGCGGCCTGATCGGCGTGCTCGCCGCCGCGAACGATGTGCTGCTGCGGAACGACCTTCTCATGAACGTGCTCGGCTTCACGACGATGTACGTGATCATCCTCTTCACGTACCGGTCGTGGATGGCCGGGATCTACATGCTGACGCCGCTCTTCCTCTCGAACCTGGCGATCAATGCCTACATGGGCATCCAGGGAATCGGCATCAACATCTCGACGCTGCCGGTCGTGACCGTCGGGCTGGGATTCGGCATCGACTACGGCCTCTACATCGTGAGCCGGATCATCGAGGAGATGCCGCACAAGGGCACCGTCGAGGCGGCGACGCGCGAGGCGCTCAGCACGTCCGGCAAGGCCGTCACGTTCACGGCCGTCACGATGGTGTTCGGAACGCTGATCTGGTGGTTCTCGAACATCCGCTTCGACGCCGAGATGGGCCTCCTCCTGGCGCTCTGGATGGCGGTGAGCTTCATCGCTTCGATGACGCTGATGCCGGTGCTCTTCGTGATCTTCAAGCCGGGCTTCATCGTGAAGGAGGGCGAGCGGCTCGCGGCCGAGGCCCAGGCGGCAGCCGAGGCACGCGGCAGGGCGACCGTCTAGATCTGGCGAAGGCTCGCTCGCGGACGCGTCGCGCGGCGACCCCCACGCGATGATCGAAGCGCGCGACATCTCGAAGTCGTTCGGGGGCACCCGCGCCCTCGATGCGGTCTCGTTCACGATCTCCGAGGGCGAGGTCGTCGGCCTGCTCGGCCCGAACGGGTCGGGCAAGACGACCCTGCTGCGCATCCTGACCGCGTTCTTCCCGCCCGATCGCGGGAGCGCGACCGTCGCCGGCGTCCGGCTCGCCGACGACCCGTTCGAGGTGCGGCGGCGGGTCGGCTACCTCCCCGAGCGGGCCCCGCTCTATCCGGACGCGACCGTCCGCCGCTTCCTCCAGTTCGCGGCGCGCGTGAAGATCTCGGACTCGACCCGCCGCGACGAGCGCGTCGCGGCGGTCGCGCGCGAGTGCGGGCTCGCGGACGTGCTGCATCGCCCGATCGGGACGCTCTCGAAGGGCTACCGCCAGCGCGTCGGGATCGCGCAGGCGCTGGTCGGCCGGCCGCACGTCCTGGTGCTCGACGAGCCCACGGTCGGGCTCGACCCGGCACAGGTCCTGGAGCTCCGCCAGCTCATCACGACGCTCGGCGGACGGACGACGATCGTCCTCTCGAGCCACATCCTCGCCGACGTCGCGAGCGTCTGCGATCGCGTGCTCATCCTGCATCGGGGAAAGCTGGTCCTGGCGGAGCGCGTGGACTCGCTGCGGCGCCAGGTGCAGCGCGCGGGCGAGCTCGTCCTCCGCACGCGCGGCGAGGAAGCCGCGCTCGCGGCTCTGGTCGACGGGGTGCGCGGCGTCGGCCGGCTCGCGATCGAGCGCGCCGACGACGGCACGCTGCTCGCGCACCTCGCGCACGAGCAGGGGACGAGCGACGAGGAGACCCGCCGCGTCCGCGAGCAGGTGACGGCGGAGCTCGCGCGCGCGTGCATCGCCGCCGGCTGGCCGCTGCTCGAGCTGGGCCCGCGGAGCCGGACGCTCGAGGACCTCTTCGTCGACCTCCTGGAGCGGGAGTGACGCGCATCTCGGCTCGGCGCATCGGGGCGCTTCTCGCGAAGGAGCTCCACGGGCTCTTCGCGCAGCCGCTCCTCTACGTCGTCGGGACGTTCTTCCTGCTGCTCGCGGGGTACTACTTCTACACCGACCTCGTCTTCTTCGTGACGTTCGGCTTCGGCGAGAACATCTTCGAGAACTTCTTCCAGCTGCTCTTCGTCGACATCCGCCTGGTGCTGCTCGTGACGACGCCGCTCCTCACCATGCGGCTCTTCGCCGAGGAGCGGAAGCTCGGGACGATCGAGCTGCTCTTCACCTATCCGCTCCTCGACTCGGAGATCTACCTCGCGAAGTTCCTCGCGTGCGCGGCGGCGGCGATCGCGCTCCTCGCCGCGACGAGCGGCACGCTCGTCTACCTCTACCGCCTGCAGCCGTTCCCGATCGCGCCCGTCCTCGCCGGTTACGGCGGCCTCGCGCTGATGGCGCTGTCGTTCGTCGCGATCGGCCTGCTCCTCTCGACCCTGACCGACAACCAGGTCGTCGCGGCGATGTCGACGCTCGGGATCTTGCTCCTCCTCTGGGTGCTCTCGTGGAACGAGCCGTCGCCGGATGCCGGGCCGATCGCGTGGCTCGCGCGCCTCTCGATGTTCGACCACTTCGAGGGCTTCTCGCGCGGGGTGATCGAAACCCAGGACTTCGTCTACTTCGCGTGCGTGGTCGCGTTCGCGAGCGCGGCGGCGCTCCAGGTCCTCGCCGCGCGCGCGTGGCGCGGCAACCGCCTCGCGCCGACGGTCGTCGGTCTCGCGGGCTTCCTGGTCGCGCTCGCCTTCGCGTCCGCCCTCGGCGACCGGCACAACGTCCGCTTCGACCTCACGCCCCAGAAGCGCTTCACGCTCTCGCCGCACGCCCGGCGCATCGTCGAGCGGCTCCCGCGCGACGTCGAGCTCGTCGCGTTCGTCCGCTCCGGAAACCCCGCGAACGCGACCACGATCGACCTCCTCGAGCGGATCGCGGCCGCGTCGCCGCGCGTCCACCAGCGCGTCGTCGACGTGAACCGCAACCCCGCGATCGCGCGCCGCTACGGCGTGGACGCGTACGGCGCGGTGGTCGTGGAGAGCGAGGGCAAGCGGCGGGCGTTCAGCCAGCCGCGCGAGGCGCTCCTCGTCGGCGCCATGCTCGACCTCACGCGCCGGGAGCCGATCGCGATCGGCTTCGTCGAGGGCCACGGCGAGGGCACTCCCGAGGACAACGACCGGCAGTCCGGGTTCAGCGCGCTCGCCAACGCGCTCTCCGAGGAGGGCGACCTCGTGCGGCCGGCGAGCGTGTCGCGGCTCGTGCCCGGCGACCCGACGGTGCTGGTCGTGATCGGCGGCCGCGAGCCTTGGTCGCCCGACGAGGTCGCCGCGCTCGACGCGTGGATGCGCCGCGGCGGCAGGCTCCTGGCGCTGCTCGACCCGCTCGCCGCGCCCCAGCTCTCCACCTGGCTCGCGACGGTCGGCGTCGCGCCGCGCCAGGACGTCGTGCTCGATCCCGAGAATCGTCTCTACGGCGGCGAAGGCGTCTCGATCGAGGCGCGTCCCTCCGAGCGCGGCGGTGCGGACGCGCCGGGAGCGGCGAGCGCTCGCCTGATCGTCGACACGCTCGACCACGGCGTCCTGCTCTCGTTCGCGCGCTCGCTCGGCGTCGGCGAGGTCGCGGTTCCGCTGCTCGAGAGCGGCGAGCGGAGCTGGGCGACGACCGACCTCGACTACGCCGAGCGCGGCTTCGCGTCGTTCGACGGCTCGCGCGACGTCGCGGGGCCGCTCGACGTCGCGGCCGCCCGCGAGTGGACCTCGGCCGAGGGCGGCCGGCCGTCGCGTCTGGTGGTCGTCGGCGACGCCGACTTCGCGTCGAACGGCTTCATCGACTTCCTGAGCAACCGCGACTTCGTCCTGAACGCCGCGAGCTGGCTCGCGGGCGACGACGATCTGATCGCGCTCCGGACGCGGCGGAAGGAGATCGGGCGCCAGCAGTTCTTCCTGAGCGCCGGGCAGGCGCGGACGGCGCTCTGGATCGGGGTCGGCGTGCTGCCCGCTGCAAGCGCGCTCGTCGCCGCGGCGCTTCTCCTGCGGCGGAGGATCGCCGGATGACGTGGGGGCGCGCGGCGCTCTGTTGGCTCGTCGCGGCTGCTTTCGGCGCGATCTACGTCGCGGGGACGCCGCGTCACGCGAGCGAGCTCGCGATGCGGGATCGCGACCGGCCGGCGGCGAGCGCGAGCCCGGGTGACATCCCGGCGCCGGTCCAGCTCGTCGAGCTCCGCCGAGGAGAGGATGTCGTCGCCTGGGAGCGCCGCGAGGACGGCGGCTGGCGCGTCACGGCGCCCGCCGGCCGAGCGATCCCGGCCGGGCTGCTCGACGCCTTCAACGAACAGCTGTTGGCCGTCGGCATCGGCGAGCGGTTCGAGGGCGATGCGAACGATCCCGCGTTCGGCTTCCAGCACCCGACCCTTCGCATCACGGTAGTTGGCGAAGACGGCAGACGTGTCATGCTGGTGGTCGGCGACCGCACGCCGACCGGAACGTCCGCTTACGCGCGGCGCGAGGGCGGTGACGCCGTCGTCCTTGTGGGACTGAACCTGCTGTACTATGCGGACTTGCTGTTCGATGCCGCGCGTTGACTCTCGAGGCCGGCGCGTTGTAGCTGGGCTCATGTCGCCCGCCGGATGGATCCATCCGATCCGGCAGGATCCGGAGGGAAGATGATCAAGGGAAGGCTCCGCTTTTCGCTCGTCCTGTCGGCGGTGCTGCTTGCGGCGCCCGCGCTCGCGGCCGCGCCCCCGCCGGGGCAGAAGTTCAACGCCTCGAACGTGTCCCAGATCCAGGACATGATCTCGCCCGGCGTGAAGTGGTGCGTCGAGCACGGCATGCCGATCACCACCGCCGAGTACAAGAAGATCGAGATCCCGCGCCGCTATCGCGAGGCGACCGAGAAGTACTCGGGCCAAGTCAAGCTCTCGCCGGACGGCCGCATGATGAGCGGCTACGTCGCCGGCATGCCGTTCCCGAACATCGATCCGAACGATCCGCAGGTCGCGAACAAGATCATGTGGAACTACGACCGGAAGTCGCTCATCACCGATGACGTCGACCTCCGGAACTTCGACGCGGACACCGGCACGATCTACGGCGGCGAGAAGGAGATGGGGGTCGAGCGCCACTTTCTGCTCGACCACCTGCGTTCGATCAACTACGACGGCCGGCTCTACCAGGATCCCAAGCCGCTTCTCGAGCCGAACGCCGAGAAGGTGCAGAACAAGTCGGGCCTCTACCCGATCCTCGAGCCGTTCGACCTGAAGGGCGTCGGCACGATCTCCTATCGCTACCTCGACATCGAGAAGCAGGACGACACCTGGCTGTATCTGCCGACTCTCCGCCGGGTGCGCCGCCTTTCGTCGGCACAGCGCTCGGACGCCCTCTTCGGACAGGACACCGACGTCGACAGCTACTACGGCTACGCGGGCAGCCCGGCCTGGATGGATTGGAAGTTCCTCGGCGAGAAGGAGATGCTCGGCATCATGCACGCCCAGAACTTCCCCGTGAAGTGGGCGGCGAACGGAGCCAACTTCGCCTTTGACGACGTGTGGGAGCCCCGCAAGGTGTACGTCGTCGAGGGCACGTCGCGGCTTGCGCAGTACGCGTACTCGAAGCGCATCATCTTCATCGACAAGGAGAGCTACGCGGTTCTCTACTCCGACATCTTCGACCGGGCCGGAAACCTCTGGAAGGTGTGGGTGAACGACTTCAGCTTCCGGAAGCAGGCCTTCCCGGGTGCGGAAACCACCTACGAGGACGAGATGGGCTTCCTGCCGGCGATCATCATGGTCGACATGCAGCTGGTGCATGCGACCAAGGCGAGCCTCCCGAGTCCCCGCTTCCCGGGTGAGCAGGGCTGGTACTTCAACCAGGGCGCGAAGTCGGGGACGAACCAGGAGTGGTTCACCGTCGCCGCGATGATCGCTGCCAGTCATTGATACGAGAGGATCTCTCCCCTCGCCCTAGCCGGGCCAAGCCCGGCTAGGGTCCCACTCCCCGGCTCGCTTCGCTCGGCCGCGCGCGAAGCGCGCGGAGCGTGCCTCGGACGAAACACGCGCCCGGCGGCTTCGAGTCGCCGGGCGCTTTTGCGTCGGGTTGCCGGGTAACGCGGGGGTGTGGGAAGGATCGCGGATGGTTGGGATCACGGCGTACGGGGCGTACGTGCCGGCGGCGCGGCTGCCGCGGGATTTGATCGCGGCGGAGTGGGGCGGGCTCTCGATGGGCGGCGAGAAGGCCGTCGCGAGCCACGACGAGGACAGCCTCACCCTCGCGGTGTCGGCGGCGCTCAACTGCCTCGCGAGCGGGGAAGGCGGAGAGCTCGCGGGCGTCTCGTTCGCCTCGACGACGCCGCCGTACCGGGAGAAGCAAGCGGCGGCGACGATCGCGGCCGTTCTCGACTGCAAGCCCGAGGTCCGCACGGCCGACTTCTGCGACTCGCTCCGCGGCGCGACGTCGGCCGCGCTCGCGGCGATCGACCAGGCGCGAGCGGGCGGCGCGTCGGTGCTGGTCGTCGGCGCCGATTGCCGGGTCCCCGAGCCGGACTCGATGGGCGAGCAGTCGAACGGCGACGCGGCGGCGGCGATCGTGATCGGGAGCGGCGACCCGATCGCCGAGGTCGTTGCGACCTACAGCTTCAGCGACGAGTTCCTGGGGTCGTTCCGCACCGACGAGCAGGACTACGCGAAGAGCTTCCCGGGCTTCGACGTGAAGCTCGGCTACAACCGACAGCTCGCGACCGCGGTCGGCGGCGTCCTCGAGCGCGCCGGCGTCAACGCCGCGGACGTCGCCATTGCGGCGCTCGCGGGCCCGAACGCGCGCGCGCCGCAGGCGGTCGCGCGCGCCGTAGGCCTCGACGGCAAGCGCCAGCTCCAGGACACGCTGTGGGGCGTCGTCGGCGACGCCGGCACCGCCCAGCCGCTCCTCCTGCTCGCCGCCGCGCTCGAACGCGCCAAGCCGGGCGACCTGATCCTCGTCGCCGCGTACGGCGACGGCGGCGACGCGATCCTCCTGCGCGCGACCGATCGCATCGCGGCGTCTCGGCCGCGCCGCTCTCTCGCGTCGCAGATCGAGGTGAAGCGGACGCTCACGTCGTACGGAAAGTACGCACGCTATCGCCGCCTGCTCAAGAAGGAGCCGCCGCCGCAGGACGCGTCGACGCCGGTCGTCCTCTTCCGCGACCGGAGGAAGCTCCTCCCGCTCTACGGTGGTCGCTGCCCGGCGTGCGGGACGGTCCAGTATCCGGCCCACCGCGTCTGCATCGAGTGCAGCGAACGGTCCGGGCTCGAGCCCGTGAAGCTCTCCCGGACCGGCAAGGTCTTCACCTTCGTGAACGACCACGTCCGCGAGGCGCCCGAGAGCCCGGTCACGAGCGCGGTCGTCGACCTCGACGGCGGCGGCCGGATCCTGGTCGAGCTGACCGACTGCCCGGCCGACAAGGTGGAGATCGACATGCCGGTCGAGCTCACCTTCCGGAAGATCCACGAGGGCTTCGGCATGAAGAACTACTTCTGGAAGGCCCGCCCCGCCCCCGCGCCTTGACACCGGCCGCACCGGCACTGGAAAACGTTCCCAGATATCACCGCAAGCAGTAGCAAGCGACCTCCCACGGAGCGGAGCCGTGGCGCGAGGAGCCGCGGCTTTGCCGCGGCGACCGAGGGCCATCGGAGGAGCGGAGCGAGAGCAGCGGAGCTGCTCGCGCGAGCACCGCACGGGGCCGAAAAGGAAAAATATGGACTTTGGGTTCAGCGAAGACCAGGAGATGCTGCGACAGTCGGCGCGCGACTTCCTCGCGAAGGAGTGCCCGATGACGCTCGTCCGGAAGATGATGGACGACGAGTCCGGCCACTCGCGTGAGCTCTGGAAGAAGATGGCCGAGCTCGGCTGGCACGGCCTGATCCTCCCCGAGGAGTACGGCGGCGCGGGCCTCACCTTCGTCGACCTGGTCGTCGTCCTCGAGGAGATGGGGCGCGTCGTGCTGCCCGGTCCTTTCCTCTCGACCGTCGTCTACGCCGGGGTGACGCTCCTCGAGGCGGGCAGCGACGAGCAGAAGAAGAAGCTGCTCCCGAAGATCGCGACCGGGGAGCTCGTCGCGACGCTCGCCCTGCTCGAGCCGTCGGGCCGCTGGGACGCCGACGGCATCGCCGCGACGGCGACCGCCGAAGGCGGCGGATATCGCCTCGACGGCACGAAGCTCTTCGTGCCGGACGGGCACGTCGCCGATCTGCTCATCGTCGCCGCGCGGAAGCCGGGGACGTCGGGCAAGGACGGGGTCAGCCTCTTCGTGGTCGAGGCCAACGCGGCGGGCGTCAAGCGCACACCGCTCAAGACGATGGACCAGACGCGGAAGCTCTCCGAGGTGACGCTGTCGGCCGTCAAGGTCGGGAAGGACGCGCTCCTCGGCGCCGAGGGTCGGGCGTGGAAGACGATCGAGCGCGTCGCGGATCGCGGGAAGGTCGCTCTCTGCGCCGAGATGTGCGGCGGCGCGCAGCGCGTCCTCGACATGTCGGTCGAGTACGCGAAGGTGCGCGAGCAGTTCGGGAAGCCGATCGGCTCCTTCCAGGCGATCCAGCACAAGTGCGCGAACATGATGGTGCAGGTCGAGAGCTCGAAGTCGGCGACCTACTACGCCGCCTGGGCGGTCGCGAACGACGTCGAGGAGGCGCCGCTCGCCGCCGCGATGGCGAAGGCCTACTGCTCCGACGCCTACCGCATGGTGGCGGGCGAGGGGATCCAGATCCACGGCGGGATCGGGTTCACCTGGGAGCACGACATGCACATCTACTTCAAGCGCGCGAAGTCGTCGGAGGTCACCTTCGGCGACGCCACCTGGAACCGCGAGATCGTCGCTCAGCACATCCTTTAAACGAGGCGATCGCTCCCCTCGCCCCGTCGGGCAAAGCCCGGCGGGGGTCTGTCTCGACGAGGGAAACGCTTCCCTCGCCCCGTTCGGCAAAGCGCGAACGGGGCCCCACTCCCTGCGGTCCCCGCGGTCGCTTCGCTCCGCGCGCGGGAAGCGCGCGCCCGTGCCTGCGGGACCCATCGTGCCGCCGCGGCGCGGACATTGGCGTCTGCGTGGTGACTGCGCGCGTCCGTTGAGGTACTCGGGGACATGGGCGCAGCGGAGCGGTATGTGGTGGTGCACGGGCACTTCTACCAGCCGCCACGCGAGAATCCGTGGCTCGAGACGGTGCCGCGCGAGCCGGGAGCGGCGCCGTTCCACGACTGGAACGACCGCATCACGGTGGAGTGCTACGCCGCCAACGCGAACGCGCGACGGCTCGACCCGGCCGGTCGCGTCGCGCAGATCGTCAACAACTACCGCCGGATCAGCTTCAACTTCGGGCCGACCCTGATCGCGTACCTCGCGCGCAGCGCGCCCGAGACGTATGCCGCGATCCTCGCCGCCGATCGCGACAGCGCCGCGCGCCTCGCGGGGCACGGGAACGCGATCGCGCAGGCGTACAACCACGTGATCCTCCCGCTCGCGAGCGACCGCGACAAGCGGACGCAGGTGCGCTGGGGCCTCGAGGACTTCGCGCAGCGTTTCGGCCGACCGGCCGAGGGCATGTGGCTCCCCGAGACCGCGGCCGACGTCGCGTCGCTCGAGGCGCTCGCCGCCGAGGGCGTCCGCTTCACCGTGCTCGCGCCGCACCAGGCGGCGCGCGTGCGACCGCTCGCCGACCCGCGCGACCGCGACCGCCCGGAGGCGAATGCGCACGCGGCGGTCGACGTCGAGCGAAATTCCGGCATTGCGGCGCGCGACGGCGAAGCCGACGATCCGCTCCCCGAGACGAATGGGGCCGACGCCGCCGCCGCGCCCGGCGGCTGGCGCGACGTGAGCGACGGCTCGATCGATCCGCGCCGCGCGTACCTCTGCCGGCTTCCGAGCGGTCGCTCGATCGCGATCTTCTTCTACGACGGCCCGCTCGCGCGCGCGGTCGCTTTCGAGGGCGTGCTGCACTCGGGCGACGCGTTCGCCGACCGGATCGCGGCCGGATTCGAGGACCGCGATGGCGTGCAGCTCGTCCACCTCGCGACCGACGGCGAATCCTACGGCCATCACCACCGTTTCGGCGACATGGCGCTCGCGGCCGCGCTGGCGCGCCTCGACGAATGCGACGTCGTCCCGACGAGCTATGCCGCGTTCCTCGCCGAGCACCCGCCCGAGTTCCTCGTCGAGGTCGCCGAGCGAACTTCCTGGAGCTGCGCGCACGGCATCGAGCGCTGGCGGTCGAACTGCGGCTGCCGGACCCGCGGCGACGGGTGGTCGCAGGAGTGGCGCGCGGGGCTGCGGAGCGCGCTGGACGCGCTCGCGGCGGCGATCGACCGGTGGTTCGAGGAGCAGGCGGGCGCGCTCGTGCGCGACCCGTGGGCCCTGCGCGACGACCTCGGCGGCGTGCTCCCGGACGAGTCGCGGCGCGGTCTGCGCGAGCTGCTCGACCGCCACGCCGGGCGCGCGCTCGAAGCGCGCGAGGCGACGCGGCTCGCGTCGCTGCTCGAGGTACAGCGCGCGCGGCTTCTCATGTTCACGAGCTGCGGCTGGTTCTTCGACGAGCTGACGGGCATCGAGGGGACGCAGGTGCTGCGCTATGCGGCGCGCGCCATCGAGCTCGCGCGCGGCCTCGGGTTCGCGCCGCCGAGCGAGTTCCTCGACCACCTGGCGACGGCGCGCAGCAATCGCCCGGACGTCGGCAACGGCGCCGACTTCTTCCGGAGCGCGGTCCTCCCCGACGCGGTTCGGCCGCTGCAGATCGCGCTCGCGGGCGCGGTCGAGCGCCTGGTCGGGGTTCACGACGGCATCGTCCGCGACCCGCCGATCTCGGTGGAGATCGAGCCGTGGGTCGAGCGCGCGACGACCGCGGTCGGCGGCGGCGAGAGCGTCGTGCTGCGGGCGGCGGTCGGAGTGGCGGGATTGGTGGCCGGCCACGCGCGGGTGCGCGACGGTCGCACGCTCGAGGAGCGCGCATTCGTCGTCGCGGCCGCGCGCCACGGGAGCTTCGACGTCATCGCGGCCGGCCGGCCGGTGCCCGAAGGAGACGATGGGCACGCCGGCCGCTCCGCGCTCGTGAAAGCCCTCGAGTCCGCATTCGAGCGGCGCGCACACGGCACGCTGGTCGCCGAGATCTCGCGCCGGCTGGGGCCGGATTTCTTCGGGCTCGACGTGTTGGGCCTCGCGAGCCGCGCGGCCTTCTTCCCGGCGCTGGTGACGGACCTCGAGGCGCTCGTCGCCGAGCGTCTCGCGGAGTTCATCCCGCTCGCGACCGCGATCGAGCACGAGGCGGGCGAGGTCGGCGCGATGGTTCCGCCGGGGATCGCGGCGGTGATCGAGGCTGCGCGCGCGCTCGGCGGAGCGCCCGAGCCCCACGCCGACTTCCTCGGGATGCTCTCGCGGCTCGAAGGTCTCGTGCGCCTGCTGCCGGCGCCGCATGCCGATCCCGCGGGGCGCGAGCACGGCTCGGGCGCGGCATCCACGATTCGCGCCATCGTCGCGCGGCTGCTCCGCGCCCTCGGGACGCGCGCTGCAGCGAGCCGGCCGTTTCCGCTGTCGACCGCGCAGGAGTTCCTCTGGTGGCGGATCTGGGCGCGGAGCGGGCTCGGGCCGGACGCCCTGTCGGAGATCGAGCCTCTCGTGGAGTCGCTCCAGTTCGCGCCCGAGGCTCCCGTCGCGGCGGCGCGCGATGCGGCGTTCGCGGCGCTGCTCCGGGTCGTGTCCGAGGAGGTCCACGCCGCTCGGGGCGTCGCCGCGCGAGCCTCGCAGCAGGACGTCGAGTCGCGCGCTCTCGCCCAGGGCAGCGAGGCTGGGTGATCGGAGCCGCCCCGGCTGGGGATCGGGTCACCGACGAGCGGCGGTCGGCAGCAGATTGAACTCGAATTGAACAGTTCCCCCCTTGCCGCGCGTGCGGCATGTTCGCCGGAAGCACTACCGCGGCGCTCCCGTCGCGACGATGGCGAGCCGCGGAGCGCAGGAGGCGATCATGCCGCACCGCTTGGGCAATCCATCCGCGCCTTGGAGGACCAAGGCCTCGATTTTCTGCCGGCTCGCCGTTCTGGCCGCCGTCGTGGCTGCGGCCGGAACGCTGCTTCCGGCTGCGGGGCAGGCGGCGCCGCCGGGGAATGTCAAGCTCGGCAAGCAGGCCCTCAAGGGGAACACCGGCTCCGACAACACGGCCGTCGGCGTCCAGGCCATGAGCCCCAACGCGGCCTGCACCGGCGCCGGCGCGCCGAACGCGTGCTGCACCGGAGCGGGGAAGGGCACGTGCGGCAACAGCGGAAGCTCGAACACCGCCGTCGGTCGCTCGGCGCTCCTCGGGAATCTGTCCGGTGTGTCGAACACCGCGGTCGGCCTGAGCGCGCTGTCCTCGAACACGACGGGCGCCTTCAACGTCGCGGTCGGCGACCATGCGCTGCTCTCCAGCCCGGGAGCCAGCGACAACACCGCGGTCGGCTCGTCGGCTCTTCAATCGAACACGCTGGGTGACAAGAACGTCGCGGTCGGCCGGGCGGCGCTCTTCGCGAACACGGAGGGCGTCGAGAACACTGCGTTCGGCAGGGTCGCGCTCTTCGCGAACACCAAGGGCAACCAGAACGTGGCCGTCGGAAACGACGCGCTCAGCACGAACACGATCGGGGGCGGCAACACGGCGGTCGGAGCGAGCGCGCTGCGGTCGAACACGTTGGGCCACGACAACGTCGCGATCGGGAGCGCCGCGGGCGCCGATACGACGGGAAACTCCAACATCGACATCGGGAATGGTGGCCTCGCGGGTGAGTCCAACACGATCCGGATCGGCGACATCCAGACGGCGACGTTCGTCGCCGGCATCTCCGGGGCGACGAGCGCCGGCGGCGTCGCCGTGTTCGTGAACGGCGACGGACGCCTCGGCACGACGACCTCGTCGGCGCGCTTCAAGGAAGACGTTCGCGCCATCGGCGACGAGTCGCGCGGCCTCTTGAAGCTCCGTCCGGTGCGTTTTCGCTACAAGCCCGAGATCGACGCGTCGGGCCTCGAGCAGTACGGGCTCGTCGCCGAGGAGGTCGCGAAGGTCTACCCCGACCTCGTGGTCTACGACGACGAAGGACGGCCGCAGACCGTGCGCTACCACTTCGTGAACGCGATGCTGCTGAACGAGGTGCAGCGGCAGGCGCGTCGGATCGACGTGCAGCGCCGGGAGATCGACGCGTTGACGGCGCGCCTGCTGCAGGTCGAGAGAGCTCTTCATCGCGAGGACGGCGCCCGACCGCTCGAAGCACGAGCGGCTGCGAGCCCGGGATGAGCCGTCGCCTCACGCACCGAACGGCACCCTTCGCCTACCGGAACGTGACCCGCTGGCTTCCGACGAATCGGCGTTGCCCGGTGGATCCAACCTCGCGTAAAGGTCGTTCCCCACCCGGCGAGCCGGGGTGCGACATCTCAAACCGCGAGGAGCCCCCGTGCAACGTCCGACGTCCCCGAGTCCGCTCACACGACTTCTGCTCGCCGTTCCCGTCGCGCTCGCGTTCGCCGCCTGTGGCGACACGACGGTCGGCCCGCGTACCGTTCCGGCCGAGTTCTCGGTCGCGCCCGGCGTCCAGCAGGTCACCGTCACTGGCGCCGAGCCGCGAGAGCACTTGACCCTGGTCGACGGCCAGGGCCGGCGGCTCATCACCCTGGTCGCCGACGAGCTCGGCCAGGCCAGCTTCGCCTACGTGCCGGCCGAGCACGCGGTCGTCGACACCAGCACGGGCGCCCTCCCGCCGACGATCGGGGGTAGGAGCGTCCAGCCCGGCGACGGCTACGTCGTCCGCGACGAGGAGAAGGACCCCGCGCCGGCGTCGTCCCCCTTTCGCGTCCTCGCGCGCGACGAGCACCCGCCCGACGAGCACTACGACCAGGAGCTCGGCGGCGTTCCCTGGCAGATCACCGGCGGGGTCCTCGGCGGGCACAGCCCGGAGGAGGGCGTCAACTATCTCGTGATGCGCGACGGTGTGAGCCTCTCCGCCATGGTCCGATTCCCGGATCCGCGCGTGTACGGCCCGGGGCCGTACCCGACGGTCGTCGAGTACTCGGGCTACGACCCGTCGAATCCCGACAACCCGCAGCCCGGCACGTTCATCGCGGGTGCGTTCGGCTTCGCGACCGTCGGCGTCAACATGCGCGGGACCGGCTGCTCGGGTGGCACCTTCGACGTGTTCAACCCCGCGCAGCAGGCCGACGGCTACGACGCGATCGAGATCGTCGCGCGCCAGCCGTGGGTCCTGAACAACCGCGTGGGGATGGTCGGCCTCTCGTACTCCGGCATCACCCAGCTCTACGTCGCCTCGACCCGGCCGCCGCACCTGGCGGGGATCACGTCGCTCTCGGTGATCGAGGACCCGTGGCAGATGTCGTGGCCGGGCGGCATCTACAACGCCGGCTTCACCCGGCAGTGGCTGCTCGAGCGCGATCGTCAGTCCGCTCCCGGCGGCCAGAGCTGGACCGCGAAGCGCATCGCCGACGGCGACACCGTCTGCGAGGCGAACCAGACGATCCGCACCCAATCGATCGACTTCGCGGAGTTCGTGCGAGCGCTCGAGCGCCGGCCCCACGACGCGGACGACCGCGACCTGTCTCTCCTCGTCCGCGACATCGAGTGCCCGGTCTTCCTGACCGGCGCCTGGCAGGACGAGCAGACCGGTCCGCGCTTCGCCGGCATGCTGCGCGACTTCACGAGCACGGACAGGAAGCACTTCACGATGTTCAACGGCCACCATCCCGACGGCTACCAGGCGTTCCACCTGAGCCATTGGTTCGAGTTCCTGTCGCTCTACGTCGCGGGCCGGGTGCCGCACGTGGACCCGCTCGTGCGCGCCGCGCTCCCGGCCGAGATGCAGAGCAACTACGGCGCTCCGCTCGAGCTCGAGCCCGACCGCTTCGCCGACCTCGCCGACTCGCAGGTCGCGGACGCGCTCGCGCGCTTCGAGTCCGATCCCCAGGTGACGATCCTCTTCGAGTCCGGCGCCGGCGACCGCTATCCGGTGCCGGGGGCGCCGATCCACCGCTTCCTCGCGAGCTTCGACACCTGGCCGCCGCGCGACGTCGAGCCGTGGACGCTCTACCTCGACGCGGCGGAGACGCTCTCTCCCGAGGCTCCGGGAAGCGAGTCCGCCGACGCGTTCGAGTTCGATCGCGCCGCCGGACCGCTCGGGTACGCGCCCGCCGGAGCCTACGACTTCATCAAGCCGGCGCCGACGCTGCCGTTCGACTGGACGAACACGCCCGAAGGCTTCGGCCTCTCCTACCTGACCGAACCGCTCGCGGAGACGCGCGTGATCGCGGGGCCGGGGTACGTGGATCTGTGGCTTGCGACCGAAGCGCAGGACGCGCCGATCGAGGTCGTACTCTCCGAGATCACGCCCGCGGGAGACGAGGTGCGCATCCAGAACGGCATCCAGCTCGCCGGCTACCGCCGCGTCGACGAGGAGCGCTCGGACGACTTCCTCATTCGGCTACGCTTCGGCGCGGAGGACTACGAGCCACTCCCGTCGGGCGAGCTCACGCTCGTCCGCGTGCCGGTCTTCAACGTCGCGCACCCACTGCGCGCCGGCTCGCGGCTGCGCCTGCAGGTGAACACGCCCGGCCGCGACCTGCCGCTCTGGTTCTTCGACAACCCGGATCCCGGTCCGAGCGGCGCCCGCTACCGGATCGCGCGCGGCGGCCGACACGCCTCCGCGCTCGTGCTCCCGGTGCTCCCGGCGGGAAGCATCGACGTCCCCGATCCGGCACCGGCGTGCGGCGTGCTGCGCGGGCAGCCGTGCCGGCCCTTCGTCGAGATCACGAACGCACCCGGCTGAAGACGCCAGCGCCTACAGCGGAGTCCAGGGCGCCCGGGGCCGACGACCGGCACGGGCCTCCGCGCCCGCGCGAACCGGCACGCCTTGACCGTGGCGGAGGGCGGAAGGCAAGGTGCGAGAAGACGGCACCGATCCCGGGATCGGACGACGAAAGCGACGTCACCGGCCACGCCGTGCGTTTTGCGCTCCAGCAGGGCCGGCGGTTCGGCCAACGAACAGGAATCGAGATGAGCGACAAGAGCGGACTGATCGAATCGGTTCTCCAGGAGCGGCGGAAGTTCGACCCGCCGCCGGCCTTCGCGCACGAGGCGCACGTCAAATCGTTCGCCGAATACCAGCGCCTCTACGATCAGGCCGAGCGCGACCCCGAGGCCTTCTGGGCCGAGATCGCGCGCAGCCTGGACTGGTTCCACCCCTGGCACCAGGTGCTCGAGTGGAAGGCGCCGTTCGCGAAGTGGTTCGTCGGCGGAAAGCTGAACGTCTCGCACAACTGCCTCGACCGACACCTCCAAACGTGGCGCAGGAACAAGGCCGCGCTCATCTGGGAGGGCGAGCCCGGCGATTCGCGGGTGCTCACGTACCACGACCTCCATCGCGAGGTCTGCAAGGCCGCGAACGTGCTGAAGGGCCTCGGGGTCGAGCCCGGCGACCGCGTCGGGCTCTACATGCCGCTCGTCCCCGAGCTCGCGATCGCGATGCTCGCCTGCACGCGCATCGGCGCGACGCACTCGATCGTGTTCGGCGGCTTCTCCGCGGAAGCGGTTCGCGACCGCATGAACGACGCGCAAGCCAAGGTGATCGTCACCGCCGACGGCGGCTGGCGGCGCGGATCGATCGTGCCGCTCAAGGCGAACGTCGACGAGGCCGCCGCGCAGTGCCCGTCGGTCAAGGCGATTCTCGTGGTCAAGCGGACCGGCGAGCCCGTCGACATGAAGGCCGGGCGCGACCGCTGGTGGCACGACGAGGTCGAGAAGGCATCGGCGCACTGCCCGCCCGAGCACGTCGACTCGGAGCACCCGCTCTTCATCCTCTACACGAGCGGGACGACCGGCAAGCCGAAGGGCGTCGTTCACACGACCGGCGGCTACTTGACGCAGACCGCGTACACGACCCGCCTCGTCTTCGACCTCAAGGACACCGACACCTACTGGTGCACCGCCGACATCGGCTGGGTGACGGGCCACAGCTACGTCGTCTACGGCCCGCTCGCGAACGGCGCGACCAGCGTCATGTACGAGGGCGCTCCCAATCACCCGAAGCCGGATCGCCTGTGGGAGATCATCGCAAAGTACGGGATCACGATCCTCTACACGGCGCCGACGCTCATCCGCTCGGTGATCAAGTGGGGCGACGAGTGGCCGGCGAAGCACGACCTGTCGTCGCTGCGCCTGCTCGGGACGGTCGGCGAGCCGATCAATCCCGAAGCCTGGATGTGGTACCACGAGAAGATCGGGCGCGGGCAGTGCCCGATCGTCGACACGTGGTGGCAGACGGAGACCGGCGGCATCATGATCTCGCCGCTCCCGGGCGCGACGCCGACGAAGCCGGGCTCCGGGACGCTTCCGCTCCCGGGAATCCACCCCGACGTCGTGGACCGCGAGGGAAAGAGCGTCGGCAAGAACCAGGGCGGGCTTCTCGTCGTCCGGAAGCCCTGGCCCGGCATGCTGCGCACGATCCACGGCGACCCGGACCGCTACGTCAAGCAATACTGGAACGACATCCCGGGAAACTACTTCACGGGCGACGGCGCCCGTCGCGACGACGACGGGTACTTCTGGGTCATGGGCCGCATCGACGACGTCGTGAACGTCGCGGGCCACCGGCTCGGGACCATGGAGGTCGAGAGCGCGCTCGTCTCCCACCGCGTGGTGGCCGAGGCCGCTGTGGTCGATCGCCCGGACGCCGTGAAGGGACAAGCGCTGGCGGCATTCGTCACGCTCGAGGGCGGGACGAAGGCCGACGACAAGCTGAAGGTGGAGCTCCGCGAGCACGTCGCGAAGGAGATCGGCGCCTTCGCGAAGCCCGACGACATCCGCTTCACCGACGCGCTCCCCAAGACGCGGAGCGGAAAGATCATGCGCCGCCTCCTGCGCGACATCGCCGCCGGCAAGGAGACGATCGGCGACACGACGACCATCGAGGACTACTCGGTCCTCGCGAAGCTGCGCGAATCGGAGGAGTAGGGCACGTCGTCGCCGTGCGGCGGTCGCGGCTCGCCGGCGCCGGAGCGGCGTGGTAGCTCAGCCGGGATGCCCGACGCGCCGATCGCCCTCTACAACACGCTGACGAGGCGCGTGGAGCCCCTCGTCACGCGCGAGCCGGGGCACGTCCGCATGTACGTGTGCGGGGTCACCGTGTACGACCTCGCGCACATCGGCCACGCGCGCTGCTACGTTCTGTTCGACGCGCTCGCGCGCTTCCTCGAGTGGAGCGGCCTCCGCGTCACGTACGTCCGGAACATCACCGACATCGACGATCGCATCATCGAGCGAGCGAATGCCTCCGGAACCAGTGCCGCCGAGCTCGGCGCTCGCATGGCCGCCGCCTTCCAGCAGGACATGAACGCGCTCTGCCCGCGAGTCCCGGACGTCGAGCCGCGCGCGACCGAGCACGTGCCGGAGATGATCGAGCTCATCTCGACCCTCGAGCGCCGCGGCATCGCGTACCGCGCCGACGGCGACGTCTACTTCGACGTCCGCGCGTACGACGCCTACGGCAAGCTCTCGCACCGCCGGCTCGACGAGATGCTGGCGGGCGCGCGGGTCGAGGTCGGCGAGCACAAGCGGAACCCCGCCGACTTCGCGCTCTGGAAGGGCGCGAAGCCCGGCGAGCCGACGTGGGAGAGCCCGTTCGGGCTCGGCCGCCCCGGCTGGCACATCGAGTGCTCTGCCATGAGCGTCAAGTACCTGGGACAGCCCTTCGACCTGCACGGCGGCGGCGAGGACCTCATCTTCCCGCACCACGAGAACGAGCTCGCGCAGTCGGAGGCCGCTGCCGGCACGCCGTTCGTGCGTCACTGGGTGCACGTCGCGTTCCTCCGCATCAACGCGGAGAAGATGTCGAAGTCGCTCGGAAACTTCATCACGGTGCGCGAGGCGATGGAGCGCTATCCGCTCGAGGCGCTCCGCCTGCTGCTCCTGCAGACGCACTACCGGAGCCCGCTCGACTTCTCCGAGGATGCGGTCGCGGAGGCCCAGCGGACGCTCGTCCGCATGTACGCGACGCTCGCCCGCATCCCGGCCGCCGGCGCCGCGACGCCGTCGGGCGGGGCGGGCTCCGCAGCGCCGGCCGATGCCGCTGCCTGCCGCGACGAGCTCCGCGCCGCGCTCGCCGACGACTTCAACACTCCGCGCGCCCTCGCCGCGCTCCACGACGCAGTCCGCGCCGCGAACCGCCTCGTCGACTCCGGACGGGAGGGCGAGGCCGCGGCAGTCGCCACAGCGATTCGCGAGGCCGGCGGGATCCTCGGCCTCTTGCAGCAGGACCCGGCGACGACGCTCGCGAGCTGGCGCGAGGAGCGCGCCGCCGCCGCCGGCCTCTCCGAGGACGAGATCCGCCGCCTCATCGACGAGCGCAACGCCGCACGCCGCGCGCGGGACTTCAAGACCGCCGACCGCATCCGCGGCGACCTCGTCGCGGCCGGAATCGATCTCAAGGACGCTCCGGACGGCACGACGACCTGGGCCGTCCGCCGCTGATCCGTGCCCGTACCGCACGGGCCGGCGATTGACGCTGCGGGCCGGTTGCCGCAACGTCGTCCGGAAGGGGGTGCACGATGGCTCAGGCCGACATCGGGTACGCGCTCGTCACGGGCGCGTCCGCGGGCATCGGGCAGGCGACCGCGCGGATCCTCGCGCGCCAGGGCGTGACGGTCTATGCGGCGGCCCGGCGCTCGGGGCCGCTCGAGGAGCTCGCGCGCGAGGCGGCCGGCATCCGACCGATCGCGCTCGACGTCACGAGCGACGAGTCCATGCGCGCGGCGATGGCGCGCATCGAGAGCGACGGCGCACGGATCGACCTGCTCGTGAACAACGCGGGCTTCGGCCAGATGGGAGCGGTCGAGGACGTGTCGGTCGAGAAGCTCCGCTACCAGTTCGAGGTGAACGTCTTCGGCGCGGTACGCGCGATCCAGGCCGTCCTGCCCGGGATGCGGGCGCGGCGGTCGGGCCGGATCGTGAACGTGTCGTCGCCGGCGGGCGTCGTGCCCATGCCGTTCGGCGGCGCGTACTGCGCGTCGAAAGCGGCGCTCGAGTCCCTCACCGCGGCGCTCCGGCTCGAGGTCCGCGACTTCGGAATCCACTGCATCCTGGTGCGGCCGGGGGCGATCCGGACGGAGTTCCAGGAGGTCGCGCGCGACGGGACGACGGCGTTCCGCGAGTCGTCGCCGTACGCCGGGCGGTACGGCTCCGTGGAGCGGCTCTTCGACCAGTTCTCGAAGCGCGGCTCGCCGCCCGAGCCGGTCGGGGAGGGGATCGTGCGGGCCGCGCTCGCAGCGAGCCCGCCGCACGAGATCAACGTGCCGTTCGACGCGAAGGCGACGGTTGCGCTGTCGACGGTGTTGCCGAGCGTCGCGCGCGACGGGATCTTCCGGTTCGCGCTGAACCGCCTCGGCTGAGCTTCGTTCCGCTCGGGCGACTCAGCCGAAGGTCGGCTGGCGCGGCTGGCCGGAGAAGAGATCGTCCTTCCGCGCGATGAGGTCCTGCGCGGTGAGCGCTGCGCCCGGCTTCGCGATCTGGCCGACCGTGTGCCAGCCCTTCACGAGCTGGATCTCGCCGCCCCAGACGATGAAGCCCTGGCCGTTCACGTCGCCGGCCGCCTCGCTCGCGAGGAAGACGACGAGCTGCGCCGGCCACGCGGGGTGGAAGACGTCGAACCCGCCGCCCTCGGGCTCGTCGAACATCGCGTGGTTCGGCATCGAGAGCGTCATGCGCGTGCGGGCGCGCGGCGCGATGAAGTTCGACGTGACGCCGTACTTCCCCATCTCGCGCGCGATCGAGATCGTGAGCGCGGCGATCGCCGCCTTCGCCATTGCGTAGTTGCTGTTGCCGGCGGAGCCGATGAGCCCCGCCTCGGACGCCGTGTTGACGACGCGCCCGTACACCGAGCCCGACTGCTTCGCGGCCTCGCGCCAGCGCGCGCACGCGTGGCGAGTCATCGCGAAGTGGCCCTTGCAATGGACCTTCATGACGAGGTCGAACTCGTCCTCGCTCATGTTGAAGCTCATGCGGTCGCGGAGCACGCCGGCGTTGTTCACGACGACGTCGAGCTTGCCCCAGGTGTCGTACGCGAGCGCGATCGCGCGTCCGGCGCCGTCCCAGGTGGCGATGTCCTCGTAGCAGGCGACCGCCTGTCCGCCGGCCTTCCCGATCTCGTCGACGACCTCCGCGGCCGGGCTACGATCCTCGCCTTCGCCCGCGAGCGAAGCGCCGACGTCGTTCACGACGACGCGCGCGCCCTCCGCGGCGAGCGCGAGCGCCTCTTCCCGGCCGAGGCCGCGGCCTGCACCCGTGACGATCGCGACTCTTCCGTCAACTAACGACATGGTTTTTCGCCTCCGAAGGTGGGTCGGTCGGGTTGCAAAGGCGGACGGGTAGTGTGACTAGTTTCGGCTCGGGCGCGAGTCAATCGCGGCCGACCGGCACCGCGCGCGCAGAGCCGCGCCGCGCGACGTCGCGAGCAGCGGGTCGAGCGAGGAGCGGGTCGCCCGCAGGAAGCCGGCGTCCTCACTCGAAGCTATTTGGCCGCCGATGAAGCCGTGTATGCTGTTTTCCGTGGGTGCGTGGGGGTGGGGCCGCACGGTGCCCGTTCGAAGGCCGGTCGCGCTCGCAGTGGCGCTGGCGCTCGCCAGCGGTGCCGGGCCGTATGCGGTCGCGCGGGCGGCGTACGCCGAGATCCGAGACCCCGCCGCGGCCGGTCTCGAGGCGGCGCCTTCCGATGCCGTGCCGCCGCCTGCCGCCGCGCCGGCACCGCCTCCGACGCCGGCTCCGGGACCGGGCCTGCCCTCCGCCATCGCCTCGATCCTGGTCGGGTCGGATGCTCCCGAGGTCGGAGGGGAGCGCCTCGACGGCCCGTCGCTCCGCGATCTCTACGGGCCGCGCGCCTTCACGCCGCAGTGGGTCGACGGCGGCTCTCCCGACCGCATCGAGGCCGCTCTCGACGTTCTGCGGCACGCCCGCGACGACGGCCTCAATCCGGCGACCTATCACACGAGCGCGATCGAGGGTCGGCTGACGGCCGCCGACGAGCGCACGCGCGCCGAGCTCGAGCTCCTCCTGAGCGATGCGGTCATGCGCTACGCCGTGCACGTCCGGACGGGGGCCTACCGGCCGACTCGGCCGACGAAGGAGATCGGCCTCGCGCCCGCCGACGTCGACCCGACGGTCTTCGTCCTCGAGGCGACGGCCGTCCCCGACGTGCGGGCCTACCTCGCGTCGCTCGCTCCCAGGAGCGCGCAGTACGCGGCGCTCAAGAGCGCGCTCGCCCACTACCGGGCGATCGCGGCGAAGGGCGGCTGGCCCACGCCGGGCGTCCTCGGGAAGCTGACGCCCGGCGCGGTCGACCCGACCGTGCGTGCGCTCCGCTCCCGCCTCGTGGCGAGCGGCGACGTCGCCGCGGGGGCGAAGAAGCCGAACGTCTACGACCCGGAGCTCGTGAAGGCGGTCAAGCGCTTCCAGGCGCGCCACGGCCTGGGTGCGGACGGCGTCGTCGGCGAGCGGACCTGGGCCGCGCTCGACGTCCCGGTCGACGAACGCATCCGCCAGCTCGAGATCGCGCTCGAGCGGACGCGCTGGCTGCCCGAGGACCTCGGCGAGCGCTACGTCGAGATCAACATTCCGGACCAACAGCTGGAGCTGCGGGATCGGACGGGCGTCGAGGTCCAGATGCCGGTCATCGTCGGCAAGCAGACGTGGCAGACGCCCGAGTTCAGCGCCGACCTGACCGAGCTCGTCTTCAATCCGCCGTGGAACGTCCCGCCGAAGATCGCAAAGGAGGAGCTGCTGCCGAAGGCGCGCGCGGACCGATCGTTCTTCGCGCGCGAAGGAATCGCCGTGCGCGGCGGCGTCAAGCTCGCGTCCGCGGGCGGCACCGCGGACGACGCGGGCGGCGCGGGCGTCTCGATCGTCGGCCCGATCCGGCTCCGGCAGGCGCCCGGCCCGAAGAACCCGCTCGGGCGCGTCAAGTTCAACATGCCGAACCCGTTCGGCGTGTACCTGCACGATACGCCGAACAAGAACAAGTTCCGCGGTCCCGACCGTCGCCTCAGCCACGGCTGCGTCCGTGTCGGCAATGCGCCCGCGCTCGCGGACGCGGTGCTGCGCGAGGCGCCCGAGTGGAACGACGACCGCCGCGAGAGCATGCTCGCCACCTGGCAGACGAAGACGGTCGACGTCGGCACGCCGATCCCGGTGCACATCGTGTATCGCACCGCATGGGTGGACGACGCGGGGGAGCTCCAGTTCCGCGACGACGTGTACGGTCGCGACGCGGAGCTGCTCGCGCGCTGGGACAAGCCGCGGTCGGTCCGCCGCCCTCCGCCGCCACCGCGCACCTCGCCTGACCTCGCGGTCGGGGACGGCGAGGCCCCGGCCGCTCCGCGCTCGTCCGGCGAGCCGTCGGCAGCGCCAGCGCCCGTCGGCGACGCAGCTCCCTGACCGGGCGGCGGCCCTCGGGCCCGCACGCGGGCCGCGCGCGGCGAGGCCCGTTGCTTGACGCGACGACCGCGCGAAGGCTCCCTCTCCGAGCCCGCCGACGCCGTGCGCGCTGCGGTCCCGAGACGGGCCGAGGGCGGAAATCTTACGCGTGAAACGGCAGATTTCTCGAAAAATGCTTCGACGAGGGTAGACGCAAAGAGGCAGTTCGGCTAAAGGACCCCCGCCATCGCCGACGACGACACACTCCGGGGGGATGTCGTGGGAGCTGTCGTCGGCCAGTCACTCCGACCCAGGGAGGGGGAATGGCAGAACGTGTTCTCGTCGCCACAGCTGCGCCTACCGCAAGCCGCCGTTGGTTCGTCAAAGTGGGCGGGGGAATCCTGGGCCTTCTGATCGCGCCGCAGATCGCGTTCGCCACGAAAAAGCTCGCGTCACGCTCCGCCGGCAAAACCGGTTCGGGGCATCGCGTCACCGGCGGGGCGGCCTCCGGGACGCAAGGGGGAAAGAGCGCCGCGCGTGCGGCTTCCGGGCGCTCGAGGCGGGGCGCGGCGCGCATGGCGCGCGGCTCCCGGCGCGGCCGGGTCCACGCGGCGTCCACGGACGCCCCGGCCGGCGCTGCGCGCGCCGACGTGGTCGCGCCGGATCGCGCTCCGGCGATCCTCTCGTCGCGCGGCGAGACGGCCGGGTGCAGGACGCTGTCGCTGTACAACGTCCATACCGGCGAGAGCGGCGATTTCGACTACTACGTCGACGGCCGCTACGAGGACGGCAACCTGCGCGCCATCAATCACCTGCTGCGCGACTACCACAACGACGAGATCTGCCCGATCGACCCCGACGTCCTGAACCAGCTCTACGAGATCCGCGCCGCCCTCGGGAGCCGCTCGACGTACACCGTCTTCTCGGGCTACCGGTCGCCGGAGACGAACGAGGCATACCGGCGCGCAGGAGCGCGCGTCGCGGAGCACAGCTTCCACATCGTGGGGAAGGCGATCGACGTGTCGCTCCCCGGTCGCGACCTGCGCCAGGTGCGCGCGGTCGCGCTGGCGATGCAGGCGGGCGGGGTGGGCTACTACCCGTGGGACGGGTTCGTGCACGTCGACAGCGGGCCGATCCGGCGCTGGTAGCTGGGGACCGCCGACCGCTCGACCCGGCAGTTTGCGCTGCCGCGGGCCGGCGCGTCCGTACAAAATTGTTGACGACGGTTGCCGGCGTGTCGTAGTGTCTAGCGGCAGTTCGAGAGCCGCCGCACGATGGTGAAGCGCCGCACGACGAAGACCCGCAGGGCGACACCTCCGAAGGCGCGCGGCCCGACGACGCCCCGGAGCCCCTTGCCCGCGGATCCGAACGGGGGCGATGCGAAGAAGGGGTTCCTGCCGAAGGTCCTGGATCGGACCGTCATCGCGATCCCGCTCCTGCAGAAGCTCAACGACCCCAAGCGGCAGGACGAGATCTTCGCCGTCACCATCGACCTGAACCTCGACTACGAGGGCGGGCGAGACCGTGCACGGAAACGCGTCCGCGAGATGATCGAGGGCATCGTAGCGGCCCGGAAATCGGTGCGGTGGGAGGATGCGGCTCCTCAGGTCGACAGCGCGCAGTACGTGTTCGCGTCGCTCGACGCGGAAGCGATCCGCCAGCTTGTTCGCACGGATTCCGCCGAGGGGAATGCCGAGCGCTCGCAGCGCGCGATCTACCACATCTGGCCCGACTTCAAGCTCAAGCGGCTCATCAACCGATCGGTGAGCACCGTAAAAGCGGACGCCGCCCACAATGCGTTCGCCGCGTTCGGCGACGGCATCGTCTGGGCGGTGATCGATTCGGGCATCGATGGCACCCACCCGCACTTCAAGAAGCACAAAAACCTCGTCCTTCCCGAGCCGCTCCGCCATCGCGATTTCACGTCGGCGCGAAACGCTCCGCTCGTCGACGAGTTCGGTCACGGCACGCACGTCGCCGGCATCATCGGCGGCGAAACGAGCGGTGGCCGTATCCTGGCGACCACGCGACATCGCGACGAGCGCGGAGAGCCCGTCGAGTCGACCACACGGTTGCGTGCGATCGCGGGGATGGCGCCGCGCGCGAAGCTCTTGAGCCTCAAGGTCCTGGATCGCGAGGGACGAGACGATGCGACCGGCCGCGCGAGCGGGATCATCGCCGCCCTCGAGTACATCCAGCAGCTGAACGGGTACGGCCGTCGCATGTTCGTGCACGGGGTGAACTTGAGCGTCGGCTACGACTTCGAGCCGGAATGGTTCGCATGCGGGCAAAGCCCGCTCTGCGTCGAGGTCGATCGCCTGGTGAAGTCGGGTGTCGTCGTCGTGGTCGCCGCCGGCAACTCCGGCTACGGCTTCGTCGAAAGCCCCACCGCTGACGTGAGCCGGGTCGCCGCCGGCATGGATTTGACGATCAACGATCCGGGCAACGCGGATCTCGCGATCACGGTGGGCTCGACGCACCGCGAGATGCCGCACGTCTACGGCGTGTCGTATTTCTCGTCCAAGGGGCCCACCGGCGACGGCCGCATGAAGCCCGATGTGCTCGCGCCGGGTGAGAAGATCATCTCGTGCGATTCGGCCCAGCGCAGGGCCGTGAGCGGTGGTCGCCGACCGGGCGGGCAGAACGGCATCTCAGCGGTCGCTTACTACCGCGAGGACAGCGGCACGAGCATGGCGGCCCCGCACGTGTCCGGAGTCATCGCGGCGTTTCTCTCGATCCGGCGTGAATTCATCGGTCGCCCCGAAGACGTGAAGCGCATCTTCGTTTCGACCGCGACCGACCTGCATCGTGCGCCGTACTTCCAAGGACACGGCCTCGTGGACGTCATGCGCGCCATCCAGTCCGTGTGACTGACCGAAAAGGAACGGACCATGCCGGAACGATCTTCTGCGGATGCTCGACGGCACGCGCTCGTGAAGGAGGGCATCGCTCGGGCGGAAAAGGCCTCGAGCGATCGCGGCTACGTCGAGGTGCTCCGAAGCCACGTGCTCGCCGCCATGCCGGTGGCTCTAGGCGGCGCGAATGCTCGCTCGCTCGGCTTGCGGCCAAAGGAGAAGAAGCCACGGGGCCCACGGCTGATGGACGACCCGAGATATCTCGCCAACGTCCGGGAGCTCGCGCGCAAGACGAAGCGAAACGCCCGCATCATCGGCGGCTCGGTGGTCGCGGGGAAGGAGTTCGCGGACTGCGTCGCGGTCGGCGACGACGACGAGTGGGGCTGCACCGGCACGCTGATCGCGCCGGACGCGGTGCTGACGGCCGGTCACTGCAAGAAGCTGCATACCCGCATCTTCGTGGGAAACGACGTCGACGGACGAGGACGCGAGTACCGCGTGAGCCGACACGTTCGGCATCCGGGGTGGACGGGCAAGTACGCGAACGATCTCATGCTGCTCATCCTCGAGAAGCCGGTCTCCGGGGTGAAGCCGCGGCACCTCGCATCGGGCGAAATGATAGACGGCGCGAAGGACGCCCGCGCCGTCGGATTCGGCACGACCGATCTCGCCGGCACGGTGGGCTACGGGCGCAAGCTCCAGGTCGACGTGCCGATCGTGTCCGTGGCGTGCAAGGGGAAGGTGAACGGGCGCAAGGATGGCACGGTCTACGGTTGCCACGTCGGGAACGAAATCGTCGCGGGCAAGCCGTTCCTGAATCGCGACACGTGCCGCGGCGATAGCGGAGGCCCGCTTTACGTGGCCGATCGGGGGACGTGGCTCCTCGCTGGGGTAACGTCGCGTGGTACGGACGCGGGCACGACGATCTGCGGCGACGGGGGAATCTACACGCGCGTCGATCGCTACCAGGCCTGGATCACGTCTGTCCTCGGATAGCGGAGGAGCGTATGGCGCAGACGAGGCGAGGCTGTTGCTGCGGCGAGCTGGCCGCTCTGCGCGCCGAGCTCGACCGGCGTGCGCGTGGCGGAACGAAGTCCGGATCCGGGCGTGCGCTCGAGACGCGCGCGGCCGGCGCGTTTGCGCGCGTTTCGACCGAGAAGCTGGTCCAGACGCTCCGACGGCGGCAACGCGCGATCTACGGAACGGACGGCCGAAAGGACCTTTTCGAGGTGACGTCAGCCGAGCTGAGGGGACTCGCGGATAGCGTCGCCGCGCTGGTCGAACACGGCAAGCTGCGACGGACGAGCGACGGCCGGTTTCGCCTCGCGACGACGTCCTACCAGGAGGAATACGATCTATGCGCCGGCGAGACGTTCGCCGCGCAGCCGCTCGGATGCTTTTGTACCGGATTTCTCGTCGCTCCCGACGTGATCGCCACCGCGGGACATTGCGTGCGAAGCACGAAGGCCGCGCGCCGGACGTGGTTCGTGTTCGGGTTTCGCATGCTGAACCGCGACCGCGCGCGTACCGAGTTCCATGCGGCCGACGTGTATCGAGGTGCCGCGCTCCTCGGGCGCGAGGAGGCCGATTCGGGGCCGGACTGGGCGCTCGTGCGGCTGGATCGGCCGGTGGTCGGGCGCGCTCCGCTGCGGGTGCGGGACGCGGGCAAGATCTCCGACGATCGGCGAGTGTTCGTGATCGGTCACCCGAGTGGACTGCCGTCGAAGCTCGCCGGCGGTGCGCGGGTTCGCGAGAATCGCCGGCGCGCGTTCTTCGTCGCGAATCTCGACACGTACGGCGGTAACTCCGGCTCGCCGGTCTTCGATCAACGCACGAAGGTGGTGGAAGGCATCCTCGTCCGCGGTGAGCAGGATTTCGTCGCGAAGGGAGACTGCTATGTTTCGACGGTCTGTCCCGACGCCGGGTGCCAAGGGGAGTCGGTGACGCGCAGCACCTGGTGGGCCGGCCGCATCCCCGCCGCCGGCTGAAGCGGCGCGCGCGAGGACGACCATGGCAGCTCGGAAGGCGAAGCGGCGCTCGAAGCGTGCGGCCTCCTCGGACCGTACGACGCGACGGGCAAAGTCCGCCGGCGAAGCTCTGGCGGCCGAGGTGCTGCGGTTCCGGACGGCGTCGCTCCGCCGCCGGGCGCGGGCTCTCCAGCGTGCCGCACCGCCGCGTCCCCGGGTCGTCGAAGTCGCATCGCGGCTCGTGCGCGCCGCCGGCGGACCACAGCGAACCGGGGTCCTCGTCGCCGAGGGGGACTCGTGGTTCGACTACCCCTGGCACGACGTCCTACGGATGCTCGAGGACGAGCACGGCTACGACGTGGAGTCGGTCGCGCACAAAGGTGACCGCGTCGAGGACATGGCGTACAGCGGGGGCCAGCTGGAGGAGTTCGCGCGCACGATCGAGAAGCTGCTTCGTCAATCGGTCGTGCCCACCGCGATCCTTCTGTCCGGCGGTGGAAACGACGTCGCCGGCGACGAGTTCGCCATGCTACTGGATCACGCGAGCTCGCCGGCTCCCGGGTTGAACGAGGACGTAGTCCGCGGAATCGTGGAACATCGGATTCGGAATGCGTACGTCACGATCATCGCCGCCGTGACGAAGCTCTGCCGCGAGCGGGTAGGCGCCGCGCTCCCGATTCTCATCCACGGCTACGATCGTCCCGTTCCCGACGGTCGGGGCTTCGCCGGCGGCTGGGGTCCGCTTCCCGGTCCGTGGCTCGAGCCCGGCTTCCGAACGAAAGGGTTCCAGGATCTCGACGAGACGACGCGCATCGCTGGGAAGCTGATCGATCGCTTCAACGCGATGCTGAACGACGTCGCGGCGACGCCCGGCTTCGAGCACGTCCATTACATCGACCTTCGGTCCACGCTGTCGAATGGACCCTCGTACAAGACCTGGTGGGCGAACGAGCTCCATCCGACGAAGCGCGGATTCGCCGCGGTCGCGGGCCGCTTCGCCGACGAGATCCGACGGGCATGAGCGAGACGTTCCACGCCGACCCGGCAAATCCCGCTCCGCCGAACGGCGGCTCGCCGAGCAGCGATCCACGTCCTAGCACCAGCGCTGCCCCGACGGACACGACGATCGCGGAATACCTGCAGTATCTCGCACCAGAGCTTTGGAAGGCGCGGCGGTTGCCGTCATGGCCGCCCGACACGTTTGCGCTGATCGCCTCCCTCCTGCGCGAATCGGGTGCCTATGCCGCCGGTCTCGGCTGCTTGCCGAAAGAGCGCGCCTCTTGGGTGAAGACGGTTGAGACGGTCGGGGAGGATTGGGCGAAGTGCGGCGCCGCGGTCCCGTCGCAGCTCATCGAATGGTGGGACGCCGTCCTCGCGGCCTCCGACCGACCGCTGTCTGCGATCCGAGACGAGCCGCCGCTCTGTCGGGCGGTGCTCGGGCTCCTCGCGGCCTCCGACTGTGCGTGTGCAGGCGCAGGCGTGCCCGCGACTCATCGCCGGATGGATGCATTCGAAAGCGAGGCCTACAGCGCGCTCCTCGATAGCGAGCACGATTTCGGCAGCGCGACGCTGTGCCGCGGCATCCACCCTTCGCGCGCCCGTGTGCTGCCCAAGATGCACACGCCCCAGACCGGCCTGACGCTGCGATCGATGACCCACCACGTTGCTCTGTGTCCGACGGGAGACGTCATACCCAAGTGGTCGTTCTGGCCGGCGTTCAAAGGGAGTGCGAGCCACAAGCTGAACATCCTCCTCGTGCCGTGGCCGAATCGCGTCACGCCGACCTCTTTCGGCGTGGCGTCGCGTCCCGACGCGGGTCGCGCGTGCTTCTGCTTCGACCCACCCTCGAGCGGGGGAGAGCCCGCCAAGCACTTGCAGCGTCTGATCGACAACGCGCGATCACTCGTCGGCGAGATCGACGGAGTCATCTTTCCCGAGCTGTCTCTCGACGAGATGGAGTATCGGCAAGTCGCGAAGGTGGCGGCTCAGGAAGGCGCGCTGCTGGTTTGCGGCGTCCGACGACAGGCGTCGGGCGAGGGCCCGGGACGCAACTACGTCTCGGTCTCCAGCCCGGTCGCCGGCGGAATGGGCGTAGCCTACGAGCAGGACAAGCATCATCCGTGGCGGCTGGATCGGTCGCAGCTCCGTCAATACTCGCTCGGCGGGCGGCTCGACCCCAACGTACAATGGTGGGAAGACATCCGGATTCATCGCCGCGAGGTGACCATCAACGTCTGCTACCCGTGGCTCGCGTTCTGCGTGCTCATCTGCGAGGACCTCGCGCGCCAAGAGCCGATCTCGAACCTCGTGCGGGCGATCGGACCGAACCTCGTCATCGCGCTTCTCATGGACGGACCGCAGCTCGGCAACCGCTGGCCGAGCCGCTATGCGAGCGTCCTCGCCGACGATCCCGGCTCTTCGGTGCTGACGGTGACGAGCATCGGCATGAGCGAGCTGAGCCGTGCGGGGTCGGGAGTATCCAGGTCGCGCGTCATTGCGATGTGGCGAGACGCACGCAGCGGCCCGGCCGAGGAGATCGAGCTCCCGCCGGACAAGGACGCGGCAGTGATCAGCCTCACGGAGGAGCGGGCGACCGAGTGGACCGCGGACGGCCGCGACGATGGCGGTGTCGCGGGCTTCCCGGTCCTGTCGGGCGTCGTGTTCGTCGATACGGATTAGGGTGTTCCTGGCTCGGCGCAGGTGGTATGAAGGATGCGGATGAAGTCATTCTCCCCGTATGAGGCCTCGATCCTCTCGTATCTGGCAAAGCGTCCGATGCTCGACGACGCCGAGCGCGAAAAGCTCCTGAGCAGGCTCGGAAAGGATGCATTGGCGGTCGCCTTGCGGATCCTCAGCGGCGAGGAGCAGGACAGCTCCTTGGAAAGCCTCCGATCCTTCGATCGCCGCGAGGATGCAGTCGGGGACCTGAAGGAAGAGGCTGCGACCGCCCGAGCGATCCGGCATTGGGTCGCGGTGAACTCGAGGTCGTCGTAGCGGACGTCCCGTCGTAACCGGACGCAGCGGCGCGTGGTCCCGCTCGCGATGGACGCGGGCGACTACCTATGGGGACGGGCTCGTCGCAGGTTGACGGTCGGGTCCGGCGCCGGCAGCGAGGCTCGTCGAGGGCCGTCATTCGTCCAGGCGAGACCGATCGGTGTCATCGCTCCATGTGAGGCGCGGCGAACCACGACTTCGGCGCCGAAGGGAGAGGTGCGACGTCACAACCGGGTGGCGAGCGGACGCTGATCCTCGAAACCAAGACGAGGGCCATCTCGTCGGCGAGCTCCGCATCGTGGACTCGCGAAGCGCCGTTCGGATCACCTCACCGTCTTCGGGCATTGTGAAGATTCCGGGCCAAGATCATTTCGGACGCGAGCTCCGCGACGCCGGACCGTATCAAGGCCATCGTTCAGGTGGTTTCGTGAGCGACGTCACGCTCGACCGTCGCTGAGCGGGATCCGACCGACGTCCGGGGCCTCGCTCGTTCCGTCCACTGGCGGAACGGTGTGCCGTCGAGCCGCGTGTGGTACGGATTCTCGTACGCGCCCGTAGCTCAGTTGGATAGAGCGACAGACTTCGAATCTCTGCGGGTTGTTTCGCCTGGTACGTTAACGTTTCGATCTGACTCAGTTTTCGAGTTCCGATAGTTCGGTCAGATGCACTCAGATTTGGGCAATTCCGCTGAGTTCGCACACTGACTCGCACACGCCGGGCGAAACTTTCGGCGGTTGTTGACGTGGGCCCGACACCCAGACGGCCGGCGATCATGGTGCTGCCCTGAACTAGGGTCAATGAGCCAGCCGGGATCTTTGCGCAATGCCGATACGCCAACGAGATAATAGGCGTTCTGGACGCGGGCAGGTGCGGTCAACGCAATCCAGTCTCCGCACTCACTAGGCAGCACCGATGGCACGGAAGAAGACAACGCCCGCCTTCACTACCCTCAGCGGTCTAACGCGCTCCTTGAGCAACGACCTGTCGACTTACCTCGGACGCTTCGGTCGTCGCCGATGGCGCGTTTGGCCCCCATCGTCGTCGTGCGCCGGTTCGGTCGGCTCCGCAGGCAACTGCAATACGGGCTCGGTATCTGCGGCATGAAAGCGCAACTGACTGGCGGCACTCTCTAGTGTAGCGTCTCTGAAGTTCCGCCCACATTTCTCGTCCAAGCGGCATGAGGTACGTGGCGGAGCGGATGCA